>SXOB01000082.1 GCA_005776945.1 Pseudomonadota bacterium
CGGCGGTTCGATTCCGTCTCCGGCCATGCTGCCCCTCACCCTGTTCCTCGTCGCTTGCGGGGGCGACGCCTGCGACCGGTTGTGTGTCGAGGCGGGCGCCGCGGTCGGGGGCTGCCGAACATCGGCGTTGTCGTGGGAAGACCTCGGCGCGCGCTCGCGCCGCGACTTCGTCGCCACGTGTCAGGACGCCTGGGAGGCCAGCGTCGTGAACTTGTCGAGCAACGAGCTGCGCATCGCGCTGGACGCCTGCGATGAGGCCGAGCGCGACCTTCGACGGTTGGGTTGCGACGAGGTCATGGCACTTTACGCCCCGACGCCGTAGCGCCCATCCCGAGACGGCCCATTCGGTAGCTTAGGTTTGACCTTGACAGTCCAAGTCGGCGGGCCGCTTCGGCGGCGATGCCGCCGGCCTCCAGCAGCGCGGCTTCCAGGATCTGTCGTTCGGCCGCACGCAGAGCCTGTTGTAGCGTCTGTCCGTCGGTGGTCGCCGAGGGCGACGGTGCCGCCGAGAGCGCCTCTTGGAGCACCAACGGCGCGAGTTGGTCGCCGCGTCCCAGGATCACGGCACGTTCCATGGCGTGCTCGAGCTCGCGGACATTCCCGGGCCACGAGTGGGCCATGAGCTGCTTGACAACCTCGTCGGTCAGGGGAGGAGGCGGACGCCCCATTCGCTCCGCGGCCCGGCGAATGAAGTGCTCGGCGAGCAATGGAATGTCTGCGGCCCGCTCTGCGAGGGACGGGACCCTCAGGCTGACGACATTGAGGCGGTAGAACAGGTCGGAACGAAACCGGCCCGCGAGCACTTCGGCGCGAAGGTCCTTGTGGGTGGCGGCGATGATGCGCACGTCCACGTGCAAGGGCGTCGAGCCGCCGACACGTTGGATTTCCCCGTCTTGCAGGACGCGAAGTAGGCGCACCTGCATCGCCGGTCCGATGTCGCCAATTTCATCGAGCAACAACGTGCCGCCATGTGCCTGTTCGAACCGGCCGGCGTGTTGGCGCATGGCGCCGGTAAAGGCGCCGCGCTCGTGCCCGAAGAGCTCGCTCTCAAGAAGCGTTTCGGGGACGGCCCCGCAATTCAGGGCGACGAAGGGCCTTTTGTTTCGGCTGGAGCGTTGGTGCAGGGCTTGGGCGAGCAGCTCCTTGCCCGTTCCCGTCGGCCCCATGAGGAGTACGGTGGCGCTCGTGTCGGCGACGGCCGCGAGCGTGTCTGTCAGTTCGCGCATCGCGGCGGTGGAGCCGATGAGCCGTTCGAAACCGAACCGGTCGGCAACGCGACGCCGCAGGGAGTCCAGTTCGACGCGCTGGGCGCGGCGTTCGAGGGCGCGCTCGACGACGATTTGCAGCGCGTCGCGCTCGATCGGCTTGATGAGGTAGTCTTCAGCGCCAGCCTTCATGGCGCGGACGGCGTCGGTGACGGAGCCGAAGCCCGTCATCACGAGGACGGGGACGTCGGTCATTTGTGCCCGCACGGCGTCAAGCAGGTCGAGCCCGGTCCCGTCGGGCATACGGACGTCGGTGATGACGAGGTCCGGACGCTCTGAGGCCAGGATTCTGCGCGCCTCGGCCGTGTCCCGGGCCAAGATGGTCCCATGGCCGAGTTTGCCGAGGTGAACCTCGAGGACCGAGCGTACTGCGCGGTCGTCGTCGACGACCAGGATGCGGGCGCTCATGGCGTGGCGAAAAACCGATCGTCGAGCGCCCACACGGTGCCGTCGGGCTGGGATGCCAACAAGAGCGGCAACGCGACCGGTTCGAGCAGCGAGGACATGCCCTCCCATTCGGCGGCGCCTGCAGCGGTTGCGACCTGGCCGAGGACGGCGCTGAGCACGCCGCGGGAGTCCGAGCCGTACTCGACGTGTTGGCGATGGCCTTTGGGCAGGTCAGCGCGCACGGACGCCAGGGCGATGGCATCCAGCAAGCCGCCGGATGCATCGATCAAGCCGAGTTTCAGGGCGGCTTCGCCGGACCAGACGCGTCCCCTCGCGCGCTCCTCGACGGCCTCCAATTCCATGCCTCGGCCTTCGGCGACGCGCGCCTTGAACATGTCATAGACGCCGTCAATGAGGGCCTGGACGCGCTCTTGTTGAGCGTCATCCCAGGTCCGTGAGCTGGACCAAATGTCGGCGTTGCGCCCCCGATTGACGAGGGTGGTGTGAACCCCGAGGTGGGATTTGAGTTGCTCCGCGCTGATCTTTTGAGCGAATGCGCCAATGGAACCGGTGATCGTCGTCGGCTCTGCCAGAATCGCGTCCGCGGCACAGGCGACGTAGTAGCCGCCGCTCGCGGCCACCGAGCCGAGGCTGGCCACGACAGGTTTCTCCTGCTTCGCCGAGCGGATGGCGTGCCAGATTTCGTCGCTCGCCTGCGCAGAGCCACCGGGGCTGTCGACGCGAACGACGATGGCGGCCACGTTGTCGTCGTTGGCGGCGTCCCGGATTTGCGCGACGACCGCATCGCTTCCGGTGCTTCGTCCGGAAAGCGGACCTCCGCCACCCCAACCGTCTACGATGGCGCCGGTGACGTGAATGACCTCGATGGTTCGGGTTGCCGGCCACGTTGTGCGGAGGGGTCGAACTTCAGCGGACGCGCGCCGAGCGCCGCTGTCTGCACCGTGACCTAGCGGTTCGTACCGGTCTTCGTAGGCCAGAATGGCATCGACGAGGCCGGCCTTCAAGGCTTCTTCCGCGGAAAAGGGCGCTGCATCGATGAGGGCGCCGATGGCTTCGGGCGTCGATTCCATCGATGCGGCAGCGGTCGTCGTGACGTGGCCGAACAGCTCGTCGAGCAGCGCCTCGATTTGCTCGAGGTTCTCAGCGGTCGGCTCGTTGCGGGTCAACGTCTCCGGCGCGCTCTTGTACTCGGACCGTCGAGCGACCTGGACAGAGAGGCCCACCTTGTCGAGAAGCTCGCGGGCGTGGTGCAAGGCCAGCGAGCCGCCGATGATCTCCAGTTGTCCGGCAGGGTCCACACTGACGTGCTCGGCCGCGGTTGCGATCCACCAGGAGCGCGTGTCGACGTTGCCGGTGGCGTAGACGAAGACCCGCTTTCCGCCCTCTCGCATCGCCTGGATCTGGCGGCGGATTTCGCTCGCGCGCGCCCAGCTGAGATCGGCGCCATCCAGGTGAATCCAGATGTCGCGCTTGGACCGGCTCGTGGCGTGGGCGCCGAGGGCGGTCATCAGATCCGGCCAGGTGGGTCCGTTGCTGGCGAAGAGGCCTCGGGACGGCTGGTCGGGGTAGCTGCCCGAAATCACGAATTCGACGGTGTCAGAGAGGACGGGCGCGATGGGGCGCGTCCACTCGTCGGTTCCGACCCAGATCGCACCCATCGATTCGGTATTGGCGACTGCGCCACCGCCGACTTGGGCGCCGCCCATCGCCAAGGTGAGGGCGCCGCCTCCCATCCAGGCGATTTCAGGGCCTGGGGTCACACCCACCGTGCCTCGGATGCCCACCGCAGGGTGGGGTCGGGCACCCGCCGCGAGGAAGAAGGTGTGCATGGACTCGACGTCTGGTCGAATCGCATGGTCGATTCCCCAGTGTGTGCGTCCCCCATGAGAAGCGACAGCGAAACCGTAGCGAACGGTTGGAGTGGGAAACGTCAGGCCGCCATGGTCGTGAAACGCGGCTCCGAGCGCGACGGCGGGGACGGGGCGGAGGATCACGCCGAGGTCGACGGCGAGGTCGACTTCGCCGCCCGAAGCGAAAGTCGGACCGAGATTCGTGCCGAGGGACATGCCGTCGCCAATTCTGAATGCGCCCGTCCATTGGGCGCGCGTCGCCGAATCGCCGCCAAAGAACTGGCTGGCCACGAGGATGCCCATTCCGCCGCGCCCCAACGTCGCGGACGCTTCCGTCACGGTAGGCGATGTGCTGAAGCCGAAGCTGGATCGGCCCTCTCGGTTCCACGCTGGGAGCGCGGGATTGAGCCAAAGGCCGGTGGCACCGCCCTCTCCAGCCACGCTGGCCCCCGGCAGTCCGTCGGTGAGGGCTGGCGCTTGGGCCTGGCTGAGGGCGGCCAACCAACAACCGAGGAACATGCGCTCTCCAGTCTCGCCGCTATCCTGGCGTGGCCGTCAGGAACGCCATCCGCTATCAAGGCGGTGTGGGGTCCAGCGCCTGCTGGATCCGTCCCCGCATCCCCCCCCACCTCTCCGGAGGTCCCCGTGTCCCTCGCCGCCTGGCTGGTTGCGTTTCCGTTGGCCTTCGCCACTCCAGATGGGGGCCCTTTGGCGCCCGCACTGGCGGATGTCCTTTCTGATCGAGCGCTTCGCGGCGTCGATGTCGGGGTCGTCGTTACGCGGCTGCCCGATGGGGAGGTCGCCTTCGCACAGGGCGCCGACCTGCCGCTCAATGGTGCCTCCACGATGAAAATCGTGACCGCGGCGGCTGCGCTGCGCACGTTGGGCCCAGCCTGGCGCTTCGCAACCGTGGTTTCCTCCTCAGCGCCTCCCGACGCGGATGGCGTACTACATGGCGACCTGTACATCGTTGTCAGCGGCGACCCGACGCTCGTCGTCGAGGACCTGTACCGACTCGCCCGCGACCTCAAGTTGGCGGGCGTTTCTAAAGTGGACGGCCATCTGATCTTCGATTCCCGAGCCTTCGCCCCGGGGCGCGATCTCGTGGGGTGGGACAAGCCGGCCGACGTCGAGAACGGACCCGCCTACTTCCCTACGCTTGGGGCGCTGGCGCTGAACTACAACACGGTGGGCATCGCGCTTGCGCCCGGTCCGGCAGTAGGATCGCCGGCGCGCGTGGCGGTGGACACGCCGGTGGGTGACCTGGTCGAGATCGCCAACGAGATGACGACGGGCACGGCCGGGTCGGACCGCAGCCTGCGCATCCAGCGCGAAGTGCTGGACGGCGGGCGGATGAAGTTCACTGTGCGCGGGAGTGTCCCGGCGGATGCCCCGCTCGACCGGGAGTACCGGGCTGTTGCGGACCCCGACACCCACTTCATGGCCGCCTTCCGGGAGATGCTGCGCGAGGTGGACATCACTGTGTCCGGGCGCGCGAAGTTGGGCCCTGTCGATCCGGATGCGCGCACCCTCGCGCGCCACACGTCGTCGCCGCTTGGCGTCATCCTCGCGGACATGAACAAGCACTCGAACAACTTCATCGCCGAGCAGACCCTGCGCGCCGTGGGCGGCGCCTTCGCTCGCGCGCCCGGCAGCAACGAGAACGGCGTGGAGGCAGTCCGAGCCTACCTTGAAGGTCTCGGTGTCGACCCGTCCGGGGATGTCATCGTCAACGGCAGCGGTCTCGCCGTTCGCGCCGGCCTGCGCCCGTCCACGCTGGTGGCCGTCCTGCGCGACATGGACCAGGACCCGATGTACGGCGACGAGTTTCGAGCGAGCCTCTCCATCGCTGGCGTCGACGGAACCCTTGCGCGCCGATCGACGGCCGACCCCGGTCGATTCCGAGGGAAGACGGGTTCACTTGACGGGGTTCACTGCCTCGTCGGTATCGTCCGGTCCGACGGGGGCTCTCGCTATGCTTTTGCATTCCTCGCCAACGACATCGACGGCGGGAACCTGGGTGTGCGGCGCGTTCAGGACGCGTTCGTCGAGGCGCTGGCCATGACGCAAGCCGACGAAGTGGCCTTGGGTGGCCCTCCGTGAGGGCGCCATGGGGCCCGGCGGCTGCGTTGACACGCGGGTCGGAGGCGTATAGGTCCGGGCGGGACGGGTCCAGCCGTGCGTGCGGTGGGCCGGTGCCGAGGGCCCCCATGTCGTTGCGTTCGTTGGTCGTGCTGGTGCCCCTCGCGATGGGCGGCGTCGCCTGGGCCGACGAAGGTGCGGGCTCGCCTGAGCTCTCCAAGGAGCTGCGCACTGTCGAGCAGGATGTCGACGACCTCAAAGAGAGGGTCTTCCGGTCCAAAGCCACGCTTCAGCTGCTCAAAGAGCTCGTGTCCAACTCGGCCACCGTCGGAGCGCGCGTCGCCCTTTGGCACGCCAACGAGCTGGGCGGTGGGTACCTTCTCGAGTCGGCCACCTATGTGCTTGACGGGAGAACGGTTTTCACGAAGTCCGACCCGGATGGCGGGTTGGACGAAGTACGCGAGATCAAGGTCCACGAGCAGGCCCTGCCAACCGGCGATCACACCCTTGATGTGGCGCTGACGTTGCGAGGCAAGGGCTACCGGATCTTCTCCTACCTTCGCAACTATGAGTTCCGCGTGTCCAATGCTTACACCTTCAAGGTGGAGGATGGCCGCGTGACCGTCGTCCGCACGACGGTGGACAGCCGGGGCGCTTTGGCCAGCTTCGTGGAGCGGCCCGACATCTCGTTTGAGGCGCGGGTCGAGGATCTTCGAGACGAATGATGCGTTTGCTCGTCCGATGGGTCGCCGCAGGGTGGGTAGCGGCGGTTGCGCTCGACGCTCGTGCGGGCGTCGATGCCGACCTGTCCGAGATCGACGCCAACGTGGCGTCGCTCGCGCGGACGTCTGGCGACCTCGACCGACGTCTGGCTAGCGCCGGACGGGGTTTTCTCGCGGGTGACGCGGCCGTCCTCCGCTTTGAGGACTGTGTCTTCGCGGACATGATTGGCGAGCACCAGCGAGCCGCCGAGGGGTTCTTCGCGCTGGTCAGTTCCGGTGCTCTAGATGGCACGCCGCTGCAGGCCGATGCGGAGTTCAGCTTCGCGGAGTCGCTCAGAGCGATGGGCAATTTGGAGACCGCCGAGTCACGCTACCTGTTGATCGCGGAATCGCCGAATCATCCGTTCCGTTCCGAGTCGGTGCGCCGACTGCTGGAACTCTATGCGGACTCGGGCCGCTCCGATGCATTCTATCGCTGGTTCGAGAGCGAGATTCTGCGCGGAAAAGTCGCCGCAAACCCCAAGATTCAGTACGCCGTCGGCCGTAGTTTCTACCGGCAGGGCGACATGGGCAAGGCGAAAGCCTACCTCGACGAGGTTCCTCCAGGGAATGCTTGGTTCGGCCGGGCTCGGTACTTGTTGGGCTCCATCGCGGTGAGGGCCAAGGATCTCGACAGCGCACTCGTCCATTTCCGCGAGGTGCTGGACGAGACGCATGCGGCGACCGCCGATGCTGCGGTTGTGGACTACGCGCGCCTCGCGGAAGCCCGCGTTCTGTACGAGAAAGGCGAGTTCCTCGACGCAGCCGTCGTCTACAGCCTCGTCTCCCGCGCCGAGGACCGGTTCGCCGATCGCTTGTACGAGACCGTTTGGACGTTCGTCCAGCTCGAGGATTGGGACGCCGCTCTTCGCAGCGTCGAGATGTTCGCGCTGGCCTTTCCCGAACATGCCTACACCGCCCAGTTGCGGCTGCTGAGTGCACATCTCCTCGTCGCCCGCAAGGATCATGACGGAGCCGCCGAGGGCTACGAGCGGGTTCGGCGGGACTACGAACCTCTTCGGACCCGGCTGGGCGAATTGGCCAGGGAGCCTCAGCGGGCCGCCGAGTTTTACGGGCGGGCGCTGACCTTCGGGGCGGAAGAGGCGGAGCTCGAAGGAGTGCCAACCTACGCCGTTGCGATGTTGTTGGCCGAGGACGAGGTTCAACGCGCTGTCGACAATGGTCAGGAAGTGGCGAATGAGCTTGCGGACGTTGCGGTCTCCGAGAGTCTCGTTCGAGAATTGCGGTTGGTCCTTGACCATCGCGCGGGCCTGACGAGTTTCGAGCAGATGCGCTTCGAGCTTGTCGAGGCTCAGACCATGGCGCTGGCGGAACGCCTTCGGCTCCTCGGCGCAGAGGCCGAGTTTCGTCGGACGCCTCGGGGCCCGAGTTGGGAAAGCGCGTCGATCCAGGTGAAGGCCACCCTGGACCGGATTTCGGCCGCGCGCCGCGATCTTGAAGCCTACGAGCGCAGCGTCGGCGAGTTGCAGATTCGCGCCAATGAGCTGTCGTCTGACGTCGCGAGTTTGGAATCGGACCTCGCGACGGTGCGGGTGGCGACCCAGATGGGAGCTACGGGGCTGGACCCGTCGACGATTGAGCAGGAGTTGGCCCGGGCGCAGGCTGCATTGTTGGTCGCCGAAGGCGCGGTCGGGTCGAATGCGATTCCGTCGTCGGTCCTGGCCGTGATGAATGCGGGCGTGGATCCAGAGCTGGATCGCGCTGTGGACGGCCTCGTCGCCGACGCCGCGCGGGCGCGGACTGCTACGGATCCGGAAGGCAAGCGCATCGACGGCTTCCACAATGCGCTGGACCAGACCGAAGCCCGGCTGCAGGCCATGGCCGGCAATATCGGCAACGTCGAAAGCAGTAAGCTGAGTCTCGTCCGCGCCCAGCTTGAGCGAGAGGCGGCCGATGTGCTCGTGCAGCGCAATGACGTCGCGCGCCTGGAGTCGCGGTCCCGCACGGTGGGTGCGGCGCTCACGCTTGAGGGCTTCAAGAGTCTCGAGGCCTTCTTTGAAGATGCGCTGTTGCGGGCCGACACGGGCCTCGTCGATGTCCGGTGGTCGCAGTTGATGACGACTCAGGAAGCGATCGAAGGGGCGCTCAAGCAGCGCAACGAACTTGTCGCCGACCTCGAACGGCGCTTCCAGCTCATTCGTACGCGGGCCACCGAATGATCGTCGCACTCGCCCTGCTTGCGGCACTCGGCCATGCGGCCGAGGCTCCCGCTGTGGAGTTGGAGGCTTGGCGCGCCACGCACGACCGCTTTGCTGAGCGCATGCGGGAGATGACGGGAGACGCGAAGGCGTGGGTGGACTCGCGCGAAGCAGAAGAGCGCGCAAACATCGCGACAAGCTACGACCAAGTCCTCGACAACTTGCGGGAAACGGAGCGGGCGAATCGCGATGTCGCGATGGCGGGCTTCCAATCGTACCTGCGTAGGTACCCCCGCGCGGCCTACGCTGACCATGTTCGGTTCCGGCTTGCGGACCTCGAATTCGAGGTCGCGAGCGAGACCTATCAGGAACAGGCGGACGCCTACTTCGCGGCCTTGGAATCGGACGATCTGGCGACGCTCGAACGCCTTGGTGCCGAGCCGAAGCTCGACTTGCGAGAGCCCGTAGCGCTTTACAAGGAGATCTTGGCCGCCAACGCCGACCGGCCAATCGACCAACAGTACGAACGCCTCGACGGCGTCTACCTGATGCTCGCTTATTGCTATATCGAGCCTCGGGCAGCGCAGGCAGACGAGGTCACGGCGCGCGCCATCCTTGAGGAGTTGATTCGCGCCCGCCCGGAGAGCGATCTCGCCGACCGGAGCCACTTGTTCATTGGCAACTTCCTGTTTGCCGAAAGTAAGTTCGCCGAGGCGATCGCCCGGTACGACGCTGTGCTCGCGAAGGGAACCGACGGCCTGTACTTCGACGAGGCGCTCTATAAGTTGGCGTGGACCCACTACAAGGTGGCGGACTACGAACGAGCTTTGCCGGCGTTTACTCGGTTGCTGGACCTTTCGGAGGACCTGGAACACGACACGGGGAAGGAGAGTGCGTTCGCGAAGGACGCCGTCAAATACACGGCGTACAGTTTGGCCGACCGGGCGCTCGACAACGATCGGACCGCTGTGGAGGAGGCGAAAGCCTTCTTCGCGTCCGCGGGTGAGCGGCCCTGGGAGTGGGACGTCTATGTCGCCCTGGCCGACGTCCTGTTGCGCTACGCGCGGCCGGAAGAGGCTATCGAAATTTACAACGCGTTGCAGGACGACCCGCGCTGGATGTTCCGGCCAGAGAATCCGACCTTCCTGATGGAAGTCGTTCGCCTCTACGGCAGCAACATCCTCACTCGCGATCTGGCCAAGGCGGGCGCCGAGCGCCTCAAGCTGACCCAGCGGTACAACGAGGGTGGCGAGTGGTGGAACCGAAACCGGAACCACCCCGAAGCCATCGCGGTCGCACGCGGCTACATCGAGCAGTCGCTGCTCGGCGTTGCCAACGAGTACTACGTTCGCGCCCAGGAAACGGGAAGTGCCGAGGACTACCGTGGCGCGGCGGACGGCTACCTCGAATACCTGCAGAAATTCCCGATTGCGGACGATTACTACGAGCAGCAGTGGCTCTACGCCAACGTCCTCAAGGAATCGATGCGCTTGGAGGAAGCGGGGCGCGAATTCGCCTCCCTCCAACGGTCCGGTCGATTTCACGCTTACGTCGATGGGGCCGTCTACTCGCTTATGGACGTCGCCAGGCTCGGCATGGTGGCGGCTTCAGGCGGGCCCGAGGTGGCGCCGGTGAATCCGACCGTCGAATCGACGGTGACCACGCCGTACGGCAAGACTGTCGATCGGTGGGCGATGTCCGCGGACCGGCAGGCCTTTGTGAAGGCGAGCCGGGCGCTGTTGGAGCACACCTTCAGCGCTCAGACCGCCGATGTCGACTACGCCGCCGAGACCGACCAACGGCGCCCGGGCTTGTTGTACACGATCGGTCAGCTCGAGTTTGTCCACCACCGGTACCCCGAAGCGCGCGCGGAACTCGAGGCCGTCATCGCCAGGTGGCCGCGGACCGAAGAGGCCTCGTTTGCGGCCGCCCTGATCGTCGACTCGTACACGGCCGAAGGCGACCTCGAAGCCGTCCGCCGGTCTACAAAAGCCTACCTTACCGCCGGTCTCGGGCCGACCGGTGCTGTGGACCCGTCCTTTGCGAATACGCTCGAAGGCGCGACGTTCACCTTGGCGGGCCAGCTCGCACAGAAGGGCGACTCTGCTGGCGCGGCTGCGGCCTTTCTCGCCTTCCTCGACGAATTCCCGCGCTCGAAATTTGCCTCCGACGCACTCCACGACGCCGCGTTCAGCTACCAGCAGCTGGGTCGGGTCGAAGATGCCAACAAGTTGTACGAGCGCTTCGTCAACGAGTACCCGGCCGACGAGCGCAGTCGTCGTCTGCTCTTTCGCATTGCGGCCAACTACGAGGCGGCCTTTCAACTCGACAAGGCGATCGACTACTACGGGCGACTCGTCCGGCAGTTCCCCGACGATCTCAACGCGCCCGACGCGGCGTTCAACGCGGCCTTCCTTCAGGTCGGGTTGGGTCAGTACCTTGCTGCCGCCAAGGGCTACGAGGCGTATGCGGCGAACTACCCGGCGCGCGACGATCGGGAGCGTGTCGAATGGCGCGCAGGCGAGCAATACGAAGCCGTCGACCCTGCACAGGCCATCAATTTCTATAGGAATTACCTGAAGAAGTACGGCCTCGCGAATCCCGATCACGCCGTGGAAGCTCGCGGTCGTTTGGCGTCCCTGCTGCTCGCCAAAGGCGACAAGGCGGGCGCGCAGCGCGAGGTTGCCGAAGTGGTTCGGACCTTCCAAGCGGTCACGGCGGGGGGCGGGCAGCTTGGCGCCGCAGCCCACGAAGCGGCGGCCTCGGCGGACTTCCCTGGTCTCCAGAAGGCTTACGACGCGCTTGTCGACGACAAGCTCACCGGCAACGACGATCGCGACGCGGTGTTGCTCGACGAGACGAAGCCTGCCGAAATCCGCGCATTGGACGCCAAGGTCAGCGAGTTTATTGGGCGATATCAGAGCTTCGAATTCAACAGCGCCGCTCTGTACCTGGGCGCGATGAGCACGCTCTACTTGGCGGACCTCGGCCTCTCGATTGAGCCACCCAAGGGCCTTAGCGAAGAAGAGGAATGGGCGTTCCGCGACCTCCTCGATGAAAAGATCTACCCCCAGTACAAGGAGGTTGAGGCCCTTGGCATCAAGAAGCTCGCTGACCTCATCACCGCGGCCGGCGCCCAGCGCAGGTGGTCCGTCTGGATTGAACGCGCGGCGACGGAATTGAACCGGCGCGTGCCCGAAACCTACCCGGCGCCTCATCCTGAGGCGCGCCGTCCGCACCGCGGCGAGTCGTCGTTGCCCGTGGGACCGTCGCTTCCTCCGGAGGCGCCGTGAGATCGTGGTTGGTCACTCTGGCGCTCGGATGCGGCAACAAACAGCCACCCGCGGAGCCAGTCAGCGCTGCGCCCCCGGCGGGTCCCGTGTGGACGGTCTCGGAGCCGGTGGCCACACCCGATGCGGCAGCTTCGCCGGCGCCCGTAGCGTCCGCCCCCGCGCCGGCGGCCGATGGCCGTGCTGCGTTGGAAGGCCCTGCGCTGCTTTTGCAACGGGGAGATCCCGCGGCCGATCGTCAGGCGTTGGAAGCGTTGGAAGCGCTTGCGCGTGTGCGTCCCAAGGATCCCTGGGTGCTCGTGAATCTCGGCGTCGCCCGGTACAAGACGGGCGATCGGACCGGCGCCAACGACGCCTGGAACGTCGCCTTGGACCTGGATCGGACAATGGGTGCGGCCTGGGTCGGGCTGGTGGCCATCGCGTTGGACGAGGGCCGAAACGCGGAAGCGCTTCAGTTTGCCCGACAGGGTGTGGCCGCGGTGCCGTCAGACCCGCGCGTCCGAGCCGCGCTGGTCGAAGCGTTGCGTCGCGGCGGCAACGTCCCGGGCGCATTGGCCGAGGCCAAAGAGGGCCTGGCGCAGGCGGCGACGTCGCTCGAACTGCAGAACGCGCTTGGGCTCGCCTTCCTCGCGAATGGCGATCTGCCGCTGGCCCGCTTCGTGTTTGAAAAGGCCCTGTCGGGTACTCCTGGCGCGGACAAGGATGCTTCGCTGCGCGCCAATATGGGCCGCGTCTACCAGCAGATGGGAGACGCTTTCCGGGCTCGTGCTGCCTTCACCGAAGCGTTGGCCCTGGATGCCGGCAACCGGACTGCGCAGACTGAAATGGCCAGGTTGTATCTGGACGATCACGCCTACAACGAGGCTCTGGCGTTGTTGGAACGCGCCGCCAAGTCGGACCCCAACAACGCCGCTCTCCAGTTGGACTTGGGCATCGCCCTACGCGGAACCGGTGCTTTGGCAGAGGCCGAAGCGGCGTATCGCCGCGCTTTGACGCTGGATCCTGGCGATCCTGCCCCGTACTTGAATCTTGGCATTCTGTTGGGGGACTACCTCAAGCGCTACGGCGAGGGCATGGACGCCCTTCAGGACTACATCAAGCGCGGCGGCCCCGAGTCGGAGCGCGCAAAGGCAATCCTCGACGACCTGAAGCGGGAGATGCGAGACTCGGAACGCCGGAAGAAGGCCGAAGCGGATCGTAAGGAGCGCGAGGCTACGCGAGAGGAACAGAAAAAGCTGCTCAAGGGCGAAACTCCCGACCGCCCGCTTGAGCCACCGCCTGATGAAACGACACCGCCTGTCGAAGGCCCGCCGCCCGAAGCGCCGCCGCCCGACCAACCCCCACCGGGAGGCCGCCCATGATTGCGTTGTTTGTGGTGGCGGCGACGGCGTCGGCTGCGCCCAACTTCGACGACATCGTCATCAAGGGCGAAGTGCAGAAGCCTGAGATCCTCGTGCTCATCACGCGCGAAAATCTCAACAAGAACTATCAGTTGGAATTGAAGGCCAGCTTCGTCGATCGCATCATCGTTGCGGCCGACAAGGCGCTGTTCTAGCGGACTCGACGGCCTCCCTGAGCCAGGGGCGGCAGCAGGAGGCGTCCTTGCTCGGTGTGGATCCGTTGACCTTCCTTTCGGACGGTGGCTTCTTCATGGCGCCGATCGCGCTGTGCGGATTCGTCGCGATGATCATCGCATGCGAGCGGCTCTATGCGGTGGCGTTCCGGCTATCCGCGGACACGGACACACTGTTGGCCCATGTCGTTGGCGATGTCGGTAAGGGCGACGTGGACGGGGCGATCGCCCGCGTTGCGGCCGTCGAGGGCAGCGTCGTCGGAGATGTCCTTGCGGCCGGGCTGTCCTCAGCGGATGCGCCTCGGGATGAATTGGAAGCTGCGCTCGACGAAGCCCGATTTGCCGCAACCCCCCTGGTTGGCCGGCGGGTGGGGTACCTCCCCATGCTCGCCAACGTGAGCACGCTGCTCGGCTTGGTGGGCACGATTCAGGGCCTCATCCTGGCCTTTGACGCCGTTTCCAAGGCGAGTGCGGATGCCAAGTCGGCAGCGCTGGCCCAAGGCATCGCGGTCGCGATGTACACGACGATGTTCGGCCTCATGGTCGCGATCCCCACCCTTGTCGTCCATGGCGTTGTCGCACAGCGGGCCAACGCGCTGCTTGATGACGCGGATCGCGCGGCGGTCGCGCTCCTGCGCGCGTTGGCGGCCCGTGCGCGGAGGCGGGGAGCGTGAGGGAACGCCGCCGCAGTCGGATGACAGAGGGGGCGGACCTGGACCTGCTGCCCGTGATGAACTTGATCAGTCTGCTCATCCCGTTCTTGCTCACAGCCACACAGTTCGTGTCGACGACGTCGGTTGCGGCCACGGCGCCGACCGCCGGAGTCGCCAAGTCCGAGGAGGTCGTACCTCCACGGGTCTCCATCTCTCGGAAGGGCTTTGACCTCGCTTTGGTGGGCCTCGAGGATCGGCCAGGGTACCCTGGGGGCGTCATCCCGTGCTTGACCGCAGGCTGCGAGAACCGCGACGCTTATGACTACGACGCACTTGCTGACCGCCTGGCCTGGGCCAAGCTGCAGCGGCCGGACACGGTCGACGTCATCCTGATGCCACAGCCTGATGTCGTTTACGAGGTGCTCATCGGCACGATGGACGCCGCGCGCTCCATGCCGACGGCCGGCGGACGTGCCGGCGCGGTGATGTTCCCAGTCGTCTCCATCGTCGCGGGTAAACCATGAGGGCCCGGGCCCACCGCTTGCCTACGTACGCACCCTTGGCGATCACCTCGATGATGGACCTTCTCACGATCGTCCTCGTCTTCCTGCTTCAGAACTTCGAGACGACGCCTAGTGCGGAGACGTTTGGACCCGTGGAGTTGCCCACGAGCACGAGCGAAGAGCCGCTGATCGTCGCTGTCACGCTGACGGTTTCGCGCGAGGGGCTGGCCGTGGACGGCGTTCCGCTGCTTCAGGTCGCGCCGTCTGTGCCGAACGGGTGGCCGCCGGGCGTCGTCCGGGAGGGAATCCTTCCCGATCTCGCCGCGTTGTTGCAAGCGAGGCGCTCGGCTGCCGAGGGCAACGCGGACCCGGAGGACGTCGATATGGTGGGCCAGATCAACCTCGTCGCCGATCGGGGCATTCCCTACGCTGCCCTTCGCGACGTGCTGAGCACGGCCTCCCGGTCGGGCTTCACGCGCTTTCGCTTCGCGACGGCCGGGGGGGCCCAATGACCGGGTGTGCCCTCGCGTTGTTCGGATGTTGTACGAACGTCACTCCGGCGGGGCGCCTGGACGCGACGTGTAAGATACGCGCCACTCAACGCGTTCGGCGCACATGGGGGACTGGTCCTCCGCATTTCCGAGGCTGACCGATGGCCAAGGCCAAGCTGAACAAGATTCTGAGAATTGGCATCATCCAGGACGGCAAGATCGTCCAGGAGACGCTGATCAAGGCTGGCGACCCCGTCATTTTGGGCGAGGGGGCGAAGGCGACCTTCCAACTCCCGAAGGGGTCGCTTTCGACGCCAGAGGTGACGCTCTTCGCGTTCCAGGGCTCGCAGTATGCGCTGCGCTTCACGGACAAGATGAAGGGTCGCGTCAGCTCCGGTGGCGGCGTCGTCGCCCTCAACAAGCTGGCGTCGGAGTCCGTGGTCACGAAGCTCGGCGACGTCTACACGTTGCCCTTGACCGAAAACGACCGTGGAAAGGTCACCGTCGATCAGGTCACGGTTCTCTTCCAGTTCGTGTCGCCGCCCCCCGTGCAGGCCGTCAAGCCGATTCAGGCCATGGACTTCTCGGCCCGTTGGATGGACGAGGACGACCCCGTCTTCCTCGGCTTCCTTGGCCTGTGGGCCGCGTTGGCGATGGTCCTCGTGGTGTACGTGCACACCGTGGAGATTCCGCCGCCTTCGCTCGACCAGATGCCTGAGCGTTTCACGCGCATCCTGGTGCCGGAGAAGAAGAAGGACCCGCCTCCCGACCCGGACAAGGGGAAGAAGGAAGCAAGCAAGGCAGAGTCGTCCAAAGCGAAGGCACCCGACGAGCCGAAGACGGCCAAGGACCAGGCGAAACAGGACGAAGAGACCAAGGAACGGGTCCTCAATCAGTCCAAGTTGCTCACCCGCTTGATCGGTACGAAGGGCGAAAGCGGGCGAATCACCGACCAAATCGCGGCAGGCCCTGGCCTGGCAGATCTCGACGCGGCGCTGAAGGGCGCGGGCGCAGCCGTGTCCAATGCGGCGGCCGCAACGCGCGGCGGGACCGGTACAGAGGGTGGTCTGACGGACATCGGCGGGCCCGGCATCATTGGTGCGGGTTCGGCCAACGTGGGTGGCGGCCCGGCGGTCAAGGCGACCGTCCGCGCGGACTCTAGCGGTACAGTTTCCGAAGATATTGCCGATGGCGACTGTGTGAAGAAGATCATCACGAAGTACAGCGGCCAATTGCAGTACTGCTACGAGCGGCGCCTCAACGCCGTTCCGGACCTCGGCGGCCGCATCGAGATCGGCTGGAACATCGGCGACGGCGGCGTCGTCGGCTCCGTGTACGTCGTCGCGAATGGCACGGGCGACGCGGAACTTGGGGAGTGCGTGAAGGGTAAGGTCAAGCGGTGGAACTTCGCGACATGCGCGGACGCCACCGGCGACGTGAGCTGGCCTTTTGCCTTCACGACGGAGAACTGAGTGGGCGCGGCGCTCACGTTGACAGAGCCGGCGCGCAGGCAATACGCTACAGTTGGCTCAGGGAGGCCTTCATGACGGTGCGCATGATGTGGCTTGGGCTGGGTCTCTTGCTCGTCCCGATGGCCTTCGCGCAAGACGACGGCATGCAGACCGAGTTGGAGCGCCTGTCGGGCTTGAGTCTCGACGAGTTGATTCCCTATGCCGAGGCCGCGAACCTGGAAATCGCCGACGCGGTGCGCGAAGTGGAGCGGATGCAGGACATTGCCGAGCGCGAGAGCGCCGGCGAGGTCACCGCCTGTGTGACGAGCCGTTTGACGACGGTGCGCGCACTCCAGCAAGTGGCTCTTGGGGCCACGGCGGAAATGGCGGACCACATCGAATCACAGGACCCCGACGGGCCTACCATGGCCAAACACGCTGCAAGCCGAATCGCCGTTGCTGTGTCTCGTTCGCGCCAGGCTGTCGTTCAGTCGCAGCGCTGCAGCGCTGAGGGCGATGGCGGGGACGATACGGTCGTGGATGTCGACGGCGGCGCGGATGACACCATCGACGAGGCTCCAGAGGATCCGGAGCCGCCCACCGGCCCCCCACCCGTCAGTCCTTTCCTCTAGGCCTTCCCACCGGGACCCTCCTTCCGATGTTTGTTGTTTTGACGATCGCTCTGGCGGGCGCCTTGTCCGCGGATGCATGGGCTGCTCCGGGTGATCACGTGCGCGTCGGCGACCTGTCCGTGGCGCCGCGCATCGAAGCGGGCTTCACCTATCGATCCAACGTCTACCGGCAGGAGGTCGACCCCAACGGCGGCGGCATGTTGTCGCTCGCGCCGGGCGTCGACCTCACGTTGAACTCGGACCACCACGATTTCAAGCTCGGTGGGACCTGGGAACTTCGCAAGTGGATCGCCGTCGAGCAGGATGCCGACGACGCGCTTTCGGCGTCCTCCCTCGACCGAGTGGACAACTTCTCCGTCGATCTCGGCGCCGGGCTGTTCAAGGACCGGCCTGTCGGCTTCGAGATCGACAACCACCTGTCGCTCCGCAGCACGACGACAGACCTCGACTACGCGGACGCGCCGTTTACGGTTCAGTTCCGCGAAGAGTTCGAGGGTGGCCTGCGCATGACGCCGAGCTCGGCGCTCGAAATCAAGGCGCGCGGCTTGGCGTCGTACGACGACTACCGAGTCCCGGTGTTCAATGGCGAGGGCTTCGAGAGCTACAACGCGCGCACGGCGTACGGCCCCAAGCTGAGCTCGCGGTACCTCTTCCTTCCCCGTACGGCCTGGACACTCGGCGCTGACGTGGTTTGGTTCGACTGGCGCGACAACGCGCCGAGCCTCGGCGACACGGGCGGCACCACGACGAGTGCCGCAGCCGTCTTGGAAAAGCCTGATTCCACCCAGATCAAGTTCCGGACGGGAATCGCTGGTCAGGTCACGGAAAAGGTCTCCGTCGATTTGAATGCTGGCTACGGCGTGTCGAGCTTCAAGGATGCTGCGGCGCCCCCGGTTGGCGGCCTCGACGGCCTGCTTCTTGGCGCGCAGATCCGGTACGCGCTCACAGAGAAGAACACAGTCTCGCTTGGCTACCGCCGCGACTTCCAGGACAGCTGGGTCGCGAATTTCATTCGCTATGACTACCTCTACGCTCAGTACGCCGGGCGTGTGGGCGACTTCCGTCCGTCCGTCTCCTACGGCGTCCGGTTCGAGGAGTACCAGAGCTCCGCGGCGCCTCGGAACGACATCGTCAACCGGCTGGGTGTCGGCGGCGACTACGTTCTGACGGACTGGGCTTCGTTGGGCGCCGGTCTCGCATGGACGCAGCGCGCGTCGAGCGTCACGGAACGGTCCTACGACGACGTCGAGGTCAACCTGAAGGCCCGGTTCGTCTACTAAGACGCTTTCGAGGTTCGCGGGTGACACGTCAAGCCTCTTGGGGTACAATGACCCCGTGAGGTGGCCGTGGGCACGACGACCGCGACGCGGCGGAACGAAGCGACCGGCGCGCTGACCGCAGCCGTCTCGGCCCGCCGGCGCGAGTTGGCCTGGCTTGCGATCCTCCTTGGCTCGACGTTCGCCACCCTGGCGGTGCTTGGGCGCGACGAGGCCGACCCCACGTGGTTCAACGGCCGGGAGGGCGACGTCGCCAACGTCTGTGGGCCGTTGGGCGCGGCGGTCGCCGAGGCGTTGTTCGCCGTCCTCGGTTGGGGTTCGTTGGGTGTGTTCGGCGTGATGGTCCTTTCCGTGATGGCCCTCGCGGGCCGGCCTGTGTTTGACCGCGTGCGCACACCGATTGCGCTGGCGTTGGGGTGGCTGGGCCTTGCCGGGATCGAGCGCGTCGCCAAGGGCGGCGGCTGGCTTGGGCGAGCGCTGAATGACCTGTTGGTGGGACTCTTGGGCCCTGTTGGAATGTGGCTTGCAATCCTCTCCGGCTTCGTCCTTGGACTGACGGTTCTGCTGCGGATCGATTGGGGCCGGGTGGCACGCGCACTGGTCGCTGAGGCCGAAACCTACGGCCCGGTTGTTGCCGCGTGGGGTGGGCGCGTCGGTCGCCGCGGTGGCGAGATGGCTTGGGCCGGCACGACCGTCGCAGCCCGAGGGACGGGGGCGCTGGCGACTGCGGGCGCGTCGGCGGGTTGGTCGACGGTCCTGCGAGGTTGGGCGTCGCTCCGCCGAGGGGGCTTGCCGAGCCCTGTCATCCGTCGCGACGTCTCGACGGTCACAGCCGACGTCCCGGACCGGCTGAGCGAAGACGACGAGATGGGCCTGCCTGGCGAGGGGGATACCTTGGCAGGCGTCCCCGCCGGCGTCGCCGAGGTTCGATGGGATCCTACGTCAGCCTCCAGCCAGGAGATGCTCGGTATGTTCCCGGCCATGGAGCGTCGGACGCGGACGACGGACGTTCCGGTGGTGCTCGTCGACGAGGACACCGCGGCCAGCCCGGAGGTCGCGGAGCGCACCGAATTGCCCGCTGACATGGCCCCGCCCGCCGCTCCGGCTACCCCCTTGGACGCGCCGCCTGCACCGAAGCGGCACGGCGTCGTCGTCCGCCGGGCCGCCCACCTCGACGAACGCGTTCGTGACGACGGGCGAAGCGTCCAATCCACAGGTGGGGCCTTCGAACTCCCGCGCTTGGGGTTGCTCGATCTCGTGCCAGCCCAGCGCGCCAGCTTCGACGCAGAGGAGCTTCGGGCGATGGCCCGACGGGTCGAGGAGACCTTGTTGTCCTTCAAGGTCAACGGGTCTGTCACGGACGTCCGGGTCGGACCTGTGGTGACGACGTTGGAGTACCTGCCGGAAAAGGGGATTTCGGTCCGACGCATCCTCGCTCTGGCTGACGACCTCGCGATGGCCTTGCGAGCCCTCAGCGTCCGCATCGTCGCCCCAATCCCTGGCAAGGGTGTGGTCGGCATCGAGATTCCATCGAGCCAACGACTGACGATCTACCTGCGCGAGTTGCTCGCGTCGGACGCCTTCCGCGACGCGAAGGGCTCTTTGCCGGTCGTGCTTGGCAAGGACGTCGAGGGTGCGCCCGTGGTCGCCGATCTCGCGGCGATGCCCCACTTGCTCGTGGGCGGCAGCACGGGGTCCGGCAAGTCCGTTGGCGTCAACGGCATGTTGTTGTCGCTGTTGTTCACCAAGACGCCGGACGAATTGCGGCTCCTGCTCGTGGATCCGAAGAAACTCGAGTTCAAGCCCTACGAGAACGTCCCCCACCTGTTGCACCCCGTCGTCACGGAGCCCAAACAGGCCGCCGCGGCGCTCGCTTGGGCCTGTCGCGAGATGGACGAGCGCTACGCGCTCTTGGCCCGCTGGGACACGCGGAACATCGCGTCGTACAACAAGAAGGTCGAGACGGAGTCGGCCCACTGGACCGCGGAGAAGGCGCGCAAGTACGCGCCTCCGGCCTGGCCGCAGGACGAGCCGCCGCCGAAGCCAGAGAAGCTCCCGTTCATCGTGATCGTGATCGACGAGCTTGCGGACCTCATGCTCGTTGCCCGCAAGGAAGTTGAGGGCAGCATCGCGCGGCTGACCCAGATGGCCCGTGCGTGCGGCATCCACCTCATTGTTGCGACGCAGCGGCCCTCGGTCGACGTCGTGACAGGCCTGATCAAGTCGAACCTGCCGACGCGCATCGCGTTCAAGCTGCGGACGGTCATCGACAGCCGAACGGTCCTCGACGCGGGAGGGGCGGAAGCGCTGTTGGGCCGCGGCGACCTGCTGCTCCTGCCGAACGCCGGCGACCTCGTCCGCTTGCACGGGCCGTTTGTGTCCGACGATGAGGTCGTGCGCGTCGCGGACTTCCTGCGCGGCCAGGGGTCGCCCCGCTACATTCACCACATCACGGCGGAGCCGTCGTCGGTGGAGGGCATCGACGACGCGGACCGCGACGAACTGTTCGACGAGGCCGTCGCCATCGTCAAACAGCGTGGGCACGCGAGCACGTCGCTCATCCAGCGTCACCTCAAGATCGGGTACAATCGGGCGGCCCGGATCGTGGAACTGATGGAGCTCGCCGGCATCGTCGGTCCGGCCGACGGTGCGCGGGGGCGCGAGGTGATCGGCTAGGCGCGCCGCCCGGCAGGTCGGCTACAGCGATAGCGGTTGGCGGGCGGAGGCGCGATGTTCTGGATGGTGGGGGTCCTGGCTGCGGCCTCCGAGCCCGCCGTGGACCGCATCGAGGCCCGTTACCGTGGCGCGGCAGGCTTCAGCGCACAATTCGTCCAGGTCAGCCGCACGCCCTACGGGGAGGAGCGGGCGACGGGTCGGGTGAGCTTGGCCGCCCCGGACAGGTTCCGTTGGGACTTCGACCCCGACGGGCGCGCGTGGGTGAGCAACGGCGCAGAAATGGCGATTTGGGACCCCGTGGCCCGGTCTGTGATGCGCACCGCCGCCCCCAACCTGGCATCCACCCCGGCATTGGCCCTGTTGTCTTCGCTCGATCGCCTGGATGAGGTGTTCGCGGTGCAGGTCGTGTCCGACGCTGCCGACGGCATCCAACTGAAGTTGACGCCCCCCCGCGCAGATGGCCTCGTGGCCTCCGTCAAGCTGCTGGCGGAGACCAGTGGCGCCGTTCGGTCGGTCACCATCTTCGACGCGATGGGCAACAGCACCGAGGTCTCTCTTTCTGGCATTTCCCTTGCGGCGGTTCCAGCCGACCGCTTCACGCTTGCCACGCCGGCCGGCGCCACGGAGTTTCGCGCACCATGAACACCACGACCAGCCGTCAACCCGTCCTGTCAGGCGGGTCGGGCGGTGTGCGCAAAGTGCACCTCGTCAGTCTGGGTTGTCCCAAGAACCGCGTGGACAGCGAGGTCATGGTCGGGCTCCTCCAAGGGGAGGACTACGAACTCGTTCCAGAGCCTGACGCGGCCGACGTCATCGTCGTCAACACCTGCAGCTTCATCCAGCCGGCGACGGAGGAGTCGATCGACACGGTCTTGCAGATGGGCCGGTTCAAGAAGGAGGGGCGCTGCGAAACCCTGGTGGTGACCGGTTGTATGGTCCAACGCTACGGGTCGTCACTTGAGGCCGAGCTGCCCGAGGTCGACGCTTTCCTTGGCACCGGCGAGTACCACCGCATCGCCGAAATCCTCAAGACGCGGGATGCCGCCGCGCCGCGGACGCACGCCGACGTCCCGATGTACCTGCCCGACGAAATGGCGCCTCGGGTCAACTCGTGGAGCGGGTCCTCGGCCTACCTCAAGATCTCGGAGGGGTGTGACCACCGGTGCGCCTTCTGCATCATTCCGACGCTGCGCGGCAAGCTGCGCTCGCGTACGATTCCGTCGCTCGTCGCGGAGGCGCGTCGGCTCGTCGATCAAGGCGTCGTGGAGCTCAACCTCGTCTCCCAGGACAGCACGGCCTACGGCAAGGACATTCCGGGCAAGCCTGGCCTAGGCCCCCTCATGGCCGCGCTGAGCGAGATCGACGCCCTGCGCTGGATCCGGCTGCACTACGCCTACCCCCACGGTCTGCCCGACGGGCTCCTCGACCAGCTCGCCCACAATCCCAAGGTGGTCCGTTACCTCGACATTCCGCTCCAGCATGCGAGCGGTCCGATCCTCAAAGCGATGCGTCGTGGTGTGACCACCGACGGCCAGCGCCGCATCCTAGACCGCATCCGCAAGGCCGTGCCAGACATCGCCGTCCGCACGACCTTCATCGTTGGGTTCCCGGGCGAGACGGACGAGGACTTCGAGACGTTGTGCAACTTCGTTGAAGAGCAGCGCTTCGAACACGTCGGCGTTTTCACGTACTTCCAGGAGGACGGGACGCCGGCGGCGACTCTGCCCGACCAGGTGCCGGAGCCGATCCGCAAGCGCCGCCAGGCCGAGCTCATGCGGAGGCAGAAACGCATTTCGCGCGCCCGCAACCGCGCGCGCGTCGGTACGGTTGCGCCCGTCCTGATCGAAGGGCGCGCCGAGGAGAGCGACGCGTTGCTCAAAGGGCGGCTGCCGACGCAGGCGCCGGACGTCGACGGCGTCGTCTACTTGAACAAGGTCCCCGAAGGCGTGGCCATCGGGCAGATTCGCCGGGTACGCATCACCCAGGCCGGGGACTACGACCTCGTCGGCGAAGTGCTCACTGATTGAGCGCGAGGAGCATGCGGGCCTTGGTGAGCGGCGGGTCCAGGCGCGTTGAGGCCGGCACCTCCCAGGGAATGGACGTCGGCGTCGAGGCCGGTGCGACCTCGTCGAGGAGCGCGAGCAGGGCGGCGACGTCGTCCTCAGGCAGGTCCGAGGTGCGGAGCCTCTGAACGAGTTCGTCGCGAGCGCCCAGGGCAAGAGGGTCGTTGACCAGCTCGTCCGGTGAAATGCCTTGGCCCTGGGTCAAGCGCTGGCCTTCCGCTGTCTCGTAGTGGCCAACGGTAAGGCGCAATGCCCAAGCGCCAGGGTCTTGCTCCCGGTAAACCTGCTGGATCGTCCCCTTGCCATAGGTCGGACTGCCGACGAGGGTCGCGCGGCGGTGAGCGCGCAGGGCCGCCGCGACGAGTTCGCTGGCGGAGGCCGTCTGCCCGTTGATGAGGACGATGAGCGGGCGTTGTACGTCGCCCCCTGCGGTGGCTTGGTGGATGGCGTCGGGTGCGCCGCGCACGCGTTCGGTCGCGATGAGGCCGCCGTCGAGGAAGGCGTCGGCCACCGAGAGGGCCTCGCTCATCCGGCCACCGGCGTTGTCGCGTAGGTCGAGAATCAGCGCGCGGGCATCCGCGTGGGTGGCGAGGGCGGCGTCGATGGCGCGAGCCGACCCGTCCGCGAACTCGTGGAGGCGCAGGTAGAGCAGGTCGTTGGGCAGTCGCTCTTGGGTGAGCAGCGGGTTTTCAACGACGTCACGGACGATGGTCATGGCGTCGACCCGGCCGTCTTCGCCGCGCAGGATCTCCAGAGCGACGGGGGTGCCCCGTTCACCGGCCAGCCAGCCTTGGACGGCATCCGTGGGTTGGTCGGCCGTGGACCGGCCGTCGATCGCGCGGATCAGGTCGCCCGTCCGCAAGCCGGCGCGGGCGGCGGGGCTGCCGGCCAAGACGGAGACGATGACGGTCCCACTGGCCCCGGGGCGAAGGTCCACGCCAACTTGAACGCCCGTGGGGCCGCCGAATGACGAGACGGCCTCCAACTGCTGCAGGTCCATCCAGTCCGAATGCGGGTCAAGGGCATCGACCATGCCCTCGATCGCCGCCACCGCGAGTTCCTGGGCGTCGGGGGGGTCGGCGTGGTCCCGTTCGATGATGCCGAACACGCGCGCCAACAGGTCAAACGACGCGTACGGGTCTTGGGCGCGGGCGACGGCGGCATGACCGAGCCCGATGCCCGCCCCGATTCCGGCCAGCCAGATTGTCGAGTACGCCAGTACGGCTGCGATCCGGGGGGTCGACATGACCCATCGTACCGAGGCGGGCGCGATAGGTCCAACCCATGCGGGTGGGCGTGTTCGGCGGTAGCTTCGATCCCCCCCATGTGGGCCATGGCATGGTCGCCGCCTGGCTTCACTGGTCGGGCTTGTGCGACGAGGTTTGGTTGGTACCCACCTACGTCCATCCCTTCGCCAAGGACCTGGGTCCATTCCATTGGCGTGTGGCGATGGCGACGGCCCTCGCCGACGCCGTGGGGCCCTGGGTGAAGGTGGAGCCCATCGAGGCGTCACTTGCGGCCCCGAGCTTCACGGTCGTCACTCTGGACGCCCTGTCTCTTCGCCACCCGACCCATCGCTTTCGCTTGGTCATGGGGGCCGACAACGTGCCGGACGCGCCGAAGTGGCGGGAGTGGGACCGCGTCTTGGCCCAGTATGACCCGATCATCGTCGGGCGTTTGGGTTGGCCCGAGCCAGGTGGCAGCCCGGTCTTCCCCGACGTCGCGAGCCGTGACGTCCGCGGTCGGAAGGCCGACGGGCGACCCTACGCCCATCTGCTCGTGCCAGCGGTGGCCCGGCTCTACGACGCGCCCGATCGGCGCGGCGCGTGACGCTGGTCGCTGACGCCTTGAAGCGTCCCCACGCCTTTGTGGGGCCCGCAGCCGACGGTGCTCCCGCCGATGTCGCCACCCTTCGCCAGGTCCACGGAGACGGCCTCCTATGGGTCGAACGCGGCGGCGCCGCTGGCGAGGGCGACGGGCTGCTGACCCAGACGCCTGGCGTGACCGTGTCCGTTCGGACCGCCGATTGTGTCCCGCTGTTGCTTTCCGGACGGCAATCGGTCGGAGCGGTGCATGCGGGATGGCGAGGGGCAGCGATGGGGATCGCCTCCAAGGCCGTGGCGCAACTGCTTTCGCGCGGGGAGGCCGTGGACGACCTGAAAGGCGTGCTCGGGCCCGCCATCCACGGTGAGGACTACGAAGTCGGCGAGGAGGTGGTCCAGGCGCTCGCGGCGACCGGGTGCCCGCCGGCGACCTTCGTGGTCGGGCGGTCGGAGCGTGGGCGCCCGTGCGTCGACGTGGCTGCGGTTGTCGCGTGGCAACTGCGTCGCGCAGGAGTCCGCACCGTCGTTCAGCTGGGCCCATCCACCTTCCGGGAGCCGATGTGGGCCTCCGCCCGCCGGGATGGGGTTCACGCGGGCCGCAACTTGGCTTGGATTCGCCTGTGATCGCCTGGTTGGCCCTTTCGGCATGTCAGGAGCCCGACCCGGAACTGGTCGCGCTCGCGAGGGCGTTTTCCGAGTACGATCGCGGCCGCGCGGCGCTCGAGGCGGGCCGGCCGGCCGACGCCGTCGCGGCCCTCGACGCCGCACTGGCCGTGCGACCCGGCGATCCGCTGTTGGGCGCCTGGCGGGCTCACGCGCTTGCAGAATCTGGCGACGTCGCGGGTGCCGTCAAGGGCTTTGACGCCGTCCTTGAGGCGTGGCCAGACTTCACGCCAGCGCGGCTCCTGCGCGGCACCCTGCGCCTTCAATTGGGCGATGTCGACGGCGCGGCGACGGACGTCAAGCGCGCCGTGGGCCAGGACTGGCTCGCGGCCCGCTCGTTGCGGCTCGATCCCGTCATCGGTCCGTGGCTGGAGGACCCCCGTTTTGCGGCCCTGCCTCGGGAGTCGCTGCGGGTGGCGGTGCAGGGCCCGGAGGGGTCGGTGTTCATAGGTAGCGAGGCCATGGTCCGGATCGGCGTCCTCGGGGCCGACGACGACCCGATCCACCTCGATCTCGCTGGGCAGGGACCGTGGGAGCTGGCTTCGGTGACGGAGTCCACGCGGCCGACGACCGACGGCCCGCTTCGCGATCTGCGGCTTGGGCTGCGGGCGAAGGGGGCGGGACGGGTGGAAGTGGCCGGCCAGGTCGTCGCGGGCCCCTGGCGGGCGCCGCTGCCGAGCCTTGTCCTTGAGTCGGTCGCGCCACCCGGAACCCCAGTCGTGGAGTCGAGGCTCGTTTGGGCGACGCCGTCGGAGGTGCTCGCGGGGCGCGCGGTGCCGTCGGCGTTCATCGGCGCTGCTGGCCTGGTGGTCGTCGTGGAGCCGGGCGACGACGTCGCGATCTCTCCCCAGCCCTCCGCGCCGCCGGTCCGCTATGAGCGAGAAGGGGTGGCGGTCGCCTTCGTCTTTCCCGACGTCCGCGAAGCCGTCAGCGTCGAAGTCCGGCACGAGGGGGAGCTGATCCGCCGGGGCCCGCCCGACCCCGAGGCGGCGGCGCGATAGCTGCGCCGGTCGAGGTGTCTATGGACCGGCAGGCCCTGCTCGATCGACTCGCGGCCCACGAAGCGGCGTCGCGCGCCGGCGGCGGTCCCGAGCGCGTAGCCCGGCATCGCGAGCGCGGGCATTGGACGGCCCACGAACGCATCGAGGCCCTGCTGGACGCGGGATCCTTCATCGAGCTCGACGCCTTCGTGACGCACCAGTGCCACGACTTCGGCATGGAGAACCAACGGATTGCCGGCGACGGGGTCGTCACCGGCTACGGCCGCGTCAACGGCCGGCTGGTCTACGTTTACGCCCAGGACTTGACGGTGTTCGGCGGCAGCCTGTCGGCGGCCCACGCGCGCAAGATCTGCAAGATCATGGACCTCGCGCTGCGCAACGGCGCCCCGATCGTCGGGCTCAACGACTCGGGTGGAGCGCGCATCCAGGAAGGTGTCGGAAGCCTTGCCGGGTACGCCGACATCTTTCTTCGGAACACGCTCGCCTCCGGCGTCGTGCCTCAGATCTCGGCCATTCTCGGCCCGTGTGCAGGCGGGGCGGTCTACTCGCCGGCGATCACGGACTTCATCGCGATGGTCGAAGGCAGCTCCTACATGTTCGTCACGGGGCCCGAAGTGCTCCGAACGGTGACCCACGAGGTCGTCACACAGGAGGCGCTCGGCGGCGCGACGACCCACGCGACGAAGAGCGGCGTCGCCCAATTCAAGGTCGCGGACGAGCCCGAGATGGTGGCGCTGTTGCGCGAGCTGCTCGCATACCTGCCGCAAAACAACCAAGAGACGGCGCCCACCCGGCCCACCTCGGACCCCGCGGATCGGCGTTGCGACGGGCTCATCGACGTCGTCCCAACGAATCCCAACAAGCCGTACGACATTGCGCACGTGATTCGGGAGCTGGTCGACGACGGACGATTCCTCGCCGTCGCGCCAGACCACGCGCCCAACATCGTGATCGGATTCGCTCATATGGGCGGTCGGTCGATCGGCGTGATCGCCAATCAACCGGCCGCGTTGGCGGGCTGCCTCGACATCGACAGCTCGGTCAAGGGGGCGAGGTTCGTCCGTGTCTGCGACGCCTTCAACATCCCGCTGCTCGTCTTGGTCGACGTCCCGGGCTTCCTTCCGGGAACGGCTCAGGAGTATGGAGGCATCATCCGGCACGGCGCGAAGCTGCTCTACGCGTTTGCCGAAGCCACGGTTCCCAAGGTCACGGTCATCACCCGCAAGGCCTATGGAGGGGCCTACGACGTGATGAACAGCAAGCACATCCGAGCCGACCTCAACCTGGCGTGGCCGACGGCCGAGATTGCCGTGATGGGCCCCGAGGGCGCCGTCAGCATCGTCTTCCGTCGCGAATTGGCCGAAGCGGCCGATCCGGTGGCCAAGCGGGCGGAGTTGATCGACGCCTACCGTACACATTTCGCGCACCCTTACCGGGCGGCTGAATTGGGATTCGTCGATGCGGTGATTCGTCCGGAAGAGACCCGCCGGCATCTCGTGAGCGCCTTCGATGCCCTCGAGGGCAAGCGGGATCGCAATCCGCCGCGCAAACATGGGAACATCCCGCTCTGACCCAGGTTGACGGGGGCCCGGCCGTCCGCTAGGCAGCCGGGCCTTTGGGTGAGGAACGCGATGGTGCGCATTCGTTTGACTCGGCTGGGTGCCAAGAAGCGCCCTCACTACCGGGTCGTGGCAGCAGACAAGCGCTCTCCGCGCGACGGCCGGTTCATTGAGCTGCTCGGTTGGTACGATCCCAAGACGGATCCCTCCACGGTCAAGCTCGACCTGCCCCGCGTCGACCATTGGCTCGGCCAGGGCGCGCAGCCGACCGAGACCGTGGCCCGCCTGATCAAGAAGGCCAAGGCCGAAGCCGGGGCGGCGGCGTGAGCGACCTCGTCCTCCACTTGGTGACACCGTTCGTCCAACACCCCGACGAGCTGTCGATCACGCCGGTGGACTCTCCCGACGTGCTCGTTCTCGAACTTCGGGCTCACCCTGACGACGTGTCCCGCATCGACGGGGACCGCGGCCGGACCCTTCGCAGCATTCGCGCGGTCGTCAGCGCCGCCGCTGGCGAGCGCAAGACCACGGTCGAGCTGATCGGAGCGGACGGACAAACAGTCGGTCCGCACGCGGACTGACGATCCGCCCCGACGACGTCGTCTGGGGGCGTGTTGTCGGCGTGTTCGGCGTGGGTGGAGGCGTGCGCGTCTTCGCCGACCACCGCGCATCGACACTGCTGGATCGCTGGTGCCCCGTCACCTTCGTCTTCGGCGACGGGCGGCGTCAAGAGGCTCGGATGCGGGTACGGCCCGGGCCGGGCGAACGGATCGTCGGGCAGGTCGACGGCGTCAAGGATCGCGAGGCGGCGCGCGCCCTGATGGGTGCCTCGATCGTCGTCGCTGCAGAGCGCCTCCCGCCCCCTGAGGCCGGCAGCTGGTACGTCCGCGACCTGTTGGGGCTGCCGGTGCTCGTCGAAGGTCGAGAGGTGGGCCGCGTCGTCGAGATTTTCCAAGCCGGCCCCGTGGACGTCCTCGAGATCAAGGCGCCGGGCCGCGAAGGCGTCTTCGTCCCGATGGTCGAGGCCAACGTGGTCGAGGTGCGGCCCGGCGAAGGGGTCGAACTGACGTTGGCGGCCTGGTCGGGAGCCGAGTGATGGACATCGACGTCGTCACCCTCTTTCCGGACGCCATCCTCGCCCCGCTGGGTACGTCGATTGTGGGTCGCGCGCAGCGCGAGGGTCGATTTGGCCTGCGTGCGGTCGATTTGCGGCCATTCGGTAGGGGAAAGCACCACGTCGTCGACGACACGCCGTACGGCGGTGGGCCGGGCATGGTGATGCGGGCTGACGTGGTGGCCGACGCGATCGCGAGCGTCCGTCGCGCGGGTTCTCGGGTCTTGTTGACCTCGGCCGCGGGGACGCCGGTACGGCAGGCGGATGTGGCCCGATGGGCCAAGGAAGCGCACCTCATCGTGGTCTGTGGCCACTACGAGGGCATCGACGACCGAATCCGGCACGTCGTCGACGAGGAGGTTTGCCTCGGCGATTTCGTGATGACGGGGGGGGAGATCGCGGCCGTGGCGATCGTCGACGCGGTCGTTCGGCTTCTCCCCGACGTGCTTGGCAACGCTGAGAGCCCATTGGCGGAGTCCTTCGTCGCGGGTCTGCTCGAGGCGCCGCAGTACACGCGGCCCTTGTCGTGGGAGGGCCACGAGGTTCCCGCGGTTCTCAGGTCTGGCCACCACGGCGAAATCGCGACCTGGAGGCGCACTGAGGCGCTGGATCGGACCCGCCGACGTCGGCCGGACCTGGCCGCAGCCTTTGACGGGCCAGGGGACGCCGAATAGGCGCGCTGGCCGCCGTCGGACACCGGGTGAGACGGCCATACCGGGTGACGTGATGAACCTGATCCAGACCATCGAACGCGAGATTGTGACCAACCGCGAGCGGGCCGACGTCGACGTCCGCCCTGGCGACACCGTCCGCGTTCACGCGAAGATCATCGAGGGCGACAAGGCCCGCATCCAGGTCTACGAAGGGACCGTGATCCGGATCCACCGCAATGGCCCGGGCACGACCTTCACGGTTCGCAAGATGTCCTCTGGCGTCGGCGTTGAGCGCATCTTCCCGGCGTCGTCGCCGAACATCGCGAAGATCGAAGTCGTCTCGCGGTACAAGGTCCGGCGCGCCCGCCTGTACTTCCTGCGCCGCTTGACCGGAAAGGCCGCGCGCCTCAAGCCGCTTCGGGACACGACCCGGGACGCGGCCGCCCGCTGAGCGAGGACGACCAGGGCCTCCGGGCTCGGCGTGATGCGCTGCAGATGGGCCTCGACGCCGAGGCTGCCGTTTGCGAGGAACTGATCCGTCGCGGGTGGCGGGTCGTCGCGCGCCGGTACGTCGGCCATGGTGCCGAGATCGACGTGATCGCGGTGAATGCCGATGCCCTGCGCTTCATCGAGGTCAAGGCGCGATCGTCCTCCGACGGTTTGGAGGCCGTCGACGACCTCAAAGTGGCCCGTCTGTCGGGTGCGGCTGACGCCTGGCTCGACGCCAACCCCGGCGACTGGACGGACATCGCGTTCGCGATCGCCATCGTCGCCCCTGACGACGGGGCTTGGTCGATCACGTGGCTCGACGACGCCTTTGATGGCACCCGCTAGCGGCCTTCTAAGGGGCCGCCCCTACGGATTTGTCCCGGCGAACCCTTGGCGGTAGCTGAACTGCAGGCCCGCCGAGACGCCGCGGGTGCCCTGTGTGGACACCTCGTACAGGTGCTCGGGGTGATGCGGAGTGGTGAGCGCCACGTCGAAGTTCGCGCGGACGCCGAACCCGCCAACGGTGGCGCGGACGAGCGCGCCTGCGGCGCCTGTGACCGTCTCGCCGCTTGTCACAGGGATGGTGCGGCCCGCTTCGAGGGTGTTGGGAAGCCATACGCCGCTGGCGTGGTCCGCCCAAGTGTCCCAGCTGGCCGAGGCTGTGGGCCCAAGGGCCAGCGTGTTGTCTTCGTTGTCGATGGGGCGCCAGGACACGCCTCCGGCCAGATGGAACCGCGATGCTGCGCGAAGCAGGACGGCCTTCGCGAGGTCGGTACCGTCGATGTCGGTGAGGTCGATCTCAGCGCGGTTCTCGATGCGTCCGCCGACGGCCACCCAGGGCTCTCCCTGGCCGCGCGTACGCGAAAATGCGCCCGAAAAGCGCAGCGCGGACCCACCTGCGGCCACGCCGCGCGCGTCGATCGGGCCCGTCCACAAGTTCTTGCCCTTGGAGCCGGGTCGGAAGGCGACGTCGAGGCGCCAACTTCCGGCGTGCGATTCGTTGCGCGACTCCGACCAGGGCGCTGCGGCGACACCGAGCCACAGGCCCGAAACGCCGGAGCCCTCCACCCGGTAGGGGGCGGGGGCGGTCTCCGTGGTCGGGTAGGAGCCGGCCCCGCTCAGCGGCTCGAAGATCATCGGAACGGAGTCGGGGTAGTCGATGATCAGCGACGGCACAGTCTCCAGGTGCAACGTCGCAGCCAACACCCGGACCGGGGCGAATTCCAGGCCGAGGTCGAAGCCCTGGCGGGAAACGTGCCGCTCGGAAACGTGCACGTCGTCCTGAAGGAGGTCGGCGCGCTGCCATTGGCCGGCCCACCCCGCCGTGACGCGACCCCCGAGGCGGTCGGGGAACTCGGTGACGTCTGCCGCCCAGACAGCGGTGCCGATCGCCAGTAGCACCCGCGTGCCTCCCGGCGCGCCATAGCCGCTCACGGGCCTGCAGGCGACGGGCTCGTCAGTCGTCTTCGCGCAGGCCGTAGTCCTTCATCTTGAGTTGCAGGGACTTTCGCGAAATACCCAGCCGTCGGGCTGCGCGGGTGACGTTGCACTCTTCGGCGTCCAGGGCGCGCCGGATGCGTTCTCGCTCGAGGCGCGAAGTGTGGACGCGGACGTACTCTTTGAGATCGAGGCCGTCGCCCGAAGGCAGAGCATCGGCTGGGGGCCCAAGGCCGTCCAGGTCCTCCAGCCGGATCTGCTCGCCGTCGGCCAACAGAACTGCGCGCTCGAGCACGTTCTCCAGCTCGCGGATGTTGCCCGGCCAACGGTGTCGTAGCAACAGGGCCATCGCGTCGGGGTCGATGCCGTGGACCCGCCGCGCCAGGCGTGCGCTGAAGCGCTCGACGAACTGGGCCGCGAGTACCGGCAGGTCGTCGAGCCGGTCCCGAAGGGGCGGAAGGTCGATCGGGACGACGTGAAGCCGGTAGTACAGATCCTCGCGGAACTGGCCGTCAGCGACGCGTTGGGCGAGGTCGACGTGGGTGGCTGCGATGACGCGAACGTCGATCTCGATCTCGCGGATCCCGCCGACGCGGTCGATCTTCCGTTCTTGCAAGGCCCGCAGCAGCTTGACCTGAAGGTCGCGGGGGAGCTCTCCAATTTCGTCGAGGAAGAGCGTTCCGCCCTGCGCGAGTTCGAACCGGCCTGGCTTTGTATGGACGGCCCCGGTGAACGCGCCCTTTTCGTAGCCGAAGAGCTCGGACTCGAAGAGGGTGTCGGGGATAGCGCCACAGTTGATTTGGACGAACGGCCCATTGCGGCGCGAAGACAGGGCGTGAATCGACCGGGCCACGACTTCTTTGCCCGTACCCGTTTCGCCCGTGACGAGGACCGTGGCGGGGGAGTCCGCCACCTTCTCCACGAGGCGCGCGACGGTCCGCATGCGAGGCGTGTCGCCGACGACCCAGGGCGTGCTGCCCTCGGCGACGAGGCGACGGGTGTTGCGGGCCTCCGTGGCCAGCGCTTTGCGCACCACGGCCTGAAGTTCGTCGACGTCGAACGGCTTGCTCACGTAGTCGAAGGCGCCGTCCCGCGTGGCCGCAACGGCCGCGGGCACAGTCGCATAGGCCGTGACGAGGATGACGGGGAGGCCCGGCAAACGGGCCCGGATCCAGGCCAGCAGTCCGATCCCGTCGAGCTCTGGCATCTTGACGTCGGAGATCACGAGTTGGAAGGGCTCTTGACCCAAGAGTTGGGTCGCGACGCGCCCGTCCTCGGCCACATCGACCTCGTGTCCCATACGGCGGAGGTGGGCGGCGAGGACCTTTCGGATGTTCGGTTCGTCGTCGACGACAAGGATGCGAGGGGCGGCCACGGCTGGTGCTAACGGGCAGTTCGCGAGGCGGCGCCGACGGAGGTAAGGGCTGAACCGAATGCCGCGCCGTCGGGGACGTCGCAGCGGGGTGGAGGCTCCATGCGTGGATGGTGGGTTGGGTTGGCCCTTGGCGCTGCGCCGATGGCTTTCGCTGGCGAAAAGGCAGCCGACTTTACCTTGCGGGACCTGAACGGGCAGTCTGCCACGTTGTCTCAGTACGCTGGCAAGGTTGTCGTGATGTCGTTCTGGGCGACGTGGTGCGCCCCCTGCAAAGAGGAAATGCCCCATTTGCAGACGATGTACAACGAGCGCAAGGACAAGGGCTTGGTCGTGCTGTCGATCTCGACCGACGACGCGCGCAGCGCGAGCCGGGTCAAGCCGTACATCGAAAAAATGGGGTACAACTTCCCTGTCTTGCTCGACCGCGACAGCACCGTCATCGGTTCGCACAACCCGAGCAAGTCGGTTCCCTACACGGTCGTCGTGGATCGCAAGGGCGAGGTCGTGCAGCGCATCGCCGGCTACAATCCGGGCGATGAGGCGGCCCTGATCGCCCTCGTCGACAAGTTGCTCGCAGCCCCGTGATCGTCCTTCTGGCCGGCATGGCCGCTGCCGAGGAACCCGGCAGCGGCGTCGTCGTGAACGACGACCTCGAACTCCGCTACTGGCGCAGCGACGAACGGCTGCCTGGGTACCCGGACAACGCCGTCTACAACTACCTGGAACAGGTCAACCGGTTGAATATCGGTTGGACCCGCGGTTCGTGGACGTTCGAGGCCCAGGTCGATGAAGTCGCGCTCTTCGCCAACCGCCACTACCTTGGCGACGATCTCATCATCGAGAATGACCTGCTTCCGGACGGCGACGCCCCGCTGTACGGCCAATCGATCTTCAACGTCATGCCCGGCGATTCGTACCTGAACCCCGAAAAGGTGCGGGCGCGGTACGAGTCGAAGGTCGCCACCGTCACCCTCGGCGACGCGTATTCGGCTTTCGGTCGCGGCTTCGCGTTGAACCTCAACCGAAACGTCGACATCGACATCGACACGAGCATCCAGGGGGCCAAGGTCGTTTGGCGTCCTGGAATGTGGGACGTGACGGCGCTCGCCGGCCAGACCAACCCCCAGCAGGTGAGCCAGGACAATCCCAACGAGGTGATCGAAGGGGACCGTCGCCACCTCATCACCGGCGTCCGCGCCGAGCGATTCGGTCTCGGGCCGGCCAATGTGGGCGCGCACGTTGTCGGGTACGGTTTCGCCGACGGCCCGGGTTGGGACGCGGCCTTCTCTACGGTCCAGGGCTTGGATGCGTTGGTCGGCGGCGCAACGGCCGAAGCGCTCGGCATCGGTGGCTTCGACGTGTTCCTGGAGGCCGACGCCATCGGCCTGCTATCCGACCGCGTGCCCGGGGCGGGCGAACCGGGAGAGCGGCCCCGCGGGGCCGCGGTCTACGGTTCGGTGTCGACCTACCCGGGTCCGGTCACCATCTTGGTCGAGGGAAAGCGGACCGTCGCCACCGAGTTGATCAACGCCGTCGGGACCGTGGACGCCACCGAGTACATGGTGGGCCCGAGTCTTGAGTACGAACGCGCGATCAATGAGGACACCTCTTCGGCGCTCAACTCGAACGACATCGGCGGTGGCCGCGTTCAAATTGACGTCGCCGTCGTGCCCGGCAAGGTGATCCCGTACGTCTCCTGTGCGACGTTTCGCGATTTGGACGTCGGCGGCGCTCACTTCAATCCCGTGCCTGAGACCATCGTCCACCCTGTCGTGGGGATGGAGGTGCTGCTGCACGAGGTGTCGTGGCTCGTCGACGTCGGGTACCGGGTCGATGACCGCGACGGAACCAACCTCGGCGCAGACCGGCAACTCCACGGCAATTCGGGCTTCCACATGCCGATCGCGGGACCGGTGCACGCCGATTGGACGGTGCAGTTCGAGCGCTTCCAATGGGGCGCCAACGCGTTTCAGCAGTCGGACTTCTTCGAGGTCGAGAACGCCCTGACGCTTGGGTGGGGCAAGGCCGTCGCGCTCATCGGCTACCTCGACACGACGACCAACCCGCTGGTCGACACGACCGGCAACCTCTCTGAAACGGCCTACGGGGCGGCGGAGATTCAGGTTCGGCCCGCGAGCGCGTGGACGATCAAGGCCTTCTACGGCGCCTACAAGGCGGGCATCCGGTGCGCGGGTGGCCAATGCCGGCAGCTTCCGGGCTTCGATGGGGCGCGTTTGGCCGTGTTGGGCACGTTCTGACGCTCGCGGGTTAGGCGCGCGCCCTCCCGAGGGACCCCGTGCGCGCCAGCGAAATCCGTGAGGCCTTCCTGCGCTACTTCGCCGAGCAGGGGCACACCCTGGTCAATTCGTCGAGCCTCGTGCCGCACGACGACCCGACGCTGTACTTCACGAACGCAGGGATGGTGCAGTTCAAAGACGTCTTCACGGGCGTCGACCGCCGGAGCTACCGCCGCGCCGCGACGTCGCAAAAATGCCTGCGCGTATCGGGGAAACACAACGACCTCGAGAATGTCGGCCGCACCCCGCGCCACCACACGTTCTTCGAGATGCTC
>SXOB01000083.1 GCA_005776945.1 Pseudomonadota bacterium
CGCGCGATCTTGTCGATTTCGTCGATGTAGATGATGCCGCGCTTGGCTTGCTCGACCTCGTAGTCGGCAGCTTGGAACAGGTTGAGGATGACGTTTTCCACGTCCTCGCCGACGTAGCCGGCCTCCGTGAGGCTGGTCGCGTCCGCGATGGCGAAGGGGACCTTGAGGAAGCGAGCCAACGTCTGGGCCAGTAGCGTCTTGCCCGAGCCCGTCGGCCCGATCAGCAGGACGTTGGATTTCTGCAGATCGACGTCGTCGCTGCTCGTCCGGCCCTCGATGCGCTTGTAGTGGTTGTGGACGGCCACCGAAAGGACGCGCTTTGCGCGGTGCTGACCGACCACGTACTCGTCGAGGTGGGCGTAGATTTCGCGCGGCTTTGGAATGCGCGTGCGCGACGCCTGGAAATCCTCGCGCTCAGATTCGTCGTGAATGATCTCGGCGCACAGCTCGACACATTGGTCGCAAATGTAGACGGCCGGTCCGGCGATCAGTTTGCGCACGTCCTTCTGCGGCGTGTTGCAGAAGGTGCAGGCGAGGTCGGGCTTGCCCGGGGCGGCCTTGCGGCGCACGTCAGACCTGAGGCGTGCGTGTGGCGGGTTCGTAGACCGAATCGATGAGGCCGTAGGTCAGCGCCTCGGGGGCCGTCATGATGTGGTCGCGCTCGGTGTCCCGCGCGATGCGCTCCATCGGCTGGCCGGTGTGCTTCGAGAGCGTGCTGTTCAGCGTCTCCTTCCAGCGAAGGATCTCACGCGCGTGAATTTCGATGTCGGTGGCCTGGCCGCGGAATCCGCCGAGCGGCTGGTGGATGAGGACCCGTGCATTCGGCAACGCGCGGCGCTTGCCCTTGGCGCCGCCCGCGAGCAGCACGGCGCCCATGGAGGCCGCCTGACCGACGCAAATCGTGGCGACGTCGGGGCGGATGCAGTGCATCGTGTCGTAGATCGCCATGCCGGCCGTGATCACGCCACCGGGCGAGTTGATGTAGAGGAAGATGTCCTTGTCTGGATCCTGGCTCTCCAGGAACAGGAGCTGGGCGATGATCAAGTTCGCCACTTGGTCGTCGATGGGCGTGCCAAGAAACACGATGCGGTCGACCAGCAGGCGCGACCAGATGTCGTGCCGGGTCTCGCCCCGGTGGGTCATCTCGGAGACCATCGGGACGAAGAAATTGTTGGACGGCCGCTCCATGTGCGTCGCTCCCTTGCGTTGGCGGAGGGTAACCGCCGAAAGCGCCTCGGGAAGCGGTCGGCAGCGCGTCAGCTGCCCTTCTTCGCCTTCGCCTTGGGCTCGGCCGCTTCCTTGGCGGCCGGTGCCTTCTTCGCGGCGGCCTTCTTTGGCGCTTCTTCGGCGCTGGCGGCGGCCTTCGTCGGCGCGGCCTTCTTGGTCGGGGCGGCCTCCGCGGCGGGCTCGGTAGCGGGCTCAGCGGCGGCCGCGGCCTTCTTCGACGCCTTGGCCTTGGCCGGCGCGTCGGCCTTCTTCTCCGGCACGGCGGCGACGCCGCGGCGCACAGGGGCGTCGACGAGGTTCGCGCGTTCCAGCAGCCAATCGAGCGCCAGTTCTTCGCCGAGGTTCTGGCGGAGGTCGTCCATCGCGCCTTCGCGCTTGAGCCAGCCGCGGACGGCTTCGACCGTCTGGCTGCGCTCGACGGCGAGGGCCTCGATCTTGCGCTCGACGTCGCCGTCGTTGACCGTGATGGACTCGGTCTTGATGACGCGGTCGATCAGGATGGCGGCCTTGGCCGCGAACACGGCGCGGACGCGCAGGTCGTCGATCTGGGCCTTGCCGAAGGTGATGGTGTTCGCCGGCTTGCCCGTGAGCCAGGACTGCTGGAGCTTGAGCTGCTCCACAAGCATGCCGAAAGACTGCTCGACCATCGTCGGCGGCACATCGAACGGGTTCGCGGCGATGAGGGCCTCGAGCAGGTTCGCACGTGCCTGGTTGCGCGCTCCGTCGGCGCGACCCTGTGCGAGCTGGGCCTGGAGGGCGAGCCGCATCCCGGCCGCGCCACCTTCGTAGCCGAGCTCGGTGGCGACGTCGTCAGACAACGTGGGGACGACCTGGGCTTGCAGCCCGAGGACCTTCGCCACGACCTGGAGCGATTTGCCGGCGACGGCCTCCGTGCGGGCTTCCGCGCCGAAGGCAACTTCGCCTTTCTTCGTCTGGCCGACCTTGGCGCCGATGAGCAGGGCCTCGATGCCAGTGTAGTAGGGGTCGCCGGCCAGACGGATGGTCGTGCCAGCCTCTTGGGAGACGACTTCCTTGCCGGCCTTGACCGTCAATTCGACCACGGCGAGGTCGCTGTCTACGGCCGCGCGGTCGGTGACCTCGGCGAGACGGGCCGCACCCTGGAGCTTGCGGTTGACGGCGGCGTCGACTTCGCTGACCGAGACTTCGCTCGGGGGGTAGTAGACGTCGAGGCCCGTGATCTGCGTGAGCGTCACGTCCGGGCGGACGTCGACCGCAATCGTGAACGTGAAATCAGAGTTGCCGTCGATCTCAGCGGCCTGTTGCAGCTTCGGCTGGCTGACGGGCTGCAGACCGTGCGTGCTGAGGGCCGACTTGTAGCCGTCGTTGATCAGGTCCTGGGCGACGTCGGCGCGCACCTGCGGCAGGTACCGAGCTTCAAGGACCCGACGCGGGGCGTGCCCAGGCCGGAAACCGGGGATTCGGGCCTTCCGTTCTAGGTTCTTGAAGGCCGCGTCCATCTGCGCGCGGACGTGCGCGGCAGGAACGGTGACCTGAATCTGTTTTTGGAAGGAAGACAGCGAAGTGACATCTGCGCGCATGAATTGCCTCTTACGGAGCTGCGAGAAGGGGGAGTCGAACCCCCACGGGTTGCAACCCACTGGATCCTAAGTCCAGCGCGTCTGCCAGTTCCGCCATTCTCGCATGACCGTCGGTTGAGGGAATGAGCCCACCAGGGATTGAACCTGGAACCTACGGATTAAGAGTCCGGTGCTCTGCCAATTGAGCTATGGGCCCGTCGGGGAAGGGTGGATGATGGGATTTGAACCCACGGCGTCCGGATCCACAGTCCAGTGCTCTACCAACTGAGCTACACCCACCATGGAACGCGCGCCGCTAACAGGGAGTGGCCGGGCGGCCAAGGCGCGGAGCGCGGGTCGTCGGCGTCGGACCCCTTGCAGGCTCCGTCCCGGTTCGTCACGGCCCCTTGCCGGTGGGCCGGCCCGATCCTACCGCTGCGCCATCGGTCGGTGACGACCCATACCCTCGGGGCATAGCGTGAACATAGGGCGTGAAGAAGACGAGTTCGACCCCGTGTCGGAGCGCATCGATGTGCCAAGGGATCTGCCGGGTTTGCGCGCGGCGCCCCGGTCGGTCCCTTCCAAGGATCTGCTCAGCTACTACCTGGCGGAGGTCCGACGCTACCCGCTGATGACGCCCGAAGAGGAGCGCGAGACGGCGATCAAGTTCCGGGAGACGAAGGATCGGGACGCCGCCCAACGGCTTGTCACGGCCAACCTGCGGCTCGTCATCCGGATCGCCTTCCAGTACCACCGGCGTTGGGCCAACGTCCTGGACCTGATTCAGGAAGGCAACGTCGGCCTCGTGGAGGCGCTCAGCCGGTACGATCCGACGCGCGAGATCCGGTTCTCCAGCTACGCGCAATACTGGATCCGTGCGATGATCCTCCGCTTCTTGCTGGACAACTTCCGGCTGGTCCGGTTGGGGTCCACGCGGGCGGGCCGTCGCTTGTTCTTCCAACTCCAGAAGGAGCGAGAACGCCTCATCGCGGAGGGCGTCGCGGCGACGCCGGCGATGATCGCCGAACGGCTCGGGGTGTCGGAACAAGAGGTCGACGCCGTCGACCAGCACCTTCGTGCGCCGGCACTTTCGCTTGACGGGCCTGCGGGTGACGACCCCGACGGCCGTTCGCTCAGCGACATCGTCCCCGAGTCGATCCCTCAGAATCCCGAGGTCGCGGTTCTTCGAGGCGAGATCTCGGACATTCTCCAAAAGAAGCTCGCCCAATTCGCGGCCGAGCAGCTCAAAGACGACCGCGAGCGCCTCATCTGGGAGCGACGACTGCTGGCCAGTGATCCGGTCAGCCTTTCCGACCTCGGCACCGCCTTCGACGTCAGCAAGGAGCGCATCCGCCAGGTGGAAGCCCGCCTGAAGAAGCGCCTGGAGGTCTGGCTCGAAGAAGAGCTCGGAGAGACCATCGAGTTCGACTTCCGGGACGACGACGCGTAGGCCTGCTCAGACGATGTCGCCGAAGCGCGGACTCCGCAAGGCGACCCAACCCGGGCTCTGGGCTGTAGGCGCGACGAGGCCGCTGCGCATGAGGGCGCGGTCGGTCTCTGGCTCGATGCGAAGGGGACCGTGGCGGGCGATTTGGTCGAGGCGGGCGCCGAGCGTCGGGTCGGCATTGGCGATCTGCACGACGGTGCGCACGTCGTCGGCAAGGGGGCCGCCGAGCTTCCAGAAGGCCCGCGGTTCCGAGGCGATGGCCGTCAACGCGTCTGGCCCAAGCTTGGCGAAGGCGGCGAGAAAGCCGGGGACGCCGCCGAGTTGTCTGGCGGCCGCCTCTACGGCGGGGCTCGACAGCGCCTCCGTCGATTCGGAGAGCACCTCCATGGCCTCGGCGTGACCAGCGTCCACGAGGCGTGTCGGCGCATGTCCGGAGAGTTCGAGCGGAGCCATGTCGGGCCCGCCGCAGAACAAGGTCGTCACCCGCCGGGTCAGCCCTACACGTGCGGCGTGGTGGTCGGCGACGACCTCGACGAGGTCCGTCAGCACTTCGACGTCAATGTTCTCGATGCCGTGCAACAGGAGGGCGCGGCGGTCGGGTTGGGCTTCACCGGCGTCGAGCGCGGCCCGGAAGAGACCCTGGAAGCCGCGTGACGACGCCGCGCTCGTGGCCCGGGGGTCGGGCGGGAGGCCCATCGCCTCGCGTGCGGCCATGAGAATCCAGGTCCAGGCCTGAGGATTCGTTCGGCCCGCGAGGGGACCAAGGAAGAGGGTACGCGCGTGCACGGCGGGCGTTCCGACGGCGAGGTCGGCGGCGAGGTCGGCCAGGAACGCAGCGGGTTCGCTCCAGCGCGGGGCGACGAGAACGATGGGCTCGCCCCGGCGGATGCGGGCGCGAAGGGACCGCGCTGCTCGGGTACGCGGGGCCTGTTCGAACCAGCCCTGATCCGCATTCCAACGGGCTGAGCGCTTACCGCTCAGGATGGCAATTCGGCGGGTGAGGCGGGGCGTCGCAGCCGGCATGTCCGACCCTACCACGGACTCTTGCTGCGTCAAGTGCGAACATGAGTTCTTTGATGAAGATCGGAGGGTTAGGCCTCCTCATGGGCGAGCGGGCTGACCGGGTACCCAATGCGAACAGCCCGCAGGTACTCTGGCGGATGCTCGAATGGATGGCGTCGGGTTTGCGCCAGCCGCGGGGTCTGCACGAGGCGCTTGGCATCGAGCCTCGCACGGTCGACTACTACCTGCAGGCCGCAGAGTGGTTGGGTCTGCTGGATCGGCGCGGCGACCTGACCGCTGACGGCCTCGAGTTGGCATGGGCGGGGCCCGACGCCGCCGCCGTCCACGCGCGCATCGTGCGCAACCACGCTGTGGCCCGGCGCTGGCTTGGGGCGAAGGGCTTGGCGGACACGGGCGCCATCCAACGCGACATCGCGACAGCCGAGCCCGAGCTGTCGCACGCGACCGTCGCTCGGCGCGCGTCCGCGGTCCGCGGCTTGCTCGCTCCTGCCCTCGACGTTTCGGCGGCCGCGCCCCCGTCTCACGAAGCCCAGCTTCACCTTCCCCTCGTGGCCCCGGCCCGACGTGGGGAGGCCCTCGGGCGCTCCGATTTCGACGCGTCGGACCCCCAAGATCCGGGTCTGTACGCGGTCGTTCTCGGCCAGGTCGCCGAGTATGGCGAACTTGCGCTCGGCCATCTGCGGGCCTTGCTCGACAGCGTCGGTGCTCGCGAGGCCGGCCTTGGCGACCTCGTCGACCTTGGCCTCAAGCGCGGCGACTTCGCCCGCGTTGGAGAGCGCATCGTCATCCGCGAAGGCGGCCTCGCGCGCCGGTCGCTGACGGGGTCGGCGCTGGGGGTCGCCCTGACGGACCCCGGCTACCGGGCTTGGCTTGGTCGAGAGGCGGTGGGGACGCCCGACGCCAAGGCGGCGCGTTGGGACCGTCGCTTCTTTGGCGGGCGCCCGTCGCCAGCGGCCTTGCGCGAGAAGCTGGCGACGTGGTGCCCCGATCGGCCCTTGGACGCGATTCCCGTGGCTGGTGAACGACCTCGCGAGCCGCGCCCCGTGGAGGCCCCCTTTGTCGACGCGTGGGAGTCCGACGGCCGCGTGCTCGCTTGGCCGCCGACGATGCACATCCTGTTGGGCGGCGTCGGCGCCGTAAATCGGCTCCTTCGCGACGGCCGGGGGCGAACGGCCGTCGGCATGCCGGACGCGCTCGACCGCCCGGTGCTCGTCCATGGCTCGCTCGTCGCACCGGGCGAGGCGATTCCGCGGGCCGTTCCGGATGCGCGAAGCTTGCGGATTCGGGCCGTCACCGTTCAGCCCTACTTGTGCCTGACGGCCGCGCTCTTGTTCCTTCACCGGCGGTCGCGGGACCGAATCTCCGTCGTCCGCAAAGGGGCGGGTTGGGGCGTGGCCGTTGACGGCGTCGTCCAAGGCGAGCTTGGCGTGGTGCTCGACCGCGTGGCGACCAGGCGGGGGTGGTTGTCGTGCCGGCCGCCGGCCGTGGACGGTGGCGTCTTCGTCGACAGCTTGATCGCGTTGGACGCGGCCATGGCCGTCGATCGGCGACTGACCATGGGTGAGCGCTTCTTCGGGTTGATGCGCTCCGAACCGGAAGAGGCCGAGGTTTCCGCGCGGCTGGGCCGCTTGGCGCAGGCCATCGAGGGGGACCTGGCCCCGTGACCCGACTCTTCGTCTACGGAACGCTGCGCGCGGGCGGGCCGTTGGCGCCGCTCCTCGGTGGGCTTTCGCGGACGCCGGCGACGACGCGGGGGCGCCTGTTCCGCATGCCTGCGGGCTACCCGGCCCTGGATCCGACGGGCGACGAGACGATCGTTGGCGAACTCGTCGAGGACGTCGACGACCGTGTCCTCACCGTGGTCGACTTGGCCGAGGGCGTTCACGAAGGTTTGTTCCGGCGCGAGCGCCGCCCCGTTCGATGGGCCCATAAGACAGGCTTGGCCTGGACCTACGTGATGGACGACCCGCCCAGGCGCGGCGGCCGCCCCGTGCGCCGTGTCTGAGCCCCGGGGCGTAGAGCGCCTCCTTGGTTTGAGTCCCGCGATGGCCAAGGTGCGCGCGGAGTTGCTTCGGGTTGCGCCGACGCCGCTCCCGGTCGTCTTGTCGGGTGAAACTGGGACGGGAAAGGAGGTCGCCGCGCGGGCGCTGCACGAGGCTTCGGGCCGGCCTGGCGCCTTCGTCGCCGTCGATTGCGCTGCGCTGGCCCCGAGCCTCATCGAATCCGAATTGTTCGGGCACGTCCGCGGCGCGTTCACCGGTGCAGAGCGTGCGCGGGACGGCCTCGTCCACGCCGCTCGCGAGGGGACCTTTTTCCTCGACGAGGTCGGCGACCTTGGTCTCGACCTGCAGACGCGCTTGCTTCGGTTGCTCGAGGCCGGCACCTACCGGCCCGTCGGGGCGGCACGGGAGCGCCCGGCGTCCGTCAGGTTCGTCGCCGCAACGTGGCGAGACCTTCGGGAACTCGTCGCCGAGGGCCGGTTTCGTCGAGACTTGTTCCACCGCCTTTCGGTCGTCGAAATTCGGCTGCCGCCCCTCCGGGAACGGGGTGACGACGTCGCCGACCTGCTCGAGCGCTTTCTCGACGAGGCCGCGGGAGACCGGCCTGCCGTTCGGCTGAGCCCATCGGCGCGCCGTCATTTGTTGAGCTGGCCCTGGCCTGGCAACGTTCGGGAACTGCGCAACGTGGCCCAATGGGTGACGGCGATGGCGGAAGACACCGCGGATTTGGCGCACCTCCCGCCGTCCGTACGCGGGGCACCGATGACGTCCCGCGCGGGTCGCGACCTGTACCTGGACTTGCCGTACCTTCAAGCCCGTCGTGCGGTCCTCGATGCGTTCCAGGTCCGCTACGTCCTTGGTCAGCTCGACGCCCACGGCGGGAACGTGAGTGCCGCGGCCAGGGCGGCGGGGATGGACCGGCGCTCCATCCAGCGCATCCTTGGGCGGGCCCGCGAATTGGCGAGGCCCGATCTCGGTCAGGACGCGGACGACGAGTCGGCGTCTTAGGCGGGACCGGGAGGGGCTGTGGCGACCGAGATCACATCGGTGATTCCGGACGAAGATGGAGGCCGTCGGCAACTGCGCCTTCGGCGGATTTCTTTGCGCGTGGTCGAGGGTCCTGACGCCGGCGCCGGAGGCGATCACGATGCCGACGTGATTCGGATCGGCGCGCGCTCGACCAGCAGCCTCGTGCTGACCGACCCGACGGTCTCCCGAGATCATGCGGAGATCATTCGGACTCCCGACGGCATCGTGCTGCGCGACGTGGGCTCGACGAATGGCACCTTCGTCGGCGAGGTCCGCATCCGCGAGGTCTACCTGCCAGAGTCGCGCGAGTTCCGCGTCGGAAAGACGGCGATTCTGTTCCGCCTGCTGGATGAACTGGTCGAGATCGTGCCCCAGGAGGCCGACCACTTCGAGGGGATGGTCGGGGCGTCGGTCGCGATGCGCGAGGTGTTCGCCGTTCTCGATCGCGTCGCCCGCACAGGCCTCACCGTGCTCGTCGGCGGCGAGACGGGGACTGGCAAGGAGCTCGTCAGCCGCGCGGTCCACAATCACTCGACCCGCCAAGGGGGCCCCTTCGTCGTGTTCGACTGCGGCAGCGTGGCTCGCGGGCTCGTTGAATCCGAGCTGTTCGGGCACGTGAAAGGGGCGTTCACTGGGGCCGTCGCGGATCGCGCGGGCGTCTTCGAGCAGGCGCACGGGGGGACGCTGTTCCTCGACGAATTGGGCGAATTGCCGATCGAGCTGCAGCCGACGTTGTTGCGCGTATTGGAACAGCGGGAGGTGCGTCGCCTCGGCGACCGTCGAACGATCCCGGTCGACGTCCGCGTGGTCGCGGCAACGAATCGGGACCTCCGTCGCCAGGTCCAGGAGGGTCGATTCCGAGAGGACCTCTACTATCGGCTGGCCGTGGTGGAACTCAGGCTTCCGCCGCTTCGTGAACGCCTGGAAGACCTGCCTGTCCTCGTGACGCGCATCCTGAGTACCGCTGGCTTCCCCCACCGCGTCCGGGGCCTCTCGCCCGAGGTCGAACGGCTGTTCCTCGCATGGGACTGGCCCGGGAATGTGCGGGAATTGCGAAACGTGGTGCTGCGCTCCATCCCGTTTGCGGACGGTGACCTCATCGGTCTGGAGGCGCTACCCGAGGCGCTGAGGACGGCCGGCGAGGCCGTGCCGGTGGGTTCCTTCCACGCGGCGCGGGAGCAGATCCTCGCCTCTTTCGAGCGCCGCTACCTGGCGGACGTGTTGGAGCGCTGTGCCGGCGACCTGGGCCGGGCGGCCCGGGAGGCCGGTGTCGATCGGAAGGGCTTTGCGCGCATGTTGCGCCGCCACGGGCTCGGCGACGGCCATTGACCCCGGAACCGTCGGATGGTACCGGAGCGTCGCGTTGTGGAGGCGGGCACATGGCGGGTTCAACGGACCTCGACGGCATCCAAGCCGAGTTGGATCAAGCGCTGGAGACCCGCATCGCGGACATGCTCGGCTACGTTCGCGCCTCCAAGGAGTTGGTCCGGGGCGTTGCCCAGGCAGACTCGGAACTGAGCCGGATTGAGGAACAGCAGCACCGTCTGGCCGGCCGGGCCAACGAAGGGGATGCCGAGGCCGAGCAGCGCGTGCGCGCGCTCGATCGCTCCGCCGCCCGGCTCATTGACGGACGTACCAAATTGATGGCCGACCTCAGGCAGGTCGTCCAGGCCCTCGGCGGTTGAGGCCCATGTGAAAGGCGAACTCGCGGACATGCTCGGCATTCTCGAAGCGACAGAGACGTTTCTGCGCGTGTTTGCCTCGAATACGCTGCCCTACAGCGGCGTGATCCGTATCGAGCGCGCCGCGAGGCAGCGCCAGCGTGAGATCATCGAACGACTGATGGCCGGTTCGGACGCGATTCCGGAGTCCACGGATTGGGAAGAAGCGCCGCAGGCCGAATCTGACGTCGCGGAAGGCGAGGCCTCCTACGTCAGCTTCGAAGGCGCCGCCGGAATGGCCGACGTGGCCGTGTCGATCGAGGTCGAGGCCAACGAGGTCGGTGAGGAGGATGTGTCCTCCTTCGTTCTGTTTTCGGAACCAGACGTTGCGCCCCTGGACGCCCCGTTCGAGGAGGACGTGTGGGCGGCCGACGCTGCGTCCGGCGAGCCCGAACCCAGCTACGTCCAGTACGAGGAAGTTCCGATCGGCTCCGCCGAGGACGAGCCGTTTGCCGATGAGGCCGAGGTCGTCGCTGACGGATCCGCTGCCGAAATGGACGATCTGTCGGACCTCATCGGCGGACCTGTGTCGGATCCGGAGACCGACCGCGAGTCTGATCCGGATTCCGAGGTTCTGATGGCTGTGCGCGTCGCCGAGCAACTCGCCATCGAGCGCGCCCGCGCGGCCACGCCGGTTCCCACTCCGTCCGCGCGCCCTGCGGGTATGCGTGTCGCGGCTCCGCCGGCGCCCACGCCTGTTCCCGCCCCGCCGGCCACGCATCCCACGCCAGTCGCTGTGCCCCGCGCGACGCCGATCCCCGGAAGGCAACCGGTCACGGCGTCACGGGCGACGCCGGTGCCAGCCAGCCGTCCGACGCCGCTCCCCGTGAGCCGTCCGACGCCAGCCCCGCCGACCCGGATCGCGATGGGCAAAGGCACACCCGCACCAATCGAGAGTCGCGGTACCGAGGTGGACGTCGAGGCTTTCGGCATGGACGCCGACCCTTACGAAGATCGGGTTGCGACCCCGGTTCCGACGTCGCGGGCAGCGGGGCCCGGCATGCCCACCGGTAGGCCCACCAGGCGCCAGCCCCCCCTTGCCGAGCCCAGTGCGGGACCCACGCTGCGGGTCGGGGCGCCCCGTACCCCGGCGCCCGCGTCGGCCCGCGCCACGCCGATTGGGGCGTCGCGCGTCACGGCCGGCCTTTACGGCGACCCGACGGTGCCGCGCATTCGCGAAGGCACTGAGGTCCGTCCCCGTGCAGCGGCGATTCAACTCGATCCGAAGGCGGAAAGCGCCCTCGTCATTGGCGAGGCCGACGAGGAGGCGATCGAGATCGGGGAGGCATCGGACGACGAAGGGGCGATGGACCCGGCAAGCGATGTCGGTGGGTTCCGGCTCGAAGTCCAAGAGTACGAAACGGATGTCGCCGCGGAGGCCCAGGAGGCCGCCCAGACGCCTACCCCGGCCCCGGCGGCCGTGACCCAACGTGCACCGGTCGCTGGCGCCCAAGAGACCACGGCCATGTTGTACGCAGCGCGCGCAGCGGCCGAGAGCGGGGACATGAACAGGGCGGCGGAGCTGTTTGGCGACCTCATCGATTTGGCGCCCGGCACGATCGACGCCCACATCGGCCGCGGTCGCCTGTACCTGGACCTCGGCGACTTCACCCGGGCCATGAGCGACTTCATGGCGTCGGAGGACATCGCTCCCGACTCACCTGAACCGGCCATTGCGATCGGCGACCTGTTCTTTGCGCGCAAGGACTACCGCAAGGCGATCAGCTATTTCGACCAAGCGCTCGAAATCGCCCCGTCCCATGCGATGGCGTGGTGTCGTCGCGGCATCAGCCACTACTACCGGAAGAACCACGGGCCGGCGTTGCAGGACTTGCAACGCGCCTTCGAATTGAACCCGGAAATCCCGAATATCCAGACCTACCTGGCGATGGCCAAGAAGCGCGTCGGCCGCTGACGCGGATGTAGGTGCGTCGAAAAGTTCACAGTAGGGGATGCCGGTGCGTACCTCGGTACGCACCTGCCACGAAGGAAGGCCGATTATCGGCACTTTGTGCGCGGCACGGACCTTGCTGGGGGCTCGCACGAGGTGATCATGGAAGCGTCCTTTCACGCCGGCGATCTGAACGCACGTCGCAATGTGACGCTGGCCCGGTCCGTCTACCGGCAGCTGCGGGAGCAGGGCGTGGCTCCGCAGGAGATCATCAGCCTGTCGACGGCGTTGCTTGACCTCGTGGTCGCTGACCTCGACGACGCCGTCGAGAGCTGAGCGAGCCGGCCGCGGCCGATTTCTCTGCGATGGCTCCCGGCACTTCGGGAGCCCGTGCGGTCAGTCGAAGTAGTGGTTGACCTGGCCCATGAGCGCGCCGTAGTGGTACTGCCAGTAGCGGGTCGCGTAGGGCAACGTCGCGCCGACGTTGACCTCGTCGCGACCCTTTTTGCCAGGGTAGAACTTCATTCCGAAGCTGAGCGTGTCGAACGTGAACACGCCGCCCTCCCAGTCGAAGTTCTTCATGTTGAGCTGCGTCTCGACGAACATGGCAACGGTGTCGGTCGCATTGTAGGTCGCGCTGGCGCCGCCGACGACTCGGTACCCGACGATGCTGCCAAGCTCGAGGTCGACACCGCCCTGAATTTGGGCGTCGAGCTTCCCGAATTGGCGCCCGGCTGCGAGCTGCGGCCGTAGGCCGAAGAAAACGGGATTCGTGTTGAGGTGGGTGTCACCGATGAGGGTGACGATGGTCTTCGTGCGCGTGGACTTCACGAGCGCCCAACGGACGCCAGGCTCGACGGACCACCCGGTGTACCGGTGCTTGATCCCGCCGTGGACGGAGAAGTTGCGCGAAAACGCGTGCTCGTAGTCGACTGCGAGGTCGAAGAAGTCGGGGAAGCCCCACTGGAAGCCCGCCTGCAAGCGGGTGCGAGGGTCGATGTTCTCAAGCAAGAGGACTTGGGCGAACTCAAGCTCCTGGTTCATCGCATCGACGGCCACTTCGGCCGGCTTGTCGGGGCCGTAGAGGCCCTCCATGAGCGAGTCGATGCGGTCCTGGATGCGCTTCTTGAACGCGGAGTTGGGGTACTTCTCGAGGTATTTGTCCCACGCCTCGACCTCTTCGTCGGGCGCAAGGCGAGCGTTCGCGACCTGGGCGGCACGGTAGGACTCGGCGGTGTCGGTGCCGGGCCCGGTGGGGACCTCGGCCTCGCCATCGCCGCTGAGGATGTCGATCTCTTCTTCGGAGTCACGGAACGCTTCAATGGCCTCGTCGGAGCCCTCTTTGGCCCCGATCGTCTGCAGCTGGTCGGCTTCCTTCAGGCGTTCGGCAGGGGCGATGAGGAGGTCTTCGTCGTTGTCGTCGAAGAGGTCCTCGTCGTCGAGATCGTCATCCTTCTTCTCGTCCTCTCCCTCTTCGTCTTCCGACGACTCGGTCTCGGCATCCTCGTCATTCTCTTTGTCCTTCTCGTCGTCTGCGGCGAGGGCCGACGAGGTCAACAGCAGGACCCAGGCGATGGGGAACAACATGGCGTCGCGCTCCGCGGGCTCAGCGGCTATCCCGCCCGGGGCCCGTGGGCCTACCGAGGCGACCGTGGACACGGCCACATGGGCGACCTGGGGAATTCCGCCCGAATGGGTGGACGACGCGGAGGACATCCGCGCTCACCTCGTCCACCTGCGCGGGGGGACTGTGTTTCTGAGCCCGCGCGACGGCGCCCTGTTGCTGCGGTGGTTTGAGGAGGGCGTCTCTGCCGGGCACGTGCTCGCGGCGCTTGAACGGGCTGTTCGGGCGCGTCGGAAGTCCCGGGCGCGGACGCCGTTGTCGTTGGCCTCGGCGCGGCCTCATCTGGCGCATGTCCAGCTGCTTGCGCCTGAGACCCTGGGCGCGGAAGTACGGCAGTTGCGGGAGCGCTGCGAATCGCTTTGGCAGGACCTTGGCAGCGACGGGCAGGAGGGGCTCCGGCAAGCCGCAATGGCCCGACTCGGCGACCTTCTCGTGGGTCTCGAACCCGCAGAGATCGAGGCGCTCGTCTGTGAGGAGATCCAAGCGTCGGTCCGCAATACCCTGGGGTGACGATGAGTCGGCCGAAGACCACTGAGACCGGGGCGGACCCGGAATGCGGGAATTGTGGCGGCGAGGGTGTGGCCGTCAGCCGGTCCGACGGCGCAGCGGTCGCGGCCGTTTGCGCATGTGTCGGTGTGTGCCGTCGATGTGGGGGTAGCGGTTTCGCGCGACCGGATGCGGGTTCGGGCACGTTGGCCCGGTGCGTCTGCCACGATCGTGAGGCGCGCTGCCGGCTTTTCTCGGCCGCCGGCCTTCCGGCGCGCCACGCCCAGAACACCTTGGCCAGCTATCGCGACGGTGCGAAACGGCAGACGCACCTCAAGAAGGTCCTGTCCGAGTACCTTCGCGACCTGCGCTCGCGGCTTTCGGAGGGACGAGGCGTCCTCCTTTGGGGCGACGTCGGCCGTGGAAAGACCCATCTCACCTGTGCGATCGCGCGCGAGCTCACGCTGCGCCACGGGGTCGCCTGCCGATGGGTGGAGTTCAGCCATCTGATGAGCGACCTGAAGGCCGGCTTCGACGAGGGACGGCCTGCGTCGTCACTTCTCGATCCGCTGGTCCAGGTCGACGTCCTCGTCATCGACGAGCTTGGCAAGGGGCGGACCGCGGAGCCGACGGCTTTTGAGTTGGCGGTTTTGGACGAGCTCGTGAGCCGCAGGTACGACGCGATTCGGCCCATCGTGGCGGCAACCAACTACACGCCGGACGGGATTCGTGGCGGCGGAACGCCTGGCCGCGAGTCGCTCGCCGACCCCCGATGGCCGGCACTCAGCGAGCGCGTGGGGATGCGGGTGCTGTCGCGGCTCCGGGAAACCTGCGATTTTTACGAAGTGGTGGGAGAAGACCACCGCATGGCCGCATCGCGAGCCCGGCGGCCAGGGAGTTAGCCGCGGCGGGCCGGAGTGTTCGGATGACGTTGACGCTGACCAGCCGCTTGGCCTTGCCGTCCGTCACGGGGGTCGCTGCATGGCTGACGGACTCCGGAGAGCCCGTCGTTGTCGACGACCGACGCATCGTCCTGCGAGCCCTTGGCGCTTTCCTTGTGCACGAAGGCAGCCAGCTCGTCGCGCACATTGACTTGGCCGCGTCCACACCCGTCGTCCGGCTCGTTGACTTGTTGTTCGACCTTTCGTCGCACATCGGGTCGGACCTGCATGACGCTGCGGGGACCACGGTGACCCGACCGACCGTCTGGTTCCAACTTGCAGCCGAACAGGACCGCATCCGCGTAGGGTCGGCCCTCGCGCGCTCGCTGGAGCATGGCGTTCGCCAAGTCATGGTTCAGCGCTTGTGGGCGCTGGGCGCGAGCCTGTTCCCGGACCGCGATGTCCGGTGGGACGTCACCTCGGCCCGCTTCGTGGAAGTTGTCGGCGAGGGGCCCGTGCTTCGATCGTTGCCCGATGACCGGGCCGCCAACCTGTTGGCGTGGCGCTACCTGTCGGAGGCTTGGCCGGGCGTCGCCCGTGACGTAGAGCGCGCGCGATGATTCTCGGACTCGATCATGTGGCGATCGCGGTCGCCGACTTGCCCGAGGCCACGCGGCGCTTCGTCACCGACCTTGGCCTCGCTTGCGAAGGGACGGAGGACGTCGAAGAGGCGTCGACGTCCACGGTGTTCCTGCCAGTCGCCGGGCCGACGCGCATCGAACTCGTCGCGCCGCTGCGGGGCGGAGGGCCGATCTCGCGCCACCTCGAACGCCGTGGCCCCGGCCTCCACCACCTGTGCTTTCGCGTCACGGACGTCGACGCGGCGATGGTTCATTTGGAGGCTCGTGGCTACCGCTTCACGACCTCGGCGCCCACGCCCGGTGCGCACGGGACGCGCGTGGCGTGGCTGCACCCTTCGTCGACCGGCGGCGTCCTCATCGAGCTGGCGCAGCACCCGTGAAGGCGCGCGCGGACGCCATCGGGCCGACGACTACGCTCGCCGAGCGCAAGCGGCGGGCCGGCCAACGGCTCGCGGTAGGCTTTCTCGGGCATGACCTGACGCCTGAACTGCGGCGACACCTCGTCGAGATCGGACCCAGCCACGCCATCCTGTTTGCGCGCAACGTCGTCGAACCCGGCCAAGTACGGGCGCTGAACGACACGCTGCACGACATCGCGCCGTCGGACGCGCCGCTGCTCATGGCCGTCGATCAGGAAGGGGGGCGCGTCGCGCGCATCCGCGATCCCTTTTGTGCGCCGTGGCCGTCCGCCCGATGTGTGGGGCGCGCCGAGCGGCACACCGAGGCCGTCGCGACGGGCCTGGCGCGCGAGCTGTTGGCGATGGGTTTCGACGTCGACTTCGCGCCCGTGGCCGACGTCGACAGCAACCCCAAAAACCCGATCATCGGCGATCGTAGCTTTGCGAGTGACGCAGCGCGGGCCGCGGACCACGTGGGCCGGTACGTCCGGGCCATGCAGGCCGCCGGCCTCGCGGCGACGGCCAAGCACTTTCCCGGCCATGGCGACACGTCCGTCGACAGCCACCTCGACTTGCCATGCGTCGAACGCGAGCTCGGCGACCTGCGCGCAGTGGAGCTCGTGCCCTTCCGGGAGGCGATTCGTTCGGGGGTGGCCGCAGTGATGACGGCCCACGTCCTGTTCCCGGCGTTGGACGAGGACTTGCCTGCGACGCTGTCGCCCCGCATCTTGCCGACGTTGCTGCGGAGCGAACTCGGCTACGACGGCCTCGTCTACAGCGACGACCTCGAGATGGGCGCCGTCGCCGGCCGCTGGAGTCCCGAGCAGATCGTGAAGCTGGCGACCGCCGCCTCGGTCGACGTGTTGCTCGCCTGCAAAGAGGCGTCGCTTCAGGTTGCGCTCTTCGAAGCCATGGTGCGCGACCAGGAGGAAGATCCCCGGGCCGATGACCGCTACGGCGCGTCGGTTCGACGGATCCATGAGGTCCGCCGCCGTTTCCAGGGCCGTATACGCCCTCCGTTGTCCGAGGTGGGGTCTCCGGCCTACCGATCGCTGGCGCTCATGGTCGCCGATGAAGGGGCGCCGTGATCTGGGCCCTGGCGGTCGCGACAGCGGTCGCCGCGTGTGGTGACGATCTGCCGGAGGTCGATGGCGTGGCGTCCGTCGTCTGGGTCAGTCGCCTTCGCGCCCAAACGGGCCTCAAGCGCCCGATTCCAGTCACGTTGACGGCGGATCTCGTCGCGCTGGTCCGCCAAGGTCGCGACGTCGGTGGCGTGTTGCACGATCTCGGGATGCGGAGGACGGAGCGGACGCCCCGCCGTCCCTACAAGGTGGTCCTGTTCGACGTGGCGGCCACTTCGCTGTGTCGCCCCATGGCCGGGCCTGCCGTCGCCATCGCGGGGGTGAGCGTCTGCACGGAACCTCCGGTGCGCAAGGGCGAGGCCTCCTGTGGGCTCTGGTTGGCGAAGGACGGTGTGCGGACAGGTCCCGCCGCGTTCCGTGGCGCGTGGAAGGACCTGGCGGCCGACGGCTTTTGTGTGTTGCCCCTCGAGCGTTGGATGGACCATGCGCGGGGCGGCGGCGCCCCGGCGATGTAGGGGGGACCATGGCGGCCCGCTACTGTGCCAGGTGCCTCTCGACGTTTGCCGATGACGGGCCGGTGTGCCCGAACCTCGGCTGCTCAGGCAAGCGCCCCGCGTCGGGGTGGAGCGTCGTCCTCGGCACGGGCGACATCTTGGACCGGCACTACGAGATTGTGCGCCCTTTGGCCGTGGGTGGCGCAGGGTTGACCTACTTGGCCCGCGCCATCGACGCTTCCGGTGTTGCCGCCCCGCCGGACCTCGCCGTCAAGGTGCTGTACGCCCAACGGGCCAGCGGCACCTACCTGCGACGGCTGGCGACCGAGTTCCAGATCCTCCAGGATCTCGACCACGAGCACATCGTCAGCTGCCGCGGCTTCGTTCAGCGGACCGGCCAGGAACCTTACCTCGTGACCCTGTTCGAACAGGGCGGCAGCCTGGCCGGCTACGTCGAGACCCACGGTCCGTTGTCCATCGCGGTCGGCGTCGGCATCCTGCGTCAGGTCTTGGCGGCCCTCGACGTCGCCCACCAACGCGGGATCGTCCATCGCGACCTGAAGCCGGACAACGTGCTGCTGCGGGAGAATACGGAGCCGAGCCTCGTGCCGCGCATCCGGGTCACGGACTTCGGCATCGCCAAAGTTGCGGGTGGCGATTTCTCGAAGGTGACCCGCTCCGGGATGTTCGTCGGGACGCCAGAGTACGCCGCGCCCGAGCAGTTCCGCGGTGAGGCGGCGACGCCTTCGACGGACGTCTTCGCGGCCGCCGGCGTCTTGCACTTCGTGCTCACGGGTGCCGCGCCCTTTGCGTTCAAGGAGCGCTCGGACCCGACGGGTTGCCTCGAAGAGATGGTGGCCCAGCTTCCGTTCCGCGAAAGCGAGGGTTTGGCTCGGTTGCCCTCCGAACGGCGCCAAGCCGTCTCGCGCCTGCTGGCCGGGATGACGGCCGAAGCGCCAGAGCAACGTTGGACGGTGGCCCAGGTCCTCAAGGCCCTCGGCGAGCTGGTCGGCGACCTTCCGACGCCGTTGGGAACGGTCGAGCAAACGGAGGAGGGCGCACGGCCGAGGGACGTCGTGGAGGTGCCCAGGCCGCCCGTCGTGCTTGCGCCCGTCGCGACCGCAGCACCTGCGGCGCCGGCCCTGGAGGCTACACCTCCGGCCTCCCCTCGGGTGGAGGCGAAGCCTCCGTCGAAGCCCGTCCGAACGCTCGACTCTGACCGGACCCCGGCGTCCGCGGCGCGCGGCGACGGGGGGGGCTGGGGCGTCTTGGGCGTCGGCGTGGTTGGGCTTGGGGCCCTGGCGACGCTCGGGGTCGTGGCCGCGCTTGCGGCGTCGCTGTGGTGGGGCCAGGCGGAGGCGACGACGGGTGCGCCGCTTCTCGGATCGAAGGACCCCACCGATCGGGCGATGCGTCGGACGCTGACGACCCAACTCGAAGCGGCAGCGGCGGCCTTTGCTTGCCCGCCGGGCCCTGCCAGAGCCACCCTCGACGTCGCCCCGGACGGAGCCATCACGGTCGTCGCGGTCGATGGCCCGACGGCCGAGTGCGTGGCGCAGGGTCTACGTGGCCTTCGTTTCGAGGCGGCGGACCGGCCGTTCCTCCGCGCTCGGTTGGCCTTTTGGGCGGGTCAGCCGACGACGACCCGGTAGACGACGCCGTCCACCGCAAGCCGCGCCCCCTGTGCGACTTGGATCGGGGTCGCCGCGACGGGGGTCCATCCGCCCTCGGGATTCGCGATGCTGACGCCGCTCGAGCGCTCGCCAACGGGGGAAAACCGAATCATCCGGCCGTCCCATCGGGCCTGCCAGCGCGAACGTCCCATTTGAATCAATGCGTCGACGCCGTCTGGCACCCCTTGGGAGAGCAAAGCGTGGGCGAGGGCGTCGTCAACGTCGACAGCCGCAAACGGTGCGCCATGCTGCTCCTCGACGCGGAGGCGGACGCTGAAGTCTTCCGCACCCTTGGCGTCGCGCCGTAGGATGTCGATGACCTTCCCGTCGGCCGTGGTCGGTGCGGAGGCGGCCTGCTCGTCGAAGAGGACGTCCGTCAGCGGTTCCACTTGGACTGCGCCACTCGAGAGGCGGAACCGGAGGTGATCGACAGGGGGCCGGGATCCCGCCTCGGCGCGTTCGGGCAACGTGGCATCGATGCCGCGGTGATTGCCCACCACGAGGCCGTCTCGAATCTGCCAGCCTTCCACCACGAGGTGGACGGGCGCCCGAAGCGCGAGGCGCGCCGCGCGGTCGGAGACCTCGACGACGCCGACCTCGTCGGGGGGGGGCGGCGGCGGTGGCTCATCTCCCTCGTCGAATGACGAGGTGGGCAGGGCGCGCGGCAAGGGGGGATCATCGGGCGGGGCGAGCGGAACGTCGATGAGGCTGTCGATCGCCCGGGTGGGCGGCGGCAACTCGATTTCCTGGCCGGGCGAGGGTGCGTCTTCCGCGTCCATCAACTTGAGCATCGGGCGGGGCCGAGCGGGCGTCGGGGTTGCGGCCTCTGCGCCGGCCGTGAATGGCGGGGGCGCCGGCAGCGTTGGGGCTGCCACCTGGGGCGGCAACCGAATCTGGAAGACGGAGTTGCCGACGAGGATCTCGTCTCCGGACTCCAGCGCACGGCGGGTCGGTTCGGTTCCGCTGGCCGTGGGGTACATCGGCAGCAGGGTTTCCCCGCGGCGGATGTAGACGTAGCATTGGCGGGCGGCGCATGAGATCGCCGGGCCGGCGCCCGTCAAATCGAGGGTCGCGTGCTGGGTCGCGACCATGATCGAGTCCGTGTAGAACTGCGATTTCGGGATGTCGCCGGTGCGCGCACGGATGGTCGCGCCGTCCGCGACGCCCGGCTTCCAATGGATGTTGTCGTTGCGCGGTTCGTCGGGGAGCAGGATGCGGCACTCGCGCGACCGACCAATCGTGAACGATGCGGTGCCCTCGAGGTACGCCGAGGCCACGGGTCGGCGCAGTTCGCCGACGTAGGCCCAGCCGTCCACCTCGACGGTGCGGAGGTCGCGGTACTCGAAGGTTCGCCCGGCCAGTTGGATGGTGGCGTCCTGCTCGAGCGGCACTTCGAGGCCCGGCTCCATGTCGATGCCGTCGACGCGCAGGCCGTCGGAGCGGGCGACGATGGACACATTTTTGCGACGGACCCGCAGCTCGGCAGCGACGTCGTCGGGCGACGTCGTGATCTCGCCGAATCGATCGATGTAGACGTCGTAGCCGAGCATGAACGTGGCGAAATGCACCTTTTGCAGCAGGGCCCCGCGCTCCTGCAGCGCCGTGAGGCGAAATGGCGGAGGGGCGATGGCGAGGAGCTGGCCAGGTGCGGCGATCGTGTCGAGCAGCATCGGCGGCGCGACCGCGGGGACTTCGTCGAGGCGAATGGCGCCCGGCTTTTTGGACTTCGGCGCGCTGGGGCCCGTTGGTGCCAGGGCGACGGCGGCAATCCAGGCGATGGCTTGGCCGCGATGGGCGAGCGCGAGCACGGGGCCCGAATCCGTCTTCGTCGGGACCAGTTGGAAGTCGTCTTGGAAGTCGGGGTGGAGGATGGCGCGGAGCTCGCCTTCACCGGCGATGCGGACAATGGCCGCCTCGCGCAAGTTGGGATGGGAGAAGTTGTCCAGCCAATGGCTGCCAAGGGTGAACAGCGCTTGGTCGTCCGTCATCTTGCCGACTTCGCGCCAGCCGTCCCAGCCGCGAGGAAGTGCGACGTGGATGGCAATGCGGTCGGCCGATTGGGGGCCCTTCGTCGTGTAGAGGTTGGGCACGAGCGCCGTGACGAACGTGCCACGGACGAGGCCAAAAGCGGCTTCACCCATCTCGGGGCCGCCGTCGCGAACGAAGCGAACGCCGAACGGTCGCTGGGGGTGACGCCGGCGCAGGCCCTCGCGCGTCGTCCACGCCGCCAGTTCCTTGCTGATCGCGGCCGCGGCGGTCTGGGCCCAGCCAGGCTTGGTCTGGGCGACCGCCTGGTCGTCGGCCGACAGGACGATGCAGACGTCGGTGAACGGGGCCTCGTCACCCGTAGCATCGGTTTGGGCGTGGCCAAGGAGTCCGTGGCGCCACATGGCGCCGGGATCGGCGACGAGATCAATGTCCGCGGGCACGCTGTGGCGGCGCAAACGGTAGTTGTAGGCGGGGTTGTCTGCGTCGAGACCGACGGACGGCGCGCCGCCCCCCGAAAGACCTCGGGTCGCATCCGACTGGAACAGCCCGATCGTCCAGTCGGCCATCCGCCCTCCCGGTGGCGCGTCTACCACGGTGCGGCGGACGCGGCGCGGGGGCGTGGATAGCGGCGCTGCCCTGGAGGCTCCATGGCCGACGTCCGCCCCTTTCGCGCCATCCGACCTCGGGACGATCTTGCGGCCCGCGTCATTGCGCCGCCCTACGACGTGCTGACGGACGCCGAGTGTATGGAGCTTGGGCGCGACCCCCTGCACTTCGTGCACGTCACGCGCTCGGAGATCGACCTGCCCGCTGGCACGGATCCCCACAGCCCCTTGGCCTGGAACCAGGCGCGCCTGAACCTCGACCGGATGCTCGCTTCGGGCGTGTTGGTCGAAGACGAAGATGCGAAGTTCCACCTCTACGGGCAAGAGATGGGGGACCACGTCCAAGTTTGTTTGCTTGGGGCGGCCTCGGTCGCCGAGTACGACGACGGGCGGATTGTGAAGCACGAGTTCACGCGCCCGGACAAGGAGGACGACCGCGCGCGGCACATGGAGGTGCTCGACGCCCAGGTCGGCCTCGTCTTCCTCGCCTACCGCCCCCAGGATCGACTGGACAGCATCATCCGCGACCTGTCGTCGTCCCCGCCGCGGTGGCAGGCCCAGACCGAAGACGGCGTCATTCACCGGTTCTGGAGCGTCCCATCCGGCTTGTCCAGCGCGGTCGAGTCGTCCTGCCGCGAGTTGGACAAGCTGTACATCTGCGACGGCCACCACCGGTCGGCGGCGGCGAGCCGGGTCCATGCCCGTCGCCAGACGGAGGCGTCGTCGACGTTCCTCGCGGGCCTCTTCCCGGCCGACCAACTCGTCGTCATGGCGTACAACCGGGTCGTGGACGATCTGAACGGCCACGACGCGTCGACGTTCCTTGCGGCCGTCGGCCGGGCCTTCGAGGTGACGCCCGATGGACCGGCCGCGCCAGTCGTCCGCGGGCAGATCTCGATGTTCCTTGCGGGGCGCTGGTCCACATTGACCCCGCGGCCGGGTTTTCGCGGCAGCGATGCCGTTTCCCGCCTGGACGTGAGCATCCTGCAAGACCATCTGCTTGGGCCGATTCTCGGGATCGACGACCCGCGACGCAGCACGCGCATCCACTTCGTTGGCGGTATCCGGGGCACGGACGCCCTCGTGGCGGCGGTCGAGGCCGGGGCGGCGGTCGCGTTCTCGCTGGCCCCGACGGGCCTCGATCAGCTGTTCGATGTCGCCGACAGCGGCGAGGTGATGCCACCGAAATCGACCTGGTTCGAGCCGAAGCTGCGCGAGGGCGTCGTCAGCCGCCGGATCTGATCAGGCCTTGGCTTCTTCTTCGTCTTCTTCGTCCTGGTCCATGATCGTGGCGCAGAACTCTTGGACGGCCTGGTAGCGGACTTCGTCTTCGATGTAGCCGAAGTGCTCGGTCCCGTCGTCGTCGACCTTGTACTCGAACAGGTAGACCTCGACGGCGTCGCCGTCCTCCGAGTCCATCTGGTCGGCTTCGCCGAGCATCGCGTAGTCCTGCCCTTCGTACTCGACGATGGCGAGGACGACGCATGTGTGCTCTTTGCCGTCGTCGTCCGTGAACGTGACGGTCTCTTCCGGGTCGTAGCCTTCGGTCTCGTCGAGGGTCTCGACGGTGCCGTCTTCGCGTGGGTTCATCGGGACTCCCAGCCGCGCTTAGCGCCGCGGGGGGCTTCGGCCAAGTCAGGCGTGCATGGGCGCGTAAGACCCGATGAACTCGACCAGCGCGTCGATCGCGGCCGTCGTCTGCGAGTTGTAGATGCTCGCACGCAGCCCGCCGATCGAGCGGTGGCCCTTGAGTTCGGTGAGCCCTGCGGCCTTGGCCGCCTTGACGAAGGCGTCGTCACCCTCGGGCGTCCCGGTCGAAAAGCGCACGTTCATCCGGCTGCGCGAGTCCGCCCGGACCGGCAGCTGCCATCCACCCTTCGACAGCGCGGCGTAGAGGCGGTCGGCCTTCGCGATGTTGCGCGCCTCCATCGCTGCGACGCCGCCCGTTTCTTCGATCCACTGCGCGACGAGGCCCACCGTGTGGATCGCGAACGTCGACGGGGTGTTGTACATGCTGTTGTTTTCGACGGCGACGCCATACCGGAGCATCGCCGGGAGGTTGGGGTCCATCTCCGCAAGCAGGCTCTTGCGCAGGACCACGATGGTCACGCCGGACGGGCCCGCGTTCTTTTGGGCGCCGGCGTAAATCATGTCGAATTTCGAGCCGTCGATGGGGCGAGAGAGGAAATTCGAGGACATGTCGCAGACGCGCCAGACGCCTTCGGGAACGTCCGGCATGTAGTGGAACTCGGTGCCTGCCACCGTGTTGTTCGACGTGTAGTGCAGGTACTTCGTTCCGGCGGGAAGCTCGCCCCAGGAATTCGCCGTCGGAACGTGGTCGTAGCGCGAGGCCTTCGAGGAGAAGGGGACGTCGACCGTTCCAAAGCGACGGGCGTCCTCGATGGCGCCGGCCGCCCAGATGCCCGTGTCCAGGTAGGTTGCGCGGCCGCCTCGGAGGACGTTCATCGGCCATTGGAAGAACTGGGTGCGCGCGCCGCCGTGCATGAACAGGACTTCCTGGTCCTCGGACAGGGCCAACAGGCGACGAAGGCGGTCCTTCGTGTCGGCCAGGCGGCCTTCGAACATCGCGCCTCGATGGCTGCACTCGAGGATTCCCATGCCAGAGTTGCCGGCTTCCCAGATGTCCTTCTGGAGTTGGAGGAGGACGGATTCGGGCAGAACGGCCGGACCGGCCGAGAAGTTGTGCGCGCGTGCCAAGGGATCCTCAGGTCAAAGGGCTACGACGGAGACGGCAAGCACGTCGTCCAGCTTGCCGAGGCGCTCCACGACAGAGCCCGTAGGGGCTCCCGCGGTGTGGATTCGAGCCACGGCCGCCTCGCCGCCGGCGAAGATGGTGTTTTCCATCTCCTCGACGTTCAGGCTGCCTTCGCGCAGGACGCCGAGGACGCCGGCGAGCACACCGACACGGTCCCGGTGGCGCACGACGAGGACGTGGGTCGCGGCGGTACGCCGTGCGAGGTTGACGCAATTGGCGACCCGACCCGTCGACCTGTAGCCGCGGATGATGGCGACGACTTCGTCGGCCACAGCTTCCTGGGCCTCGTCCGTGCTGGCGCCGATGTGGTGGCTGCCGAGGACCGAAGGATGGCGCGCGATGGGGTTGTCGAAGTCTCCGGTAGACCCCTTGGGCTCGTTGGAGAACACGTCGAGGCCCGCCCGCAGGCCGCGACCGTCGAGGGCCACGCGCAGTGCGGTCTCGTCGACGACCTCGGAGCGCGACGTGTTGATGAGAACGGCACCTGGACGCATCGCCGACAAGATGGACTCGCCGACGAAGCCGCGGGTCTCATTCGTGAGCGCCAGGTGAAGCGTGAGCACGTGGGCCTGGCGAGCGACGTCCTCTGGCCGGTCGTGGCGGATGACGTGGAGCTTCTGGGCGGCCGCCGGCGTGAGCGATCGGCTCCACGCGTGGACCTCCATTCCGAAGGCCTGGGCGCGGGCGGCCACGGCTTGCCCGATGTCGCCCATCCCGAGGATGCCTAGCGCGCGCCCCTTGAGGCCACGGGCCTTGGAGAAACGGCCCTTGTCCCAGCGGCCGGCGCGCAACTCGGCGGCGCCCTCCGCGATGTGCCGGTCGAGGCCGAGCATGAGCGCGAAGGTGAGTTCGGCGACGGCGACGGCGTTCTTTCCGGGCGTGTTGGAGACGTAGATGCCTGCGGCGCTGGCGGCCGTCAGATCGATCGTGTTCACGCCCGCGCCGGCGCGCACGATGAGCGACAGGTTGCGTGCCGCCGCGATGTGGCGGGCCTCGACGACAGTAGAACGGACCACGAGGACGTCAGGATTCCACTCGGCCAGGCGCGCGACAAGCGCGTCCCCTTGGGTCCCGGCTTCTGCCTTCACTTCGAAGCCGGAGGACGCCAAGTCTACGCGCGCCCGGTCCGGCAGCTTGTCGGCAAACAGAACGCGCACGCAGAACCCCGCGGGAGCGCCTATCGCGCAGCCTTGGGTCGGCTAAGAGGTCGAACGGAGGTTGCGTGCCCTTTGCGTTGGTTGTGGACGACGATCCGGTGCTGTTGCGAGTGATGGCGTCGGCCCTGCGGCGCAACGGCTGGACGGTTTCGACTGCGCCGGACACCAACGGTGCCATGGCCGCGCTGCGCGAGACGCCGACGCCATTCGACGTCGCGGTCGTGGACTACGACCTTGCGCGCGAAGACGGCATCGCGCTGCTCACGCGCTTCCGCGACGTAGCGCCTCACTGCATCCGGGTCCTCGCCACGGGTCGCCACGACGTGCCTGTCGAGGAGTTGGTCAACGCCGGAGAGGTCACGCGCATCCTGCGCAAGCCATTCAACGCAGAAAGTCTGCTCGCCATGATCCAGGACGCGCTGACTTCGGTTGAGATGAAGCGCGAAATGGCGCGGCTCGACAAAGATCGGACGTGGCAAGACGAACGGGTGGCCGTCGATGCCGTCTTGGAAGGCTGCCTCATGCATCTGGTCGTGCAGCCGATTGTCCGGGTTGTCGGGGGTGCCCCTCAGATCATGGCGGTGGAGTGTCTACTGAGGCCGCGACACGCGGCCTTCCCCAACGTGACCGCGTTCTTGGCGGCTGTGGAAGCCCACGGTCGGGTGCCCAGCCTGGGCAGAGCCGTAGCCCTCATGGCCTCGGAGCTCTTCGTCGAAATGGACGACGACATTCGCCTGTTCGTGAATTTGCACCCGGCCCAGTTGTCCGACCCTGAGCGACTCCGGATGGACCTGGCGCCGTTGATTCCCCATGCATCTCAGACCTGCTTGGAGTTGACGGAGCGCGTTCCGATCCACGAGATTGCCAACTGGCGGGAGTCGTTGGCCATGGCACGCGGGCTGGGATTTCACTGGGTCGTCGACGACCTCGGTGCAGGCGCCAACGGCCTGACGATGCTCGCTGACGTCCACCCCTCCATCGTCAAGCTCGACATGCGGCTCGTACGCGGCGTGGAGTCTGACCCGCGGCGGCTCGAGATTCTTCGCTTCGTCGCCCGGCTTGGCAAGTCGATGGGCTTCGAGGTCGTCGCCGAAGGCGTCGAGACGCGAGAAGAATGCGCAGCCGTCGCCGATTGTGGCATCGAGGTCATGCAAGGCTGGCTGTTCGGTCGCGAAACGCCCGTGGGAGCGATGCGCCGTTACGTGTGATGGTACGGGCTGCCCGTCGCGATGGCTTGCGCTCGGTAGATCTGCTCCCAGAGGACGACGCGAGCGACGTCGTGGGCAAGTACGAGGTCGGTGAGCTTGACGACCCGCCAGGCCGCGTCGCGGAGCGACTGCGCGTGGCCGTAGGGGCCGCCGAGCGCGAACACGAGGTCGCCGGACGCGCGCCCGGTGGCGATGAGCTGGACGAAGCCGGCGGTGTCGACCGCTTCGCCCCGCTCGTCGAGCGCGACAAGCCGACCTCGGCCCACCATGCGGAGGACGCGCTCCGATTCGGCGGAGCGGACGGCCTCGACGTCGCCTCGGAAGGGCTCGATGGGCACGATTTGCTCGTCCGTCGGTAGGCCGCGGCCGAGTCGCTTGCGCCAGCCCTCCACGGCCGCGTCCGCCCACGCCGGGGCCTTCGAGCTGTCGACGCGGACGACCCGGACCTTCACGCGGTGGGCGGGTCCGCCTCGGGCGCCGGCAGGCGGGGGGCGTCCGACCAGAGGGCGTCGAGGTTGTAGGTCTGGCGCTCTTTGACGTCGAAGATGTGAACGACGACGGAGCCGAAGTCGACGAGCACCCAGCGGGCGCCCACGGTGCCCTCTCGACCCAGGGCGTGGAGGCCGAACTGCTCGCGGGCCACGACGCGAACCTCGTCGGCGAGCGCCAACACGTGACGGCGGTTGGCCCCCGTGGCCAGCAGAAACACGTCGGTGAAGTCCACGACGGGCGTCATGTCCATCAGAACGATGTCTTCGCCTTTCTTGTCTGACACCGCGCGCGCGAGGGTGTCGGCGAGAACGCGGCTGTCGATGGGAGCTGGCGACGTCATGGGGGCCCCGGGTAGCCGAGTGACCGGCAAAGGGAAAGCGGCTTCAGGATTCGGCGGGGAAGACGTGGGCGACGAGCGCGCGTCGCAGGTCGTCCAGCCCGAGGCCCGTGGCTGACGAGATGGTCAGGACGGTGGCGCCGGACGCGCGCGCAAGCGAACGGCGCGCCTTGATCAGCGTGGCGGCGTCGACAAGGTCGCATCGCGAAAGCGCGAGGACCTCGGGGCGCGCAGCCAGGTCGGCGTCGTAGGCTGCGAGTTCGCGCCGGAGCGTGCGCCATCGGCGCGTCACGCCCTCCTCGGCGTCAGCGGCGACGAGATGGAGGACGGCCGAGCAGCGCTCAAGGTGCTTGAGGAAGCGGATGCCGAGGCCCACGCCGTCCGCCGCCCCCTCGATCAGACCCGGCAGGTCGGCGATGGTGAACGAGTTGCCGTCGCCGCAGTCGACGACGCCGAGCTGGGGGACGAGAGTAGTGAACGGGTAGTCTGCGATGCGCGGCCGGGCGGCCGTCAGCCGCGACAACAGCGTGCTCTTTCCCGCGTTCGGGAAGCCGAGCAAGCCGATTTGGGCGAGAAGGCGAAGCTCGAGCCGGATTTGGCGCTCGGTCGCAGGTTGACCCTCCGTAGCGAACTCCGGCGTGCGCCGGCTCGCCGTGGCGAAGTTCTGGTTGCCGAGCCCCCCCGATCCCCCGTCGACGCGCCAGGTGGCGCCGTCCACGTCGAGGTCGGCGAGCGTCTCGTCGGTCTCCTCGTCGACGACGGCCGTGCCAATGGGAACGAGCAGGGTGATGTCCTCGCCCTGGGAGCCCTTCTTGTTCTGACCCTTGCCCGGTTGGCCGTTGCCGGCGCGCCAGGTGCTGTTCCAGCGGTAGTCGACCAGCGTGTTGCGGCGCGTGGTCGCCGTGATGATGATGGCGCCACCGTGGCCGCCGTCGCCGCCATCAGGACCGCCGCGCGGCATGAATGCACCGCGGCGAAAGGACACGCAGCCAGAGCCGCCTTTCCCCGATGCGACGAGGATGCGGACTTCGTCGATGAACTTCATCGCGGCGCTCCGGTCACCCCGCGCAAAGCGGCGGGGCGACGTGCTGGCCCGTCAGCGCTCCAGTCGGCCCGACGGACGCGCCGCGTCAGCTCGTGACGATGCTGACGTAGGAGCGGTGGTTGCGCTCGTGGAAGTGGACCTTGCCGGCCACCTTCGCGAACAGCGTGTAGTCGCGGCCCATGCCGACGTTGACGCCCGGGTGGATCTTCGTGCCGACCTGGCGGACGATGATCGAGCCGCCGCCGACATCTTCGCCGGCGAAGCGCTTGACGCCACGGTATTTCGGCTGCGAGTCGCGGCCGTTCCGGGTGCTGCCCTGGCCTTTTTTGTGTGCCATCGGAGTCTCTCCCTCAGCCCGCGATCTCGAGGATCTCGAGCGTGGTGTGCGACGCGCGGAAGCCGTTGCGACGGCGCGCGCGGCGAGTGCGCATGTACTTGAAGGTGCGGACCTTTTCGCCGCGAGGGTGCGCGAGAACGCGCGCCTTGACGGTGGCGCCCGGCACCGTGGGGGCGCCGATGACGGTGCGGTCGCCGCCGAGCGCGAGCACGCGGTCAAAATCGACGGTGGCGCCGATCTCGGCGTCCATGTGGTCGATGCGAATCGTTTCGCCCTTCGCCACTCGGTACTGTTTGCCGCTGGCTTCGATGATGGCGTACACGGCTGCTCCGTAGGCCCCCTGGGAGCCCGAACCCGCGCGGTCTACGTCGCTGGGGCAGGCGGTGTCAAGGCGCAGGACCCATCAACAGGGTGCGAGCGGCTGCGATGCGCACAGTGGCGTCGTCGTCGGCAAGCCGAGTCCGAAGATCGTCCGCCGGGCAAGACCGGCAGGCGGCCGCCACGTGCCTGCGGACGGTGACCTCGGGGTCGTCCAGGGCGTCGACGAGGGCCCGAACGACGGTCTTGTTTGGACGCGCGATCGCGCCGGCGGCGCGGGCGGCCTCCGCCCGGACGTCGCTGTCATCGTGGGCCAGTGCGTCGGGCAAAGCGCGGGAGTCCTCGGATCTCGCCCGAAGCACGATGTCGGCGATCGCCGCCACCGTGGGGGGCCCTTCGGCGATCGCGCGGCGAAGCAACACGCTGCCAGCGGGGTCCGGCAGGTGCTGGGTGCGGTCGACGACCCCGAGGCGAACGAGGGGATCGGGGTCGGTCAGCGCCTTGCGAAGGACGGTTTCCCCGCGTGTGTCGCCGAGCGCGAGCGATGCCACCGCGAGATCGAGGGCGACATCGGGTTCGGCGGTTCGGGTGGCTTGAGCCAGGGCGTCGATGAGCTCTGGCCACGCCACATCGCCGAGATCGGCCAAGAGGTCTTGATCCCAAGGGATGACCCCCTGGCTGACGCTGCGCGCGACGTCGTTGCGGGCGTCGGGCAGATCGAGGTGGGCTGCCGCCAGCGCCATCGGCAGGCGCGCCCACGGGTCGGTGTCGCGTTTCCAGGTGGCTGCGATGGGTGCACGAGCGGCCTCACCGGCGAGGCGGGCTGCTACGCCGCGAACGGAAGGGTCGCCGAGGCCCTCTGAAAGCCACTTGGTGACCGGCGCCAAGGTGCCCCGGCTGGCGGCCGCCTTTGCCGCCAACCTGGCGACGTCGGGGTCGGGGTCGACGAGTCCTCGGCGAACCCATGGGGCTGGGTCCACCTCGGTGGCGATGAGCGCGGCGAGCGCTGGGCCGCGGACAGTGGGCGACAGGTCATCCGCGCCCTGCAGGAGAATGTCGCGGGGCGCGATGCTCTCGCCAATGGGCGCGCGGACGGCCTCGGCGGGCGGGGGCGCGTGGCGACAAGCAACGAGGGCGGCGAACGCGAGCGCGATCACGGCCGGGAAAGGCGTTCGGCGTGTAGGCGGGCCGCCACGTCGGTGGGGTCGGCGTCGGCAAGGGCACGCCAGGCGGCCGGCGTCCCCTGCGCGTGCGCCTCCTTCCAGCCGGCGGCGCGACGACGGGCAGCCTCGCGCAGAAGCGAATGTGCCCGATCGCGCGCCTCTTGGCGGAGGTCGGCCGTCGGCGCTGAGGTGGCAAGATCGGACCATGCGACGGTCGCGCGAATGGGATCGGCCTCCGATCGTGCAGCCACGTAGGGAGCGACGGCCTCCTGAACGCCGTCTGCCTCCCCGACGACGGCGGCGACTTTGCGGTCGGCGGCGTAGGCGACAAGCTCCTCGATGGCCGAATCGTCGCCGCGGCGCGCGCGGGAGAGACGGGACTCGAGCGCGGCCGTCTCCTGGCGTCGGGTGCGGGTCGTCGCGTCGACCTTGGCGCGCAAGACGTCGAGCAAGTGCAGGGTGCCGGCGGCGAGTGCGAATTTCTCCGCGTCGGGGTCGCCGGGATCCGCAAGCAACACGGCGTGGAAGCTCGCGAGCGCGTCGGCCCATCGTTCGTCTCGAAGCTCGCGTACGCCCTGGTCGAAGCGCGCACGCGGGTTTTCCGCAGGCCCTGTCACGCCGGCCGTCTGAAACTGGATGGCGCGCCCAGGTTCGACGGGTTGCGAACGCGTGAACCACCAGATTGCGCCGATGAACACGAGGCCGACGACGAGCATGGCCCCGAGCGCCGCGATCAGGGCCGCCACCAGCCACCCCATCCCCTGCCCCGTGGGCGCAGGTGGCGCCACGGAGATCGACTCTTGGGACGCAGCTTTCGTCAGCAAAGTGGCGGGTCGCATGCTCGGGAGGGAGGGTGCGCCTGCAATCGTGGCGACGAAGCGCAGGTCGGTGTTGCCGATGCGAACGACGTCGCCCTCGACGAGCGGGCGAATCGAGGCGGGTTGGCCGTTGACGAAGACGCCGTTGCTGCTGCCGAGGTCGCGGATTCGGACCTTGCCGCCGTCGACCGTCAGCCGGGCGTGGGTGCGGCTGGAAGCGGCGTCCGGAAGAACGATGTCGCAGTCTTCGCTGCGACCGACCGTTCCGCCCGTCGCCGGAATGGGGAAGCGGGTTCCGATGGCGGCCGGGCCCGAAACGACTTCGAACGCGCCGGCCGTGGCGCCGCCTTCGCGCCTGGGCTCCCTTCGGCCGTCGACGATGGCGAATCGGAGGGTGAATGGATCGATGCGCACTTCGTCGCCATCGCGCACGCGCTCCGCCTGGATCTTTCGTCCGCGCAGATAAGTGCCGTTCGGGCTGCCGAGGTCTTCGACGGTCACGGTGTGGGCGTCGACGATCAGGCGCGCGTGGTGGCGGGAGACGGCGACGTCGGGGAGAACAACGTCGTTGTCGTCGGCCCGGCCGAGGCTGAGGGTACCCGGCCGCAATTGCAGCGCGCGGTCGGTGTGGCCGCCTTGGCTGACGACGAGTTGAGCAGAAAAGGCCATCTTAGAACGGCCAAAACCAGCGTTTGGTCCGAGCTTTGGCGCTCGGGGCCCCCACGGGAGTCGGCGGCCGCGCAGGGGCCGTGTCGTTGCGCCTCACGTCGAACGTGTGGGCAGCGACGGTGATGGCGTCGCCAACTTGGAGCGCCACGTGGCCGCCAATGCGGCCCTGGTTCACGAACGTGCCGTTTCGGGAACCTGCATCGACGGCCCACAAACTTCCATTCTCCCAGAAGATGCGGGCGTGGTAGCGGCTGACCCCTTCCTCGGCGATGACGAGGCCATTGTCCTCGGCGCGCCCGATACGGATGCCCTCGGGCCCGATTTCGAGCCGCTCGCCGATCCGCGTTCCCGCGGTGCAGACCAACGCCAACGTCACCGCCTGACCTCCGACGCCGACTCTACCCCTTCCGATCCCCGCGGCCCAGGGGGGGCGGGTGCCCAAACCATGCCGTGAAGGCAAGGGCAGCCTGGTGGCGGAGCATGCCCTCGCCCGTGAAGGTGGGGAGGCCTGCCCCGCGGCAGCGGCCGACGAGCCCTCCCCGCACGCCGTAGTTGACGTCGAAATATGTGCCGTTGGGCGTGGGGACCGCGCTGAGGTCGGCGTCGCGGGCCGTCGTGTTCACGACGAGGTCGGCGCCATGCAGCGGGGCCGCCAGGTCTCTGGCGTCGTCGGCGCCCAAACGGCGTGCGAGCGCGGCGGCCTTGGTCATCGAGCGGGCGTGCACCGCGATGGTGCGGGCGCCGAGCTCCTGTAGGGCGACGATCACGGCAGCTGCGGCGCCGCCGGCGCCGAGGACGACGACACGCTGGGGGCGGAGGGCCGGCGCCGCGTCGGCGAGCGCAGCTTGGAAGCCGGGGACGTCCGTGTTGAGCCCGACGACACCGATCGGACCCCGAACAAGCGTGTTGATCGCGCCGGTTCTCGCCGCCACGGGGTCCCACGCATCGGGCCGAGCCACCTCCTTGAATGGCCGCGTCAAGTTGGCGCCGCGAAGTCCAGCGGCGCGGAAGACCGACACGGGCTCGGCGTCCATCGGCGGCATCAGTGCGACGTAGACGGCGTCGATGCGCGCCGCTCGGATCCAACGGTTGTGAAGGGCCGGGCTGCCGCTGTGTTGGACCGGATGCCCGAGGACGGCGAAGACGGCCGTGCTGCCGCGGATCACAGCTTGCGGGCCGCTGCGATGTCGAGCGCGATCTGGGCACGGAGCGTATCGGGCCCGTCAAACCTCATCTCCCCGCGCAGTCGGGCGACGAATCCGACGTTCAGGCGCTGGCCGACGAGGTCCCCGCTGAAGTCGAGCACATGGACCTCGAAGCGATGTTCGCGGCCGGCGAAGGTGGGACGAACGCCGAGGTTCGCGACGCCATGGCGCTCGGGGCCGGACCCTTGTACGGTCACGGCGTAGACGCCGTCGGCAGGCAGCAGCTCGCCGTCGCTGACCAGATTCGCCGTAGGGAAACCAAGCGTTCGGCCGCGGGCGTCGCCGGTGACGACCTGACCGGCGACGTGGTGGTGGCGGCCGAGCGCGAGGGCGGCGGCGGCGACGTCGCCTTCGGCGAGCGCGAGGCGGATGCGGCTCGACGACCAGGGACCCGATGCGTCGCCAACGGCCTGCGCCGTGTGAACGGGCACGCCGAGGACGCGGTGAAGGGTGGCCGGTGTCCCGGTGCGCCGCGATCCGAATCGGAAATCGGGGCCCACGGCGATTTCCGAGGCGCCAAGCCGCTCGCCGAGGACCTCGAGCGCAAAGTCCTCCGCTCGCTGTGCGGCGCGGACGGCGTCGAAGGGGAGGACGACCAGGGCGTTGATGCCGCACTCGCCAAGCGTCTGAAGGCGCGCCCGGAGGGACTGGATCCGAGGGACGCGATGGTCGGGGCGGACGATGTCGCGCGGCGCCGGGTCGAACGTCAACACGCCGGCCGCGCAGCCAAGGGCGCCGGCGCGGGCGATGGCCACGTCGATCAGGGCACGGTGGCCGCGGTGGACACCGTCGAAGTTGCCGAGCGTCCAGACGCCGCCGCGCAACGTGGAGGGGATGGGGTCGTTCCCCATTGCGACCAGGGGCACCGCTCCCTCGGTTAGGGGACGCTTCTATCGCGGAGATCGGATTTGCGGGCCGTCGCCCTCTTCGTAGCGCTGGCTTGGCCCTCGGCCGCCTTGGCGGCGTGGCCCTTTGGCGGCGCCGTCACCCGAATCCCGGTGCCGGCGCGTGTGTTCGAGGTCGAGGTTCGCGACGTGTCGGGCGTCGTGGTTCAGTTGACGTCCGCCTCCCTTGACGGGGAGGTCGCCGTGTGGGGTGACCTCGGCCGGGCGCAGGTCTCCCTTCCGTTCGAATCCGTGGATCGTTGGGTCGTGAGCGCGGGCCCGGACGACCGGCACCGCGTCCTTACCGTCACGACGCGCGCCAGCGAGACCGTGGCGATCGTGGTCGAAGACGACACTCCGCTATTTGGTCGCACACCTTGGGGCCTTTACCGAATTGAGGTGGCCGACATGGTGGAGGTGCGGTTTACTGGCCCCGGCCGTTAGCGGCGGGGGGGGAGGACGGATGCAAAGAGCGATGTGGGTCCTTGGTGGATTGGCGCTTGGCGCCTGTGGGGACTCCTCAGATACGACGGATTCCGACGCGCCGCTGCCGCCGACGCCCTGTGACGAAGACGTTGTGAGCTCCACGGCCACCGTCCATGCGACAGTCGTCCAGGTGGATTGGGAGACGACGGCGGGTGTGACGACGTGGATCGAATGGGGCCTGGACGGCGCGTTCGATCGGGTGACGGCACCGATGGACGGGCCGTCGAACACGGCCTGGCTCGTTGGCGCCTACAACGGGGCGGACCTGGTTTGGCGTGTGGCCAGCGACGTCGGCGAATGCGGGACAAACTCCGGCGAACTTCCTGGCGATGGGTTTGTTCCCGAGCAGGGCGCCGTCCGCATCGACGTCACCCACAATGACCCCGCGCTCCATGATGGCGGGTACCTGGTCGGCGCCAACGTCGCGACGACGGCATTCGCCTGGGCCGTCGACCGCGAAGGCAACAACGTGTGGGCCAAGGTGCTCGACGATGATCGGTTGATGACCGACGCCAAGCCGTCGATTCTTCATGACGGCATCGCCTACAACAGCTTCGCCGAGGATCGCACCAAGGATGAATCGAAGGTCATCGCAGCGGGCTGGGGCGGTGATGAGCTTGGCAACACGGCCACGGCCACCGGGCATCACGCGTTCATGGAGTTCCCGAACGGCGACATTGCATACCTTGGGATCGACATCCGCGACGTCGGTGGTTCGCCGTGGGTCGGCGACACATTGAACATCGCGCATCCCGATGGAACGCTGACGGAAGTCTGGAACGTCTGGGATCATCCCGAACAGATCGCCCAGGATGACCTTGGGGAGGACATCGGGTTTTACCCACAGGGCTTCGATTGGACGCACGCCAATGGCTTCGACTACGACGAGGCGAATGAGCGTTGGCTGATCACGTTCCGCAACGTGGCCACGGTTCTGGAAATCGACAGCTCCGGTGGCCATGTGATGTCGTTCGGGACCATGGGGAGCTGGACCCTGGATGGCATCGACGTCGCGAACATCAAATGGCCGCACAACGCCCACTACACGCCGGATGGCAACGTGCTCGTGTTCGTGACGCCCGGCGGCGACACGGGAACGAGCACACTCGTTGAGCTGGCGCGCGACGATGCGGCCCAGACGATGACGGTCGTTTGGGAACACCCGTGTGCGCTGACCACTGGCGGCGATTGCAACTCGCGCGTCGAAGGCGCCGGTGAGCGCCTCGCCAATGGCAACACGATCGTGTCCTGGGGCGCGGCTGGCGTCCTGCAGGAGATCACCGCCGGCCACGCGGTCGCGTGGGAGGCCAAGTGGCCCCTTGGGCACATCACGGGCCATGTGCACCAGGTGGATTCGTTGCCGTAGGTCGCCGGGCCGAGCAAAGACCTTCATCGCAGGCGTCTGGGACCGAAGAGGACCGCGGAGGTGTCCGTTGCCTTCCGGCTTTGACGCCCTCACGGGACTGCTTGACCGCGCGACCTTCCGACGGAAGCTCGGTGCGTTGGAGGTGGGCGGCGCCGTGATCGTCCTTGACGTCGACCGCTTCGTACGGGTCGAGGAGGCGCTGGGGACGGCGGGGGGCGACCGACTGCTCGCGACGTTGGCCGAACGGCTCAAATCGGTTGCGCCGCCGGGCTCGGACCTGGGTCGAATCGGGGATGACGATTTCGGCTTGCTCCTGCAGGCACCAGCGCATGATGCGGTGTTGGTGGCTGAGGATATGCGACTCGCCCTTACAGAGCCGTTGGAGATCGACGGGTACGAGTTGGTGCCGGGGATGACCGCAGGGGTCGCTGTGTTGGAAGACGGGGACCCCGCGGACGTGTTGCTTGGCCGGGCCACGGCCGCGCTTGCCCGGGCCAGGAAGACGGGCCGCCGAATGGGCGTCGCGGGGCCTCGGCCGATCGCTGGCGGTACGTCGGACCTTGCGCTGGAGTGCGCCCTGCGGGGTGCAATGGACCGAGGCGAGATCGAATTGGTGTGGCAGCCCATCGCGGCGATGCCGTCGCTCGAGCTGGTGGGTTTCGAGGCGCTGATGCGCTGGACCCACCCCACGTGGGGGGCCGTCTCACCTGCGCGTTTTATCCCGATCGCCGAGGAGACGGGCCTGATCGTGGCGCTCGGCGCTTGGGCGGCCGAAGTGGCGTCCGAGCGAGTCGTCGCGTGGTCGCGGCTGGACCCTGATGGGACGCCGCCCTTCGTCACGGTCAATGTTTCGAGCCGGCAGGTGTTTGCGCCGGGGTTTGTCGAGGGCTTCCGCGCCTTGGCTCGTCGACCGGGCGTCCGGGCCGGCAGCCTTGTGATCGAGCTGACGGAGAGTACCGTCGTCGACGAACCCGAGCGGGCCGCTCGAACGTTGACGCAGCTCAAGAACGACGGGTTTCGGTTGGCCATCGACGATTTCGGCACTGGCCACAGCAGTCTTGGCCAACTCCATCGTTTCCCGTTCGACATTTTGAAGGTGGATCGGAGTTTCGTGGCGGCGATGTGCGCGAGCCAGCAGGCCCGGACCGTGATCTCGAGCACGATCCAACTTGCGCATGCGCTGGGCCTCGACGTCGTCGCAGAGGGCGTAGAGACGGTTGACGAACTCGCTCGGCTGGGTGCGCTGCAGTGCGACAAGGCACAGGGATTCTACTTGTCCCGCCCCCTCCCAGATGCCGACGCACAGCGCGTCTTGCGCTCGGGCGGCGGCAGGTTGTTGCGGCCGGCGCGGAGGCTGGTGGCCGCTTAGCTGCGCGCGTGACCGCACGACCCCCGATCCCGATCGACGGCGCGTCTCTTCGCGTGGCGGACGTCGTGGCAGTGGCGCGGCACGGGGCTCCTGTCGAGCTGTCAGGGTCCGCGGTCGCCGCGATGGGCCACAGTCGCCGATGGGTTCTCGACTGTGTTGGCGGCGGCATGTTGGGCCCGGATGGGCAGCCCGCGGCCGTCTACGGCGTCAACACGGGCTTCGGGTCGCTGGCCCGCGTCCGGATTCCGGAGGCGCGCGCGGGCGAGCTTTCGATGAACCTGATCCGCAGTCACGCCGCCGGCGTCGGTGAGCCGCTCGACACCGAAGTTGTCCGGGCGGCGATGCTGCTGCGGGCCAACGCGCTTGCGTGCGGCCGCTCGGGCTGCGAGCCGCGCATCGTGGCGACGCTGCTGGCGATGTTGGCGCGCGGGGTCACCCCGGAAGTGCCGTCGCGCGGCTCGTGCGGATCGTCGGGCGATCTCGCCCCGCTGAGTCACCTCGGCCTCGTCGTTTTCGAAGGGCCGGAGGACGCGTCGGGCTGGGCCTGGTTCGGCGGCGAACGCCTCCGGGGGGCCGAGGCGATGTGGCGCGCCGGCATCCACCGCGTCCCCATCGGACCGAAAGACGCCCTCGCGATGACGAACGGCGCTCAGGTGACGACCGCGCTCGCGGCTCTCGCACTGTTCGACGCCGACCGCCTCGTGCGGTCCGCCGAGGTGGCGGCGGCGTTGACCTTCGAGGCGCTCCAAGGCGTCACCCACGCGCTCGACCCCCGGGTCATCGCGCTCCGGCCCCATCGCGGCGCGGTGGAGGTGGCTTCCGCCCTCCGTCGACTTCTCGCCGGCTCGACCTGCGTCGACGCGACGGACGGCGTTCAGGACGCGTACAGCTTGCGCTGCGCGCCCCAGGTCATGGGGGCCGTCCGGGACGCCGTTCGGGCATCGGCGACTCCGATCGATGTCGAACTCAATGCAGTGACCGACAACCCCGTGTTCCTGACGAACGACGCAGGCGGCATCGACGTCCGTTCCGCCGGCCTTTTCCACGGCGAGCCCGTCGGCTTCGCTGCAGACCACCTTCGCCTGGGTCTGGCCGAGTTGGCGGCGATTGCCGAACGGCGGGTCGCCCGCCTGACGACGGCCCTGTTGCACGGCGACCTGCCGGCGTTGCTTTCCCCGAAGGGTGGCCTCGGCCTGCTCATGGTCCAGCCGACGGCGGCGGCCCTCGTCAACGCGCTGCGTCAATCGGCCTGGCCGGCCTCGGCCGACAGCTCACCGACATGCGAGGACCAGGAGGATCACGTCGCGATGTCGACGACAGCGGCGCTCAAGGCCCGCGAGGCCATCGCCCACGCTCGGCACGTGGTCGCCATCGAGTGGTTGACGGCGTCGGCCGGGGCGCGCTTCCGGCTCGCCCACGGCGGGACCCTCGGCGCGGGGACCGCGGCGGGACTCGCCGACGTCGGCGGCGGCACGTTGTCCCAGCAGATCGGTGCACTTTCGGATCGCATCGCGGACGGCAGCTGGTTGGGGCGCGTCGACGGGGCCGTCGGACGTTGGGACGGGCCGCTCGATGCGTGAATCCATCCTGCTTTGGTCCAAGCCTTGGACGGGCCTCGAGGTGGCGACGCTTGCGCGAGGAGGCGTGGCGCACCTCGACCCGACGCTCGCCGGCGCCCTCGACGCGAGCGCGGCCGAATTGGCGGCGTCGCCGTCGTGGGATGTCGTTGGCGACCTTGCGCGTTGGCTTGGCGCAACCGGGCCGGTTGGGGCCCGCGACTTCGTCGAGGCCCATGTGACCTCGGTGGGCGCGCCGCTCACCGAGGAAGAGGTGCGGGCGACGCTCGCGGTTCGCGCCCACGCATTGTCGCGGGGGGCGTCTGGGGTACGTGCGGCCAACGTGGCCGGATGGCTCGCCGGCCTTGACGCGCCGTGGCGCGTGCCCATCCCGCGTGAAGGGTCGCTCGGCTCTGCCGGCTGTCCCATTCTGGCGGGCATCGCCCGGGTGCTCTTCGGATGGTCGGGCGTGCCTGGCAGCTTGCCGGAGCCGACCCCGAAGGAAGCGCTCGCCGCCCTCAACGGGTCGAGCCACGCCACAGCGTTGGCCGTTCTTGCCGTCGACGGCGCCCGCACGGTGCTTGCGGCGGCAGAGGCGGCCGCGGCGCTGAGCTTCGAGGCCCAGCGCGCGGACTTCGGCTGCATCGACCCGCGCGCCTACGCCCGGGGCGGCGCGCCAGGGGCGGGCGCCCTGGCGATGCGTCTGCGCGGCGCGCTTCGCGGCAGTGGGCTGGCGGGCGTCGGCCGGGTTCCGGACCCGTTTTCGATCCGTTGCGCACCCATCGTCCAAGGCGCGGCGGACGACGTCCTCGGCAACGTCAGCTCGGTCGTCGACCGTGAGTTGGCGTCGCCGGCCGACAACCCGCTCTGGATCGACGGGGAGTGGATCTTCGCTGGCCTCCACCACGGAGCTGCCGTGGGCGGGGCGATGGACGCGCTGAAAGTCGCTTTGGTCCACGTTGCCGGAATCAGCGAGCGCCGCACCTACAGGCTGACCTACGGTGGACTCAGTGGCCTCCCGAGTTTCCTTGTGGCGGATGGGGGCCTGCAGAGCGGCCTGATGTTGGCCCAGTACACCGCGGCGAGCCTGCTCGGAGACGCGCGCGGGCTGTCCATGCCCGCGTCGGTGGACGGGTTGCCGACGGCTCAGCACCACGAGGATCATGCTCCGAACGCGGCGCGCGCGGCTCGGACGGCCCGGGACGTCGTCGATCGCGTCGCGGACATCGTGACCATCGAGTTGATGTGCGCCGCGCAGGCGATCGACCTGCGGCTGGCCAACGGCGACGGCTTCCTCGCCGAAGGGACGAAGGTCATCTACGACCGGGTTCGGGCTGTCGTGGCGCGGTGGGACCACGACCGGGTGCTCCACGACGACCTCGTCGCGCTCGGGTGCGCCGTCCGCCAAGGACAATTCGCGATCTGAACGTCAGCGCGGATGGATCGCCTTGACGCCCTCGTCGAGGTCCCAGTCGGGGTCGTGCTCGGCGGTGTGGCAGGTGGTGCAGATCGCCTCGACGATGCACACTGGGCAGTCGTTCCCGAGGGCCTGAATCGAGCCCTTTGCGCTCGGGTCGGCGACATGGGCCTCGCCCGGGCCGTGGCAGGCCTCGCAACCTACGCCCTCGTCGACGCGATGTTCGGACGGCGCGGCGCCCTTCACGCCGCCGAGGCGTTGGGGCGTCGCATGGCAGCTGATGCACGCACCTTCGGCGGGCGTCGGCAGGACGGACATGGCTGCACGGTGGGGGTCGCGGTCCCAGCTTTCGGCGTGGTCGGGATGGCATGTCCTGCACGTGGCAGCGCCGACGGTTCGTCCTTCAGGCAAGGTGGCCATCGGACGGGGGGTGCGGCCGGCCCTCATTTCGAGGACCGCCCGACGCCAGGTCTCTTCATCGGGGTTGCGGAAATGGTCGATGTGCGGCATCGCACGTTCGACGGAGAACGCGAGGCTGTGGGCGTCGTCGTGACAGGAGGCGCAGCGCTCCAGGGGGTTGGTGATGCGGCCATCGTGCGGGCCGCTGGCGCCATGGCAGGCTTCGCAGCCAACGTCGACGCGGTCATGGGGCTGTGCGGGCGTCCATCCGCCGGGCTCGTTGTGCCCGATCACATGACAGGGGACGCAGTCAGCGCGGTCCGTGGCCTTTTGGTCGATCAACGTGCCCCACGCGATGCTGTGGTGCGTGAGCGACCACGCCTTGTGTTCGACGCGGTGGCACGACCCGCACGTCGCGGTTCCGACGTAGTTCCCCGCGACGAGCACTCCGAACATGCCGCCGGGATGGGCGCGTGCTTCGACCATGGCCGCGGATTCGGGGAGGTAGGGGTACCAGCCGTCGACGACCTGGAGGCCGCCGCCCTCCGGACGCACGAACAGGGCCGATGGCGTGGACCGCGCGCCCATCGCTGCGCCGACCTGACGTCGGGCGTCGTGCAAGATGGGGTAGGTCGCGCCATAGGCGGCCCGAAAGGGCACAACGTCGACCGGGTTGGCCGTGGTGACGCCGACGACCTGCGCTCCGTGGGCCGACAGGTCCTTGTGAAGGGCGGACACCTCGGCGCCTACGCGCTGGCAATGGCCACAACCGGGCGAAAAGTAGAACACGAGGGTGGGCCGATCGATGGCTTCGGCGAGGAAGGCCGGCAACTGGATGGGTGCGCCGGGTTCGCGGACGGCCATCGCCTCGGTCATCGCGGCGACGGCAGCCGCCTTGCCTCCTGGTGTCCAGCCGCGATCGCCACCGTCGGCCCCCATCCACAGGAGAAGGGGCCACCAGCGCATCAAGGCTTGATCTCGAGGCGACGATCGCGGAGGCTCTCCAGGCGGCGGCGCAGCGCGGTCTGTGTGGGGTTGGCGATGAGCGACCAGCGCCACGCCTGATACGCCTCGTCGACGTCGTCCCGAGACAAGGCGTCCTGGCCCGTCGCCAACCACGCCTCGGCGAGGCGGTTCCCGACGCGCTTGACTTCGGCGTCGCGGTGGTCTCGCCGCCTTGCCGTCGCAATCGCGTCGGCCGCGGCCTGGCCGGTCGCTGCGTCGGCCCAACGGGCGAAACAGCGGGCGACGTCACTTTCGACGGCCGGCTCCGCCGGTTGGCCCGTCAGCGTCGCGACTTCGTCCCAAGTTGCGAGGGCTTGTTCACATTCGCCTCGCTCAGCGAGGCCGCGAGCGTCTTCGAGGCGGGTCGCCGCTGCGGCGTTGGCCATGGCGGGGTCGACGATGGCGATGACCTTCTCCCAACGCCGTTCGCCATGGGCGAGAGCTGGCGCCGTGGTGGCCGATTCGGCCGGCAGGGGTTGGCCATCCGCGCCGATCACGACGATGGCGAAGTCGGCGTCGCCCGTCGGGAAGTCGGTCGGGATGGCCATCCTTGCGCGAAAGCGCCAAGTCTCCGTCGGTCGCCACTTTTCGGTCGGGACGTAGTCGAAGCCAGGCGCTGCGTCGGTGACGACGACGCGCTCGCCGGAGCGCAGCGCCAGCCAGACTCGGACGCCAGGGCTGCGTTTCGCGAGCGACAGGGTCCCATCGATGAGCAATTCGCGACCCGTTCCGGCCACGGGCGGCGATCCCCGCCAGGAGACGCTCGCGTGCTCGCCGAACGTCGTCAGCGTGGGGTCGTCTGCGGCGGGGGCTTCGGTGGTCAACAGGTCCTTGCGGATCCAGGTGCCGGGATGCCAGTTGGTCCGGCCTGCGGTGAAGTGCGGCGCCGTCACGTACCGGGTCGTGAATCCGGCGAGGCGGTCGACGCGGGTTCGCGACGCCCAGCCGCCGTGGATGTGGACGATCTCTGGATTACGCTCTTTGTAAGCGTATTCCTCGACGAATTTACGCTCCCACTTGTGGTGGGCGACCGGGACGTCCAACAGCCCGGCAAAGTCGACGATGTCGAATCGTCCCCACCAGATCAGCCCGCCCATGTCGATGTCCAGCACCTGCACATCGCGGAGGCCGAGCCGGTCCATCATTCGGTGGATGTAGGCGGTGCGCCGCTCGATATCGAAGGGCGTCGTATCGACGTGGTTGAGGTACCAGCTTTGGTACATGAGGCCGCCAACGAACAGCGGGGGCCACGTGAACCCGACGGCAAGCCATCGCAACCAGCGGCGTCGGACGGCCTGGATGACCTGATTCGTGGCGTCAGCCGTGAGGACCGCCGCGGGCAGAACGAGCGACGACATCCAACGCCAGCCGACCATCCAGTCGCCGCCGGCGAAGACCGAGTACGCCAGCGTCCCGATCACAAGGCTCCACCAGGTGATGCGGTCGCGCGCCAGCGGGCGGGCCAGCGACGCCGTGGCGACCCACATCAGGGTCAGCGTCAGCCAACCGATACGCGCGTACTCGACCTCTTTGGTCTCGGTCTTGTCCGACCAAAGCCATTCTTCGACCGCGGGTACACCCGTTGTGACGCCGACGACAGCGATGGCGATGGCGATGGCCATGGCGACGTTGACCCACCGCTTCTTGGCGCGGTTCGCCCATGCGAGACCGAAGAAGGTCAGAAAGGCCCCGGACGTCATCGTCCATACGGCGATGTAGCTCCAAGAGCGGGCGTCCCAATCGAGCGGCAGCGTTCGGTCTACGGCGTCGAGTTTCGCGTAGTAGGTATTGGGAAAGGGCCACGCGAAGACGCGGAGTCTGTAGGCCTGCCAGAGGGCCGCAGGCGCCGCGGCGATGGCCCAGAATCGGAATGAAAACGCCAGCGCCGTCAGCGGTTGGCGCCACAGGGACCAGGTCGCGACAATCCAGGGGGCGAGCGCGTAGGCGAGGCCTTCGGGGCGCGTCACGGCGAGCAGCCCAAGGGCGATGGCGGACCAAGGGGCAGCGTTGGGGTCGTCCATTTCGTCGAGTAGACGGAGCGTGCCCCAGCCGCTGAGGACGACAAAGAGCGGGTTCTCGAGACCCGCGGCATTCCAGATGATGTACTGGGGGTTCACGGCCAGGACGAGCGGGGCGACGAGGGCGGTCGTCGGATCGGCGACGAGCCTGCGAGCGGCCCTCCATGCGACCCACAGGCCCACGACTCCGAGTGCGCCGCCGAACAGCTTCACGGTCGCGAAAGGAGAAATGCCCGCGAGGTACAGGACCGCTTGCAGCAGCGTCCACGTTGGGTTGCTGAATCCCTCCGTAGGCTCTGCGCCCGGATTCGCAACGAAGCCCTCGCCGTCGGCGAAGTGCCTCGCGTACGCCATCGAGATGGCGGCGTCCTCGATGAGCCAGGGGCTGAGGAGAAGGTGGTTGATGAGGTAGACGACCACGATCCATGCGAACGCGTGCCACGCGGTTCGGTTCTGGGCGTCGAGCGCGGCAAAGGTGCGCCAAAGGTTCATGGCGCCGGGGGTGCCGAGCTCGCCGGCGCCGCGCGCGGCGACTTGGACTCGCCGGACGCGCTGAGGGCGGGCGTCGATGGGCCGCCCGACCGCGAACCGCGGGCACTGCCCTTCGTGCCCTTGGCTTTGCGGGCCTCTTCACGCTGTTTCTGAACGGCTTCCTTTTGGCGCTGACGGCTGGCTTCGTCGAGACCCAGGCGGAGGGTTCGGGCCTCTTCCGCCCAGCGGCGCGCCCAAGCGTTCCAAGGCCAAATCCGGAGGCTCGAGCTGAAACGGTCGTAGGCGGTCTGGGCGTCGCCGGCGTCGCGGGCTTCCATCCCTTGGGCGACGAGCGCATCGGCGAGGGGTCGGGCCGTCGCCAAGTAGGTTGCGCCATTGGGGTTCCAGGCGCGGGCCTTTTCGAGGGCGTCGAGGGCCTGCCCTGGGGACCGGGTCGCGCGACGAGCCCAACAATCGGAGAGGGCCGCCGAGACGGTGGGCAGGTGGTCTGCGACCCACTCTGCGTTGAGCGGCCGGTGCATCCGCGCCTCGTACCAACTGGTCTCCGCGGTCTCGCAGGCGCCCGCCTTGGCGTGTTCGAGTGCCTTTTCGCGATCTGTGCGGGCATGGTTGGCCGCAGCGTCGATGCTCACGATCTCGAGCGCCTTCGGCCACCAGAATTCAGCGACAGAGAACAGGGCCGGCTGGGTTTCGCTTGGCGTCACGACCCCTTCGGGGAGGCGGTGCTGGTGGGGGTCGGAGTCGTCGGGGTCGCCGGGCTGATTGTTGGGGGGCATCGGGACGCCATTGGCATCCAGCAACACGAAGCCAAGGCCGTAGCTGCCTTCGGGCAGGTCGGGAGGAACCGCAAGATCGAAGTGCCCCACAAAACGGCCGCGAGGACCCCAGGAATGCGGCGCGATCCAGTCGTAGGCGGGCGGCAAGTCGAAACTGGCGACCGTGCGCGACCCGTCCGTCAGGAAAGCGAGGACGCGGAAGTCGTCTTTCGGGTCGCGCGACAACGTGCCCATGCCGATTTCAAGGTGAAACAAGCGCCCGCTGGCGACTTCGGGGCTGACGATGCGCCAGCCTTCGAAGGCGAGGTGGGCTCCCACGGGAACGCGCCGCGCGTCCCCGTGCGGCCAGGCGGGGGCAAGCAGGAGGTCGCGGCGAATGTGGTTGCCGGGATGGATCGACTTGCCGGCCGGGTACCCAGGAATCTCGACGTAGTCCCTTGTGAATTCGGGGTATGTTGGAATGGCGCTTTGTTTGGCCCAGTTGCCATGCACGTGCATGAAATGGGGCCGTCGCTCGCGGAACAGGTACTCTTCGATGAAGGCCCGCGCGAAGCGGTGCTGGGCCAAGGGGATGTCGATCAGCCCCGCCATGTCGACGAGGACGTAGTCGCTCCACCACATATGAGCGCCCATGTCGACGTCGAAGTCCACCCAGGGACCCTGGTGGTGGACGCGCTGGCGGACGGCGTCGACGAATTGAACGCGGGTGTAGACGGCGTCGGGCGAAGTGTCGGGGCTGCGGGCCATCTCCTCGCCGTGCCAAATCGCACCCGGAACCGGCGCGAGCAGCAGGCCCGCGGTGACGAAGCCCTTCAGGACGGCGGTCCGGCGGCCGCCCAGCCAGGTTCCCGCCGCCTCGGCGAGGGCGGCGACGCCGAGGGCGTAGAGGATGGAAAGGGGGACGGCAATGAGGGAGAACCAGCGGAATCCCTTCATCCAGTCGCCGACCGCGAGCACCGACCACAGAATGCCAAGGCAGACCTGGGCAGCAATGAGGAAACGTCCGTCGCTGTCCCTTCGATTGTCCAGTGTGGCGAGTGGGGCGAGGAGCAGCAGCGCCCAGGCGAGCGCAACGGGTACGTCCGCCAGAAGGGGGGGGCTTTCGAACGAAGGCGGCGCCATCCAGGTCGCCTGGCGGGCCCACTCGGCCGCGCCGGCGACGGCCAATGCGGTCAGGGCGACCCCGAGGCCCATGCGATTGCGGCCATCGGCCTGTGCCGGCCACGCGAGCGCAAGCGCGACCAACACCATCAGGCCATAGGGCAACACGAAGGCGTGGGTCCCCACGAGGGCGACGGCGATGCCGAAAGTGCCCGCCACGGCTGCGACAATGGCGGGTGTCCGGTCCCGTCCCCCGAGGATGCCGATCGCGGCGACCGGCGCCAGGTGACCCCAACTGGTCGTGCTCGCCCAGTTGCGCACGTAGAGCCAGCCTGCGCCGGCCAAATTCCACTGGAAGAGGCCCTTGTCCTTCTGTTCGAGTTTCGCGTAGTAGGTCTGTGGCACCGGCCACGCGAAGTAGGCGATTCTCGCGGCTTCGAGCAGCGCCCAGGGGACAGAAAACAGGGCCGCCCAGGCCACCGGCCGCGTCCACGGCATGCGCTTCTGGCCAACGACGATGGCGAGGAGGGCTGCGGCGGGGACCATCTGGAGGATGCCCTCGGGACGCGTCCAGGCCAGTGCGAGAAAGCCGAGTGCCGACCAGGGAGGCCCGCCGGTGCGGACTTCGACGAGGACTCTGAGGCTCGAGCCGGCAAGCAGGATGCTCCACAGCCCATTCTCGAGGCCCGACTGACCCCAAAGGGCATGTTGGGTGTTCATCGCCAACATCACCGCCGCGATCCACGGAACATGGGAACGTCGGTCGGCGACGACCTCGCGCGCGAGCGCCCAGGTCAGCAAGACGCTGGCGAAGCCGAACACCGCTTCAAGGGCCCGGGACCCGACGAACAAGTCGACGCCGAGGAGGTGGACCCCGGCCAGGAGCAGCACCCAGGTGGGGTTGCTGTACCCCTCGAGCCGCTCCCCCCCGACCATCGCGACGAGGCCCTGGCCCTCGGCGAGGTTGCGGGCGTAGGCGTAGGAGATGGCGGCGTCTTCGATGGCCCAATTCCACCAGAGGGCCTGGTGGGCGACGGCGCCAATGGCGGCGGCGAACACAACGACGGCTTCCGCCGCAGCCCGCGGGTCGCGGCGCGCCCATTCCCCCGCGCGCTGGATCCAGGGCCGCATCGGCGCCGTCATAGCGCGGCGGTCCGTCGGGATCATGGCCGCCGGGTGAGGGTCGGCCGAAAGTGTTTCGGTGGGAAGCCCTTAGGCGTCCGTCGCCCGTTAGCCAGACCCTATGTGGCGACCCCCCCTGCTTGCGTTGTTCCCATGGGTGCTCTTCGGATGTGAAGCCGAGCGCGCCGAACCGGCCTTCCGGCCTCCCCCCGCGCGGGTGGCCGAGGACGGGCGCGTCGTCGGCTACTTGGCGTGGTGGGACGACGACCTCGCGAGCGTCCCCTGGGCCGACTTGACCGACTTGGCGCTCTTTTCGGCGGGAGCGACGGCGGACGGGACGTTGTTCGACACGTGGCCGTGGGATGCGACGGCAGAAGCCGTCGCGTTGGGCGCGCCACACGGGGTGTCCGTCCAACTGTGCGTCACGAACTTCAACTCGACGGAGCTGGACGCCCTGTTGAATTCGGCGGACGCCCGCACGACCCTCGTGACGGCGCTCGCCGCCGAGGTCGCCGGCCGCGGGGCTCACGGCGTCAACGTCGACTTCGAGGGCCTGCCGCTGAGCGCCCGCGACGGCATGGTCGCCTTTGTCGACGAACTTGCGGCCGCCGTGCCGTCCGTCATGGTCGCCATCCCGCCCGTCGACTGGGAGGGGAGCTGGGACGTCGCGGCCCTGAGCGCGTCGTCCGACCTGTTCATCATGGGGTACAACTACCATGGGTCCTGGGGTGCCGAGGCAGGACCGGTCGACCCGCTCGACTCGGGTCCAGGCACCCCATTTGCGTCGACCTGGGCGCTGCGGACGACCGTGGCCGACGTTCTCGGTCGAGGCGCTGACCCGGCCCGCACGATCCTTGGCTTGCCGCTCTACGGGGTGGGATGGGCAACCGGAAGCGAAGCGGTTCCGTCGTCGTCGGTGGACGGGGGTTGGACAGTCCTGTTTCGCGATGCGGTACCCCTTGCGGATGCCAACGGGCGCCGCTTCGAGCCGACGACGCAGACGCCGTGGGTGTACGACGGCACCAACCAGATTTGGTACGGCGACGCCGAAAGCGTCCTTGCGCGCATCGAGATGGCCATGGACGAAGGGCTCGCTGGCGTGGGATTCTGGGCATTGCACTACGACGCCGAAGACCCGGAGATCTGGGAGGTCGTCCGCGAGACGGTGAAGGGCCCCGCCGTTGCGATCGATCTCGTCGCCGACGCGGGGCCCGACCTCGTCGCCCATGTCGGCGACGTTGTGGAGCTCGACGGTGAGGCCTCTGAGGGGCCAGACCCTCTTGGCTACACGTGGACCCAGGTGATGGGGCCGAAGGTTGCCCTCAAGGGTGCCGGGACATCGACGCCGAGCTTCGAGGTCGAGGAAGCCGGTCAGGTGGCGTTTGAACTCGTCGTCGGCCATCAAGGTGTCGAAAGCCTGCCGGCGCGCGTCGACGTCGTCGTCATCGACCCGGACGGCGCGTCGCGGTGGGCATCGGGGTGTTCCTCTGCACCTTCGTTCGGCCTGTGGGGTGCGCTCGCCTACTTCATCCGCTCGCGCCACGCGCGGCCACGGCGGTTTGTCGCCGCGAGCTGAACGTAGACGCGGCCCCGGTACACCATGACGGCGTGTACGAAGACGGCGCCGAGACAGGCGCCCACCGCCGCGATGGGTCCATCCTGGAGGTTCAGGCCGACGCCGCCGAGCGCGAAGCCCCACCAGGGGCCGAACATTCCGGCGACGTGGGCGGCGAGATCGAGGCCTGGCGCCATCCCGAAAGCGATGGCGAGTCCGCCGACGGCGAGCAGGGGGACAAGTTGGGCCGCGAACCACTCCGGCCAATTCTCCTGCGTGAAACTCGCCGCTTCGCCAAGCAGCGCGAACGACTGATTGCGCGACAGGTAAACGAGCTCGGGCACGGGGTTGAAGAGGACGGCGGCGAGGACGCTGGCAATGGGAAGCAATCCGGGTGCCAGCAGTTGCAGGGCGAAGGACGGCAGCCAGAAGGCGAAGAGGATGCCGATGACCTCGCCGAAGCGGCTGCCAAAGGCGCCGCGAACGTCCGAAAGCGTCAGCTTGGGCCGCCCGTGGACCAGGGGCTCGACGAGGGACAGGTACCACCCGAGCAGAAGGGCTTCGACGATGCCCAACAGCAAGCCGACGCGCGTCGCCATGAAGAGCGGGACGGCGACAAAGCTCCAAATGAACTGGACGGCGAGAAGCACGGCGATGGGCCAGCCGCTGCGAGGCAAGGTGCGCAGGGTCTGAACGCCGGCTTCGCGTACGATGCGCCAGGCGGCGATGACGGCGGACATGGGAGCCAGCTAGCCGACCGGACGCCGGGGGGCCGCCCTCCCCGCGCGTGCGGCTTTCCGAGGCCGCTGTGGGTGGGACTCGACCCTGGCAGTGTGCTAGTCAGCACCGCGGGGTGCGTTCTGAATCGGGCAGGTCCGTTCGAGATCCTCGAGGTGCTCGGCGAAGGCTCATTCGGGACCGTTTGCGTCGCGCGGGTCATCAACGACCCGCTCAAACGCCGGGTCGCCCTCAAGATTCTCAAGGGCGCCTACATCACGAACAAGAAGATCCTGAACCGGACGCGCGACGAGGCGCGGCTCTTGTCCAGGATCAACCACCCGAACATCGTGCGCGTCGAGAAGCTGATGGAGGTGAATGCTCGCCCCATCGTCGTCATGGAGCACGTCCAGGGCGTCAGCCTCGACCAAATTCTGTACCGGTACCGGGATGGGTTGCCGCCCGCCATCGCGCTCGAGATGGCGCGGCAAACCTGCATTGCGCTGCACGTCGCCTACCAAGAGGCGTTGGGCGAAGACGGTCGTCCGATGCGCGTCATCCACCGCGACATCAAGCCGTCGAACGTGCTCGCGTCGATTCACGGCGAAATCAAGGTCGTCGACTTCGGCATCGCCAAGGGCGAGTTCGAGGGGCGTGAGGCTCAGACCGAGTCCGTCGTCATGGGCAGCCGCCCGTACATGGCGCCCGAGCGTCTCGACGGGCTCAACGACTCGCCGTCCGTCGATGTCTACTCGGTTGGAATGAGCCTCTATGAGTTGCTCACCGGCCGGACGATGAACCTGTCCATCAACCCGGTGAACCACGAAGCGGCCCTCAACCGGCAGTTGTCGTACATCCAGGTCGCCGGGATGAGTCCATCGGCCTTGGAGGACCTTCGGGACCTCATTCGGCGGATGTGCGCCTACACCCGAGATTATCGTCCGAGCGCGATCGAGTGCGCGCGCGAATTGGAACAGCTCCTCTTCGCCATCGAGCCCCGGTACCGCATCGGCCTCGAGGAGTTCTGCCGCACGACCGTGCTTCCGATCTACGAATCGAGGCAGGCGCGCATGCCGACGGGCGACGAAGCGGCACCCGCCGGTGAGTCGTCGGAGGACAACGCCATCGCCGAGGTCACGGGCGCGTTCGCGCGGCCCGCACCGGTAGCCCCGCAGGGGGCGCGGTGGTTGCCGCTCGCTGGGTTCGTGGGGCTGTTGGCTCTGCTCGTCGGCGGCCTCGGCGTTGCGGCCGTCCTCAAGTTTGTGCGCGACGCCGACGGCGAAGGCGAGGTCAAGTTGTGGGTGCCCCAAGGCGCCAAGGGCCGCGTCGGCGACATCCTTGTGCCCGGTCCTGGCACCTACGCGTTGCCGGAGGGGCCCACGACCCTCGGGGTGACCCTGGCCGACGGCCGTCAACTGCAGTGTCGCTTCGACGCATACGATGGGACCGCGGTTCGCTTCGTCTCGGACCACGAGATCTCGGTCGACGACGGCGGCGCGATTCCTTGCACGACGCCCAACCCTTGACGGGGGCACGGCGGCGCTTACCCGACCGGCCCGCGGGGCATCGTTGATTCGGGTCGAACAGCTGACGAAGACGTACGGGCCGAATCGAGCGGTGGAAGGGCTGAACTTCCACGTCGATCGGGGCGAGGTCGTCGGCTTCCTTGGGCCCAATGGCGCAGGGAAGAGCACGACGATGCGCATCTTGTGTGGGGCCCTTGGCGCCACGTCCGGCCGCGCAACCGTCGATGGACATGACGTGGCCGAGCGGCCCGGGCAGGTCAAACGCCTCATCGGCTACCTCCCCGAGGTTCCGCCGCTGTACTCCGAGATGGTGGTTCGGGACTTCTTGAGTTTTGCGGCCCGCCTCAAGGGCGTCGCTTCGGTCGGCCCCTCGGTCGAGGATGTGTTGGCCCGCGTCGGCTTGTCCGACGTCGCGGGAAGGCTGATCGGGAATCTCTCGAAGGGCTACCGGCAACGCGTCGGCATCGCGCAGGCGCTCGTTCACCGACCCGCCGTTCTCGTGCTCGACGAGCCGACCAGCGGTCTGGATCCGGCCCAGCGGGTCGAGATTCGCGACCTGCTTCGGGACCTCTCCGCCGGCGACACCACCGTCATCCTTTCGACCCACGTGTTGGCGGAGGTCGAAGCCATCTGCAGCCGGGCCATCGTCATCCACAAGGGGCGCATCGTCAGCGATGACGCGATGGCCGCCCGCCAGGCGTGGCAAGTACGCGCCATCGTGGCGCGACCGGACGACGCGCTCGTGGCCCGGTGGCTTTCGCTTGCGGGGGTCTGGGGCGTCGACGACTTGGGTGGCGGCCGCTTCCGAATCCGCGCCGAAGGCGATGTGCGTGAAGTGGTCGCGGCCGCCGCGGCCCCTTCGGGCTTGTTGGAGCTTTCGCGCGAAGGGTCGCTCGAGGACGTGTTCCTCGCGCTGACGGCGGAGGCGGCGTGAAGGCGTTGACCATCGCGCGTCGCGAATTGCACGCGGCCTTCACGGGCGCCGTGGGCTGGTTGGTCCTCGTCGGCTTCGGCTTCCTTGCGGGCGTGTTCTTTCAGTGGGTGTTCACAGCCTATGCCGAAGCGAGTACTGAACTCGTCTTCGACCCCTACGCGGCCCAGCAACTGGACCTCGGCGACCACTTGTTGGCGCCCTTTTTCGGGGATCTGGCCATCATCGTCGTGCTGGCGGGGCCTGCGCTAGCGATGCGCCTGTTCTCCGAAGAATACCGTACGCGGTCGTTCGAGCTGCTGCTCACGAGCCCGGTGACGACCGGCGATATCGTTCTCGGCAAGTTCCTCGGCGCACTCGGCTTCGCTGCACTTGCCCTCGCGGTCACGGCGGTGGGGCCGTTGTCCTTGTTCTGGTTCGGCGACCCCGATCCCGGTGTGCTTGCGTCCGGCTATCTTGGCTTGACGCTGCTCTTTGGTGCGGTCCTCGCGATGGGTATGTGTGCGAGCGCCTGGACCGAGAACCAAATCGTGGCCCTGGTGACGTCGTTCTCCGCCGCGCTCGCCCTGTTCATCCTTGGGATGTTCGGCATGGACGACCCCGACGCCTGGCTCGTTCAACTCGCGTTCACCGGGCACCTCGATGACCTGTTTGTGGGGCGGGTCGGCCTGTCCGACGTCACCTACTTCGTGGCGTTCATCGGGTTCTTCTTGTTCGCAACCGCACAGCGTATCGAAAGCCTGAGGTGGCGTTGACCTCGCCGTCGCGCTGGACCTGGCTCCTTGGATGGATCGGCGGGCTTGCGGCTGTGTCGGCCGGCTTGCTGACCGCCGTGGTGGGGTCGGAAGACCCTACCGTTCGCCAACTCTTGATCGTGGCGGTCGTGGGGCTCGGCGCTTGGGCGCTGCTCGACCGCGAGCGCATCGCCGGCCAACTGCGGTCCCGCGAGTTCGGCCTCGGCGCCGGGTCTGCGCTCCTCATTGCGCTCGCCGGCGCGGTGGCGGTGGCGTCGTACGCCTTGGCCGACCGGTTGGAGCGAACCTGGGACTGGACGTCGAACGCGGTCCACACGTTGTCCGACCAGGGTGTGGCCGCGGCGGCGGGCCTTCAGGGCGACGTCGAAGTCCGCGCCTGGTTCCGGCCTCGTTCGCGTGAGCGCGACCGCGTTGGCGACCTGTTGGAGTTGTACGGTCAGCACACCCCGCACCTCAAGGTGACGTGGCTGGACCCGTTGTCCGACGTCCGTCAGGCGGAGATGGACGCCGTCACCGGCCTGGACGGCACGTTGATCTTCCGGCGGGCCGATGGCCGCCAGCAGCGCGTCGAGGGAAACTTCGACGAGGCGCGCCTGAACCGCGCACTGCTCATGGTGGCCAGCGACGCGGAACACACCGTGTGTTGGAGCGTCGGCCACGGTGAGCCCGACCCCGACGACACGACGTTGCCGGACGGCGCCGGCTCGGTGGTTCTGGCTCTGGAAGGGCTGAACTACCAGGTTCGTCCCGTTTCGACGGCCGTGGACGGCATCGACGCGAATTGCGAGGTCGTCGTCGTGGCGCGGCCGACGACGGATTGGTCGGCCGCGGAGCGGGAGGCCCTGATGGCGACGGTGGCCGCGGGCCGCCGGGCGTTCGTCTTGATCGACCCGGGCTTGGCGCCCAACTTGGCCGCAGACTTGGGTCGGATGGGGGTGCGCGTCGGCGACGACGTCGTCCTCGACTTCAACGCTGGCAACATGTTGCTCGGCGTCAACGACCCCTCCTTCGTCGTCCTGAGCTTCGGCGACCTCATGCCCCACGCGGTCACGCGCGATCTCGGGGCGGCCATCGTCTTGGGCATCGCGCGGTCAGTGGCGTGGGACGACACGAAGGCCGGCGCCAAAGGCCTGGAGCTGCTGCGTACGAGCCGCGACGCTTGGGCCGAGACCACGCCCGACGTCGACCCCGTGCAACCGGACGTTGGGGTGGACCGCGTCGGTGAAGTCCCCGTTGCCGTCGTCGCGACGATTGAAGACCCGACCATCCTCGGGATCGCAACGCGACCCGATGCGGCCGCGCTGGCGGCACCGCTGGTTCCCACCGCAGCCGACCTCGGCGGCGCCACGGCGGCGGTCCCCGCGCTCGGGGAGGCGCCCGCCTGGAAGGGCGTGCCGGAGGGCTTTGTCGCCGCTCCCGGTGGGCGCGTCGCGGTCGTTGGCGACTGGGATTTCGCGTCGAATCAGTACCTTGCCCTCGGCAACAACCGCGACCTTTTTCTCAACCTCGTCGCCTGGCTCGTCGAGGAAGAGGACCAGATTGCGGAACGCCCGCCCGAAGGCGACGGGCTCGACCTCACCGTCGTGAGCGGGGCGCTGCTCGCGTTGGTCGAACTCGTCCTCGTCCCCGGCTTGTTGGCCATGGGAGCGGTTGCGGTCGCGCTGCGCCGGCGCCGGCTCTGACCGGCGTCAAGCGGCTCAGGACAGCAGTTTCTGGAGGCTGAGCGCCAGGGGGACGTTCGTCACCTTGAGCTTGCCCATCGTGAACAGCATCATGGCAGACGCGGGCTTGTCGAGCAGAGTCTCAAAGTCGCCCTTCGCGATCGTGACTGTGCATCCGGGCTTTTCATGCCCACCCGTGGATACGGCTCCGGCTCCTTCGGTGAGGTCGACCGTCCATTTGCCGACGCCGGTGATGTCGAACACGTAGACGGCCTTGATCTCCGACGCGAGCTTGGGGTTTCCCTTGAGCTTTTCGGGCAAGTCGTTGTCGAAGAAAGCGAGCAGATCGGCCACGGCGGGACCTCCGAGCGGCTGGCTAACGGAGGACGCTCGGCCCGTCCCGCGGATGGGACCGCTTGCATGGCGGGTTACGATGGGAGGATGGAGGCGCGATGATGTTCGGGCTCTGGGCGGCCGTTGCGATGGCTGTGCCGACGGCAAAGTGGGAAGCGGGCGTCACCCACACGTACGAGTTTGGCACGGTGCTTCAGACACCCATGCCCATGAAGATCGGAGGGGGGCGGTCTGCAGCCGTCCGCATCCCAAGCGTTCAAATGAAGGGCGAATTGGCCTGCAAGGGCGAGACCGAGTTGCCAAAGGGCCGTGGCTGGACGGTGCGGTGCGCGATCGACAAGCCGACGGTGGAGGTCACCACGGTGGCCCAGGACGAGAAGTTCAAGGACTCGGCCGTCACCACGATGATCGACATCCTCGAGCGGGGCGCAATCTCGTTCGACGCCGCGCCGACGGGCCGGTTGACCAAGGTCCGATTCGAGGGCGATCTCGCCGCGGAGGCCGACGAGGACACCGTCGACCTGCTCGTGAAGGCCGTCAAGATGATCGTGGCGCCGCTCGACTGGACCTTGCCCGCCATCGACGGTACCGCCACTTGGCCTCACAAGAGCTTCATCGCCGCTGATTTCCCCATGAGCGACGACGTCAACGCGCTCGCTTCGACCAAGATTGAGGTCGGGCACGGCGAAGGGACGGAGACGCACGACGTCTACACGATGACGGGCCGGGGCTCCATCGGCCTCGAGCAAGCGGGCGGCGCGCAGGTCGAGATCAAGGGAACGTCGGCATGGGACAAGGCGCGCGGCATCGTGACCGAAGGGTCCACGTTGCTGTCGACGACGGCCCTGACCGGCGCCATTGCGAACGCCTCGCCATTCGTCGTCGAGTCGCGGATCAGGCTGAAGCCGCCGGCGACACCCTGAGGCCGAGCCACCCTGCGAAGGGTGGCGGAATGGGGACGCGCCTCACCATGGGGTAGGCCTCGGCCGCAAGGTCCCACCACGTGCTGGCGTGGGCCGGCGCGAGCGCAGTGCCGAGCCGCTCGATCAGGCCTTGCGCCACATCGACGGCGTCGGTTGCGGTCGTCACACGCAGTGGGGCTCGCGCCCAGGGCACCGGGATCAGCTTCGACGGGGCGAACCGTGCCCAGGTGTCCCACACGGGGTCGCCGGCTGCCACAACCTGCTCATGCAACAGGTGCGCCCAGCGGGTGGGTTCGAAGCCGTCGGGGGCCCGCAGCCCTACGGGGCGAGCCAAGACGCCCCGAAGGTCCGACGCTGGCCTGAGGACGAGGAGCAGGCCCTCGACGGGGCCGTCGATACAGACGAGGGCCGTCCGGTGACCGGCCGTCGCCGCTTTGACGCCTTCGCCCGTGACGGGGTCGATGCGGCGCCAGAGCCAAGGACCCGGGACCCTCGGTTCGCGGGAGGCCAGCGTGACCGTGTGGTCGTGGGCCCAGTGTGTCGCGAGGGCGCGAGCGAGGGCGCCGCGTCCAAAAACGACCACGGGGCCGGCGCTCACGCGAGTTCGGCGAGCAACGGGCCCACGTCGGCTTCGGTGGCGTGGAAGAGGCCAAGCGGCGCATCGTGCCAGCCGTGCCAATCCGACCCCCCGCTGAACAGGAGGTCGTGGCGGCTGGCAAGCTTGCGGAGCGCGTAGCGGTCGCGGGATGTGTTGGCCGGGCGGACGAGTTCGATGGCGCGGAGACCCCAACCGACCAACTCCGCGAGGCCGTCGCGCGCCAAGTTCAATGGGGGGTGGGCCCAGCAGGAGATCCCCCCGGCCTCGGCGATGGCGGACAGTGCTTCCTTGGCCGTGCGATCGAAGCGAGGGACGAGGCCACGTCCGAGGTGCGCGAAGGCGGACCTCAGGTCGCGAACGTGTTGACCGTCGACCATCGCGCGCGCGAGGTGGTGGCGGGTCGGGGCGATGACGCCGCGCGCGGCGAGGTCGGCGGCGTTGGGCAGGCCACTCCAACCGAGGGCGTGGCGGGCCGCCTCGTAGCGAAGGGTACGGCGAGCACATTGGTCGTCGCAGAAGCGGGCGAAGGCGTCGGGAATTCCGGCGGGGAAGTAGGCGAGCAGGTGGATCTCGCCCCCGCGCCAGTTCGCGGTGACCTCACTGGCTCCGATGCGGCGGACCTTTCGGCCTTCAACCTCCCACTCGGCGGGTTCGGTGGCGACGTCGTGGTCCGTGACCGCGACCACGTCGAGCCGGCCTGCGGAGCAGCGGTCCATCACTTCCTGCAAGCTGTGACGCCCGTCCGACCGGGTCGTGTGCATGTGCAGGTCGACGCGGATCACGGTTGGGCCGGGACGACGAAGACGTCGGCGCGGGGGTCCGCGAGGCGGATGCGCCGGGCCAGGGCGGCGGGCGCGTCGTCCGTTGGCAACTCGGCGAGCAGCCGGGTCCAGTTCGCCTTCGAGTCGAGGCTTGCGACGACGGCGCCGCCGATCGGCGTGTGCACGGCGTAGCGACCGTCGCCCGTGGCGACCGCGGCCTTGTCCTGCGGGCGGTCGCCGGCCCAGGCGATTTGGGCCTGAGGCGCGAAGGTGATGAGCGCGAGTCTGGCGCGGTCGTCGACGGCGATGTCCAGCCAGGCCCCGCTGGCATCGGCGGCGTGGGCGACGTCCATCGGCCACATACGCTCGATGGGTTCGGGCAGCCAAGCGCCGCGTCCCGCGAGCCACGCGACGCTCGCGAAGGCCGCGGCGAGGGACCACCAGCGGCTGGCCGGGGCGGGCGCGGGGAGGACGGCCGGAAGTTCGCCGAGCCCGTCGATCAGTCCCCACGGACGTTGCCGGGCCTCCGACTCGGCTCGGTCGAGCAAGGGCCCCAACAGGCCGTGTCGCGTCCAACTGCCGACGCCGGTCGCGACGACGCCGCGCATCTGGTCACGTGAGGGGGCGCCAAGCTCGGCGCACGCGACGAGCGTCCTTGCAGCGGTCGCGCGGCTGGCGACGTCGACGAAGATGAGGTCGTCGCCCATCGGGTGCCCATCGAGGCGGCGAGCCAACTCGTCCCGATGCTGGCGAGCGACGGCCTGCAATTGGAGTGCGATGACGCCAACTTCCTTCCTTGGGCGGGCGCCGAGCGTGGGCGGAACCAGATCGTCGAGCGTGAGCCGGCCGTGGGTGACGAGACGGGCGAGCTTGTCGCACCGGGGGCAGCCCTCGAGATGGCCCGCCTGGAAGCCGTCGACGACTTCATTGGCCGGTGGACAGGGTCCAGAAGCGAATGCTGCGAGCCGACCAAGCATCCGGTCGATGCGCTCGACGGACCAGGCGTCCATCGAAATGCCGTCTTGGCCGGCAACCTTGCGGAGAATTTCGCGGAGGCCTCCGCGGGCCGCTTCCAGGGAGATTCGGTCGACCTGGGCGCGCGCCTCCAGTTTGTCGAGCGGGCGGCCGTCGCCGAAGTGCTTGCGGAAGACGAGCCGCGAAAGCGGATCGAGCGTTCTGTCGAAAGCGCGGCGCCACCGAGGACTTGGCGGCATGGCGTCGTCGGACGGCCACGCCGTGGCATGCAACCGATGGCGGGCCCGGACGATGAAGGACTCGGTCGCCGTCGCGGCGCGGTCCTCGGCCTGGGCGGAGGTCCAATGGGGGTCGATGTGATGAATCGCGTGTTCTCGTGCGGCCCGCAGCACAGCGGGACGGATGCGCACGTTCGCGGCCGTCAGCGCCCAGGCGACGCGGACCGTGATTCCGGCCCAATCGAGGACGGCAACGTCGTCCGAGCGGGGAGCTGGGGCGATGGGAAGGGGCATGGGGGAGCCAGGGGTCGAGGCGGAAATCGATCGTACCCCAAGATTCCCCGTGTGGCTATGGCGTCGTTGCACACGCGGGGTCGGCGGCGATTTCTTCGCTCGTACGCTCGACCAGGTCAGGTGCCTCTGTCGCGGTCAGCGTGTAGCCGAAGGCGTACAAGTCCAGGCAGTAGGGGCCGGGCTCCATCGGTGCGACGCACTCGATGCACTCCATACCGTAGGTGTTCCCGAACAACTCGCACGCTTCGCCGGGGTTCCCCGTGCCTTCGCCTACGACGCCGCTGAGCGGGCGCGTGTCGATGATGCCGGCCAACGTGACGCCGACGATGGCGTTCAGGCTTTCGTCGAATGCGCCCGTCATCGTCATGTCGGTGATGGTGACCACGCTCCCGGAAACGTCGATCGGGAGTTCATCCGCGGACAATTCGTAGTAGGGATTGCCGGAGTAGTTCGCGGATTCGAGGAACGGGATGTGGGCCGAGCACATGTCCTGGACGCCGGTCTCGTCGCGGGTGGTGGAGACGGCCCCGATGACGTTGAAGGTCGGGGCGTCGCTTCCGGTCACCTGAATCAAGAGGTCGCGTTCCAGATTGTCGGAAAGGACCTCGCCCATGCCATTGGGGCGAGCGAACGTCGCTTCGGCCAGGGGCCACCGGTAAACCTTGTCCGTCACCGTGGTGATGTCCACTGGCGCAGTGCCGAGCGACCCCGTCGTGAAGCTGAAGTCCGAGGTCTTTTCAGCCTCGCATTCCCATCCGCCCACGTGCCAGTTGTAGGCCGCGCCGGCGGTCAGCGGGGCGCTCGCGGTCCACGTGATGTGGGCGCCGCTGCGGCTCAACGTGCCCGGCACGACCGCGCCCGATGCGTCGGTCACCACGATGGTCGCGTCGGCGTCTACGGGCAGGATTTGGGCGTCGATTTGGGTCCGGATCCACACGTTCGTGGCGCCGTCGATGGGCGCGATCGTCGACAAGATCTCAGAGGCGCACGGCACCTGTTCGGTGGGGGAGCCGCAACCCACGAGGGCCAGCAGCCCACTCAGCCCACCCGTCTTCCGTGCGGTCATGTCCTGTCCTCCGGCGGCACGGTAGCGCCGGACCCCACCATCCGCAAAGGCACTTGCGTCCTCGAGCGCCTGAGCAGGGTCAACAGCCGGTCGTGTCGACCTCAAGGCCCGGTTGGCCGCTGCTCGCGCTGCTCGATCCCCCTTTGCCACCGACGCCGAGGTCGAAGCTCGTGCCGGACATGGAGACGCTCCCGCCTGACGCGCAAGCGATTCCGACCGATGGGCCGCCGCCGCCGCCGCCGCCGTGGCCGCCGTAGCCTCCCTTACCGCCGGTGCCGCCGTCGCCACCTTCGCCCGAAGCCTCTCCGAGGCCGAGGAACGCCGCATCATAGCCACCGATGCCACCGCTTCCGCCATTCCCCCCTTCGCCGCCGTCGCCGCCGTTGCCGCCCTCGCCGCCGTCCCCGGTCCGCATCTCGCCGCCGATTACGGTGACGAAGCTGTCGTGCACGAGCAGGGCCGTGGAGCTGCCACCCCCGGTGCCGCCCGCCCCGGCCGCGCCGCCGCAGCCGCCGCCGCCGCCGCCGCCG
>SXOB01000084.1 GCA_005776945.1 Pseudomonadota bacterium
GCGGCGGCGGCGGCGGCTACGGCGGCGGCGGCGGCGGCGGTGGTCGCGGCGGCGGCGGTGGTCGCGGCGACAGCTGGTGAGTTGACCTCCGGGACGGATCCCTCGGGATCCGTCGCCGGGCATGCGGTTGGGCGGGGCTACTTGGCCCTGCGCGCCGCAGCGTGACGATCCGCCAGTCCCTCGACGAAACGGTCGAGGGCAGGCGGATGCTGCGCCAGAAAGAGGCTGGGCTCAATGAGCTCAACCTCCATCACCATCGGTACCCCGTACCGATCTCGGACGACGTCCACCCGCGCGTAGGCGAGGCGTGAGGCCCAGGGCCGAAGCACGACCTCGCCGAGCACACGCTCGTCGGTGGCGATGGGCAGGGCTTCGCCAACGGACTCGGCGTCGCCCATCATCCGGCGGGTCTTGCGGACCGAGTGGGTGAATTTGCCTTCGATCCACACGAGTGCGCGCTCGCCGCCGACTTCGACGTCGCTCATATAGGGCTGAACCAACGCCGCCCGACCCGATTCGAGCAACGCGGCCAGTGCCGCCTCACCCTCCGAGAAGGCCGCGGCATCGAACCGCCGTGTGTCGCGACTGGCCGCACCGATCGCGGGTTTGATGACGACGTCCGTCCAACCGCGATCGCCTGCGATCTCCTCCAGTTGCTTCGGCCGGCGCGGATCCACCCGAACCGTCGGGACCGTGGGGACGCCCCGCTCTCGGAGGTCGCGCAGGTACCCCTTGTCGAGGTTCGGCAACACGAGCCCAAGCGGGTTGAGCAGCACGCTGCGGGACGCCACGCGGGCCAGAAAGTCGCGGAAGGCCGGGACGTGGTCGATGTAGTCCCAACACGCGCGCAACACCCAGACGGCGTGGGTCTGCGGCGCGGGCGGGCGATGCCAGTCCACGGCCTCCACCTCCAATCCGCGGGACCGAAGCGCCGCGAGCGCCGGTTCCTCATCGGGATCGGGCTCTGGCAACGGATCACAGCGGACCCACGCGATGGACATCGTTCCTCCCGCAATGGCCCTACCCGAACGCGACCGCCCCGTGGTAGCGGGCGCCGTGCTGTCGCTGACTGACGTGACCCTGGCCGCGGGCGGCACCGTTCTCGCCGAAGGGATCCAACTCGCGATCCGGCCGGGCGACAAGATCGCGCTCATCGGACGCAACGGCACCGGGAAGACGACCCTCATCGACGTCTTGCGCGGCGCGTCGGATCCCGCCGAAGGCCGTCGCGTGTTGCGGCCGGGCACGGCCATCGGAAACCTGCCCCAGCAGGCCGTCTCCGGATCCCGCGAAACGGTCTGGGACGAGGCGGCCAAGGCGCGTGCCGGCATCGAAGTTCTGCGCGAGCGCCTCCACGTCGCCGAACGCGAACTGGAAGCCAACGAAGACGGCGCCGTCGAGCGCCATGCGGCGGCCCTCGACACTTGGCGCGACGCCGGCGGATTCTCCGAAGACGAAGTCATCGGCAGCATCTTGCACGGATTGGGCTTCGAACCCGCCACCTGGCGACGCCCTTGTGCGGAGCTGTCCGGCGGCTGGCAGATGCGCGTCGCGCTCGCGAAGGTGTTGCTGCAGGCGCCCGATCTCGCCCTCCTCGACGAACCGACCAACCACCTCGACGCCCGCGCTCGATCCTGGTTGGCCGATCACCTTGCCCAGGCCCGCCACGCCACGCTCGTCGTCAGCCACGACCGCCACTTGCTGCGCCGCTGCGCCACGCGCATCGCCGAACTCGCCCACCGCCGACTGACGACGTTCGAGGGCGGCATTGACGCCTGGGACGTCGAGCGCGAAGCGCGGCGCACCCACCTCGCGGCTGCAGCGCGCCGACAGGCGGGTGAGATCGCGCGCCTTCAGACGTTCGTCGATCGCTTCGGCGCCAAAGCGACGAAGGCCGCGGCCGCACACGCGGTGGAGCGACGGATCGCCCGAATCGAGCCCATCGAGGCCCCCGAAGCCGACGAAGGTGCGCCGCGCCTCTCGCTGCCGCCCGCGCCACCCTGCGACCAGGCCGCGCTGTCGCTGCTCGGCGCCGACATCGGTTGGCCCGGCCACCCCCCTTTGCTGCGCTCGGCGGACTTGCACCTCGAGCGCGGCATGCGCCTCGCCCTCGTCGGGCCCAACGGCGCAGGCAAATCCACGGTCCTGCAGGTCCTCGCCGGTCGGCTTCCGCCCGCCTCGGGGCGTCGCCGCGTCGGTGACCGCGTCCGCATCGGTGTCTTCGACCAGGACCTCGCCGCCACCTTGCCCGGCGACCGTACGGCCTTCGAGCACCTCGTCGCCGCGGCCCCGTTGTCCACGGCGACGCGCCTTCGCGGCGCGCTTGGGGCGCTCGGTTTGTCCGGAGACACCGCGATGCGGCCCATCGCGTCGCTGTCGGGCGGCGAAAAGGCCCGCGTTGCCCTCGCCGCCCTCACCGTCACGCCGTGCAACGTGCTCCTCCTCGACGAGCCGACCAACCACCTCGACCTGGCCAGCGTCGGCGCCCTCGTCGAAGGCCTGGCGTCCTGGGAGGGAACCCTCGTACTCGTCAGCCACGACCGCTGGCTGATCGAGCGGCTCGCCACCCACGTCGCGCGCATCGACGGGGGCCCCCTTCGCGTCGACCTCGGCGTGCCCGCAGGCACCTTCGCGACCACCCCGCGAACGTCACAAATCCAGGTCCGCACCGCCCCAGGCGACCTCCACCGCGCGCGACAGCGCGAGGATCGCAAGGCGCTGCGGCGCATCGCATCCTTGGAAACGGAAATCGAGGCCCTCGAGCGCGCCTTGGCCGACCACGACGACGCCCTCACCGAGGCCGGCGGCGACTGGCAGCTCGCTCAGACCCTCGCCGCGAAGCGCGCGGAGACGTCGACGGCGCTCACGGCTGCCATGGAGGAATGGGAACGCCTCATGTCAGGCTGAGCGCCGCCCGCGCCTCTTCGAGGGTGGCCGGCCGTCGGCCGACGTCGTGAAGGACGCCGACGAGCGCCTCGACGAGCGCCCCATTTGACGTCGCCCGTTGCCCATCCGGCAGAAAAAACGTGTCCTCAAGGCCCGTGCGGACATGGCCACCGAGGGCTGCGCTGGCCCGGTGGACGGGCCACACCTCAGCGCGGCCGATCGCGATCGTCTGGAAGGCCGCGCCGTCGGGCAAGTGCTCGAGCAGCAGCGGCAACCACCGCGGATCCGCAGGCATGCCGCTCGCCACGCCCATGACGAGGCTGACCCACAGCGGGTCGGTGAGCAGCCCGGCGCGCCGATACATCGCCACGGAGCGCAGTATTCCGGTGTCGAAACACTCACATTCCGGGCGGATGCCGAGGTCGGCCATCGCCCCGGCCATCGCGGCCACCTTCTCCACGGGGTTGTCGAACACCATCGGCGGCCAGGCCCACGACCCGTCCGACCGGGTGCGCAGGTAGTTGAGCGTTCCGGCATTCAGCGCGGCGACCTCGGGGCGGACGCGCGCGAGCACGGCGATGGGTGCGGATACGTCCGGGCCAACGACCCCGGTCGAGCAGTTGATCAACAGCCCGGGGACCGCTTCGCGGATGGCCCCGACAACGTCGGCGGCGACGTCCGGATCCCACGTCGGCAAACCCCCCATTCCCGGTTCCTGCCGTCGGAAATGCAGGTGGACGACCGTCGCGCCAGCGTCGGCCGCGCGCCGCGCCTCGGCAGCCATCTCGGCCGGCGTCACCGGGACCGGATGTTGGCGTGGATCCGTGAGGACGCCGGTCAACGCGGCGGTGACGATGGCCACGTCGCTCATGACGCTGGGTATCAGCCGTAGGGGTTAGCGGCGCGCGTGTGGTTCCTCTGGATCGGCTGTGCCGCGGTAGAGACGACGACGGATGTGCCGCCGTCGTCCTGCCCCCCTACGGAGGCGCCAACGGTCGTGTTCGGGACCGGCGGCAACGACGTCGACCCGCTGGCCGAGGGGACCGCGGTTGACCTCGTCACAGGGCCCCAAGGGGGCCACCACATCGAAATCGGCCTCCTCATGACGGGTTTCGACACCGAGGAGAGGCTGACGGCCGTCCTCACCGCCGAGGTCGACGGCACGCCCGTCGGCGGCGCCCAGCCGTACCTGGAGCCGTTCTGCGATGCGAGCACCGACGAGCTGCTCTCGCGCAACTTGTACCTGATCTTCGATGCATTCCCGGCCGACGTGGACGGCCAGACCGCCACGGTTGCCGTGCTCGTTTCCGACGCGCGGGGTGCCACTGCGGCGGCATCCCTCAACCTCTCGATTCGCGACATGACCGAGGACGTCCCATGATTCTATTTCTCGCAGCTTGCGGTTCGTCCGACGACGGTCCGACCACGACAGACACATCGCCGGCCTTCGACTGCACGTCGCTTTCCGCCGACTTCCCCGAAGCGCGCGGCGACCACGCCGGCGTCTTCGACGCTGCAACGGGGCGATTCATCTTCTTCGGTGGCGACGTCGGCGTGCCGGAAAACTGCGAGTCGCGAACCTCATTTTCCGATGAGACCTGGGCATGGGTCGACGATTGTGGCGCCTGGCAGCGCATCGCCGGCGACGGCCCGTCCCCCCGCGGCCGCCACGTCGCAGCGCTGGACCCCGCCGGCCGCATGCTCGTACACGGCGGTCGCTACCGAGACGGCACGAGCGGCACCTACACGGTCCGCGACGACACCTGGGCGCTGGACTTCGCAACGGACACGTGGACGAAGGTCGCGAGCAGCGGACCCCCTCCGCGTAGCAGCCATGCCGGCGCCGTCGCCAACGGCAAGTTGTACGTCTACGGCGGCAACGCGTCGGACGACGGTTTGGCCTTCGACCCGCTGGAAGACCTCTGGTCGATGGACCTCGCAAGCGGAACTTGGTCGGAAGTCGACGCCACCGACGGGCCCGGGCCGCGCTTGTTCCACGCCGGCGCCACCGATGGCGAACGGCTCTTCGTGTACGGCGGCGGCGACGAAAATGCGTTCTTCGGCCCGTTCTTCGGCGATTTGTGGAGCTTCGACGCTGAGAGCGGCCAGTGGACGGAGCTGCATGACGGCGAGACGGGCAAAGCACCTCGCGCCCGCATCCAGGCGAATCTGGCCTACGACGCCGCCACGAACCGCGTCATCCTCTTCGGGGGGCACGACGACGGCGCCATGGGCAACAACAACGAGCTGTGGGCCTTCGACCTCGCCACCGAAAAGTGGGATCTGATCCGCCAGGGTGACGTCGAGAATGCCCCCGCGAACGGCTTCTGCGACTTCCCCGTGGACTTCACCGAAATCGACTTCGAGGCGCCCGAGCGCCGGAGCCAGGCGGCGGCAGCCCTCGACCCGGCGGGCCGCCTGTACGTCTCGGGCGGGAAGTCCGATTGCGGCGCGCTCGACGACGTCTGGGCATGGACGGGCGCGGCCTGGGACAAGCGCATCGACGCGACGTCGGGCCTCAGCTGTCCCCGGGCCTACGCGGACTGTGAGTCGCTCTGCTTCTGACGGTGACAAAGAGGCTGGACGAGCACGATCGTATCTGGTACATGAGATGTACGCTTGACGCGTCCACCCATGGGGCCAGCCATGCATCTCGACGATCGTGAAATCCGCGAACTCGCAGAGTTCCTGGCCCGCCGCTTCGACCCCGATCTGATGCCTACGCCGCGAGACACGGCGGCCGACTGGGTCGCATCGCTCCACGACGCGCAACGCCAGGGGCGTCTGGCCCAGCTCCTTCGCCGCGCAGCCGCAACGGCGCCGGACGACGAGAACCTGCAGACGGCCACTCGTATCGTCGCACCGCGGGCACAACCGTGGGCCGCCCTGGCTGGCGCGGGCCTCGCCCTGGCCGCCGCTACCGCGATCGGTGCATTCACGCTGTTGGTGGGAGACGAGGCCATCGAAACGCCCGCCGATGCCCCGCTCCTCGCTGCCGTCGCCGTCCCGGAAGCCCCCGCGATCCCGCCGACCGCCTTGCAGCCGCAATCGGTCGCCCCGGTCGACGGTCCGGCTACGGCGCCGCCCTCCTTGCAGCCCCAGTCCGTCGCTCCCGCGGCAGTCGCGAGCCTTGGCGACTGCGTCGGCCGCCCCGACGAGCAAATCGGCTGGTGGTACGCGGGCACCCAGCGTCCTGGCCAAGCAGGCGACGTCATCGAACTCGCCGCTGGCGTCAACGTCCGCGCCTATCCGCCGAGCGCATCCAATCACTTCGACAGCCGCGGCCCGGTGCGCTGCGTCCTGCCCGAAGGCGCCCGCATCCGCCTCACCGCCGATGCCCTGTCCGTTCCCAAGGACAGTTGGTGGGTCCCGCTGTACGGCGGCGACCTCGCCTACGTGTCGGACGCCGTCGCGGACGCGTCTCGCAGCCGGCGCTGACACAGACCTGACCGATCGGGCCCGGATCCTCACGCTTCCCGCTCCCATTGCGGGTAGAATCCAGTCCGTGAGGTCCGATGCGCACCGCCGCTTGGCTACTCTTCCCCGCCCTCGCGGCATGCAGCGACGGTGATGGGCCTTTGGCCACCGACACGTCGGACCCGCCGGGCGCCACGGAACCGCCGCTCCCGGAAACGCCGACCGTCCCACCGCCACCGACAGACGGGGATCCCGACGGGGACGGCTTGGACGCCGCTGCCGAGGCGGCCGCACATACCGACCCCAACGACGCCGACACCGACGACGATACCCTGAAGGACGGTGACGAGGTCAACCTCTACGGAACCGACCCCACCACCGCCGACACCGACGGCGACGCCGTCACCGACGACTACGAGCTGCGCCTCTACTTGACCGACCCGCTGAACCCCGACACCGACGGCGACGGGCTGAGCGACGGCGAGGAGTTGTTCGTCTACGACACCGACCCGACGCAGGTCGACGGCGACGGCGACGGCCTCTCCGATGGCGACGAGGCCCTGTGGGGCACCGACGGCCACCAGAACGACACCGACAACGACACCCTGCTGGACGGCGACGAGGTGCACGTCCACGGCACGAGCCCCCTGCTCGCAGACACCGACCTCGACCTCCTCACCGACGACGCGGAGGTCTTGGTCTGGTTCACCGATCCCACTCTCTCCGACACCGATTCCGACAATCTCGACGACGGCCTCGAAGTCCTGACGTGGTCCACGGATCCGTTCGATTCCGACACCGACGACGACGGCCTGCCCGACGGCCTCGAAATCGAGGCCGGCACGAATCCCTTCATGGACGCCGACAACGACGGCGACGGCCTGCGCGACGCCGAAGAAATCCTCGAAATCGGAACGGATCCAACGTACAGCGACACCGACAACGACGGCCTTTCTGACGGCGCGGAGGTCCTCGTCTACCTGACCGATCCCATCGACGACGACCATGACGACGACACGCTGCTCGACGGCGCCGAGATCTCGACGTGGGGCAGCGACCCGCTCTTGGCGGACACCGACGCCGATGGCCTGGACGACGGCGAGGAGGCGTTTCTTGGCACGATGCTGGCGAATCCCGACTCCGACGCCGACGGGCTGATGGACGGCGACGAGGTCACGGCCGGAGCCAACCCGCTCATCCAGGACACCGACGGCGACCTCCTCCCCGACGGCATCGAGGGGCCTTTCGGCTTCGACCCAGCCCTGGCCGACATGACCGGCATCGACGTGTTCCGAGTATGCCCCGCCGGCCCGCCGCTTTGCCCCACCGACCGCCGCCTGTCCGAAGTGCCCTTCGTCGCGACCATCCAGGTCGCTACGCTCTACGCAGGCCAGGTTGACGTCCTCTCCATGGGAGCCGACTACACCTATGCGGCTATGGAAATCACGCTCGTGAATCCCCCGCTCAACGGCGCGACGATCTACGTCGCCTACGAGGTGGTCCCATGACCCCGCTGCTCCTCGCCGTTCTCGCTTGCGATTCCGTGGACCCGGACGCGTCTACGCTGCCCGGCACAACCCAACCCGACGACCCGTCTGCGCCCCCGCCGGCGGGGACCACGGCGCCCTCGGCCGCCACGCCCGTCGCCGGCGCCAAGACGCTCCACCGGTTGAACACGGCCGAGTGGGGCAACACGATGCGCGCCCTGTTCCAGTCGTCGCTCACGCCCGAATTGTCCTTTCCGGCCGACAATATCGTCGAGGGTTTCGACAACAACGCCGACGGTCTCGCCACCTCGCCGGTCCTCTTCGAGCTCTACGAAGGCGGTGTCGACACCTTCCTCGATGAGCTGTTCGCCATCCATGACGAAACGACGACGACCCTGATTGTCCAAGCAGAAGCCGCCGTTCACGACGGCGGCGTGTCGGTGGACGGCGGCTGGCGCCTCGACGGGCAGGGCGCCATTCAGATCACCACCGCGCTGGCCGACGACGGCGACTACCAGTTCGAATTTTTCGGTCACGGGTTGGACGCCCAGGCCACCTTCGTCGCAGATGGCGTCAGCTACGGTACCGTCGCGGTCGAAGACACACAGGGCTGGTATGGCACCGTGCTGCCGGGGCTGAGCGCGGGAATCCACACGGTCGAGGTGCAGCTCTCGGACGGCACCTTCCTGGTCGCCGACGAATTGCGCCTCATCGGGCCGCTCGACCCCGAAGTAGGCCGCCCCAACGCTTGGTGGGACATCGTGCCGTGCGACGCGTCGGCGGACGACGATGGCGCTTGCATCGAAGACGTCCTCGTCGCCTTCGCCGAGCGCGCCTGGCGCCGCCCCCTCGCCGCTGAGGACATCGACGTCATCAACGCCATTGCCGACGGCGCCGGCCCCGATTGGGACGAACGCCTTCGCACGGGCCTGAAGTACATCGCGCTCGCGCCCGACTTCGCGTACCGCGTGGAGCAGGTCGCCAACGGCCCCGGGGACACGCCGCTGGACGCCTACGAGGTCGCCACCCGCATGGCCTTCTTCCTTTGGAGCCAAGGCCCCGACGACGCCCTGCTTGCCGCCGCAGCCGACGGCTCCTTGCTCGATCCCGAAGTGCGCAGTTGGCACATCAACCGCATGCTCGACGACGCGCGCGCCGAAGCCCTGGTGACCAACTTCGCCGGCCAGTGGCTCGCCATTCGCCAGATCAGCTCAGCCCAACCCGACCCGGCGCTCTACCCCGAGTTTTCGCCGGAGTTCGAAGCGGCGATGATCGAAGAGGTCCAAGCGCTCGCGCGCAACCATCTCCTGGCCGACGCCAACCTGCTCGACCTGCTCACCACACAGGAGAGCTGGGGGAATTCGCTTCTCGCGGAGCACTATGGCGTCGCATTTGACGGCACGACGTCGGGGCCGATGTCGCTGGAGGGCACGCCGCGTGGCGGCCTGCTGACGACGGCCGGGTGGTTGGCGACGCGCGCTCACCCCGACCGGCCCTCGACCGTACTTCGCGGCAAGTGGGTGCTCGACAACCTGCTGTGTACACCGATCCCGCCGCCGCCGCCGGAAGCCGGAAACCTCGGTCCCATCGTGCCCGACATCCTGAGCATCCGAGAACAAGAAGAGCTTGCCCGCGGCGATACCTTCTGCCAAGGCTGCCACACGATGATGGACCCCATTGGCTTCACGCTCCACCACTTCGACTCCATCGGCGGCTTCCGCGCGACGGACGAAATTGGCTTCCCGATCGATGCCAGCGGCACGATCGCCGGCGCGCACGTCGGCAGCATCGTCGATTACCGCCCCTTGTTGACCGCCAATCCGCTGCTTCCCCGTTGCGTCGTCATCAAGGCGATGACCTATGGGTTGGGCCGAACCGTCGGCGACGCCGATGTGCCCCTCGTCGACGCTCTGACCGACGAATTCGTCGCCTCGGGTCACCGATTCTCGTCCCTCGTGGGCGCCCTCATCGAGAGCCCCGCATTTCTCCAGAAGGGCCCCGCCCAGGAGGCCGAATGAGCCGCCCCGTCCCTTCGCGTCGGCTTCTGTTGCAGGGAGCTGGCGTCAGCCTCGCCCTGCCCTTTCTCCACAGCGCCCTGCCGCGCGCCGCGTGGGCCCAGTCGATCACGGCACCCAAGCGGTTCCTGACCTACTTCATCCCCAATGGCCTCTCCCCCGACGGGTTCGTGCCGACCAAGATCGGCCCCGACTACGACCTGAAGACGGTCCTTGCGCCGATCGCAGCGCTGCAACACCGGATGACGCCGATCTCTGGCATCTCCAACAAGGCGAATCCCATCCTCACCCATGAGGCGGCGACCTCCGGCCTGCTGACCGACACCGAAATCGAAGTTTACGGCGTCGATCTCAACAACGGCATTTCCGTCGATCAGGTTGCGGCGGCAGCGAATGCCGGCGTCACCCCCTTCGCCAGCCTTCAAGCGGGCGCGGACTCCCCGGCCTTTTTCGACACCGGAAATTCGTCGACCTACATCAAGACGCTCGCGTGGGCGGCCAACGCCACTCCGCTGCCGAACATCACGTCGCCGAAAACGCTCTTCGACCGCATGTTCGCCGGCATCGATCCCGGGCTCACGGAGGCCCAAATCGCGCAGCGCGCGGTGAACCGCACGAGCGTCCTCGACGCCGTACTCGACCGCGTCAACGCCCTCTCCGGCCGCCTCGGCACCGGGGACGTCGCCAAGCTCGATCAGTACGCCACCGCCGTGCGGGAACTCGAGGTGAAGATTGCGCTCATCGAAGACCTGCAGTGTACGGCCCCAGACGTGCCGCCCGAGGCGCCTGGCTTCTTCGAAACCGTGACGCTGATGGAAGACCTCATGGTCGTCGCGTTGCAGTGCGACATGACCCGCATCATCACGTGGATGACGAGCCCAAGCACCGCGGCCACGTCCTACGACTTCCTCGGCTTCACCGACACCCATCACGCACTCAGCCACAACTACTTGAACGGGGGCGCCAACCTCGACAAGTACATGCAGATCCAGGCGTGGAACGTCGAACGCTTCACGAGCCTGTGCCAGAAGCTCGCCGACATCACAGACGCCGACGGCAACGACCTGCTCGCCCACACTTGGGCGCTGTTCGCGTCGGAATTCCATGAGGCCGGCTACCACCAGTCCGACGAGCTTCCGTGCCTGCTGGCAGGCGGCGAAGCGGGCGGCATCGTGCAGGGCCAACACCGGGTCTTCCCCGGAGAAAACTACGGCAACCTGCATCTCGCCGCACTGCAGTTCCTTGGCATCCCGCAGACCACCTTTGGTGACCACGGATACCGTGCGATGACGTTCACCTAGCAGGCTGTTGCAAAAAGGGCGAAACGCTCGCCGGCGTGCCGGCGAGCGTAGGCCGACGACCCCGTCGTCGGCGCACTCGGCGACCCGCTCAGGGAGCGAGCGAGACGTTCGTCAGCGCGCAGGTCGACTCGTCGACGACCTGAATCGGCTTGCCACAGCTGCCAGCCTTCATCTTCGGCGCCAACAGCGCAGACCCCCCGGCGTCAACGAAGCCGCTCGCCAGCACCTTGACCCCGCCCCCAAGTCCGGTCGTCGTCCCGATGCACGGGCCCGAAGGCACGACATCGGCACCGAGGGCCGCCCCGCCAAGCACCAGGAAGGGCCCAGCCGCAGGCAGGTTGGCGATGCCGACGGACGCCCGACCGGGGCAAACGCCGCCGACCGAGAGCGACGGCTCGCCGATTCGGCTCGTGGAGCCGCCCTGGCCCGGAAATCCGTTGTCTTCGAGGAGGCCAGCGATCTTCTGGGAGAGCCCACCCGCGCCGCCGCCCGTCGCGTAGACGAGGTCGCCGCCACCGCCTGAAACGACGATCCGCCCGCCGCCGCCGCCACCACCGCCGCCGGCCAGGCCACCGATGCCTTGCACGGTGTTGCCGCCGTCGCCGCCGCGGGCCACGAGGAAGCCCGTTCCGGTGACGCTGACGGCGTCGATGGCGATGCCGCCGCCCGCGCCGCCGCCCGAACCGCCGCTGTAGTCGCTTGCGCTGAATCCATCGGCGCCATTCATCGCGACGGTCCCGTCGATGTGAACCGTGTCAGCAAACACGTAGAGGCTCGCGCCACCCGCCCCGCCACTCGCCCCGACGCTGTCGCAGCCAGAACCTGCGCCGCCGCCGCCGGAGCCCATATTCATCGCAGCCACTGGGGAGGGCCAGGCCAGCCCGTTCAACGTGCCGCCGCTCGAGTAGAAGGCGACGCCGTTGAACGACGGGCCACGCCCGCCGCCGCCACCATGTCCGCCGCCCCCACCGCCACCGCCGTGCACACACGGACCGTAGTCGCCGGCGCCGCCGCCGCCTGGACCGACGCC
>SXOB01000085.1 GCA_005776945.1 Pseudomonadota bacterium
CAGAAACCGAAACGCCCCTCCGACGTGAGTCGGAGGGGCGAAGTTGCGCACCCAATATGAGTCGAACCCATAACCTTCGGATCCGTAGTCCGACGCTCTATCCCGTTGAGCTATGGGTGCATGGCTGGGCCGGTGGCGGAGCCGCCGGGAATTGAACCCGGGGTACGGCTTTTGGCCGTACACTTGATTAGCAATCAAGCACCTTCGGCCACTCGGTCACGGCTCCAAAATCGAAAAGAACAAAGCGGAGGCGGAGGGATTCGAACCCCCGGACCCTTTCAGGCCAACGGTGTTCAAGACCGCCGCCATCGACCACTCGGCCACGCCTCCGGTGGTGGCGCAGCCACCGCGTTCTACTCGCGGGTTCGGCCTACGTCAAGCGAGCCGCGATGTGGTCGCGGCCGCCCATGTAGGGCTGGAGAGGCGCGGGGATGGAGACGGACCCGTCGTCGCGTACGTGGTTCTCCAGGATGGCGACGAGCGTGCGTCCAACGGCCAGTCCTGAGCCGTTGAGGGTGTGGGCGAAGGCCACTTTGCCCTTCCTGGCGCCTTCGCCGGCGCGGTAGCGGAGCGACATCCGGCGCGCTTGGAAGTCGCCGAACCAGCTGACGCTGCTGATCTCCCGGTAGCCGCCCTGAGACGGGAGCCAGACTTCGAGGTCGAAGCAGCGGGTGGCTCCGAAGGAGAGCTCCCCGCCGCAGTGCAGCACGGTTCGGTAGGGCAGATCGAGGCGCTCCAGGAGCGTCTCTGCGTGGCGCCGGAGGGCGAGGTGGTCCTCGTTGGCACGCTCCGGCGTCGTCGTCCAGACGAGCTCCACCTTGTGGAACTGATGCTGGCGGATGATGCCGCGCACGTCGCGCCCTGCGGATCCCGCTTCCGATCGGAAGCAGGGGGTAAAGGCGGCGTAGCGAATCGGGAGAGAAGCTTCGTCGAGGATTTCCTCGCGATGCAGGTTGGTGACGGGGACCTCGGCGGTCGGCACGAGGAAGGCGTCGGCGCCGTTGAGCGGCTCGGCGAGCCGGAACATGTCCTTCTCGAACTTTGGCAGTTGCCCGGTCCCGACCGCGCAATGGCGCTGCACGACGTACGGGACGAGCACCTCGGTGTACCCGTTTTCGTTCGTGTGGACATCGAGGAACCAGTTGATCAGGGCGCGCTCGAGCCGGGCCACGTCGCCGAGTAGCACCGCGAACCGAGCGCCGGACAACTTGGCCGCGCGCTCCAGGTCGAGCCCACCGAGGCGGGCGCCAATTTCCACGTGGCTGTCGCCGGACATCCTCCGCGGCGTTCCCCAGGTGCGGACGACGGGGTTGTCGCTCTCGTGTTTGCCGTCGGGAACGTCGTCGTGAACGAGGTTCGGCAGGCCCAACGCGATTTCGGCGAGAGCCGCCTCGACGCTCGTGAGCTCGGTTTCCAGGGCATCGATTCGGACCTTCCCCTCGCCAACCGCGGTCTTCATCGCGTCGGCGGCGGCTGCATTGCCGGCCTTCATCGCGTCGCCGATGTCCTTGGACAACGTGTTGCGCTGGGCGCGCAGCCGGTCGCGTTCGGCGATCGCCGCGCGGCGCGTGGAGGCGAGTTCAACGGCGCGGTCGACGAGCGCGAAGGTGTCCTGAGCGGCGTGGCGCTTGCGCAGGTGCTGCTTGACGCGCTCGGGGTTCTCCGCGAGCACACTCGGATCGATCATGGCGGCTCCGGGGCGGGCGCGCCTAATCGCCGGCGGTCGGGGACGTCACGGCGGCGACGATGTGACCGGGATCGGCCAGCCGGATGGCGCCAAGCTGACGCTCCGTGATCCGCGCAATGTGAGTGGCAAGGGGCAACCGCCAATCCTGCAGGGGTGGGCAGGGATCGAGATGATCGATGAGCCGGGTGATCGAGGTGACCTCGAAGCCGCAAGGGCGAATCGAAGCGAAGCCGGACAACTCGGGGGAGACGTTGAGGGCGAGCCCGTGCCACGTCACCCAGCGCCGGGCAGCAATGCCGATCGAGCAGACCTTGCGAGGTGGCCCGTCGGCGGCCGGCAACCACACCCCTGTGTTGCGGGCGTCGCGTCCGGCGGTGAGACCCGCGTCCCTCAGCGTGTCGATCACCGCGGACTCCAAGCTTCGGAGGACGCGATGAAGGTCGCGCCAAGGGCCTTCGAGGCGGAGGATGGGGTAGGCGACGAGTTGGCCTGGACCATGCCAAGTCGCTTCGCCGCCGCGCTCGACGCGGTGAACGGGGGCGTTGGGCAGGAGCAGGCCCGCCTCGCCGTCGCGGCCCCGGCCGACCGTGATCGTCGGCTCGTGTTCGAGCATCAACAGGACGTCGTCTTCGAGTTCGCCGTTCGCCCGAAGGCGCACGATTTCCGCCATCTGGCGGTGGACGACTTCGTAGGGCGCGAGGCCGTTGACGTGGACCGGCGTCACGTCAGGGCGTCAACGGCCGCGAAGACGGCCGCGGAGACCTCTGCGACGGGCAGTTCCCCGGACACGACGACGACGGTGTCGCCGCGGTCGCCAACCCAGCGCAGGACCGAACGGTAGGCCTTGGCGACGCGCCGGAGGCGGTCGTCGGCCTCGTACCACTCCACGGCGCCTCCACGCCTCGCAATGCGACCAAGCGCGACGTCGACGTCGACGTCGATGAACACCGTCAGGTCGGGGACGCGAAAGCGGTCGTTGAGCCGCGCGACGTCGTCGAGCGGCCAGTCCAGCGACTGGTAGGCGAGCGAGCTGTGGAAGTAGCGGTCGGAGACCACCCAATCGCCTCGGTCCAGGGCCGGCTCCACGGTGCGGGCGAGGTGATCTCGCCGGTCGGCGGCGAACATCCAGGGCAGGGCAGATCGGTCGGCGGCCGCAGGGTCCGAACGGAGGACGTCGCGAATCGCCCGGCCGATGGGCCCAGCGGTGGGTTCAGCGGTCTGGATGGCACGACGCCCGGTCGCGCCAAGGTGCGCCACGAGCAGGGCGGCCTGGGTGGTCGTGCCGGCCCCGTCGAGCCCTTCGAGGACCACGAATCGGCCCACTCCCCCTCCGATCCCGCAGCGCGTCGGCACGGCCCGGGCTAACCTGCGCCCTGTGTGAAGCTGGGGAGTGGCGATGCGCGACCTGATGGCATTGACGCTGGTGATGGCTTGGGGCTGCGGCGACCGAGGTCTCACGCCGATCGACACCGGGGATTTGATGACGCCGTCCATGAGCTTGACCGATGGCCCGACGGTCGATGAACCTACGGAGCCCTCGGTCGGCCTCCCGCCGCCCGCGGACAGCGGCGGCGGCGGTGGGCGTGGCGACAGCGGCTTTTCCGATTCGGGCCAACCGGACAGCGCTTGATTTTGCGCTGGGCTGCGATCCTTGCTGCGGCAGGATGCGGGGCCAAGACGGTGGTGGTGGTGACCCCCACCGTGGTGCCGACGCGACTGGATGACGAAGACGTCCACGTCCTGTTCCACGACGAAGCGCCCCTTGGGGCCTTCGGTGAGGAGGTCGGCCGTGGCGGCGATGAGCGGATGGCGCCTGGGCGTACTGTCTGCAGCGAACATCTGCTGGTGCGTCCCACGCCGGCCACCGCCCCCAAGGGCGGCTGGGTCTATGCTTCGCCTGAGGCCAATGCCCGGCGGGGCGGCGGCGGTGGTGAAGGTGACCACCTGGCATGGGTCGACGTGGTGCCGGCCGCAGGGTTGGAGGCCGTGATCGGAGACCCGAGCGCGCTTGCGGCCTGTTGCGCGACTCAGGCGGACGCCTGCACCGGATGGTTTGTGGACCGGGTGTTTGTGGGTTCGGGCACCTTCCACCATCCAACCGGCGGCGCCAACTGGGCGGCGGGCACATCCTTCACGGGCGTCCCATACGCGTTTTCGATGGGGTCCAATCCGTACGCGACGCCAGACTGTGGCGCGTGGCAGTTGGAATTGCCAAGGGCGGCCGACGGCATCTACGCGCTCGGCGTGAGCAACGCGACGTTTGCCGAGCGGACCGCGACCGCCGACGCCACCGCCCGCCTGCGGGAGTCCGCCATCGCGGGCCTACGTGCGGCGGGTGCTAGTGACGCGCTCGTCGAGCAGATGCGGGAAGAGCGTTGGTGCATCGACGCGTTTCCTGGCGCCGGTGGCGAACAGTTCATCGCCCAGGTGCTCGCGTACATTCCGCTCCCGAAGGCCGCCCCGTGACGGCCCTTGTCGTCTGTGGCTGTACGTTCGCCATGCGCGAATACGCGGCCCAACAGAACGACCTCGGCCTCACCGCGCGGCTTGTGGCGGATGCGAGTCCTTGGGCCGGATCGACGACACTTTCAGTGGAGACGCTCGCCCAACAGGGCGTTCGATGGAAGGCGCACGACGTGCCGGAGTGCAACTGGCACGAGGTTGGCGAGGTGTCCTGGGAAGCCGATGTCGCGGTGTTCCGGTGCCGTGACGTCGAGGTCCGCTCCCCGGCGATGGGTGCGCGGTGAGTGATGGGTTCCGCGAGACGTTGGCGGCCTGGCCGTCCGGCGTCTCCGTCGTCACGACGAATGCCGAAGGTCAGCTCTATGGGTTGACGGTGTCGAGTTTCTCGTCGCTTTCGTTTGACCCGCCGCTTGTCCTTGTTTGCGTCGCCAACGAAAATCGTCTGCCGGCGATGGTCGACCGAAGTGGCGGTTTCGCCGTCAGCATCTTGGAGCGGTCCCAGGAGCAGGCCAGCCGCTACTTTGCGCGGGCGGGGCGCACCCCGAGCGAGCATTTCATGGAGATTGCCGGTCGGCACACGGCGTCAGGCCAACCTGTCATCGAGGGGTCATTGGCTTGGCTGACGTGCCGCTTGCGTCGGGCGATTCCCGAAGGAGACCACACGATTCTCATCGGCGAAGTCCTTGAGACCTACGCAGGCGAGGGCCAGCCATTGCTCTACTGGCGCCGTGCCTACCGCTCGATCGGGACCCCATGACGAAAACCGTTCACTCCGTTTGTCCTCTGGATTGCCCCGACCGCTGTACGCTCCACGTGGACGTCGACGGCGACCGGGTCGTCCGCATCGATGGCAGCTCACTCAATCGCTGGACCGATGGCTACATCTGCGCCAAGGTGCGGCACTTTGGCGAACGCCTGACGGCGTCCCATCGGCTGACGCGTCCGATGCGTCGGGTGGGCCCCAAGGGGCCGGGTTCGCGGTTCGAGCCGGTGTCGTGGGACGACGCGCTGGACGAAATCGTCGCCCGTTGGCAGGTCATTCTGCGTGAGGACGGCCCTGCGGCGTTGCTGCCCGCCTGGTACGCCGGGTCGAACGGGATGCTGACGGGGCGCGCGCTCGACCAGCGCCTTTGGAATCGGTTGGGGACGAGCCAGGTGGAACGGACCCTGTGCGCGGCGAACACGGGCGCGGGCGCGAAGATGACCTTTGGGGCGACGCCGTCGCTGGATGTGGCCAAGGTCGAGCAGGCGGAAGCCGCCGTTTTATGGGGCTGCAATCCGTCGGCCTCTGGCATTCATCTCGTCCCGAGGATGCGCGACCTGATGCGCCGTGGTGGCCGGCTCGCCGTCGTCGATCCGCGTCGGACACCTTTGGCCGCCCAGGCCACCCTTCACGTGGCGCCGCTTCCGGGTACGGACGTCGCACTCGCGCTCGGCGTCGCGCGGGCCGCCGCCAAGGCGGGACTTGCCAAGCCGCACCCGTCGATTCGGGACTTGGATCGGTATCTGGAGGCGATCGAGGAGTGGACGCCCGAGCGGACCGCGGCGATGTGCGGCATCGGTGCGTCCGAGGTGGTCGCCCTCGCAGAATTCTGGACCCAGGGACCCGTATGGCTGCGCGCTGGCTGGGGCCTGGAGCGGACGCGCAATGGTACGGACTCCGTCCGCGCCGTCCTCGGGTTGTCCGCCTTCATGGGTGACGTCGGCACCGCGACGGGCGGATGGTCGCTCAGCACGTCGTCCGGGTACGGCATGGACCTGGCGCCACTCATGCGGGCGCCGGGGTGGCCTGAGGTGCCCCGCATCGTCAATCTGGCTCAGCTTGGGCGTGCGCTGTTGACGCTGCGCGACCCGCCCATCCGGTCGGTCTACATCTACGACCTGAATCCTGTGGCGACGATTCCGGACCAGGCATCGGTGGTGGCCGGGCTGGCGGACCCCGACCGGTTCGTGGTCGTCCACGAGCAGGTCTACACGGACACGTGCGACTACGCGGACATCCTGCTGCCGGCGACCACTTTCCTGGAGCACAGGGAATTGAGTCGGAGCTACGCTGGCTACGGCCTGATGTGGTCCGAGGCCGCCGTGCCGCCCGCCGGTGAGGCGCGCAACAACCACGACGTCATTCAAGCGCTCGCCCGTCGCCTCGGCATCACGGACCCCGAATTGTACGAGGACGAGCTGACCTATGCCCGCTCGGTCGTTCGGACGTGGCCTGGATCGGACGAAGGGACCTTCGACCGATTGCGCCGCGACGGCCACATTCCGGTCGTAGGGCCCTCCCAGTTGCCCGAAGAGGTGTGGCTCTGTCGTCCGGAGGCCCCCAAGACGCGGCCGCCGCCCGAAGAGGCGCACCGGCGCTTCATCGTCGTCAGTCCCGCGATTGGCGCGGGCATCAGCAGCACGATGCTCGAGGACACCCCGGGCCGGCTGCGTATGCACCCCGATGACGCCGCGAGTTGCCGCTTGTCCACGGGTCAGCGGGCGGAGGTGACCAATGGGCGCGGCACGGTCGTCATCGACGTCGTCGTCTCCGACCAACTCCGCCGAGGCGTCGTGGAGATCCCCAAGGGGCTTTGGCGCCGGAGCACTCGGAACGGTTGGACGAGCAATGTGCTGATTCCGGACCACGTCGACGAGCTCGGCGGGGGCGCCTGCTACAACGACGCCCGCGTCGACATCCGTCCCTTTGTGCCAGAGGCGACGTCCGCGGTGGCCTGAGCGGCGAGTCTCAGGCCTTTCGACGCCGGAGCCACGCGAGCGCGCCAAGCGCGACGGCCAGGCCGCCGATGGGCGCCGTGGAGCAGCCATTGCCTTCGTCGACGGGCTGGCACTCCACGGTGTTCGTGGACGGGACGAGCAAATTGACGGATGCCGCACCGTGGTGGAAGGCGTACGACCCCTCCTCGAGGGGCGGTGTGTCGCAAGATGCGATGGCCGGCACGATGCGGGTGTCGCAGTCCCTGCGGTCCTTGTGGAACCGGATGGTGCCTGAGGACTCCACGAAGATGTCGTTGCCGTCGAAGCTCACCCGACAGGTGGGGTCCAGGAACTCGTCGCATTCTGACAGCGCGTGGTGGAAGACGACCATGACCTTCACACCCTTGAGAGCGTCGTAAACGACCTCGTCCTTGGGCATGACCCCATCCCAGCTGTCGGCGTCCACCTCGAAGCCCGCGGGCGCGATGCAAAGCTCGGCGGCGTCCCCCTCAAGGTACGTGACCTCACGGTAGTTGCACGCCACGAGGCCAAGCAGCGCGAACAAGGACATTCTCCACCTCCATGTCGGGTTCCTATACGACACCGTGCGCGCTTGGATGCGTCACCGGCCCGACAGGACGGCAAATTGCTGGAAGACGGCCTCTGGCAGCCACCGTACGATGGCCATGATGAGGCGCCAGCGGCCGGGCACGTAGGTGAGCGCCCAACCCGCGTCGATGGCGCGAACGATGCGCGGGGCAATCGCGTCCACGCCGACGAACAGGGCGTTGCGAGGGTGGCCCACCGTCATCGGCGAGTCGATGGGCCCAGGCTTGATGACGACGACGGTGGCGCCGGCGCGCCACAACCTCGACCGCAGGCCCTCCATGTAGGTGTCGAGCGCGGCCTTGGCGGCCCCGTAAGTGTAGTTCCGGGGGCGCCCGCGTTCGGCCGCGACGCTCGTGATGACGGCCAGGGTCCCGGACCGGCGCGCCTCCATGTGATTCGCGAGGGGGATCAGCAAAGCCACCGCGGACAGCAGGTTCGTGCGCATGGCAGCCTCCGCGGCCCCGATGTCGACCTCCGTCTGCGCCTGGTCGGGCAATGCGCCGTGGCCGATGAAGGCGATGTCGATGTCGCCGAGCGCGCCGATGGCCTCGGCGACGAGGGCGGCCGCGTCCACGGTGTCGAGATCGACGCACCGGGACCCCACGACCGCGGGACCCAACGCTGCCACTTCAGCGGCGAGCCGCTCCGGGTTTCGCCCCACGAGAAAGAGGCGGTCGCCGCGGGCCGCCCAACGGCGCGTCACCGCGCCGACGATGGCGGACGTCGCCCCGAAGACGGCGATCCGCTTCACTTGTTGACGACGTGGATGGCCTCGCCGAGCGCGTGCTTGGCCGCTTCCATGATCGACTCGCCCAACGTCGGATGCGGGTGAATCGTGAGCCCGATGTCGAGCGCTTCGGCCGCCATTTCGATGGCAAGCGCCGCTTCTGAGATGATGTCCGACGCGTGGTAGCCGACGACGGTGACGCCGAGGACGAGGTGGGTTTCGGCGTCGATGACGACCTTGACGAAGCCGTCCGTCTCATGGTTCGCGATGGCGCGACCGATCGCCGCGAAGGGGACTTTGCCAACGCGAATCTTGAGCCCCTTGGCCTTGGCCTTGGGCTCCGTCAGACCCGCGACGGCGACCTCGGGGTCGGTGAAGACGACTTCAGGAACGACCTTGGCGTCGCTGTGGACGTTCCGGCCGTGGATGACCTCCGCCACGATCTCGCCTTCGTGAGTCGCCTTGTGGGCGAGCATCGGGTTGCCGGCCACGTCGCCGATGGCGAACAAGCCCGGGACGTTGGTGCGGCACTGCTTGTCGACCGCGATGAACGGGCCCGCCATCGTCACGCCGAGGGCTTCCAAGCCGAGGTTTTGCGTGTTCGGGCGGCGGCCGACCGTGACGAGGACGTAGTCGGCGGGCAGCTTCTTGGTGCCGGTGGCGTCGGAGACCTCGACGTCGATGCCGTCGGCCGTCCGCTCCCACCCCAACGCCTTCGTCTTGAGCATCCAGGTGACGCCGTCCTTCTTGAGGCGGCGCTCGAGGACCTTGACGACGTCAGGATCGAAGCCCGGCAACAGCTGGTCCATGGCCTCGACGACCGTCACGTTGCAGCCGAGCTTGGCGTAGACGCCCGTCATTTCGAGGCCGATGTAGCCGCCGCCGATCACGACCATCCGCTTTGGAACTTCCGTCAGGGCGAGCGCGCCGGTACTGTCGATGACGGGGCCGTCGGCAAAGTCGAAGCCGGGGATCTGGATGGGGCGCGAGCCCGTGGCCAGCACGATGGCGTCGGCGGTGACGACTTGGTCGCCTTCGGCCGTCTTGACCGTCACCTGCCCTGCGGCGGTCACCGTGGCCTCGCCGACCAGCATGGTCACGCCGTTGGCCTTGAGCAGTGTGCGCACCCCGCCCGTCAGCTTGTCGACGACGCCGCCCTTCCAGTTCTGCAGGCGCGCCATGTCGAGCGTGACGGGGCCGGGGACGGTGAAGCCGAACGTGTCGGCGTGACGGATGTCCTCAAACTTCTTCGCGGCTGTGATGAGGGCCTTGGACGGGATGCAGCCGACGTTGAGGCAGACGCCGCCCCACGAGGCCTTCTCCACGATCAGCGTCTTGACGCCGAGCTGGCCGAGGCGGATGGCGCAGGGGTAGCCGCCGGGACCTGCGCCGATGACGATGGCGCCGTAGTGCGTCGTGCTCATGGGGACTCCGAGCCCGCGAGGCGGGCGATGATCAAGGTGGGTCCGGAGGATTCGCGCGCCTTGCGGACGGCGGTCGCCACGGCGTCGGCGTCGCGCCCGTCGACGGTGGCCGAGGCCGCGCCGTAAGCGGCTGCGAACGCGGCCAGGCTGCCGGCGCGCTGGGGTCCGAGCGGAGCGGCGCCGTCGAGCGGATGTTCTGCGACGAGGAAGATGGTGCGAGTCCCGCGGAGCACGGCCAGCGAAAGGGCCTCGGCGAGATGCCCGTCCGCGGCGCTTGCGACGCCGAGGTGGACGAGGGAGACCCCCCCGCCGTCCGCCGCGCCAACGGCCAACAAGGCGCGATGGGACGCGGTGGGAGGACCCACCTTGTAGGGCCGGCTGCCGCGTCGGGCACGCTGCGGTTCGATGCCTCGAAGCGTGGCACCTGCGGCTTCCCGCGGCCCCGGAAACCACCAGTCCGTCGGGCTCAGGCCCTCGATGGCGCCTTGGACGACCGGGCCGAGGTCACCGAGCGGGGCGCGCGCGGGCTCCACCGCACACAGGGCCGCGTCGGCGGCCGTCAGCGCTGCGTGTTCGCTCACGCCAGGTCCAGCAGGAGCGCCTCTGGCTCCTCGATGAGCGCCTTGAGGGCAGCGACGAAGCGGGCGCCGTGGGCACCATCGACGACGCGATGGTCGAAGGATGGCGACAGGTAGAACATCTTGCGGGCGACGATGGCTCCCCCGACGACCATGGCCCGGTCGCGGATCGCGTTGACGCCAAGAATGGCCACTTCGGGGACGTTGAGGATCGGCGTCGCGAACACGCCGCCGATGTTGCCAACGCTCGTGAACGTGAACGTGCCGCCTTTGAGCTCGTCCAGCTTCGCCTTGCCCTTGCGGGTGCGGTCGCTGAGGTCCGCCGCTTCGGCGGCGATCTGCAGGATCGACTTTTGGTCGACGTTCTTGATGACCGGGACGAACAAGCCTGACGGCGTGTCCGTGGCGAGGCCGAAGTGGTGGTCGCGCTTGACGACGAGCTCGGACTTCGCCTCGTCCATCGTCGCGTTGAGCGTGGGGAAGTCGCGCAGGACCTGACTCGTCGCCTTCATGATGATGGGCAAGTAGGTCAGCTTGATGCCCTGGCGCTCGGCGCGGCCCTTGAGCTGCTCGCGCAGGGCGACAAGGCGCGTGGCGTCGACCTCTTCGACGTACGTGAAGTGCGGCGCGGTCTGTTTGGCGCGGACCATCTGCTCCGCGATCTTGCGCCGGATGCCGATGAGCGGGACGCGCTCTTCGCCGCCACTCGGGCGCGGTGCGGTCATGGCTGGCGCAACCGCGGGCTGGACTTCCACCGAGGCGTGGGACGCGACGTCGTCGTGGGTGACGCGCCCATTGGGGCCTGTGCCGGCGACCGCGCTGATGTCGACGTCAGCCTCGCGGGCGTGGCGGCGGACGGCCGGCGCGGCGCGCGTGGGGCCGGTGCGGGGCGCGGGCGCGGGCGGC
>SXOB01000086.1 GCA_005776945.1 Pseudomonadota bacterium
CGGTGACGCGGCGGAAGAAGACGGCCAGGGCAATCGCCCGCCCGTCGGCGCCATCATGGGCCACGTCGCCCACGGCGAGACCACGCTGCTCGACGCGATCCGCAAGGCGCGCGTCGCGGCTGGCGCGTCCGGTGGCATCACCCAGCACATCGGCGCCTACCAGGTCGAGATCAACGACCAGAAGATCACGTTCCTGGACACGCCGGGCCACGAAGCGTTTTCGGCCATGCGCGCGCGCGGCGCCAGCATCACGGACATCGTCGTCCTCGTGGTCGCCGCCGACGACGGCGTGCAGCCCCAGACGCTCGAGGCCATTCACCACGCGAAGGCCGCTGGCGTCCCCATCGTCGTCGCCGTCAACAAGATGGACAAGCCGGGCGCCAACCCCGACGCCATCAAGCAGCGGCTCGCCGAACACGACTTGAACCCCGAAGAATGGGGCGGCGACACGATGTACGCCGCCGTTTCGGCGCTCAAACAGACGGGCCTCGACGGCCTCCTCGAGACCATCCTGCTCCAGGCGGAAGTTCTGGAACTCCGCGCCAACGCGGACCGCCACGCCGAGGGCATGGTGATCGAGGCCAAGATGGAGCGCGGCCGTGGCGCCGTTGCCACCGTCCTCGTCCAGAAGGGTACCCTCAAGCGCGGTGACCACGTCGTCCTTGGATCGGCCTTCGGCCGCGTCCGCGCCATGCTCGACCACCACGGCAAGCCGCTCGAAGAAGCCGGCCCGTCCACGCCCGTCGAATTGTTCGGCCTTTCGGACCTCCCTGAAGTGGGCGATTCCCTGGCCGTCGTCGCGAACGAGAAGAACGCCCGCACGCTCGCTGAGCACCGCGCCGAATCGAAGCGCGCGGCGGCCATGGCCCACCATCGCAGGCGCACGGCCGAGGACATCTACGCGCACGCAAGCGAGGCGGCGCGCAAGACCCAGTACCTGATCCTCAAGGCCGACGTCGGTGGCACCCTCCAGGCAATCAAGGCCGCCGTCGAGAAGATCGAGGTCGACGGCACCGAGATTCGCATCCTGCACCATGCCGTGGGGGACATCAGCGAGTCCGACGTCAACTTGGCCGCCAGCAACGGAGCCCTGCTCCTCGGCTTCAAGGTCGCGGTCGACGCACGCGCGCGCCAGTCTGCCTCAGAGCAGGGTGTCGAGCCCGTCATCTACGAAGTGATCTACGAGCTCCTCGACCAAATCGAGCGCCGCCTCAAGGGCCTGCTCGACCCGACCTACACGTTCGTTCGGCAGGGCACGGTTGAAGTCCGCGTCCTCTTCCGCATCGGCAAGGTTGGCGTCGTGGCCGGCTGCTACGTCCAAGACGGCAAAGTGGCCCGCAGCCACACCGTCAAAGTCGTTCGCAACGGCAAGACGATGTGGGAAGGCCGCGTCGACAGCGTCAAGCGCTTCAAGGAAGACGTCCGCGAGGTTGGCACCGGCTTCGAGTGCGGCGTTGCGCTGGATGGATTCGACGAAATCGAAGTTGGCGACACCCTCGAGACCTACGCGCGCGAGCAGGTCACCGTCGAGTAGCGGACGGCGGCGATGGGCGGCGCGCCCGTCGTCAGCTGCCAAGCTCCACGAGAACCGGGACCCCCGTCTCGACATTGGCGGACGCCAGCGCATCCTCCACGACGGTGCGTTGGGCATCGACGGCCGCGCGGTCGTCGCCCCAGGCCACAAGCACGCGCCAAGTGCGTTCCCCTTGGCGCAATTCGAGCACGCTCGCCGCGCTGAGGCCGGCTGCGCGCAGATGGTCGCGCAGCGCTCCCGAAGAGGACGAAGCCGGAAAGCGCCCCGCTTCCCAAGCAAAGCGGGCGGCCGGGGGCGGATCGCCCGATACATCGGGCGCTGGTCCCGGCGGAACCTGTTCGCGCGTCGGGTCCTCGGCAGCCAATCCGATCGGCCCCGCATCGCCGGAAGCGCCCCCGCGCAAGGCCGTCGGGTACGACAAGCTACTCGCACCATCGTCCGTCGCCCGCCCGGCCTCGATGCGGCCAAGCAAGTCGACGACCTCGCGATCGGCCGCACCCGCCGTCAGCGCGACCGGGTCTCCGCCGCGCGCCCGTTCAGCGGCTTCGCCCATGCGCCAGCCAACGGAGAAGCTGGCCAGCGCCGCCATTCCGGCGGCCACCGCGATGGCGATCGCGGTCGCGCGAGAGACCCGAAAATCCCGTCCCCAACGGCGAAGTGCGTCGGCCATCTCGCCTCCGGTTCGCGTCTACCACGGTGACGACCTCAGTTGGCCACTTGACCGTCGGGCCCGACACGATCGGCAAGGGCGCTGAGCGAAGCCGCCACCTTGATCGAGACGAAGGCAACGGCTGTGGGCCGCTGCCCAATGTTGACGCCGACGCGATCGATCTCCAGTTGATCCATCTCGTCCGTCAGATCCTCCGGATTCTCGGCCCAGGCCGACAAGGATCGGGCAATGCGCAGATCGTCGAAGACCAAGAGGATGGGCCGCAGTGCCGGCCAAAGGGGCACACCATGGCCCACCAACACGCGCACAAGTTCCAGGCGCAACCCGTCTCCATTGGCCGCCTGTTTGGACACCGCCTCAACGAGACCGTCAGCCTCGGAAAGCTCACAGTGTCGCGCCAGCTGACGCAACCACCCCCCAGCCGCCATCATGTGAACAGGCCGCGACAGACGTCGCAGTCGCTGGGCGTTGCTCAGCCGTTCGAAATCCGGGACGGCTTCGAATGCAGCGCCCCGAATCGGGCGCAAGTCCGCCATTTCTTGGAGCACGTCAAATTCGGCCGCGTCCGGCCAACGGCCCACGTGCTCGAACCACCAGGACACGAGGATGGCGCTTTCCGGCGTGGTCGCACTGCGCAGGCGTTCGGGGTCCATAGGCGCGGGCCATGCCGGAAGGCGCCGGTAGTAGGACGCCGCCAACGCAAGTCGGACGGCGAACGCGATGCCGTCCTCGGACCGCGGCGTCCGCTGCAGCAGCTCCGACATGCGGCCCGTGAGGCGCCGAATGGAGTCGGCCTCTCTGTCCCGCTCAAGCCCGTTGGGATCGGAGGCATGGAGCTCCTGCCAGTAGGTCCCCGCCCCCTCGACGACACGCTCTCGTCGTTCACCGCCAAAGCTGTCGCCTGGAACAATGCGGTCCGCCAGGCGGCGGACATCGGCACCTGACAGCCGCCTCAACACGACGGGCGCGTGCGAGAAGAACTTCTCTTCGAACATCTCATGCAGCCGCCCGGCGCTGCTTGGTCCCAACGACGCCAACCGGTCGACCGCGGCTTGCTCGCGCGCGGCCCGCGTCCCGCCGGAGCTTCCGATCTCGCCTTCGATGAGGGCGATCATCGTCGACCGCAACTCTGGCAACTCCACCACGGCCGGGTCGAAGACCTTGTGCCGAAGCACGTTCTCAACGTACGAAATGACGACGACGACGCCGGGATGCGCCAACATCCGCGGAGCCAACGTCAAGAACCGCTGGGCGGCAAGCGGCTCGCAGCGATCGATCTCGTCGAGCACCAGGACGAGCGGCCCTCCCGTTCGCAACATCTCCCGACCAATTCTCTCGACCGCGTTCCGCCAGCGGGCGGGGGGAATGGCGACACCGCCCTCAATCGGCCCCACACTCCACTTCGACGGCACCACGGTGGCCGCGAGTCGCGCGAGGAGCAACCGTACGATGGGCAGCCCCGATCGCGCTCGCTCCCGTAGAATGCCGTCCGCGACCATCTGTTCGACGACCGCCAAATCAGTGGCGTCCGCCTGCAGCGACCAACAATCGACGCGGACGACCGCCGAGGGCCGGCCCTGCACCCTCGGCGGCGACGCCGACAGGTGGTCGAGCAGCAGACTCTTCCCGGCCCCCTATCGTGCGCGCAGCGCCACGATGCCCCCGGTTTCCGCCAGTTTGTCGACGGCCCGACCGATTTCGAACAAGGCAATTTCCTGCCCGCTCGTCAGGGAGTGCTCCGGCTCCGTACGCTTGCCTCCGCGAGTGCTGAACTGCACCCACAGGCGATGCGCGCGCCCAAGGCCGAGTGCGACCGGCACCGCGGCCACAAGGGCGGCGACGACGCCCCCGCCCATCCAGGTTTCGAGCCGCCCCGCCGCGATGGCGAGCAGGCCCACCCAAATGGCCACGGCGGCCAAGTTTGGGCGCCAGAGCAGCGCGCCGGCCGCCACCAAACCAAGGCCCAACCAGGCCAACGCCCGAACACCATGAAGACCTGGCAATTGGAAGATCAGCCCGTCCCTGGCAAGGCGTTTCGAATCGGCTCCGAGCACGTCCGGGCAGCCCACCACCGCACAGGCGAGCGTCTCTTCCGTTGGCGTCACGCCGTACCCCGCCAACATCCGCTTCAAGATCGGCACGCAACCGTGCCCCGTGCAGCCCTCCCTTTTCGAGACCGCCGGGGCATCGATATCGGCGAACCAGCCTCGCAGTTCCGACGCCGGCATGAGCGCCTGATCGCCCCGCCAACTCGAGCAGAAGAACTCCGTGTTGACGGCAATACAGGCACCGGGACTGCCACCCCGCACGGTCGTGAAGAAAAACTGGTCGGGCGGAAACAGGCCCAACAAGATCGCCGCGACCACCGTGACCAAGCTCCAACCGAAGGTGCGACGGCGCGAACCTTTGGCTCGGAGGTGTCCGTCCTCGATGGCCGCAACTCGCCATGCCTCCAAAGTGGCTCGGATCTTGTCGTTCGCTGGAGTTGGGAGCGCCACAAAACTCGGTAGTTCAGGCCCGTCGGCGCCGCCAAAGGTCGACGAGGACGACGCCAACGGCGGGCCCCCAGGTCACCCACCACAGCCATGGCGGCTCTGACCAGTTGCTACCCCGCAACGTCGACAACACGGCGTAGCTGCCCATCAGGAACACGCTGGCCCGAACGACCACGCCCCGCCCCCACGCCAGATCGGGGAGAACCGCCCAAACCACATACCAGGGATGAACGACGGGCGACGTCACGACAAACAGCGTCCCCAACCAGCGCCAGGCGGCGGTCGGCGATTTCCCCAACGCGCCAAGTGCGCCACCCGCAGCGATGGCCCACACGAGGCCGCGGGCAACGCGTTCGCCCCACGCTGCGGCCAAAGGGCGAAACAACAACCCATTGAATGACCAGTGGTGGGCAAACACCGAAAGGCTGTCGCTGAGGCCCGCGCTGTTCCAGACGGGAAGCGCGAGCCAGGCCCCTCCGACGACGGCGGCGGCGAACCCCGCCGCTCCTCGCAAGCCGACGGAGCGTAGCAACGAGGGAATCAAGACCACGGGAAACACCTTAAGGCCGGCCCCCACCACGGCCCAACCCGCCCCCACCCGTGACGTCACGGCGAGGACCGCGAACGGGAGGGCCACCAGGTCCAGGTGGGCGCCATGTGCGGATTCGACGACCCCAAACGGCAACATGGCCCAAGCGGTACCAACTTTGGGCGACACCCTGCGGTGCAACAGGGCAACCGTCAGCACGTCGGCAGCTACCGTCGCCATGCGCGCCGACCCGAGAGTGCCGCCGAGGCCATCGAGCAAGCGGAACCAGCCGAGGGCGTAGGGCGGGTAGATCGAGCCCATTTCGGGGTGGTTGACGCGTGCGGCCAACGCCGAATCGAGGTGAGCGAGCATCTCGGGAGGCGATGCGAAGGGGTCCAAGCCCGCGTTGAGCACCTTGCCCTCCCACAACAGGCGCCAGACGTCGTCGCTGAGATGGGGCGGGCCCGTGGTCCAGACGGCGCGCAACACGAGCGCGACCCCCACCGTCCAACCCATCGACAGCGCCGTGGGCCGGGCCAGCGCTGCGACACCCCAAATGACGAGCCAGGGGGCGGCCCACGCCGCATCCGCGCGAACGCCCGCAGACGCCACGAGCACGGCGGGGACGACCGCGAGGATCCCCACCATGACGACGTGACTGGCCGCCTTCGCATCCACTTGACATCCCCTGACGCGGGGCCTTACGGCGCCCACCTGCCAACCCCCACGAGGTACCGCATGCGCGCCTTCATCGCCGCTTTCGTTGTGGCCACCGCTCTCTCCGGCTGCCGCAAGAAGCCTCCAGCCCCTCCCCCCGCGCCACCGAGCGTCGAAACGCGCCTCCAAGTGATTTCGCTTGCGCCCGCAGCCATTGAGCCCGACCTGCCGGTTTCGGCCAAACTGTACGGCAGCGATTTCCAATCGGGGGCCACGGTGTCGTTCAACGGGCCAACCTCCCGCACGGGGTCGGACGTCCGCCTCGTCGACGGGAACACGTTGGCTCTCGCCGTTCCGGCCCTGCCGGTTGGGACCTACGACGTCGTCGTCGCCAACCCCGATGGCGAGTCGGCCACGCTTCGCAGCGGCCTCATCGTCCGCCGCGCTGAGTTGTCCTGCCGGGTCGCCCGCGTGAATTTCGCGTACGACGCGTCGAGCATCGACTCTGGCGCCCGCTCGATCCTCGATGGCCACATGGCCTGCTGGCAGTCGGCGAGCGGCAACATCCGCATCGAGGGACACGCCGACGAGCGCGGAACGACCGAGTACAACCTCGCGCTTGGCCAGCGTCGCGCCGACGCCGTCAAATCCCACCTTACCCGCGCCGGAATTCCAGCGAACCGCGTGGGCACGGTCTCCTACGGTGAGGAACGTCCGGTCGACGGCGGCCAAAACGAGTCCGCCTGGGCCGCCAATCGCCGCGCCGACCTGTCGATTCAGGAATGACATCGCTGCTGTCGATGCTCTCCGCGTGCGCCATCCTCCAGCAAGGAGCGCGCGGGGACCTCTACAACACGATGGCCTTGGCCCAGGCCCGCGTCGCCCAGGCCGAGGGGGCCGTCGCCGCCTACGACGCCCGTCTGGACGCCCTCGAAGAGGCGCTGCGCGCTCAGAATCAGAACGCGGCCAGCAAGCTCGAGAGCCTGGATCAAGTGGCGGCAGAGGTCACGCGACTTCGGGGCGAACTCGAAGTCGTGCGCTTCGAATTGACGGAGCTGAATCGCACCGTCACGACGCAGCAGACCGGTTCCGAGCGCCGTCTCCTCCACGCCGAAGCGCGCCTGCGCCAGGTCGAGGGCTTCCTCAACATCCGTCCGCCACCTCCGCCCACCGACGCGGAAATGGGACTTGCGAGTACGCCTGGCGCACCCATCGAGTCGCCTACGCCACCACCCGACCCCACGCCGAGCGCGCCCCCGACGGCCGCCGGTAAGCTAGCTCTGGCGCGAGAACACCTCGACGCCGGCCGGCCGGCCGTGGCCCGGGCGCTCCTTGAGCGGGCGCTGACGGACCACCCCGAGGCGATGGAAATCGACGAAATCAGGTACCGGATCGGGGAGGCCTGGCAATCGGAGGGCAATCCCAAGGCGGCCGCGAAGGCCTGGCAGCAGGTCGTCGACCAACATCCCAAGTCGAATTGGAGTTGCTGGTCGCTCTATCGAATCGGAACGTGCTTCGAGCAACTCGGGCAGGCCGAGGGTGCGAAGGCCTTTTTCGCCGGCGCGACCGAGGGCCGTTGTGCGAAGTCCGACGCTGCCAAAGAGGCGAAGAAAAAGCTCTGAGCTGCGGCGCTGCGCTCCGTCATTGCGGGCAGGGCGCGACGGCCTCCCAGGGGCAGTGCGGCGTCACCTGGGCCCGGTAAACGGCGTCCGCCGGGTCCACGAAGCGCATCGACCAGAGGACGTCCTCGCCCCCGGCGTCGACCACTTGGATTTCTGACCGCTCGTCCGGGTCGATGCCAAGGCAGTTCTGGCAATGGCCCCGCGCGACGAGGACCTCGGCGTCCGAGACCCGGTCCACGTCGCCCCAAAGGGGCGTGTACCAGTCGGCGGGCCCGCCATCGAAAACCCAAATTGGCGTTGCGGTTCGGCCGTCCAGGTCGACGACCATCTCAACGACACGGGACGCCTTCGCGCCGGCCCGACCGACGCCGTTGTCGTAGACCAGCACGTGCAGGCCGTCGTCCTCCGTCCAGTAGTCCGGGCCGTGCTGGTCGTAGAACCAGGCCTCCGGCGCCAATTCGTTCCCACCGGCGCCCACGAGCGCGACGTCGCCGTCGACGCCCAAGACGTGGGTCAGTTCCCCCTCTTGGATGCGAATCAGCGCGTTGAACGACTTGAGGCTGACCCAGAGCGCGCGCCCCCACGCATCGTCGACCCAAGCCATCGCGTTGGCGTGCCAGACGTCCGACCCATCAGTCGGCACCTTCGCGGCCAACGTCCTCGCATCCACCGCCCATTGGGCGTCAAAGGCGACGGCCTCGGACCCATCGGCCCGCAGTTCGACGACCTGAAATCCGAGGTACTCGACGCCGTCGAGCAGGACCGGCGCCTCACGAAGCGCCGTCGTCACCGAGGTCGTCTCGTCGTAGGCGGCATCGTGGTGGTAGTTCCCCACCGTCGACGGTGCCGATGTCCACACGGGTCGGCCGTCCACCGCAAGGCGCGTCACCTCGGTCAACTGGCCCCCGCCAACGAGCACCTCGCCAGACGCCCAGGCCAACTCGACACCGATGTCGGAAGAGACGCTGGCGGCATCGAGGGCCCGGACCCATCGTGGCCGGCCTTGGCCGTCGACCACGAACGCGCGATGCGGGCCATCGACCTCGCGCAACGTGTGGTTGAAGGTCACCCATCCTGCGTCGTAGCCGGCGGCCTCGGTGACAAATGTGACCGGTGACGCGCCGATGAGCACGGGCCCGTCGACCTCCAATTCGCCAAGCGGCCCGTCTCGGTCCCCTCCAGCGGCCTGCAATGCACACGCCAGCGGCTCATCCGCAAGGAGACCGAACAGATCGAAGGTCGCCGACGTCGCCAACGGCGCGGCAACGGACAAGCTCTGATCGCCAAAGGTACAGGTCAGTTCGGTCGCCCACGCTGAGCTGAACTCGGCCACGACCCGCCTGGAAAGCAGTTGGTCGCCCACCTGTCCAACGGAGGCGAGCGACAACACGAGGTCCGACGGCGTCGCAAACGTCTCCGGTTCGGCGCACCCGACCCCCAAAGCCAGACCTGCCGCCCTCCCGAGGTGACCCAGGAGACGCCTCGACCCACTCGGCATCGCCGATGACCCCAACCCCTTGCACCGCCGGCCGGAAGATGCGCTACGTTGCGAGTGCTGGAGGACGCGACACCCGAGCCGGCACATGGTCCCCTCGTAAGCCTGTTTCAGGTCTTCGTCCCTCGCCGCGGCATGCATGCCCTTCTGTAAGGGTAGCGGGAAGCGGCGAAATGGAGCCCACCTTCTTTCGCGGAAGGGGGCAGTTGCCAGGCCGAACGGTTCGCCAGCACCGGCCCCCTCTTCGGAGGGGCGCCGGCCCCTTTGGGAGGCTCGATGCCCTTTTTGTTCGCTGCCGCAGCCTGGGCCCAATCGCCCACCCTGCCGGAGGAGTGGGTCGCGCTTGCACGCGAACGTGCCCTTCGGGGAGACTGGGAGGGCGTGGTCATCGCCGCGAACCACGCCACCGGCGCCTCGGCCCCTGTAGGGGACGACGCCGTCTGGCTGCTGGTCCACGCCGACGAGCAGCTCGGCCATCCCGACCGCGCGTTGGCGCGGGTTGACGGTCTCATCGCCGATTGGGACCAGGCGATTGCACCCGACGACCTCACCTTCCGACGCGCGGATCTGCTTTGGCAACTTGGCCGTTGGGCGGATGCCAGATTGGCGCTGGCCACCATCGATCATCCCGACGAACGTTCACCCCACGTCCGACTTCAGTTGAGCGTTCTGGACGCGCTCATCGTCCAGGGGTTGGGCGACCCCACGCTCGCGACGCGCAAGTTGGTGGAGGCGCTTGACGCCGCCGCTCCCGGCGACGCGCCGGAGTGGCAGGCCCGAGCCCATCGCGCACTCGTGGACATCGCCGTCATCCAGGCTGACGCGATGCCCCTCGGCGGAAGCGAACGGCGGCGCCGCCGCGCCATGGAAGGGCGCCAGGCCCTCCTATTGGCCGCGGCGGAACACCTCGCGCCCATCGTCACCCTTGAACGGACGCCCCATGGCCTCGCCGCAATCCTGCGGCTGACCCAAGGGCTCGCTTCCTTGGCCGACGCAGTGGAGGCGCAGGCGCCCCTGCCCGGTCGCAGCGACGCCAAAGACGCCGCCTACGCCGCCGCCTGCGCCCAACGCGCACGCGAACTTCGCCTGTACGCCGACCAACTCGCGGCCCGCGGCGAGGAGTTCGCGCTGCGCATGGCCTGGGAAGGCCCCGAAATCGGCGTCCTCCGCGACGCCCGTGCCTCGATCGCCGCGCGCATCGTCTCGCCCTGATTTCATTGACGCCGTCCCTGACGGCCTCGGGACGCCATCCGATGGATGGCATACCCCTTGCACCGGCCCCGCCTGAAGGTTCCATGTTTGCACTCGTTCTCGCCTGCACGAGCGACGATCTCAATCTCGTGTCCGACACCGACCCGCGCGAAACGGGCGGGCCCCCGACCACGGATACGGCGGGCACGTCGACCACGATGTCCCTTCCGGGAGGCGCCCCCGCAGGCTGCATCCCTGGTGAGGCCACGACCATCGCGGACCCCACGGTCCCTTCCGCCGATCTCGACCACAGCGCTCAGTCCGTGTCCGACCAGGTGGTCGGCGCATGGAGCGGCAGCTTCGCCCATGTCACCTCGACCGATGCGTCGGCCACCCTCACGCCCACGGCGTGGTGGCTCGTGGAGCAGGTCGGCGTCGGCATGCCCGACGAGGACTGCCCGCCGTTCTACCGGATTGAGGCGACCATTGGGCTCTCGTCCGTAGATGACACCCTCCAAGAGACCTTTGCGGGCGTCATCGAGGAGCCGGCCTACGGAGGCATCACCGTGTTCGCGACGCAGCCGCTGGATTCCGTCGTCGGCACGTTGCGCCCTACGTTCGACACGATTGACTGGAGCATCGTGACCCAGGTCGTCACGGGGTCTATCGACGGGGCCGAGCTGAACGCCTCCATTCTCTGGTGGGGTGCCCCGGCAGCGCGGATGTCCACCGGCACCGCCACGGCGACGACCGGCACCGTGATGCCCTCTGGCGTCACCGAGACGGCTGGCAATTTGACGTTGCACCGCGGGGCTCCCTGAACGGCCGCGGTTAGCGCGTAGGGCCCGGGAGGCTTCCGTGGCCGGCATCAACTACCAGGATCGGATCCCAAACAACGTGGACCTTTCCAGCGACCCCCGCCTGCAGCGCGCGCTCGAG
>SXOB01000087.1 GCA_005776945.1 Pseudomonadota bacterium
ATGCCCATCGGGTCGAAATTCTCGATGGAGCACACGATGATGACGTTGTCGGCCGTGTCCCGGATGACCTCGAGCTCGTACTCCTTCCAGCCCAGAAGGCTCCGCTCGACGAGCACCGAACCGACCGGGGACACGCGCAAAGCATCGATGACGATTTCGCGGAATTCGGCCCGGTTCCAAGCGACGCCACCCCCCGCGCCACCAAGCGTGAAGCTTGGCCGGAGAATGGCTGGCAACCCCACGGTGTCGAGGATGACCTCCGCCTCCTCCAACGTCGTCGCGACGCCGCTCTCCGCGACGTTCACCCCAATTTCGATCATCGCATCGCGAAAGGTCTTTCGATCCTCCGCGAGTTGGATGGCCTTGGGGTCCGCACCGATCAGCTTGACGCCGAATTCCGCCAACGTGCCCGATGCATGAAGGTCCATCGCAAGGTTGAGTCCGACCTGGCCCCCTACGGTCGGGAGCAAGGCCGCGGGCCGCTCCCGTTCGATCACCTGCCGCAGCGCGCTGGCCGTCAGGGGCTCGACGTAGGTGGAGTCGGCGAGATCGGGGTCCGTCATGATCGTGGCAGGATTGCTGTTGACGAGCACGACGCGGTAGCCGAGCGACTTCAGTACCTTGCAGGCCTGAGTCCCCGAATAGTCGAATTCGCACGCCTGGCCGATGACGATGGGTCCCGACCCGATGACGAGAACGGTGCTCCCAGCCGCAAGGCTCATCTTCCACCTACGAAACGGATGAACTCGTCGAGCAAGATGCCGCGCCCGTCCGCGGGCCCAGGTGCCGCCTCGGGATGGTACTGGACGGCGTAGACGCGCCGGTCCAGGTCCGCGAAGCCGCTCACCGTGCCGTCATTGAGGTGCGTGTGCGTGATCGTCGCGCCGGCCGCGACGAGGCTGGCCCTGTCGACGGCGAATCCGTGGTTCTGGCTCGTGATTTGGACCCGTCCGGTCCGCTCATCGCGGACAGGCTGGTTGGCCCCCCGGTGGCCGAAAGGCAGCTTGTAGGTCGTGGCCCCCACCGCGAGCCCGAGCAGCTGGTGGCCAAGGCAGATGCCAACCATTGGCAGCGTCCCTAGGACGGACCGTAGTTCCGCGACGACGCCGCCAAGAGCGGCCGGGTCGCCAGGCCCGTTCGTGACGAGGACGCCATCGACGCCCCGGGCGAACTCACTCGCGGGCGTGTGCAGAGGGTAGACCGTGACGTGGCAGCCGGCTTCGGCGAGGAGGCGGAGGATGTTGCGCTTCGCTCCACCGTCCAACACTGCCAAACGCGCGCGCGGCGTGGTCGGTGCCGAAGCGACGTAGGGTGCCTTGCAACTCGCCTCGCTTGCGAGGTCGCGGCCAAGCATGCCCGGCCACGCCTGCAGTTCGTCGGTCAACTGAGCTTCCGGCGTCCCATCCGTGGAGATCGCGCAACGCATCGCGCCGCGTGTTCTCAGGTGGCGGACGAGCGCCCGAGTGTCGATGCCTGCGAGGCCAGGGACGCCACGGTCCGCGAGCCAAGCTCCCAGCGAACCGCGCGACCGCCAGTTGGACGCTTCGTCGCTGACGTCGCGCACGACGAAGCCAGAGACCCAACAGCGGTCGGATTCGTCGTCTTCGTCGTTGACGCCCGTGTTGCCGAGGTGGCTGGCGGTCATCACGAGCACCTGTTCGCTGTACGACGGGTCCGTCAGCGCTTCCTGGTACCCGGTCATCGCCGTGTTGAAGACGGCTTCGCCTACCTTGCGAGTGGACGCCCCAAACGCCCGACCCTCGAATCGGCGGCCATCCTCCAGCAGCAGGAGCGCGCGCATCGGATCCCCGGTCGGGCGGCGCCCCTAGCAGGCTGCTCCCTCCAAGGCCACAGCGTGTTCCCACCGATCCCCTGCGTCCGCGACGGCCTTCTGGGAAGGCCTCGCTTCACAGCGCATCGAAGCGGTTGAACTCCATCACGAAGGTTCCGCGCCCCTTGGTCGCCGACCGGAGATCCGTCGCGTACCCGATCAGCTTGCCGAGCCCACATTCCGCATCGATCGAGGTCATCCCTTCCGTCGCGTCGTGGCCAAGGATGACGGCGCCGCGCGACGCAAGGTCGCCAAGCACGCCGCCGGTGTTCTCGTCGGGGACCACGACTTCGATCCGCATGATCGGCATGAGCAGCTGTCCGCCCGCCCGCGCAAGGGCGTCCCGGACCGCCATCGACGTCGCGATCCGCACCGCTTGGGGGCTGCTTGCGGGCCCAAAGCCCTCGACGGCGTCGATGCGAACGGACACGTCTTGCAGCGGCGACCCGTCGATGGGGCCGCCGGACAACGCGTCGCGCGCGCCGGCCTCGACAGCCGCCACCACGTCTGCCGATGGAACCCAGCCGGCCGGCGTGAAGGTCGGACGCGCCTGAACCGTGATGCCTGCGCCGCGTTCAAGCGGCTCGACCGCCGCGACCGCACGCGCCTTGAGCTCGATCCGTGGCCCGTGGCCCTCGATCACGCGATCGACCTCACCCGTCCCCCGACCGGGCCCGAGCACGGTCTCGCGCTGCACGACGCGCGGTCGGCCGGCACGCAGACGCACGCCGAATTCGCGCTCGACGCGCTCGAACACGATTTGCAGGTGCAGTTCGCCCATCCCCATGAGAATCCGCTGACCCGTCTCCGTGTCCTCCTGGAAGCGTAGCGTCGGGTCCTCTTCCGTGACTTTGGCGAGGACCTCGAGCATCTTGTCCTCTTCGGAGCTCGACTCCGGCTCGACTGCGAGCCCGATGACCGGCGCGCGCGCGTCGATGCGCTCCAAAAGGACCGGGGACTTCGGGTCCGTCAGGGTGTCCCCGGTCGCGGCCCAGCGCAGACCGGCCAACACCGCGATGCGGCCAGCGTCGACCCGATCCAGCCGCGTCTTCCGATTGGCGTCGATGTCGAAGACGCGCGCAATGCGCTCGGTCATGTCCCGACCGGCGAGCGCGATCTCCTCCCCGCCAAGGATTTCGCCCCGGTACACGCGCACGAAGCAGTGCCGGCGCCCTTCGAGCAGTTGGACCTTGAATACGAGAGCAACGAGGCCACCGTCGGCCACCATGTCGACGTCCACGGCGTTGCCGGCGCCGTCGAGCCCCCGGCTGGCCGGCCGATCGAGCGGAGACGGCAGCAACTCGATGGCGCCGTCCAACAGGGCCTGGACACCCCAGTCCCGAAGCGCAGAGCCGCCAAAGGCGGGACGGACACGACCCGCGATGGTCGCCCGCCGCAGCGCGGCCCACAACTCGGGGGCCGGCACGTCCTCGTCGCCAAGCACCTTCTCGGCCAGCGCGTCGTCGTGTTCGGCCAACGCAAGCAGCAGGGACTCGCGGTAAGGCGCCAAGGTTGCCGCCTCGTCGTCCGTCAAGGGACGCCGGGTCACGACCCCGCCACGATCCCCGGAAAACGACCAGGCGTCTCGTTCGACGACGTGAAGGATGAGGTTCGGTCCAGGGACGGGCACCGTGACGGGCACGGCCTCATCACCGAACCGTTTGCGGATCATGGCCAGCGACCGGTCGAAGTCCGCGCCGGGACGGTCCATCTTGTTGACGAAGACCATCCGCGGCACGCTGTGGCGGTTCGCCTGCCGCCAGACCGTTTCCGTCTGGGGTTCGACCCCGCGCACGCCGTCCATGACGATGATGGCGCCGTCGAGCACGCGCATCGACCGCTCGACCTCGATGGTG
>SXOB01000088.1 GCA_005776945.1 Pseudomonadota bacterium
GCAAGAACATCGTCGGCGTCGTCCTGCAGTGCAATCACTGGCGGGTCGTGGACCTTGGCGTCATGGTTCCCATGCACACGATCTTGGCGGCCGCCGAGGCCGAAGGTGCAGACCTGATCGGCTTGTCGGGCCTGATCACGCCGTCGCGCGATGAAATGGTCAAGGTCGCCGCAGAGATGGCGCGTCGCGGAATCACGACGCCGCTGCTCATCGGCGGCGCCACGACGAGTCGCATCCACACGGCCGTTCGGATTGCGCCGGCCACTCCGGGTATGGTCGTCCACGTCGCGGATGCGAGCCGAGCCGTCACGGTGGCCCAGCGACTGATGGGCCCCGATCGCGCCGAAACGGGAGCCCAGCTTCGGGCCGAACAGGAGGCCGATCGGACCGCGAGGGCCGACGCCGGGGCGCGGACGATGCGCGGCCTCGAAGCGGCGCGGGCTGGCGCGCTCGTTCTGGACTTCGCGGGACTCACTCGGCCGAACCAACCGGGCAGGACCGTGCTCGAACCGCCCGTCGACGCACTGATTCCGCTCATCGATTGGACGCCGTTCTTCCAGACGTGGGAACTCAAGGGCACTTGGCCGCGCATGGCATCGGACCCGATGGTCGGCGAAACGGCGCGGAAGCTCCACGAGGACGCGGTGGCCATGTTGGCCCGAGCGGTGTCTGAAGGTTGGTTCCGGCCGCGCGCCGTCGTCGGCCTTTTCCGCGCGGGTCGGTCGGGCGACGACATCGTGTTGGTCGACGTGGGCGTTCGCCTCCCGACGCTGCGCCAACAGCACGCCCAGGACCGTCCGAACGTCGCGTTGGCCGACTACGTGGCGCCGCTGGACGGCCCCGAGGACTGGATCGGCCTGTTCGTCGTCAGCATCGACGGCCGCCTCGACAGCGTGGTTGCGACCTTCGAGGCCGACCACGACGACTACCAAGCCATCCTTGCGAAAGCGCTGGCCGATCGTCTTGCGGAGGCGCTCGCCGAATGGGCCCATCGAGAAACACGGCGTTCGCTTTGGGCCTACGCGCCCGAGGAGGACCTCGCCGTCGACGCGCTCATCAGCGAAGCCTACCGCGGCATCCGGCCAGCGCCCGGGTACCCGGCTTGCCCCGATCATGGTGTCAAAGCGCAGATCTTTGAGCTGCTCGACGCGACCGCCGGAACGGGAGCTACGTTGACGGAGGGGTTCGCCATGTCGCCGCCGTCGACGGTTGCTGGGATGTACTTTGGCCACCCGTCCGCCGCGTATTTTGCGGTCGGGCGCCTGGGGGCCGACCAGCTTGAGGATTTGGCGCGGCGCACCGGTATTTCCCGTGAAGAGGCCGTTCGGCGGTGCGGTGCTTGGGAGGTGGGGCCGTGACCGCGATCTGGCTTGCGGCCTGTGGCGCCGGAGTGAGTTCTCAGACGACCGGTTTGGACGTGCCTACGACGTCGACGACAAGTACGTCGTCGTCGACCACGATCTTTGAACCGCCTCCGGTGGACACCTGGGACAGTTCTCCTCCCGACGCCGAAGTCGACGACATCGTCGAAACGCGCATTTTCTGCGGCTTGCTGACGACCTATGACGCCCGAATTCAGTGGATCTACAACGGCAGCGAATGGCCCATGGACGTCGTGTCCTCGACGCCGACGGTTCAGGCTCCGCTCACCAACTGCGTGCGCCCGGAAGAGCCCAACGTGTTGACGTGGACGGATTCCGAAGTTCTGGTGATTCGCACGGGCGGGTTGTTCCACACATTGCGACCTGGGGCTGTCGAAGGCCAGTGGTTTGGTGACGTCGTCCCAGAAGTTCCGTCGGCCGAGTGCGACACGGGCATTGCCGAGATCGGCCTCAGCTGGCCTGTCGGCATGTCGCTCATCCTTGAGGTTCTCTAGCAGGCTGCTGCAAAAGCGCCGTCCTGCTGCGCCCGCGGGGGCATCCCGCCCCGCGGCGTCACGGGGACCCCAGGCTCGGTCGCCGTACGCTCGGTACGGCTTTCCTCGCCTTGCACACCCTTCCTTGCGGGATCGGGCGCCCTCGCGGGCTCGCAACGGACGGCGCCGGTCATCACGCTCGCCGGCACGCCGGCGAGCGTTTCGCCCTCATTGCAGCAGCCTGCTAGCAGGCTGCCGCAAGCGCCGTCTTGCCAGTGGCGTCAGGGCGCGGCCAGCGTTCGGGCAACCAGCTTGTGCGCTTCGCGACTCCACAACAAGCCGTTGTGGCCGGTGCCGGGCAGCTCGTGTTCGACGGCCTCGGCGATGCGCGCACGAATGGGTGGGAGTACTTGGTGGTCCCATCGGGCACGGACCACGGTCGTCGGGACGGGCTCCGGCCCTTCTGCGAGTCGCTGGACCCACGGACCCTCGGGGTCGAAGACCGGCCGAAGGGCGCCAGGCACGAACCGGTACAGGGCGGTTCCGTGGTGTGGCCCGCCGAGCGAGACGAATCGTCGAACGAGCGGTGCGCCACCATAGGCCTTGAGGAAGGCGCGACAGACCACCGCTCCCAAGCTGTGCCCGACCAGGTCGACGGGGGCCCCCTGCCTTTCGACGACGGCTGCGAGGCGCGCCACGATGGTCGGCAGGTCCAACCCGACGCTCGGGTAGGAAAACCGCTCCACATGGGGCCAGCCCTCCGACAGGAGGTGCCTCGCCAGGGGCCGCATCATGTCGGGGTGGGCCAGAAACCCGTGGACGAGGACGACGTGCGGGACGGGTCGCTGCCCAGCGGGGGGCAGCGGCGACAATCGATGAAGCGGAAACAATGCGGTCCGCATCGTGTGCATCGCTTCACGAAGGGCCACGGCGGGAAGGTGGCGCACGTCAGGCCTCGCCGTGGGCAGGCGGCGCCATCAAGGAAGGCCGGGGCTGATCGGAAACGCGGCCGCAATGAGTCGGCAACGGTACCCGGCGCCATTCGAGGGCGTCAGACTGGACACGGCAAAGACGACGTCGAGGGCGCCTTCCGGGTCGATGTCCCATGCGTAATAGGACGTGCTCGTTGGGTCGGATCCCTGGTCGAACGGGGTGACGTCGACGCCGACGACGAGGGCGGCGACCTCCAGGTCGAGCAGCGACCCGGATTCCGGTCCCCAACAGCGGATCGACGCGAGTTCGCCAGGTTCGACCGGCAGCCGGAAGTGGTCGACGTCGTTGGGGTCGACCGTGCCTTGGACCTGGCTCACGCGCACGTCGTACGAGGGCTCGGCCGGGGTGACGAAGGCGGCCTCGACGACGTCGTTGGGCTCGACCTCCCGGGTCCAAGGGTCGGCGCCGAAAAAGGGGTGGGTGGAGCCGGGCGACCAGGTCCGAGTGACGAATGCGCCGTACACCTCGCTGCCCCCCCCGCCGGCCGCATCCGCCACGCGCAAGGTCCAGGTGCCAGGCGCCGGATCGAACACCCGGAGGACCACGTTCCCACCGACGCCGTCCAGCGTCGCGACGTCCACGCCGGCCGGGTCCACCCAGGTGAGCCTTGGCGTCAGGTCGCTCCCTGGCACCTCCGCCCATCCGTAGACCTCGAGCGGTTCGCCGCCGACTTGGACGTCGAAGGTGACGGTGTCGATGTCGAGGCTCGTCTCCAGCCACGACCCCACGGTCCAGGCTGTGAAGCCGTCGGCGATGACGAGGGGATCGACGGGAGCCGGGGACTCCGTCGTGGTGAGGTTCCAGCGATCCAGACTCAGGGAGTACGTCGCCGGGACGGTGCTCGTCCCGGTGCCTCCGCCGATCTGGGAGGTCACGCGCAGCTTGAAGGCGTCCGCGCGGGGGAGAAAGGTGACGAGGACGTCGTCGGTCCCTTCGATGGGGCCCGCGGGGAAGCCGTCGGAAGCCGCCATGAGGACGTCGTTGAGCGAAAGCAATTCGAGGCGCGTGTCCAGCGTGGGGTCGTCAGTCCGGGTCTCGACGCGCACCCAGGTGGGGCCGGTGGCCGTATAGAGCCAAGTGTCCGAGGCACCTTCGAGCAGCGCCCCGGTGACTTCCGTTCCCTCCTCGATCGGCAACGGAATGGTCCCGGTGTCGGTCGTGCAGTCTGTGCAGTCCGTGGAGGTCTCCGGCCCGGCGCATCCCCAAGGTGCAGCAGCGATAAATGCGATTCGGAGGCTGTTCTGCGGCACCTGGGCTCCGTCCCTGCGGCCGCGACCGTGCGGCGGAGGCATCGGCCATATAACGGGCGCGGCTCGGAGGACCGTTGGCACGGGCGGTGACTGGGATTCAGCCCTCGGGGCAAGTCCATGTCGGAAACTGGTTGGGCATGATCCGCCCTGCGCTGACCATCGCGCAGGATTGGGAGAGCTACTTTTTCGTAGCCGACTGGCATGCCCTGACGTCGCACCCGGAACCTGACGTGCTGCGGCGCGCGACCAGGGAGATCGCAGCCACTTGGCTTGCGCTCGGCCTCGACGCCGATCGTTCGACGTTGTTCCGGCAATCCGACGTACCCGAAGTCCAGGAACTGGCTTGGATCTTGGGAACGGTGATTCCGGCGGGCCTGTTGGAGCGCGGCCACGCGGTGAAAGCGGCGCGCGACGGCGGCCGGGAGGTCAACGCGTCCACGTGGTGGTACCCGACGCTGATGGCGGCGGACATCCTGGCCTACGGGGCCGACGTGGTCCCTGTCGGCGCCGATCAGAAGCAGCACGTCGAGATGGCGCGGGACATGGCGATCAAGATCAACGTCCGCTTTGGCGACGACGCGCTCGTCGTCCCCGAGCCCCGCGTACGTGCGGAGGTCGGCGTGGTGCCTGGGACGGATGGCCGGAAGATGTCGAAGTCCTACGGCAATGTCGTGCCCCTCTTCGACACGCCCAAACGAACGCGCAAGGCCATCATGGGCATCGTCACGGACAGCCTTGGCGTCGACGAACCCAAGGACCCGGACCGCTGCACGGTGTTCCAGTTGTACAAGCTTCTGGCCACGGACGACGAGGTCGCGGAAATGGATGCGGACCTGCGGCGGGGCCGTGGGTACGGCTACGGCCATGCCAAAGAGGCGCTGGCGTTGGTGATGGAGCGAACGGTGGCTATGCCTCGGGAATGTTATACGGAATGGCTGGCGTCGCCGGCGCGTCTGGACGAGATCCTGGACGCGGGGGCACGTCGGGCGCGGGTTGCTGCGGCAGCTACCCTCGATCGGCTAAGAGAGCGTGTGGGCCTCCACGCGCTCCGCCGCGGGAGCCTCGGATGATGGACCTTTCCTTCCAGGACCAGAGCCGCATCCGGCCGGGCGAGCGCCTGACGGCTGAGGAAGAGAAGGAAATCGCACGGCAGATCCGTCGTTGCGAGGCCGACGCGCGGCAGGCCCTCAAGGGCGCCCGGGCGGCGGAGGACATACTCAAGAAGCGGCCGGACCGGGCTGAGCGCACGCGCGCCGGCGCCGTCGACCGCCTCGAAGCGGCCGTAGAAGCGACCTGGAAGGAGAGCAAGGCCGACGCATCGCTCCGCCTCGTGGCCCGCCAGGCGCGGACGGCGTGGGCCCAGGCCGAGAGCCTTCGCTGGCAGCTCGCGATGTCGGGTCGGCGCATCGCGCACGGCGAGGCCCGCAAGCTCGCGGGCCCGTTTATGGACGAAGAGGACCTCGTTCAGGAGGGCTACATCGGCCTTCTCCGCGCCGCGAAGCGCTTCGACCCGGACCGCGGCATCCGCTTCTCGACGTACGCCCGCTGGTGGGTGCGCGCCCAGATGACCCGCGCGATCGACCACACGGGTCGCCCCGTGCGTTTGCCAGGTTGCGCCGTCGAGCAGACACGCAATCTCCGGAAGGCCATCAAGCGCTTCGAGGCGGCCGGCGTCACCTACGGGATCGCCGAACTCGCGGCCGAGGTCGGCATCGACAAGGAGCGCGCAGAGCTGCTCCTGTCGCAAGGCAACACGATCAGCCTGGAGCAGCCGGTCGATGACGGCCCGCGCCCGCGTCCGCTCGAACGCTTCCTGAGCGACATCGACGCTGTCGCGCCCGACGGCGAAGCGATGCAGTCTCAAGAGCTGCGCCGGATGCACGACGCGTTCGAGCGCTTGTTGTCAGACCGCCAGCGCTTCGTCCTCAAGCGTCGCTACGGCCTCGAAGACGGCGAGTTCCGCACCTTGTCCGAGGTTGGCAAGGAGATGGACCTTTCGCGCGAACGGGTGCGCCAGATCGAGCGAGAGGCGCTCATCCGGCTGCGCGAACTCAGCAACATCCGCGACGGTGTCGAAGTCGATCCCGCCGTCGAGGATGCGGAAGAGATCCGGCGGATGTTCTTCGGCGACGATTAGCAGGCTGCTGCAAAGCGCCGTCCTGCTGCGCCCGCGGGGGCAGCCCGCCCCGCGGCGTCACGGGGCCCCGGGGTCGGTCGCCGTACGCTCGGCTTCGGCAAACAGGGTGGGCGCTGCGCGTCCCACGTTGGACGGCATCTTGGTTGCCTGACCCTGCAAACCCCTAGGGCTTTGCGGCGCCGAAAGCCTGCCGCAAATCGCGGAGGCGGTACCGCTCGTGGCCAAGGTGCGCCGTTTCGATTTCGGCACGGAAGTCGGAAAAGCGGAAGCTGGCTGCTGCGATGCGAAGGGGGGCGCCGGCAATCCAAGCGGCGTCGGGCTCGCCCCGCTGGGAGGTCGGAGGACCCACCTCGGCGGCGAGGGCGTCGCGCCGCTGGGTGTGCAGAAGGACGGCAGCGGCGGCGTCGGGGACGGCCTCGTGCAGATCGATGGTGATCAACCGACCCTTGGCATCGAATTCGAAGAGAGCGGTGTCGGCGTCCATGCCGCCGGCCAAGGTTGCGGGAAGTTGGGTGCAGCGCAACGCGTGATCGCTGGTGGCCTCGCAAGCCACGCCATGGGCCGCGACGTCGCGTTCGACGTCGGCGCGCGACGTCGTGCCGAAGGACCACGCGAGGGCCGGTTGTGCTGGCGAAGCCGCGGTCCCGGCTACGGCGACGAGCGAAGTGGCGCGGGCTTCGTCACGCTGCTCAGGCGTCAGCGTGACGTCGGGGATCGGGCAGCCGTCGTCGCCCATCCCGGGAATCCACTTGAGCAATGGACGCCCGGGCGGGGTGTGGGCGAAACCGATGATGCCGGTGAGGGCAAGCGCCACGGCGCTCGTGCCCCCGACCAGCCACAACAGGATTCGCCCGAGGGACATCACTGACCGACGATAGTGGCCATGAAGGCCGGGTCAACCAGCGGTGGCGCGAAGCACGCAGCCACGTCGGTCTCCGCCACGCCGTTGTCGAGCAGGACGCCCGCGATCAGCACGATGAAGGCGTCGTACTCTTCCTGCGTGATGCCCATGCCCGCGTGGGCATCTTGCATCGACGGACCCGTGTAGGCTCCGGTGGTGCAGCCGTAGGCGTCGGTGATGAAGTTGGCGAGGCTGGCGTTGAAAGCCCCTTGTGCCGATCCGCCGGCAAGGCCCGCGAAGTCGTTGGAGAATTGCGGATCCGCGAGGGCGGCCGTGGTGATGTCCGCGGCGACGTCCGGGACCGCCGCGCCGTAGACCACGCAGATGTCGGTCGTGCACTCGAGCGGCATCGTCGTCGGGGGCGTCGTTGGCGGCGTCACCGTGTCGGTCGTCGGCGGAGGCATCGTGTCCGTCGTGTCCGTCGTGTCCGTCGTGTCGGTTGTGTCCGTGGCGTCGGACGTGGTCGGGGTGGTGTCGTCACCGCAGGCGACGAGGCCTGCAAGGAAGGGAAGCAGCAAGGTTTTCAAGGGGTCCTCCAGACTGTCGCGATCAAGCGCTCGCGCGTGTATACCGGGGGCGGCCCGAAGCGGATCTGTCCGGCTGAATTTTTTCATCCTCGTAGGACGGCCTCCAGCCAAGCGACGCCGTCGTGGCGCCCGTCCCAGCGAGGTCGGCTCAGGGTACCGGGCGCGACCACCCGCGTCGCCCCGGCCTTGTGCCAGGTCGCCTCGTCGCGGGTGGCCGCTACGCCCCCGAGCCAGCGTGCGTAGGGTCCCAGCGTCGCAACGGCCTCGTGGACGTCTCGCACGTGGTGCACGACGGGATGGCGCCCCGGACGGTCAGGTTCGAAGGCTGACGGCGGCAACTCGTGCACCTCGGCACGGCGCGCCCGCGTCACACGACCCAGAGCTTGGGCCAAAAGCGCCCGTTCGCGATGGCGCGCGCCTTCGACGTCCGTCAGCGGGCCCTGCGGCCAACGGGCGGCGGCGCGGTCGAGCGCCTCAACAAGGGCCGGCACCACGTTCGGCAGGGGCGTGAAGACCGTCGTCGGCGCCATACATCCTCGACCGTCATGGCTGGCCAGGTCGCGGGCGATGCCCTCGACCTCGCCAACGTCCGTCACCCAGGCCACGGCGTAGCGATGGCCGAAGGCCACGAGGCGGTCGCCCAACGAACCGGCGAGTTCAGCCGCGGTGGCGTCGGACACCGTGGCGATGATCCGTTCGCACCCGATCAGGGCGTCGCGCGATTCCGTGGCCACGAGCGGAAGCCCGTGGATCTGCGCCAGCTTGGCGACGGCCACCGCCATGGCGGATTGGCCTCTTGGCGCCTTCCACACCGCCTCGCCGCCGCGCCACAGGATGCCAGCGACGAACGGCAGCGGGGCGGTGAACACGGTGGTCGGGCCGACGACCCCGGTACGGCGGGCGGCCGGTCCCCGAAGCGACTCCGCGGCGGCGTCCGTCAGGGCGTCGACGGCGTCGTCCCAGGCCAGGCGAGCCCCCGCAGGGGAAAGGTGGGGTACGTCGAGCGGGAGGGCTCGGAGGCCGTCGCGCCATCGCGCCCACGGGGTCATCGGACGAGGTCCTCGGCCGCCAGCGAGCACCCGCGCAACTCGGCACCGGGCAGGCGTCCCTCGAGCTCGACCCACCCAGGGCCGGCGACGCCGACGTCCATCGTTTCGATGGCGACGCTGCCATCGACGTTGCACAGGTCTACGAACCGCAGCTGTCCTCGCTCGCCGTCGGGCCTCGGGGTGCCGTCGAGAGGGCTCACGGCCACTGCGCGAAGCCAACCGGGGAGGCGGTAGGGGCCCCTGGTGCCTGACCACCCCATGCTGGACAACTCGGTCATGCCGTACTCGCGGACGACGTGGTCCGGGCGCAGGCGTTTTGCGGCCTCGTCCAGCAACCGGTCGGGATCGATGTTCAGCATGCGGCCCTTGAAGCCGCCCGTGACCATGAGAACGCTGCCGCTTGGGAGGTGCGGCACGGGTTCGGCGAGCCAGGCCGCAAGCGAAAACCCGGTCGTTGCGACGAACAGGGGTTCGCTTGCTGTCTCGACGGCGCGGCGAAGGCCCAAAACGTCGAGATCCGAGCCGAGGTGCCAACTCGTCTCTCCAAACAGGGTGGACACCATGTGGGACAAGCTGCTGTGCGGGTCCTTGGCGGGGTCCCGGAGCAACGCGACGCCCCGCCGAGGCACGGCGGGGAGGCTGCGCAGCGCGTCGCCGCGGGCGGCGTGGTCGAGCAGCGCCGTGTCCCATAGGCGATGGACGCCCGGTTTGGGTCCGGTCGTCCCCGACGTGTGGAACTGGACCGGCGCGTCGAGCCCGCAGGTGCCGACGGGCAGGCGCCGGAACAGGCCAGTGGGGACGGCAGGGACATCCGCGGCCCGGGCGAACGGCCCGACGGGCATCGTCTTGCGGATCGGGCACATCGTCGCCTGGTAGGCGTGGAGCGCGCTGGCGAGGACCTCAAACGACTCGGGTCCGGCCTTTCCGGCGAGGTCGGCGTCCACGAAGGCGCGAACCCGCGCGACGAGCGAATCGCGGGGGTTCACGCGAGGGCCGCGAAGGCGTCGACGACGGCGGACACCTGCGACGGGTCAAGGGTTGCGGGAGGCATGAGGCCAACGGCATCTGGGCCCGCGGGCAGTGCAAGGAAGCCGCGGGACAGGAGCGCGCGGCAACAGGCCAACGGGTCGCCGTCGACGTGGACAGCGAGGAGCAGGCCGGTTCCGCGAACCGTGAGGCCGCGTGCCTGCAGCTTCGAGCGGAGGTCGCTCCCCAAGGTCCTGGCTTGGTCGGGGAGGCCGCCGTCCACGAGATCGAGCACCGCCAGCGCGGCGGCACACCCCACGGGATGGCCAAGAAAGGTCTGGGTCAGCAAGGCCTCACCGGCCGAGGGACCCCACGCGTTCATCAGGTCCGCACTTCCGAGGCAGGCCGAAAGCGGAAAGCCGCCCGCGAGCGCCTTGCCCGTCAGCAGCAGGTCGCAGGCCCCCCCGCTGGCCCAGCGCGTTCCGCAACGGCCAAGGCCGGTCATGATCTCGTCGGCGGCCAGGAGCGCACCTGCAGCGCGCGCGGCGGCGGCGAGGCCGGTCCACCAGCCGTCGGGAGGGGGCCGCACCCCGCCGCGGCCGAGGACGGGTTCGGCGATCACGAGTCCGATGGGAACCGTTTGTCCGTCGCGATGCGGCGCGCCTTGGGCGAGGGCGCGAACGATGTCCTCGGTAGGGCACCCGTAGGGCAGGCGGCGCACGGCCGGATGCAGGAGCGGCGCAAACGGCGACGTCAACCTTGGCGCATGAGACTGCAGTCCCGCCACGCCGAGGGCGAGGCCATGGTATCCGCCGTCGAAGGCGAGGACGCCGAGGCGACCGGTCGCCAACCAGGCGGTGCGGAGCGCGGCGTCGACGGCGTCGGAGCCCGAGAGTCCCAACAGGGCCACGTCGAGGCCCGGGGGGGCGAGTTGGGCGAGCCGCTCGAGCAGCGCGATCCGGGTTCGGTCCGGGAAGGCGTCGCCCATCGCGTGGGGCAGGCGCTGGATCTGGCGGACGGCGGCGTCGACCACGGCGGGATGACGATGGCCGACGAGGGCGACCCCGAAACCGGACGTGAGATCCACGAAGACATTGCCGTCGACGTCGCGGATGTTGGCACCCACCGCCTCGTCGAACACGATGGGGTCGTCATCTGCGGTCCCAAGCGTCGCCGCCCGTCGGGCCCGGCGCGCCGTGACCGCTGGGCACTCGTGGCGAGCCAGGATGTCCACCCAAGCCCTGGCCATCGGTCCGGGGACGGCCGCCACGAGCTGCGGCGGCATCCTCCCGTTCATGGCGTCGCGGCGCGGGCGCGCAGCAGCTCGGCGAGCTTGCCGTGAAGGCCGCCGAAGCCGCCGTTGGAGAAGATGGCGACGACGTCCTGCGGCATCGCGCGGGCCGCGACCGTGGCCGCGATGGCGTCGGCCGAGTCGAGACAGAGGGCGTCGACCCCGCGGTCGGCGAGATCCGCGACGAGGAGGTCCGACGAAAAGCGCTCGGCTTCGGGTATTCCACCTTGGTCGAAGGGCCGCGCGATCACGACCTGATCAGCGTCGTCGAAGCTGCGCGCATAGTCGGCTTGGAAGATGTTGCGCCGGCTCGTGGCTGAACGGGGCTCCCAAACGCACCAGAGGCGCCGTCCGCCGAAACGCTCGCGCAGGGCCGCAAGTGTGACCTTCACGGCCGTGGGGTGGTGAGCAAAGTCGTCGACGAGGGTGACGCCGAAGGGCTCGCCAATGACCTCCTGGCGGCGCTTGATCCCCTCGAAGCGCTCGAAGGCGCTCGGCAGATCTTCAACCGCGACGCCGGCGTGAATCGCCGCAGCGGCCGCCGCGACCTGGTTCCACAGGTTGTGCTGGCCGACGAGGACGCTGCGCGCGGTGAAGAGTGGTACGCCGCGCCGGAGGACCGTAAACGTCGCGAATCCCGTCGCGGGGTCGACAGACTCCGTGCGGCCGTCCCAAAATGCGCCGGGGCCAAAGGTCTCGACGGTGCAGGGCGAGTCGTCCGCGAGGCTGGCGGCGCCCACGTCGTCGGCCCGCAACAGCAGGAGGCCGTCGGTCGGCAGCGACCGGGCGAGCCGGACGAAGCTGGCTCGGTAGCTGTCGAAGTCCGCGTAGATGTCGGCGTGGTCGAATTCGACGGATGTCACGATCGCGGTGCGCGCCCGATAGTGCAGGAACTTGGGTCCTTTGTCGAAGAAGCCCGTGTCGTACTCGTCGCCCTCGACGACGAAGTGGGTGCCCGCGCCGCGGCGTGCGGTACGGTCGAAGTTGCGGGCGACGCCGCCGACAAGGAACCCAGGGTGGAGGCCACCCGCTTCGAGGAGCCAGGCGAGGATGGACGTCGTCGTCGTCTTGCCCTGGGTGCCGGCGACGACGAGGCTGTGCGCATCGGCCAGGAACAGCGCACCCAGGGCCTCGGGAAAGGAGCAATAGGCCAGGTCGGAGGCGAGCAACGCTTCGGCTTCCGCGTAGGTCTTGCGGATGACGTTGCCAACGACGACGAGGTCCGGCCGGTGTGCGAGGTTCGACGCCTCGTACCCCTCCATGACGGTGACACCGATGTTGCGCAGGACGTCGGACATCGGCGGGTAGACGGCGCGGTCGGAGCCCGTCACGCGGTAGCCGGCGTCGACCAACATGCCGGCGAGTGCGGCCATCGCGGTACCCCCGACCCCCATGACGTGGACGGTGGCGAGGTCAGACCGGGGGGAGGGGAGGTGGGGCAACGGAACCTCGGGCGGCCGGACCTATCCAGCCGTCAGCCGCCGTACCGGTGAACCGCGGCGAGGATGCGCACGCCGGCTCGGGCGGCGCCCTTGAGCTCCCCCGAGATCTTGCTCTGCCCGGCGCGCCGGCAGGCATAGGGTAGCGGGACCTCGACGGTGCGGAGTCCCAAGCGGACCGCCTTCATCTGGGCCTCGACGTGGATCCCCCAGGTTCGGTCCTCGATCTCCAGGCGGGTCCAGGCGTCCCAAGTGAAGGCCCGAAAGGGCCCCAGGTCGCGGTACCGCCGCCCGGTCCGCCACGCGATGAGGCGGGTGGCGAGGCCGTTGCCGAAGCGCTGGGCGGGGGTGAGCGCAGCCGGAGCGGCCAGCCGGCGGGCGAGCGCGATGTCGGCTTCCCCCGAGAGGATGGGCGCGATCAGTTGGGGCAGGTGCTTGGGATCGTCGGCCCCGTCGGCGTCGATGACCACTGCAATGTCCGGCGGATCGAGCGCCAAGGCCGCCATTCCTTGGCACATCGCTTCGCCATAGCCGCGGCGGGGCGCGTGCACGACGAGCGCGCCGTGTTCGGCTGCGACGGCCGCGGTGCGGTCCCGGCTGTCGTTGTCGGCAACCACGACTCGAATGCCCGTCGGCACGCGTTGGAGGACCCAAGGGAGCGCCTGAGCTTCGTCGCGCGCCGGGATGACGAGTCCGATGCTCGGGATGGGTCGTGACACCTTGCGACGGGCTCCGTGAAGCGGGCGGGCTAATAGCCGCGTGGGGGTTGTCGCGTGGTTGCGGTGACGGTGATGTCGGCTGCGCTGGCTCAGGACACCGTCGCGGTGGAGGCCATCCTCCCCACCGATCTGCCCGATCCGTTCCGTTGGACGGCGAGCGTCGTCGAGCGAGATGGGGCCGGCACGCTGCGGCTACACGTCGCGCTCCCGGCGGGCGGTGCGATTCGTCGAGACAGCCTTCGCGTGGTGCCGGTGCGGACCGACGGCGTTCAACTGGCCGAGCCGGTGGTACCTCCCGGCGTCGAAGTCGAACGCGACGATGATGTCCGCGTCGTCTTGCTCGTGGCCGACTCGACGGTCGACGTGCCGTTCACCTGCACCGGGGGTGCCGTCGACGTCGCCCTGCTCGTGGTTCACCAAGGGTGCCAGGGCGGTCGCTGTTGGCCGGAGGCGCGCACGTGGATCGAAGTGGAGCCATGCCGTGGCCGATGATGGACGGATGCTGCGCGCGCTTGCCCTAGGCGGCGCCGCGCGACTGATCGCGGTCGACGTGACCGGCCTCGCTCGGGAAACGCAGCGTCGACATGGCTTGGCCCCCAATGCGGCGGCCGCAGCCGGGGTGTTGTCGGCTGCGACGGCGCTGATGGGCAGCCACATCAAGGGCGACGAACGGCTTGCGATTCAATTGCAGGCCACCAGCCCGCCGTGTGGCTGGTACGGCGAGATCTCGGCGTCGGGGGTGTTCCGAGCCCGATTCGCTCCGGCGGACATCCCACCCCGACCGGTCGTGGTTGGCATGTTGCTCGCGATCAAATCCGACGCCATTCGCGAGCTGTACCGTGGCGTCACCGAGATTCAGCTCCAGACGATCGAACAGGCCCTTCAGCGCCACCTGACCGACAGCGCGCAGGTGGAGGCCGTGATCCGCCTCGCGGCGCATGTGAGGGGCGATGGCACCATCGACTTCGCCGGCGGCTTGTTGATCGAGCGCCTTCCTCCCGACGCCAACGCTCCTTCCCTGGACATCGCCGCGTTCGCCGAGCGCGTGGCTTGGCTGCGCGAGGCCCAAAACCTGGACGAACGCGTGATCGAGGCGGTCGGCGGCGAATTCGGGCGCGAACCCATCGAGGTGTTGTCCGAGACCCCGCTGACGTGGCAGTGCACGTGCTCGGACGACCGCGTGGAGGGCATGTTGCGCGGTTTGGGCCCGGACGAGTTGCGAAGCATCGTCGCCGAACTGGGCCAAGCGGAGGTGACCTGCCACTTCTGCTGCGAGGTTCGGGTCGTGCCGGGGTGGCGGTTGGAGGAACTGGCGGACGGCGTCGCCGTCGCCTGACGACGCGCGCGTGCGGCCTCATGGGCCCGCGATAGCCGATGGCGTGTCGCCACCCCCGCTGCTCGTGGTGGCCGGCCCGACCGGCGCTGGCAAGAGCGCCGTGGCCATCGCGATCGCCCGACGTTTTGACGCGGTCGTGGTCAGCGCCGATGCGATGCAGGTCTACGCCGGGATGGACGTGGGGACCGCCAAGGTTCCGCGGGCGGAGCGGCTGGGCGTGCCGCACTACGGTCTCGACGTGGTCCTGCCGGATGAGGACTTCGACGTCGCCAGCTTTCTTGAGTTGGTGGACGCCGCACGCCGATCGCACGAACGCGTCGTTGTCGTCGGCGGAACCCATTTCTACTTGGCGGCCCTGGTTCGCGGGCTCGTCGACCTGCCGCGTCCCGATCCCGCCCTTCGCGCGGCACTTGAGCGCGAACCGGACCTCCACGGGTGGCTCGCGCGCGTCGATCCGGCCCTTGCGCTGCGGTTGGCGCCCCGCGACCGGGTTCGACTGGTCCGTGGACTCGAGGTCGTGCTGGCGACGGGAGTCCCCCTGTCGGAGCACCACCGGCGGCACCAATTGGCCCCGGTCGCAACGCACGTGGTCGGGCTGACGATTGACCGTGCAGACCTCGACGAGCGAATCGATCAGCGGATCGTGAACATGGACGCGGAAGGGTACCGCGACGAGGTCGAGGGGCTGTTGGCCGCTGGCTACACACGGTCGCTTCGGTCGATGCGGAGCCTTGGCTACCGGCACGTGGCCCGCGCCGTCGCGGAGGGGACGTCGTGGGCGGCCGCGCTCGACGAGACCGCGCGCGACACGCGCCGTTTCGCCCGCAAACAGCGGACGTGGCTCCGTTCGCTTGGTTGGCCCGCGTTGGACGGCGCGTCCCCCGACCGGGCGGTCGACGCGGCCGGGCGGCTGTGGGGGGCGGCACGTTAGCGGCCAGCTCGGGAGGGTGCGTGGACGTCACCCTGGACTTCGAACGGCCGATTGTTGAGCTTTGGCGTCGCATTGAGCAGCTTCGTGAGCTTGAACAGAGCGATGGCGTCAGCCTGAGTTCTTCCATCGAGCAATTGGCGCTCCGCGCCAACGAACTTCAACAGCGCATCTTCTCTCGGTTGACGCCCTGGCAGCGCACGCAACTCGCCCGACATCCGGGTCGGCCCTACGTGCTCGACTACGTCGCTGGGCTCATGACCGAGTTCACCGAACTTCACGGCGACCGCGGGGGCTTCGACGATCGCGCCATCGTCGGGGGTGTCGCCCGCCTGCGTCTGCCGGGGACGTCGGTCGACGGCCTGCCGGTCGTCGTCATCGGACACCAAAAGGGCCGGAACACGAAGGAGAATCTCTACCGGAATTTTGGGATGGCCCGGCCCGACGGCTACCGCAAGGCGTTGCGCCTCATGCGGTTGGCCGACGCGCAAGGCCTGCCGATCCTGACGTTCATCGACACGCCGGGGGCGTACCCAGGCGTAGACGCCGAGGAACGAGGACAAGCGGAGGCCATCGCGCGAAACATCCTGGAAATGTCGCGGCTACGGGTACCCGTCATCGCGGTCGTTTGCGGAGAAGGCGGCTCAGGCGGGGCGCTCGCGCTCGGTGTCGGAAACCGGGTGCTCATGCTCGAGAACAGCGTCTACTCGGTCATCAGCCCAGAGGGCTGTGCGGCCATCCTCTGGCGCGACCGCGCCGAGGGCCCACGCGCGGCGGCGGCGCTACGCATCACGGCGGCCGACTGCCTCGAACTTGGTGTGATCGACGGAATCATCCCCGAGCCTGCCGGTGGCGCCCATCGCGCGGTCGCCGAAACTGTTGCCTCCGTTGGCCGCGCCCTGGCCGAGCACCTCGGGTCGCTCAGCGGGCTGGACGGCGCTGCACTCCGTGCCCAGCGCTACGACCGATTTCGGTCCCTGGGTCCCGTCGACGCGCTGAAGTGAAGCGCACGGTTGCACCCTGGACGGCGCCTCCGCGGTGCACGATCCGGGTGCCTGGCGACAAGTCGATCGCACACCGCCGCGTACTCTTCGCCGCCGTCGCCGATGGTCCATGTACGGTGAAGGGGCTGCCCGACGGCGCCGACGTCAGGGCCTCCGTCGGCCTCGTCGCGGCCTTGGGCGTGTCCGTCGAGTCCGTCGCGGGTGGGATTCGGCTGTCCCCGCCCTCCGTCCTCCGGAGCCCGGCCGGCCTCGTCCAGTGTGGCAACAGCGGCACGACCATGCGGATCGGGGCCGCCCTCGCCGCGCACGTGGAGGGGCCGTTGTCCTTGGACGGAGACGAAAGCCTCCGTCGCCGTCCGATGGGCCGCGTACTCGAACCCCTGGCGCGTTTCGGAATCGGCCATGATGGGGCCCGTGTCCCGTTGAGGCTGACGGGCCCGGCACGGCACCGCGCCGTCGTGGACCTCGCGCTGCCGAGCGCGCAACTGCGGTCGGCGGTGTGGTTGGCTGGCCTTCGCGTCGGGGTGGAGCTGAACTCCCCACCGGGGGCCCGCGACCATACGGAGCGATTGTTGTTGGATGCGGGCGCCGACCTCGATCTGGAGGGCCTGCGCGGCGTGCTTCGACCTTCATGCCTCGCGCCTTGGGCAATGAAGGTCCCGCGCGACCCGTCCTCCGCGTGCTTCTGGTGGGTGGCCGCCGCAATCACGCCTGGGGCGGTCGTCCACACGCCGGACGTGTCTCTCAACCCCTTCCGTACGGGAGCGCTGGACGTGTTGCGGTCGATGGGAGCGCACGTGGAGGTCGCCGACGGCCAAGGGCTGGGTCGCGAACCGATGGGTCACGTGACGGTCACTGGACCCGGCGCGCTCGTCGGGGCCCACGTGGATGGGACCTTGGCGCTGCGGTGCCTCGACGAGATTCCTGCGCTCGCCATCGCAATGGCCTTTGCGGGTTCGCCTTCGGAACTTCGGGACCTGGCCGAGTTGCGCGTCAAGGAGTCCGACCGCCTCGCCGCCTTGGAAGAGCTGTTGTCGGGTGCTGGAATCGAGGTCGAAGCGCGGCTGGACGGCATGTCCATCTTTGGGGGTGGCCCTCGTCGAGCGGTGGAGATCGACGCTGGCCACGACCACCGCATCGCGATGGCCGCTGCCGTGCTTGGAGGCGGGGGACGGGGCGCAGTCGTTGGAGGCGCCGAGAGCGTGGCGAGCAGCTACCCGACCTTTTGGCGTCACCTGTCCCGGTGGTCAGCGGCGCCGCGATAGGTGGACACGTGGCGCGCAAGCTGACGATCGCGATCGACGGCCCCGGTTCGGCGGGCAAAGGGACCGTGGCCCGATGGGTCGCGAGGACGCTCGGCTACCGGTACGTCGACACCGGCGCGATGTACCGGGCCGTGGCGCTCGTGGCCCTCCGACGGGGCGTTCAGCTCGACGACGGCAAGGACATGGGCGCGTTGGCCGAGGGCCTCGAGTTCGACATGGCGTGGGACGGCGACGTTCTGCACAGCTTCGTGGACGGTGAGGACATCACCCCGGGCCTCCGCGAGGAGAGTGTGGGGCGTGCGGCCAGCGACGTCAGCCGGTTGCCGCCCGTTCGCGCCGCCCTGCTGTCGACCCAGAGGTCGCTCGCCCGGAAGGGCGGGATCGTGATGGACGGCCGCGACATCGGCACCGTCGTGCTTCCCGACGCCGACCTCAAGATCTACCTTGACGCCGACCTCGACGAGCGTGCCCGTCGGCGCCACGAAGAGCTGATTCGCCGCGGCGATGTGCGCTCCTTTGCCGAAGTCCGCGACGCCCTGGAATTGCGCGACCGCCAGGACCGCGAGCGCTCGGTGGCACCGCTCGTGTGTGCGCCGGATGCCGTTCGCGTCGACACGACAGACCTCACGCTGCGCGCGGCGGTCGACCGTGTGTTGGAACTTGTGGCCCGCAGGCTCGCCGCCGACGCGCGTTGACCGAGCCCCAGGCGGGCGTTATCCGCGCGGGCTTGCGACGTGGCCTTCGCCGCGCCGTGACCCTGTGCGGTCGGGCCGACCGCAGCGAACCTGCAGCTCCGCGCTTTGAAGCGGACCCCGAGCCGACACGCCATGATCGATCCCAACCTCGTCGACCTTCCCCTGGACCAAATTTCGGATGACCAGTTCAAGGGCCTCTTCAACTCCTACATGGAGGAAAAGGGTGTCCGTGAGCAATCGGTTGTGCAGGGGCGGGTGATCCTCATCACCGACGAGTGGGTGACGGTCGACATCTCGTACAAGGCCGAGGGTCTGATCCCGACGAAGGAGTTCCGCACGCCGGAAGGGGAAATCACGCTCAAGCTCGGCGATCTGGTCGACGTGTACCTCGACCAGATGGAAGAGGAAGATGGCCAGCTCGTCCTCTCCAAGGAGAAGGCCGATCTGATGAAGGCCTGGGACGAGATTTCCAAGGCCGTCGAGAAGGACGAAGTCGTCAAGGGTGTGGTCACGGGTCGAGTCAAGGGCGGTCTGTCCGTCGACATCGGCGTCAAGGCCTTCCTCCCGGGCAGCCAGGTCGATCTCCGGCCCGTGAAGAACCTCGACAAGTTGATCGGCGAAACCTTCGATTTCAAGATCATCAAGTTCAACAAGAAGCGCGGCAACATCGTGCTCAGCCGCCGCGCGCTGCTCGAGCAGGAGCGCGAAGACAAGCGCGAGGAGACGATTCAGCGCCTCCAGATCGGCGCGATCATGACCGGCCAGATCAAGAACATCACGGACTACGGCGCGTTCGTCGACTTGGGCGGTATCGACGGCTTGCTGCACATCACCGACATGTCCTGGGGCCGTATGGCGCACCCGGGCGAGATGTTCAACGTCGGCGACAGCGTCGAAGTCAAGGTCCTCAAGTTCGACCCGGAAACCCAGCGGGTCAGCCTTGGCTACAAGCAAATCCGCCCCGATCCTTGGGAGGAGGCCGAGTACAAGTACCCGGTCGGCTCCATCGTCCGCGGCAAGGTCGTGTCGATCGCCGACTACGGCGCCTTCGTGGAGCTGGAAGACGGCATCGAGGGCCTGATCCACATCTCCGAGCTCACTTGGAACAAGCGGATCAAGCACCCGAGCAAGCTGCTGAATGTCGCCGACGAGGTCGAGGCCAAGGTTCTCGGCGTCGACGTGGACAACAAGCGGATTTCGCTCGGCCGCCGGCAGCTTGAGCCGAACCCGTGGGACCTCGTGGAAGCGCAGTACCCGGTGGGCGCGGTCGTCACCGGCAAGGTGCGCAACATCACCGACTTCGGCGTTTTCGTCGGCATCGACGAGGGCATCGACGGCCTGGTCCACATCTCCGACATGTCTTGGGGCAGCCGGATCCGGCACCCCGGCGACAAGTACAAGAAGGGCGACGACGTCGAGGCCCGCGTGCTCTCCATCGACAAGGAGAACGAGCGGTTCAGCTTGGGCGTCAAGCAGCTCTCCGAGGACCCCTGGTACACGGTCCACAGCCGCTTCTACACGGGCCAGATCGTGGGCGGTAAGGTCGTCCACCGTGCTGACTTCGGCTTCTTCGTCGAACTCGAAGATGGCGTCGAAGGCCTCGTGCACGTGTCGGAGATGGTCAGCGAGGGTGGGGATTGGAAGGATCTCTACCCGGATGGCAAAGACGTCCAGGCCCAGATCATCCACATCGACGCCCGCGACCGCAAGATCAGCCTTTCGGAGAAGGGCGCGACGGAGCGGTCTGACGACCCCGAGGCCTTTGCGCAGCAGCAGCGCTCGTCGAGCGCTCGCCTTGGCGACGTGATGGGCAACCTCAAGCAGAAGCTCGGCGACAAGGGCCAGGGCTGAGCAGGCCTGCGGGCGGCCAAGGGTCGCCCGCCCACAGAGGGGCTAAGGAAGCGGCATGTGGGGAACCCTCATCCGTCTCGGCGCTGTGTTGGCCCTTGGGCTGCTGGTCACGCTGTTCGGCATTCAGAACGGCTCACGCACGACCCAACTCAGCGTCGACCTGGGCTTGTCCGCCTGGGAACTCCGCAAACCCGTCAGTGTCGTCGTCCTGATGGCGGCTTCGGCGGGGGGCGGTTTCGTCCTGGCCCTCCTCTGGCTCGTCCCCGGCCGCATGCGGCTCGCCTCGCGGGTGCGCGCCTTGGAGCGCGAGGTCCCAGAGGCGCCGGTCGGGGATCCGACCTGGCGTTGATCCCTTGCCTGGACTGACCCAAGAGGGGCGACTCACACGGGCGACACCGGCGCGCGTCGCAGCTGCCCGCGTCCTCATCGAGGTGGAAGACGGCGCGCACGCCGAAGACCGCGTCGCCGACGTCCCCGTCGCATCGCGCGCGGCGGCGTGGGCGATGGTGTTCGGCGTGTTGCGGCGCAGGGGACAGGTGGATGCGATCCTGCGGACCGCATTGGCCCAACCGCTTGGCGGCCTGGACGCGCCCGTTCGGGCGGCGCTGCGGTTGGGGGCCTGGGAACGCTGGATTGACGGGCGCTCGGCCCATGCAGCGGTCGACCAGGCCGTGGAGGTCGTTCGGGCCCTTGGGGGCGGGCGGGCAAGCGGGCTGGTCAACGGTGTGCTCCGCCGCGCGAGCCCACCTGAAACGATGGGAGCGTCGGACCTAGCGAACCTCCCAGAGTGGTTGTGGGAGCGTTGGTCGGCGCGATGGCCAGATGCGGCGGCCCGGGCGGATCGGGCGGCCGAGCCGGCGCCGCTGACGACCGTGTTCCAGGCGGGCTCACCATGGCCCGACGAGGTGTCACCGACGGAAGTGCCGGGGGTTGGGCGTTGGTCAAGCGGCGGCCGTGTCGCGGACAAGCCAGGATTTGCGGAGGGGGCTTGGTGGGTCGCCGACCTGGCGGCCGTCGCCGTGGCCGACCTGGTGGAGGGGGAGCGCGTGCTCGATGCTTGCGCCGCGCCCGGGGGAAAGTCGTTCCGGCTTACTGCGCGTGGCGCTCGCGTGACGGCCGTCGATCGTGCGGACCGGCTCGAGCGTCTGCGCGAGGGTCAGCGGCGCCTGAGGATGAGCTTCGACGTCGTCGCCCATGATTGGACGCGAGGTCCAGCGGCGCTTGGGAAGTTTGACGCGGTGCTCGTCGACGCGCCGTGTTCCGGCCTTGGCACGCTGCGCCGGCATCCCGAAATCAAGTGGCGCCGCGACCCGTGGGAATTGCCGGAATTGGCCCGACGCCAAGCCACAGTGGTCTCCGCAGCGGCCCATCATGTCGGTCCACGGGGGCAACTCGTCGTGGCCGTCTGTTCTCTCGAGCCCGAGGAGACGAAGCGGCCGGTACCCACCGGCTTCGTCGTCGAGCGCGAATGGAGGACGCCCGACAGTTGGGACGCCGATGGCCACGCTGCCACGGTGTACCGGCGGATCTGAGATCCGGGCGGCGCGATAGCGGCGCCGACGGGGGACGGATGGCGAACGATACGCCGATGTTCCAGCAGCTTCGGGCCTTGAAGGCCGAGGCCGGCGACGCGCTCCTCCTGTTTCGCATGGGGGATTTCTACGAGCTGTTCTTCGAGGCCGCCGTCATGGCGGCCCCCATTCTCGAGGTCCAACTCACCACCCGCAATCGGGACGACCCGGACCCGGTACCGATGTGCGGCGTGCCGTGGCATGCCGTCGCCCAATACGTGCGAAAGCTCGTCGAGGCTGGGCACCGGGTGGCGATCGCCGACCAGGTGGAGGACCCCGCCACCGCCAAAGGAATCGTCAAGCGCGCCATCGTGCGCGTCGTCACGCCCGGGGTGGCCCTCGACCTGACCGACGCCTCAACCCACCAATGGCTCGCTGCGGTGCACGTCGGCAGGAAGGGGGTCGGCGTCGCTCTCGTGGACGCGTCTACGGGCGACCTGCGGTTTGGCGTGGCGGCGACACAGGACGCCGCGGCCGCTTGGATCGCGAGGCACGAGCCGTGCGAAGTGATCGTCCACGGGGAGGTGACTGGCGACCTCGCGTCGGCGCTCTTGGACTTGCCGGTTGCGCCGGTGGACCCTCGCGCGTGGCGGGTGGATGAGGCGGAAGCCGCGCTGGCCGAGGTTGTGGGGCGGATGGACCCGTCCCATCTTGGCCTCGAGCCCGCCGCGCTCCCGGCGGTGGGAGCGGCGTTGGCCTACGTCCGTGACGTGTGTCGGCGGCCGGCGAGCCACGTGGGCCGGCTACAGGCGATCCGGACGGACGACCACCTCATCATCGACGCGACGACACGCGTGCACCTCGAGCTGTTCCGAACGTCGCGCACGGGCCAACGGGCAGGCAGCCTGCTCGGGCTCCTCGATCGGACGGTCACGGCGATGGGCGCGCGGCGGTTGCGCGACCTGCTGGCCGCGCCGTTGCGCGACCCGGTTGCGATTGGGGTCCGGCTCGACGCAGTGACGCAACTTGTCGATTCGCCTGGAGGCCGTCGGGCGCTTCGCGAGACGTTGGCGGGCTGTGCGGACGTCGAGCGACTTGCGGCACGCGCATGTGTGGGAACGGTCTCCCCCCGAGAGTTGGGAGCCTTGCGGGACACGCTGGCCCGCATGCCGACGTTGGTGGCGTTGGCGTCCGAACGTGTGGGGGACCTGCCTTGGGTGCCGCACGACGGCATCGCCGACCTCGCCGTCACGCTTTCCCATTGGTTGGTCGAGGACCCTCCGGCCACGGCGACGGATGGTGGGATGATCCGGCTCGGCGCCCACGCTGATCTCGATCGGTTGGCCGCGCTCGCTCACGATGCCACCTCCCAGATGGCGGCCCTCGAGGCGCGCTTGGTCGCCGACTCTGGCATCGCAAGCCTGAAGGTACGGCGCAACCGGGTCTTTGGGTTCTACCTGGAAGTCTCTAAGGCCAACCTGCACCGGGTCCCGGCGAGCTGGATTCGGCGCCAGACGGTCGCGGGTGGCGAGCGGTTCATCACTCACGAGCTCAAAGAGTTGGAAGAGGCGGTGTTGGGGGCCGACGACGCCCGCGTTCGGCTCGAGGCAGGTCTCTGGGCAGATGTTGTCGCAACGGTCGCCGCGGCGGCGAGCCGGCTGTTGGCGTTGGGCGGACATCTGGGGTCCTTGGACGCATTCTGCGCTTTGGCCGAGGTCGCGGACGTTGAACAGTGGGTCCGGCCTCATGTCAACGCGGGTACGCGTCTCCATCTCGTGGGTTCACGTCACCCGGTGGTCGAGACGGGCGTTGGGCGATTTGTACCCAATGACGTGGCGCTGGACGCGGCCGGAGAACGGCTCGCATTGGTCACCGGGCCCAATATGGCTGGAAAATCGACCCTGTTGCGGCAGGTTGCGCTGACCGCCATCCTGGCCCAGATGGGGAGTTTCGTCCCCGCGCATTCCGCTGAAATCGGCGTGATCGATCGGATTTTCTCCAGGGTCGGAGCGTCCGACGATTTGGCGCGTGGGCGTTCGACGTTCCTCGTGGAAATGTCAGAGACCGCGGCCATCTTGCGCGCTGCGGGACCGTCGTCCCTCGTGATCCTCGACGAAATTGGCCGGGGTACGTCGACCTGGGACGGGCTGTCGATCGCCTGGGCCGTCGCGGAGGACCTCGCCGCACGGGTCGGCTGCCGGACGCTATTTGCTACGCACTACCAGGAACTTGCGCGGCTGGCGGACGAGGTCGACGGGGTCGGGAATCATCACGTGGCCGTGGCCGAACGCGCCGACAGCATCACCTTTCTCCACCAGCTTCGGCCGGGCGCAGCGAGCCGGAGCTACGGCATCCAGTGTGCCCGGTTGGCGGGTATGCCCGAAGGCGTCGTCGCGCGCGCACGCGTCCTGCTGATGGGACTCGAACGGAACGCGCCTCGCGACGAGCGACGCCAACTCAGCTTGTTCGGGTCGGCACCTCCGTTGTCCGCCGTGGCTGAGGTTCCGGTGGATCCCGTCCGGGAGGCCCTCTTGGCCGTATCTGTGGACGACCTCACGCCTCGGATGGCGCTCGACCTCGTCGCGCGCCTGGCGACGATGGTGCGACTGTGACGGCGCTGGAGGCGGCGATGGACGCGTGGCTGTCCACGCTGTCCACCGAGCGGGGCGCATCGGGTCGGACGCGAGAGGCGTACGCGCGGGACGTTCGCCGCCACTTGGTGTTTCTGACCGCCAAGGGGCGTCGGGCGCCGTCCGAGGTGGTTCGGGACGACGTCGCCGACCATCTTGTCCATTTGAACGTCGCCGGGTTGGGGGCTCGGTCCATTGCACGCGCACGATCGGCCCTTCGCGGCTTTTACCGATTCTGCCGCGATGAAGGGTTGGCTTCATCCGACCCCACGGCGCTCGTCGACGCACCTCGGTTCACCGCGCCCCTGCCGACGGTGTGGTCGGCCGATGACGTCGTCGCCTTGCTGGAATCCGTGCCGGGTGACGCGCTTGGGCGTCGCGACCGGGCCATGCTCGAGTTGTTGTACGCGTCCGGGCTACGGGTCAGCGAACTCGTCACGCTTCGCCGTTCCGCCGTCGATCTCGCGGAGGGGCTTGTTCGTGTGCGTGGAAAAGGGGACAAGGAACGCCTCGTTCCGCTCGGTGACACTGCCGCAGGATTCGTGGCTCAATGGCTCGCGGAGGGGCGGTCGGCCCTCGACCCGAGTGGACGAAGCCCGGCGCTGTTCGTCACCGCGCGGGGCACAGGCATGACGCGCCAGAATTTCTGGCAGAGGATGGGCCAACATGCGCGGAGGGCGGGCTTGAGGGGCAAGGCGAGCCCGCACGTCCTCCGCCATGCCTTTGCCACGCATCTGCTTCGAGGAGGGGCCGACCTTCGCGTTGTGCAAGCCCTGCTCGGCCACGCTGACATCGCGACGACCCAAGTCTACACGCACGTGGCGGGCGAACACCTGCGCGAACAACACGCCCAACACCATCCGCGCGCGCGCGGTCGAAGGATGGTCAAGGGAGTAGACGACGGCAGTTCGGGCGGGCCATGATGCGATGGGAGGGCACATGGTGCTGGCGTGGCTTGCGGCCTGTTCGGGCTTTCTTGGTTTCGGCGACGACCCCGTCGTGACCGACGTCGTGGACGTCACCGACGACCCGACGACCGTTCCGACCGGGGAATGGAACCCCTTCTTCTCGCTCGACTGCGCGGTCGATCCTGATTTGGCCGTCGCCGAGTACAACATGGTGGTGACGGGACTGCCGCCAGCGGACGCTGGGGCCGAGTGGAAGCTCGGTCGCATCGAGATCTTCTGCGACACGTGTTCGACTCCCCTCGAGAAACACGACCTTTCCGAGGGCAACCTGGACGCCGAAACGGGGCACGTGACGGCGACCTTTCCCATTGTCGAGGCCAGTGCGACAGCCGGTCAAACGACGTGGGACTGCCGCCTGGAGGGTCAGCCTGGTTTCGCCGTGTTGTACACGGCGTGGCTCGTCGATGACGACTTCCTCGACAGTTGCGTCTACTACGGTGTCGGGGTCTCGGTGGAAGAGATCCAAGCCCGTTTGGGCGACGAGGTCTGCACGGGTTCCACGCTCCTCATAGGACTCTGAACCCCTGGACGACACGTGCCCGGCGCTTAAACGGGGCGGCCATGGTTGCTGAGCCATCGCCTGCGGAATTGCCGGACGCGTTTCGTACCCTGGTACAAGAACGCAATGCGGTCGTGCTTGCTCACTACTACCAGGACTCGACGCTTCAGGACCTCGCCGACCATGTCGGTGACAGCCTCCAACTCGCTGTCGCTGCACAGCGCTGCGAGGCTGACGTCATCCTGTTTTGCGGCGTTCACTTCATGGCGGAGACCGCCAAGATCCTCAATCCGAGCCGCCGCGTCGTCCTGCCGGACCTTGATGCGGGATGCAGCCTGGCCGATGCTGCACCTGCACCTGCGCTTGCAGCGTGGAAAGCCGCCCACCCCGACCACATCATCGTGTCCTACATCAACTGTACGGCGGCCACGAAGGCGCTGTCCGATGTGATCGTGACGTCGTCCAACGCACGGCGCATCGTGTCGGCGCTTCCGACCGACCGACCCATCCTGTTTGGCCCAGACCGGCACCTCGGCGCCTGGCTGGTCGCCCAGACGGGGCGACCGATGGACCTGTGGCCTGGCGCCTGCATCGTCCATGAAGCCGTCGCAGAGCGCGTCGTCCTCGATTTGCGCGCGCGCCACCCCGGCGCGCCCATTCTCGCGCACCCAGAGTGCCCGGCCGAAGTGCTCATCCACGCAGACTTCGTCGGAAGTACGACGGCGTTGCTACAGCGGGCGACGACCGATCCGGCGACCACCTTTCTCGTCGCGACGGAGTCCGGAATTCTGCACAAGATGCGTCTCGCGCGACCGGACGCCACGTTCGTCGCCATTCCGGGCCGCGACATCAGCTGCGCGTGCAACGAGTGTCCCCACATGCGGCGCAACACGCTGCTCAAAGCCTACCGGGCGCTTCGCGACCTGGCGCCGGAGATCGAGTTGGAGGAGTCGCTGCGCCTGGCCGCAAAGCGCCCGCTGGACGCGATGTTGGCCATGTCGTGAGCGGCGCCGGTTTCGACGGGCGCTACGACGACGAGGCGGGCCTAAAAGTGGCGCTGAACCGCCTGTCGACGAGCCCACCCCTCGTCACGAGTTGGGAGATCGAACGCCTGCGGGGGGACCTTGCCGACGCCGCGGCCGGCCGTCGCTTGGTGCTTGTCGCAGGGGATTGTGCCGAGACCTTCGACGACTGTCGTTCGGCGTCCATCAGCGCGCGGCTCAAGGTGCTGCTGAGGATGAGCCTCGTTCTCGTGGCGACGACCCAGCGGCCCGTCGTGCGGATCGGGCGTTTGGCCGGACAATATGCGAAGCCTCGTTCCGAGCCGACAGAGACGCGCCAGGGTGCCGACGGTTCCGCCGTCACGCTCCCAAGCTACTTTGGGGACCTCGTCAACGGTGCGGCCTTTGACGCAGACATTCGACGGCCCGACCCCCGGCGGCTGGTCGATGGCTACCACAACGCGGCGCTCACGCTGAACTTCGTTCGCAGCCTGCTCGCAGGCGGGTTTGCCGACCTGCACGCCGCGAGCGCCTGGGACGCCAAGGACCTGCTGGGGGCGGTGCGTGTGCGGTACGAAGGTCATCAAGAGACGGTGAGGCGAGCGCTCGCCGTCGGCGATGCTTTGGACGGGGCGCGGCGGCCAGATGCGGCGCTGTACACGTCCCACGAGGGCCTTCACCTCGGCTACGAAGGGGCGTTGACCCGCGAGGTCCCGCGTCGCGCAGGCCATTGGTGTCTGTCGACGCATTTCCCCTGGATCGGAGATCGTACGCGTCAGCTCGACGGAAAACACGTGGCCTTTTTCGCGGCGTGCGAAAATCCAGTGGCCGTCAAGCTGGGTCCCAAGGCGACCGGAGCGGACGTATGTGCGTTGGCGGCACGACTGGACCCTTCGGGGTCGCCGGGGCGTTTGACCTTCGTCACGCGGCTCGGCTCCGCCGCGCCGGGACGCTTGCCCGAGCTGTTGGACGCTGGGGCAGGGCTGGCAGCCGGCTGGCTGGTGGACCCGATGCACGGCAACACGCGGGCGATGCCCGACGGCCGAAAGGTACGCTTCGTTGACGATGTCGTGGAGGAGATCGCCGTGACGGCGCGCGCACACCGGGCGGCGGGGACACGGCTTTCGGGGCTCCACCTCGAGGTGGCCGGCGAAGACGTCACGGAGTGCGTCGGCTGCGGGGTCGTCGAAGCAGACCTTCGACGGGCTTACGGCTCGGCGTGTGACCCCCGGCTCAACCCGAGCCAGGCGGTGTTCGTCGCTGAGGCCTTTGCAACCGCTGCGCAGGTCTGATCAGGGCAACTGGCCTGCCGTGTTGTCGCCCCAGCAATCGATGGCCGATTCGGTGATGGCGCACGTATGTGCCGCCGCGGCGTCGATTTGGATGAAGCCCATCGTGGAAGGGGCTTCGAGACGGTCCAAGTTGGCGTCGCCCCAGCAGGTGGCAACTCCGGCGTCCGACAACGCGCACCCATGGAGGTGCCCGGCCGAAATGTCGACGTAGGGTCCACCATCGATGGGGGCGTCGAGCTGTCCGAAGGTGTTGTCGATGCCCCAGCAGTCCAGCGCACCGTCGTCGGCCTTGCCGCAAACGTGGAATTCGCCGAGGTCCACGTCAGTGAACACCAGCGGGGGTACGGCAGCTTGTCCCGTAAATGTATTGCCCCAGCAAAAAGTAAGACCATCGGTGCGAATCGCGCAGGTCGTGAGATTCTGTGCGTCCACCTGGACGTAGGCCCCGTCGGGCGCGTTGATCATTCCGTAGCCGGTGCTTCCCCAACAAAGGAGACCGCCGTCCGTCTCAATGCCACAAGCGTGCCGATCAGCGACAGTGATGTCGATGAAATAGGATTGGTCGGGCACATTCAGCTGGCCAAAGGTATTGTCGCCCCAGCAGACGGCGACACCGTAGGGATCCAGGACACAGGCCGATTCTCCACCGAGATCGATCTGTAGGTAGGCCCCGCGTGGCGCGTCGTTGGCGACATCGCTTTGGCCCCAACACTCGATGGTGGAGTCATCGGGGCGCAGCCAACAGGATGTGGCGTCGTTCACGGCCACGCGAGGGCGGGTGAAATCGGCCGTGACCGGGAGCGTGGTGTACGACGTGCCCGTTTCGGACGTCGTGGTGGTTTCCGTGGTCGTGTCGGTGGACGGGTCCGTGTCGGAGTCGGTGGGCCCAGGCGGCACGTTGGTGGTGGCGCCGTCGTCCGTCTTGCAGGCGAGCGCCAAGGACAAAGTGAGGGTGCGCATCGCGTCTCCAGTGGCATCCTATCCGTGGGGACGTCGATCGCCACGGAATCGTGGGGCGTCAGCGCGCCGCGAGGGAGCCAACAGCAATGCCACTGGCCAAGCCAAGCAGGCCAACGACCGCGCACCCGAGCGCCATCCACTTGAGGGCACCCAACGCGCGTCGAACGACCGCGATCGCGATCATGACGGCGATGATGGCCGCAACGGACAGCGCTGCGGCCAATGTCCAGGAGAATGTCATTGAGCTTTGCCTGCGGGCTACTACCCTGAGTGTGAGCCGTGGGCGCAAGGGTTCGTGGGCGGGTGACGATGGGTCCTATAGGAATGGGCGACATGGACAATCGTCGGATGGCCCCCCGATACCCCGTCGCCCATCGGGGCGTCCTCTACGTTGAAGGGCGCTCTGGCCTCTCCGTGGCGGCGACGAGCGAGGTTCGCGACGTATCGTCAGGGGGACTCTGCCTGCTGACGACCGTTCGGGCTGAGCCTGGCGACAAAGTTCGCGTGGAGATTGTGCCAGAGGGGGAGGCTCCGATTCGCGGGGTCGCCCTCGTCGTCTGGTGTCGTCGTTTGGGCGCCGATGATGGCCCCTGGACATTTGCGGTCGGCTTGATGGCCCCTCAAAAAACGCGGTAGGGGACGCGTCGAGGCGATCGATGTGGTGGTGGTTCGCGGCGTGTGAGTCAGCGGTTCCAGAGTGCCCAAAGTACATGACGTGGCACGTCGCGGTGCCGGTGCACGGGGGGCGGACCACATGGTGCGAGGGCACCACCGGCGCCCGCAATGGCCTGTTCATCCAGTACCATGCCAACGGTCAGATGAGTGTGGACGGTTGGTTTTGGCGCAATCAGCGCAACGGCAACTGGAAGCGCTACCGGGCCGACGGTACCCTTGAAGAAGCGGTGGATTGGTACAAGGGGAAGCGCCACGGAACGCAGCTGGTGTACGGGTCCGATGGACGGACTGTGGTGGAGACGATCGGTTGGCGCGAAGGTGCACGACTATCACCGGGAGAAACGCCGCCAGCAGCCGAACCTCGCGAGTGGACCGAGACTAGGACGAAGGAATCCAAACCGGCCCTGTGACGGCCCATTGGCCGGCGTCGTCCCAGGCGGCCAGGACGACCCAATCGTCGGCTTCGATGGCGAGGCTGCCAACCAGATCCGTGCCGCTCGCCAAGATGGTCCCGCCCGCGGTGAGAAGCGCCACGGTCGGCGCACCGATCAGTCCGTCGACCTCCCAAGTCGCGAGCCGAGGGCCGCCGCGTAGCGGGCGCTCCGGGGCGCGTTCACCCGCGGTGGCGCCGTCGACGGTGAGCGTCGCCACGGGTCCGGTGCCCGCCGCACTCCAGCCGCTGAGCAGTGCCTGGTGCACGTCGACGGCCGCGAAATTGGCCACGTCGTCGACCTCTGCCCACGTGACGGGACCGGCGGGTGTCAGCCGAAGGCCCGCGTCCAAGAACGCCCACCAGCCAGCCCACCGCGTCGAGGGGTCGCCGTCGGGATCCGGAAGCACGACGAGGTCGGGGGAGGTCGGCCAGGTCCACGGCGTGGCGGGCAGCAGATCCAGGTCGACGGCGACGTGACGACCGCCCCCTCCTGCTTCAGCCACGAGGTCCCCGACGTCGCGACCACGTGGGTCGGGTGCGCCGTGGCCGGGGCGGTCGCCGTCGGCCGACCACGGCCAGGAGCGAATGAGGCCGCCGGGGACGGGGGTGACCACTGCCTCCTGCGCCACGATGCGCGGTGCGCCGTCGGAAGCGACGTTGACCGAAGGGACGTCGTTCTCGGCCGTGGCCAGGACGAAGTCGAAGCCGTCGGCCTCAGCCAGCGCCATTGCAGCGACGTCGCCTTGTCGCCAGGTTCGGTCCCGGTCGGCGCGGACGTCGAGCGAACAGGCGACGCGCGAACCGGGGGAGAGCCGACGGTCGAGGGCGACCGTGAGCGGCAACACGGCGTCGTCGGCCAACTCGAGGCGTGTGGTTCGGCCGTCGAAGGCGGGTCCGGCTCCAAAGGTGAGCGTGGAGACACCGGCCCCAAGGGCCAACGTGCCGCCCGATGCCGAAAGGCCGAAGGTGCCGCTGCGTCCATCGTCGGCGACCCAGTCCACGCGTATCGGCCGCGCGCCGCCGGTGGCCCATGCGAAGCTGACAACCACGTCGGCCGGCGCGCCAAGCAGGTGGACGGTCGACCCTCCGGGAGAGCGGTCGGGCGACGGTGCGCGGCCTGGCGCCTCCGCGCGAAGCGACGTCGTACCGGCTGGGATTCGTCCTGAAAAGCGGCCGTCGATGACGGGGATCACGCCAAGGAGGACGTCGCCGGCCCGGGCCGCGATCTCAAGGGCGCCAGGGGCGAAGCCCTCCGTAGGGGTCCCTGGTAGGGCCTGCACCGCGACCTCTGGCGCTTCGAGGGCGATGAACGTGGCGCCCGTCCAGGTCGCGGCTCCTCCTTCATCGCTGACGACCGAGCCGTCCGTGCGAAACCACTGGTCGGCCTGTACGAAACTGTCGTGTCGGCGCCAGGCGCCGGCAGGGTGGATCCGGAGCGCGCTGGCGCCGAGGACATGAACGGTTGGGCTCTCGGCATCGATCCGCCAAACGACCGAGGTCGGGGTGGAATCCAGCAACTCCGTTTCGCCGGGCAGAGCGCGGGGCGTGCCGACGATCTCGACGCCGTCGTCCGTCACGTTCCACGAGGTGATGTCCAGCCACCCTCCGGCGACGATCGGCAGGGCTTCGTAAAGGTCGTCGTCACCATCCCAAGTCGCCAGGTCGACAAGCGTTCCCCCGTCGTGGCCCACGAGGCTCAGCGCCGATTCTGGGTGTCGGATCACGGCCCTCAGGGTCGAGTTGGCGAGCAGCAGGTCGCCGAGATTCGCGTCGCCGTCGGGCGGAATTTGCTCGGCGCAAACGATGGGACCCACCCGCCACTCCCCGGGTGCGGGGGGGTCAACGATGCAGTCCTCCACGGGCGCCGGCGGTGGCGCGCACCCGATGGCCAAGGCGCCGAGGATGACGCGTCCCATGGCGCTGCGCTATCGTGCGTCGTGCCGCACCGAGACGAAGTCCCCCGCGACCGTCGCCTGCGCGTGACCGAGGTCTACGCCTCCGTACAGGGGGAATCGACCCACGTCGGCAAGCCGATGGTCTTCATTCGACTCACGGGTTGCCCGCTGCGGTGCACGTGGTGCGATTCGACCTTCACCTTTCAGGGCGGTACCTGGCGGGACGTCGACGACGTCGTGGCCGAAGTGTTGCGCTTTGGCCTTCCAGCCGTTGAGGTCACAGGGGGCGAGCCCCTCATGCAGCCCAATGCGGTCGGGCTGATGCAGAAGCTCCTGGATGCCGGGCTCGAGGTGTTGCTGGAGACGAGTGGTGCGCTGGCCATCGACGGCGTTCCCCCAGGAGTGCGCGTCATCCTCGATCTCAAGGCGCCGGGTTCGGCGATGGAGGACCGAAATCGGTGGGAGAACCTCGATGTCCTCGACCGCGACGGCGAGGTGAAGTTCGTTCTGGCGGATCGCACCGACTATGAGTGGGCCCGCGAGGTCATCCGGCAACGCGGCCTGGCGGCGCGCTGGCCCGTTCACTTTTCGCCCGTGTGGGGCGTGCTTTCGCCGGCCACCCTCGTGGAGTGGATGGTGACCGACCGCGTGGCCGCGCGTTTGATGCTGCAGGTCCACAAGGTGATTTGGGACCCCGCTGCGCGGGGGGTGTGACCGAGCCGCCCGCTAGGCGGCGCACTCACGGAAGCGATGGGCGAGGCCGCCGAGGCTCATCCAGTATTGCTTCCAGGGGCCCTTTCCGAGCAAGTCGCCGCCAAAGTAGTTGGGCGGGCGAACCGGGGGGAATCCCTCAGGCAGAACCGTGAGCTCCAGGCGGCGATCTTCGAACGCGATCCGCATTTCTTCGACGGTGCGGATTTCGCGGTCGATGAGCTCGTAGAAGCTTCCCAACTTCGCGGCAATCTCCTCGCGCGTCGCCACCTTGAGCATGGCCTCGATCCAGTCCGCCGCAAGGTGCTGAAGGAAGTGGCGCCACGTCAGGAAGCTCCGGTTCATGAGGTCGCGTGCGATGGCCCAGTCTTGGGGGGTCATCGGCGCGTCGCTCGCGAGCAGGCTTTGGATGCGGCGGAGGCGAACGTTCGTGACGAACATGGCCGTCCGGACGAGCAGCAGCATGTTTTCGGCGCCATCGAGCGCCGGATGGCTGACGTGCCACTTGACCTTGCGCTCGTGACGGTCCAGGAAGCGCTGGATGCCGACGGCGATGCGAGCTTCGTCCACCCACGTCGTCACGCGTTGGGTGGCGGGTCCGTCGACGGCGGGGAGGGCATTGGCGAGCGCGTCGCCCCCTTGGCCGCGCGGGATGTTGAGGCGGTCAAAGAAATCGGCGATGCGCTCGACATCGTCTTCTTCGAAGACGGTCTGCATCGTGCCGACGAATTCTTCTTCGCTGCGCGCCGCGTTGCGGACCATGCTCGCGACGGTCGCGGTCTTCGACATTCTTACCTCGTAAACGGCCGCGGCAGCTAACGATCGGGGACCCTGCTGTCCAGGTCCCGCAGTGGGTCACCGCGGGACGCGCGTGCGGCGAGGACAGCGCAGCGGTCGCGCTCCTCTTGACCTGCGGGGCCATCGTTTGCGGCCCACGCCGCACACTTCGCCACCGTGGCTGTGGCTTGTGCGGCCGCGACGCGGGCGCCGGCTTGGGCGGCGATGGCTCGACCGACGAATGTCGCCAGTGTTGATTCGTCCCGCACGCGATGGCCCGAGGCGGCCGCAAAGAGTGGCGTGGCACCGTCGTCGGGGCCGAGGTGCGCAGCCAGAATCGCGACATCGTCGCGTTGGTCGGCGCCCTCGGCGACCCAACAAGTGGCGCCGTCGGACAACGGGACCGTCGACCAACTTGCCTTTGGGGCAACCGCCTCCAACTCGGCCAAAATCGGCGGGTTTGCGAAGGGAGGACGCCACAGGGTTGGCTGGACCGAGAGGCCGAGGCGCTGCGCCCGGACGTCGTCGAGCGCGAGCGGGCCTCGGCCGCAGGCCGGGGTTCCTTGTTCCGTTTCGACGGCGACCCAAGGTCCCGAGGACCAGGTGGCGAGGACGATGGCCGACGTCGTCATCCCGGCCGCGCGCCAGGCGTCGACCTCGTCGTTGGACAGCGGTTGGGGCGGCGACGAAAACGCGGACCTCACGGCCTCCTCGTGCGATCGGTCCGCGGCTGCCGAGAGCGCCGACCCCTGGACGTGGGCAAGAGAGGCGTTTCGAACGAATGTACGCGTCGATTGAACGGCGTAGGCGGCCAGCCCTGCCGAACTGAGGCAAGCCACAGGCACCGCAGCGCCGAGGGCCAGCCGAAAGGCCTTCGTCAAACCGTTTCGCCGGCTCATTTGACCAGAGGGTACCGCCACCGTCAACACGGGCCCTTGAGCCGTGCCCAAGTAAACGCGAGCACCGGGCAACAGAAGGGCACCCCCGGGAGGAACGTCGGCCCCGTCCACCTGGGTAAACGCCCCCTCCTCGGCGAAGAGGCGCGCGCCTTTTTCTGACGCGTGGAGCGTTGCATGTCGGTCGGCGATGCCCCATGCGGCCGTCAGGAGGACGTCCGCGTCCGGTCCCGAGCCGATGACGATCGTCGCGCGGGGCCATGGGCCGAATCGCCGACCGCCAAAGCTCGGGTCCAATTCGAGATGGATTCTGTTCCATTGCAGCATGGTGGCTTCCTGAGGCCCCTCGCCCGGCCCCTAGGGTACCAACATGTTCGCTCGCATCGAGCCGGCCTTGGCGAGTCTGCATCGGGCCTTTGGGGTTGCCGCTCTCGCAGGTCTGGGTTGGCCGTTCGCGTTGGCCCCATGGGTCGGTCCTGACGGGCTCGGGCCCTTTGGCGTGCCCGGCGCCCCGTGGGGACTGGCGGCCCTGGCCGCACTTTGGGCCGCCCACGGGCAATCGACCAGGGTGGGACGGGCCGCCTTGTGGACGCCGTTGGCAGCCACGGTCGGCACGTTGGCGCTTGCAGGGCTGGGCGCGTTTTCCGCGAGCAAGGTCGGGCATTTCGCCGCGGCGTTGACCACAGCCAGCGCTGCAGGCGCTTGGGTTGGGGCGTGCGTAGCGTGGTCGAGGGCGCGGTCGCCGTGGGCGCTCGGGCCCGTTGGCGGTGGCTGGCACGTCCTCGTTGGCCTGTTGGCTGGGGTCCTTGGCTGGGCGCTTCGGCCAGGTGGCCCTTGGCCGGATGTGACCGGCGTGTGGGCCGGGACCGCGGCGTTTGCAGCGCTGACCGACCCGTGGAGCGGGTCGCCCCGACGTTGGTGGCTTCTGGAGGAAGGAGGGGAGGGCGCGGTTCGCCTTCTGGCGCCAGGCCAACGGTGTTCTGTGGGTTCTGAGGCGGACTGGCATGTGGGCGCTAGCGGGCCGTTGATGGGGGAATTCGCCGTCGACTCCACGGGCGGGCTCCGTTTCGCGGTAGCCGCACCGAAAGGGGTCGCTTGGGCCTTCGGTCCGTTTCGCTGGCGTCTGGGTTGGAAAAGTGGTTCGCCTCCTGAACTTCGGCTTGCCCATGGGTCGCGCGTGCAGATTGGCGACCGTGTGGTCGTCGCCTTGGCCGACCTTTGGACGCCGACGTGAGTGGGTTGGATGGGTCGGGTCTCACCGTGCCGGTGGGGGACGTCCGGTCCGTAGGCGCAGGCCGTTTGCCCGATCGCGGCGCGTTGGTCGTTCTGGCTCCCGGGGTCCAGGGTCCAGCCCGCGACGGTGCCTGGCTCTGCGTCACCGTCGAACTCGAACGACCGTCGGTCGTGGGCCCGACGCTCGAGGGCGCGGCGATCCGGTGGGTGGCCACGCCTGAGGGCGGCCGCGCCTGTTGGCCGGCAACCTTGGCTGGCGACGTCGTCCTCGCGTTTCCGGACGACGCGCGTGCACATCTCACTGTCGGGGGCGGTGGCTGGGGCGCTCCCCTTGGCGGCGATGGGCTCATCGGCACGGTCGTCGACGCGGCGGCGACGCCGTTGGCGGGCTGGGCCGTGGTGACGTTGGCAGGTCTGGCCTTGCGCGCCATGCGCACGGTCGTCCGCGGTGGGCCTCGAACAAGGGGGGCGTGATGTGGATCTTGGCAACTTCGCTGGCGTTGGCGGGCGCCGGGGCGCGCGTCCTCGTGCTTGGGCCTGAACCGGTCCAGGTCGAGCTCGGACCCTCGATGGAGCGTGAGGTGCTGCGCCGAATCGCGCGAGAGAGCGCCACGTTCTGTCCTTCGGTGGACCTCTTCCAAGCGGGCCGGGTCCAAGCCGGGCGGTCGAGGGCGCCAACGGACCGGGACGGCTTGGATGCCGCTCTGGCCGAGGCCGTCGCGACGCCATGGAGCGCACTGGACGAAGATGGATGGGCCGAGCAGGCCGACGCGTTGCTTGGCTGGCTGGGTCGGCTCGGATTCGTCGACACCCCGGAAGAGCGCGTGCTCGCCTTCGACCTCTCGGTGCAGGTCGGCCGCGCCGCCGAAAACAGCGGGCGGACGACGGCGCCCTTCTACCACTGGTCTGACGGCCAGCAGGTGCCCACCTACTGGGTCGCTGCGGCCGCGCTCGCATCGGACGCGCCGGACCTGTTGGCTCGTCTTGTCGACCCCGATCTGCACGCGTCCGTCGCTTGGTGGGTCGATGCCATCGGGGCGGGTGGGGTCCCACGCGTGCAACTCGGATTCGATTCGGGCGCACATTTCGACGCCGAAGACTTCGCGGCCACCTACGACTTGCGCGTGGACGGGCTCACGATGAAGCCGACTGCGGCCGGCCTCGTCTCCCGACCCGTCGGCCGGATCGATGTGGACCTGCGGCGCGCGGACGGCTTCGGCCCGGCGATGCGGTTGGAGGCCGAAGCCCTTGGGTCCGGTCTGTATTTCGTACTGAATGCCGCCCAGAAGGCAGTGGATGTCGCTCTTGGCGAGGCCCTCGATCGCGACCCGCACCGCGCCATCGCGGCCTTGGAGGCCGAGGTCGCCGCGTGGCTCGACCTGTACGCGGCGCTGCACCCCGGCGAGGACGTTTTCGTTCTGCAGATCGCCGAGCGAGGGGCCGCTGAAGGCCCGCGCGTTTGGCAGTTCGATCCCGTCCTTGGGCGGCTCATTCGGATTCTCGACCCCCAAACTGCGATTCCAGCCCATGCGACCGTCCATGTGGCCGTCGGCGGATTGGGGACTTCAGCGGTCGATGTCCCTGGGGGGTGGGTCCCTCACCCCGTTGCGGTGCCGTTCGCGATGGGCGCGGAGCTGCACCTCGGGCGCTGGCGGGTCGGTGCCGGCGTGGATGCTGCGGTCGCCGTGGACGCCTCTTGGAGAGATCGGTATCCGACGGAAGTGCGCCTCGGGGTGACCCATGACCTCGTAGCGACGGACCGGGACGGCGACGTCGTCTTGGTCGCAGACGAATCCCGCTGGCAGACGACTCCCTGGGCCCGGGCAGGCTTGGCGTGGGGCGCGCAGGCCCATCGGGGGTGGGGCGGGTGGCTTGGCGGACGCATCGGCCAGGTCAGCTTGCCGCGAGCCGCCGAGCTCGCGTTGGCCGGTGGTGCCAACGTGCCGCTCCCTGGCGAACCCCGTTGGCTTGGGGGGGAACTCGGCCTCACCTTCGACGGTGTGGCCGGCCTCCGACTTCCCGTGGGGGACTCCCTTTGGGTGCAGGGGACCGATCCCATCCCCGCCGCGGCTTCGCGGACGAGGCGCGTGGGCCTCCCGCAGCCCACCTGGAGCGTCCGCGCAGGGGTCGTACTCGGCTGGTGACGTGGGTTAGGCCAAGCCGGGGGTTGGATGCGGACCGTTGGCGTAGGCATCGTCTCGTTGGCCCTTGGATTCGGTGCGGGCTGGGTGGGCCACCTGCGGACCGCAGCAGGCATAGTGGAGATCCACGTCCCCGGTGCGATGACCACTTCGGTCGCGTGCGGTCGCTTGAGTGTGAACGCGGACGGGGACACGACGCACTTCGTGGCCAGCCCCGGCCGTTGTCGGGTGGAGGCTGCCTTGACGCCCGTGATGCCGCTTCGAGGCGAAATCGAGTTGTCGGGAGCTGGAAGGTACGTTTGCAGTCGACGGGATGACAGCCTGGACTGCGGGAGAAGGCCATGACACTTTGGTTTGCGTTGGCGGCAACCGCCGGGGAAGTTCACGACGGCCTTGTTTGGACGTGGACGCCCGAGACCTCGCGAAGCTGGTGGATCACGGCCGACGTCACCATGCCGCGCTGGCTCGACCTCGCGGGCGGCAAGACAGGCGCGACGCGGCTGCGGAGCTTCATTGCCGACGTGACGACCACTTGCCGCCTTGGCGAAGAGTCGACAAAGAAGACCTTCGACGTCCGTTGCACGATCGACGGCTTTGCCCTGCAGGCTCGCGCCGTGGACGCCGAAGTGGGCCGCGCGGGTCCGCTCGTCGTCGAAGCCGCCAACGCGATGGCCGGCGCTACCGTGACTCTCCTGATGTCGCCTTCAGGCCGAGTGAAGTCGGTCGACGTCGACGGCCTTTCGAGCGACAGCGAGCGTTCGCAGCATCAAGCCGAATCGTTGAGCTTGATTGCTGGACGCGTATTTGCTGCATTGGATTTCCAATTGCCGCAGTCGGGGTCCGACGGTGGTGGCCAATGGGCGATCGGGCTTCCGCAGGCCATGAGGACGATGTCCCCGTCTTCGAGTGGCACGGTCAACGGAGTCGCGTCGGTGACCGGCGTGGACGGAGTGCGGTGGATCATCGAGACCGTTGCCAAGGGTTCCGTCACGGACAATTCTTCGGTTGAGAACTCGGGTTCGGAGGTCGGCCGAGATATTTACGATATGGAAATGCATGGTGCAGCGACGTGGGATCCGCAAGCGGGTGGCCTTGTCGATCGCAAATACCGCTCAGACGGCGCACCCACGGCGGGTTCAGCGGCTGCGACGGGCGTTTCTGGAAATCCATACACTCAGATCGTGACGGTTCGAACCATCGATCCGACGGCGCCCATTTCCCTGCCAATCAGCGGCGAGTTGCCGCCAAACTGACCTCAGGCGACTCGGCGTCGCAAATCCGTGGCGTCGTCGCCGAACCACGCGGGGACGATAGGACGGCCGTCTTTGTGCCATTCTCTCGCGATGCTGAGCCACAGCGCCGCGCGATCGATGGGGCGGTCCGCCGCCGCGGCGGAGAATGCGGCGTCGAGCGCTGCGTTGACGATGCCTGCCCCCGAAAGGGCAAATCGAGCTGCGAGGTCGTCGACATCGACGTCGTCGGCAAGCGGAGCGCGTGCAGGTAGGGCGCTCCGCCAAAGACGGCGCCGCTCAGCGAGCCCCGGCGCTTTGAATTGAACAACGGCCGTAAATCTACGTCGGAAGGCCTCGTCCATGCCGTTCTGTAGGTTGGTCGTCAGGATGGCGACACCTTCGAACTGCTCAAGTCGCTGCAGCAGGGTGGCGATTTCCTGGTTGGCGTAACGGTCCTGGGCGTCGCCCCCCTCGGTACGCTGGCCGAAGAGACAATCGGCTTCGTCGAAGCATAGGACGGCGCGGGCGGCGTCGCCGGCGTCGAAGATCCGCGACAGGTTCTTTTCGGTCTCGCCGACCCATCGAGAGACGACCGCGGCGACCTCGATGCGGTGCAGGTCGCGCCCCAACGCGCCCGCGACGACTTCCGCCGCGGTGGTTTTGCCTGTGCCCGGGGGTCCCGCGAACAACAGGCGCAGGCCTCGGCCCCGTGGTCTCACGCGAGCACCCCCCCACACGTCGTAGACGCGCTCCGCCTGGCGGGCGTGTTCGGTGAGTTCGCGCAGCCGTAGGGCGGTGGGTTCGTCGAGGATGAGGTCGTCCCATCCCCGGGTCGGAATGACGGCCTGGGCCCAGGCTCCGAGCCCCTGGGGAGCGTCCACCTCGGCCCGACGAGCGAGGGCGTTGGGATCTCGCCCGACTTCGTCGGCGAGGCGCGCGAGGGTCCGCGGCGACAACGTCGGGAATCGGACCGCCATCGCGTCGGCGACCGGCCCGTTGCCAACGACGTCTGCCCACGCGGCGCGCGCATCGGCCTGCGATGGCCAGGGCACCGCTTGAACCGGCCAGCTTGACGGGGCGGCAGCGCTCGCCTGGGGGCTGGCTGACGACCACGCCGCGGGCAGGCCCTCGCGGACGAGCGTTCTGGCCAGCGCCGACAGGCGCGCTTTGGCGTCGGGCGCAGGATCGGCGCCGAGGGGGCAGGCGACGAGCACGGCTGCATCGCGCAGGAGGGCTTCGAGTACAATGACCTCAGGTGCAGGCGCGGGGTCCTCGACCACGAGGAGGGGGTGGCCGCCCGCCCAGGCCAGTGCCGCGTCTTCTCGAAGCTGTTCGTTCGCGCCGACGAAACTTCGGGGTGCTGGCCGCGCGGCAGGGGGTCGTCGCGAGCCCTCGATCCAGCGCAAACCCGCTGGCAGCGGCGGCTGCTCCCCGAGGAGGGCGGCCACCGCGCGTTCGCTTGGGCGCCATGCCCCTTGGCCATCGAGCGCGACGAGGCGATGACGAATGAGCGGCGCACCGGGCAGCAAGGCCCGGCGCACCGCAAGGATGTCCCAGCCGAGCGGGGCCAGCGCGGCTGGCTGGATGCCTCGGGGCAAGTTGCGCGCCACGATGGGGTGCAAATCGGCGGCGACGGCCACGGCGAGCAAGGAGGCCGCGAGGTCGTCCAGGTCCAGGCGCCGTTGGACCTCGGCCAACGCAGGATCGGAGAGGGCGGCAGCGGTGAACGCGGGGTTGGGGTCCGTTCCAGGCACGGTGCGGGCCAGCGCCAGGGCGATCCAAGGGGTCATGATCCCTCCTTCGCAGTAGGTCGCCCGAGGAGGCGGCTGTGCCCGTGATCGTTGCCGACGGGGCGTGGACCCCGCAGGGTTGGATGGCGGACTGTGAAATCGCCTGGGACGACGGCGTCATCGTACGCGTCGGACCGCCTACGGGGGTTCCGTCCGAGCGCTTGAAGGGGAAGTCTGTGACGCCCGGTGCCGTCAACGCGCACAGTCACGCCTTTCAGCGTGGCCTCCGGGGACGTGTCCAATCGCGAACCAGCGAAAACGACGATTTTTGGAGCTGGCGGGAAGGAATGTATGCGTTGGCCGATTCGCTTTCGCCCGATGCGTTCGAAGCCCTGGTCGCCCAGTGCTTTCTCGAGATGCTCGAAGCTGGAATCACGACCGTCGGAGAATTCCACTATCTGCATCACGGACTGGCCGGTCACCGATACGCGGATCCGGATGAACTCGCGCATCGCGTACGCGCTGCGGCGGAGCAAGTAGGCCTGCGCGTCGTCCTGCTGCGGACCGCCTACTACCGTGCAGGCCCCGGCCGGGACCTGGTGGCCCCACAACTTCGATTTGTCGACCGCGACCCTACGGAAACGTTAGCGTCCATCGAGCGCCTCAAGCGAATTCCGGGTTGGCGCGTGGGTTTGGCCCTGCATTCCGTCCGAGCGGTCCCGCCGACTTTCCTGCGGGAATTGCGAGCCTACGACGGTCTCGTCCACGCGCACGTCGCCGAGGTTCGTGCCGAAGTGGAGGCCTGCAAGCAGGAGACGGGCGCGGAGCCGTTGGCCTGTTTCGAGGACGCCGGATGGTTGGGGCCGCAATTTACGGCCGTCCACCTCACGCGGCCTGGGCCCGGGGATGTCGCGCGGATGGCGCAATCGGGAGCGGGCGTGTGCGCGACGCCGTCGACGGAGCTCGACCTCGGCGACGGGTGGGTGCCGCTCGCCTGGATCGACGGCCCGTTGTGTGTCGGAAGCGACAGTCAGGCGGCCATCGACCCCGTCGGTGAAGCGCGCGCGGTGGAAATGGGCGCCCGGGGTCGAATGCACAAACGTAACGTTTGGGGCCGGCTCGGTGACGAATCTGCCGTCGCGCAGCGCATCATGGACGTGGCGACGACCTCGGGCGACCGCGCCTTGGGGGGCAACGGCGCGGGTTTGGTTCCGGGAGGTCCGGCCGACTTTGTCGCTTGGGACCTCGATCGTCCCGCGGCGGATGGCGTTCCGCCGCTAGAGGCAATCGCATTCGCCAGCCGCCCGGAATGGGTGTCTGATGTGTGGGTGGGCGGTCGCCGGGTGGTCTCCGAGGGCCGTGCGGCGGCGCGCGACGCCGTTCGCCGAAGGTTCAGCCAGCCCGCGCGAGGATGAGCTGTTCGAGGATGTCGGCTGCCCGGCTCAAATCGGCGGAAGTGACCCATTCGTCGGCCTGATGGGCGACATCGATGGCGCCTGGGCCAAAGACGAGGGGTCGGAGGCCCAAACGGGCCAAGTTTCCCCCGTCCGTCGCGAAGGGCGCGGCGCCGGGGATGTGGTGGCGCGCGTGCTGAGCGAGGTGGGTGTCCCAGTCCTCTCCGAGCGGCGTCCACAATGCCGGGCTGACCCGCTCGAGGACCACCTTCGGGTCGCCGGGGAGCCCGGCGAGCGCTGACACGATGCGTTCGACGACGCTCTCCGGCGTGACGCGCGGAAGCTGGCGTAGGCCGAGCGATAGCGTCACTTCGTCGGGGACCACGTTCACCGCGGTGCCGCCGTGAACCGGGCCAACGGCGAGGACCACCCAAGGTCGCTCCGCCCCGGGCAAGTCGTGGTGTTCGGCGCGAAGGGTGGCGGACAGGTGGTCGAGGGCAAGGATGGCGTGGGCAGCGTGGACGACGGCGTTGTCTCCCAACTCGGGTAGCGAAGTGTGCGCCGCCTTTCCATGGAGGGTGACGCGGACCACGCAGTGGCCGGGGTGCATGTGCAACACGCGGAAGTCTGTCGGTTCGCCGATCAGGCAGTCGCTCGGGAGCGGGTCGTCCGTCCAGCCAGAGGCCAGGCGCGCACTGCCGACGCAGCCGACCTCTTCGTCGTGCGTCCAGATGAGGGCCAATTCCCGCGTCAGGTTCCGGATGTCGATGCGTTCGAGCGCGGTCAAGGTACTTGCAATGAAGCCCTTCATGTCCGCCACGCCGCGGCCGAGCCAGCGATCACCGCGCTCAGTGAGGGTGAACGGGTCAGATGTCCAGGGCTGACCTTCCGTAGGCACGACGTCGAGATGGCCGCTCAGCGTGAGACCGCCGCGGCCACGGGGACCGACGCGCGCGATGACGTTCGCCTTGCCCGGCCGCTCGGGGTCAGCGTCGATGGTGACGTCGAAGCCCTGGCGCCGATGGGCGTCGGCCAGTTCTTGTGCGAGGTCGGTCATCGGTCGGCTCGAGACGGACGAATGGGCGATCAGCCGCCTGAGGTGGTCCCGCAGCACGTCCACAGATTCCTCGCGGGGCCGTCCTATCTCGGCCTTTGGCCTTCCTAGTGGCCAGTGGATTCCGCGGCGGGCGTGAACCACGGTGGTGCCGAGGGAGGTTCCATGGCTGGCCGGCCCGTCAAACCCACCTGGCCCGCGCCAGAGCGCGTTGTGGCGCCGCCGTTGGCGCGCCTCGTGCGTCGACCGCTCGCGTTCCCCCTCTGGCCCATCCGGGGCAAGTAATGGTCCCGACCATGGGCAGCGTCGTGGGCGAGGTGACCGAAGCCATCGTTGCCCATTTGGCAAAGGGCTGGGTTGGCGAATCTCCGTCGATTCATGAGAACTTCAGCCAGCCGGATCGCGACGGGACCCCCGCATTGTTCGTCGCCCTTTACCGGCTTGCTCGGGGTGCGGGTTCGCACTCTTGCCGGCGACCGGAGGTGCTTGGCGTCCCCTACTCTGAGGCATCGGAAGTGGGCGCGAAAGCGTGGGTGGCCAGGCCGCCTCTGAGGTTTGACGCCTACTATGCGGTCGCAGCGTCCGCGCGACATCGATCCGATGCGGAGCGCATCCTCGGCGCGGCGCTCGTGCGCCTTGGCGAAATCGCGACGCTGGTCGACCGTCCTCGGCGCTTCTTTCTCGAGACTGGGGCGTGCGTCGATTCCAACGGCGCGCCGTGGTCGCCGACGACGGTCGGTGTCGCGCGGGAGCGCGTGGGCCTTGCGCTCGTCGATGACCTCGACGTCCACGGTGCGGCAGCGTTGTTTGCAGCCTGGCAGGCCCCATGGCGGCCCTACGTCACCTGGAAGGCCTCGGTGGCCCTGGACGGCCCCACGACCTCCAGGGCGCCCACTCGAATTCACGTCGCACGTCTGGAACCGCGTTCGATCCCACCCAAACAATCGGAGTGAAGCGATGGACATTCAAACCCCTGGCGTGTACGTCCGCGAGCTCGACGGTGGGGCGCGCCCCATCGCGGCCGTTCCCAGTTCAGTTGCCGGAATCTATGGCGCATTCCATGTGGAATGTGTCGCCGGCATTCAATGGGAAGGCTCGGGTCTCATCGGGCGATTGGACGTCGATGAGCGCAACGGGTGCCTCGAACCCGTCGAGTTGCTTCGGGCGGCGACCCAACTCGAGAGCGCCGGCCTGACGCTCCGGGATCCGGGCGCGCTTGCCCGAGGCTGGCCTCGCGCATCGTGGGGACGTCACGGCGACGGGTGGCGTTTGGCCATCGGCCGAAACCACGCCGACATCGGCCCCGACAAAGTGGACGTGGACGGCCGGCCACTTGGCCTCACGGGGGCTGATTTCGCGCAGGCCGTTCGCACCACCCTGGGTCCGGCGGCCGAAGTTCCTGTCGACACAGGGGCCTTGTTGGCTGCGTACGGGGCGCGTCGGCGCGTGGCCCCGCAGGGCTTCTCGCTTCCTGCCGAGGCCGTGTTCAACAAGGCTGAGGCCCATCGATTTCTTGGCCGTTGGTTCGCCGGGTGGAGGGTTGCAGAGGGGGACCAAGTGACGGCCGGCGACCTTGAGCGTCCAGGTCCGGTGCGGCGTGCGATGACGGCCTGGATGTCCCAGCATGACGTCTTTCGCTTCGTCGCCGCCGTCGATGGCTTTTTCGACAACGGCGGCAACAAGGCATGGTTGGTGTTGGAGGCCCGCCCGTCCGCCAGCGGGTCGATTCGTGAGGAAGCGTCCGACGGACGCGGACTCTACGCGCTGGATGGTTGCGAGGATGTGGCCATGTTGTTGGCGCCGGGCCTTCCGGAAGAAAACCAGCGCGAGGTACTCGAGCATTGCGAGGTGCGCAAGGATCGATTTGCGATTCTGGATGGTCCGGTGGTGTCGACGGGAGAGGTGGCGGCGCCGTCGTCGGACCGCGGCTTTGGTGCCATGTATGTGCCTTGGGTCAAAACGCAGCGTCCAGCGTGGTTCGAGGGTTCCTCGGCCCCGGCCATCCCGGACGAACACCGCCGTCGGTTTGTTCCACCGCAGAACCACGAGGTCGTCGTGCCCCCAAGCGGGCACGTCGCGGGTGTATTCGCCCGAGTCGATGCGGGGCGGGGCGTCCACAAGGCGCCTGCGAACGAGACGATTTTGGGGATCACCGGGTTGTCCCAGTCGATCCACGCTGGCGAGCAGGGCCGCTACAACGACCGCGGCGTCAACGTCCTTCGCGCCTTCGAGGGGCGCGGCATCCGCGTGTGGGGGGCGCGGACGCTCGGGACCCTATCCGGTCCCGCCTGGAAATACGTGAACGTGCGGCGCCTCTTCATTCAGGTGGAGCGCTCCATTCAAGCTGGGCTCACGTGGGCTGTATTCGAGCCCAACGATGCGTTGCTGTGGAGCCGCATCGAGCGCGACGTTCGTGCCTACCTGCTGCGCGTTTGGTCCGGGGGGGCGCTGTTTGGGAAGACGGCCGAAGAGGCGTTCTTCGTCCGATGTGATGCCGAGTCGAATCCCCGTTGGGCCATCGACGCGGGCCAGGTCAACGTCGTTGTCGGCATTGCCCCAGTCAAACCGGCTGAGTTCGTGATCTTCACGATCGGGCAGTGGGACGGCGGTTCTGACGTGAACGAGTAATCCGTCCTTTTCAGGAGAACGACCCATGGACACTGAACAACTCTACGGCGCCTACCATTTCCTCCTGGAGGTGGCCGGCGTGACTCCGGACCAGAAGACGATCGTCGGGGGCTTCAAGTCGCTCAGCGGGATGACTTCGGAAACTGAGGTCATCGAGTTCAAACAAGGAAATGATCGAGTGATTCGAAAAAAGCCAGGTCGGACGAAATACTCGAACATCGTTCTCGAACGGGGATTTACGGCCTCGAAGGACCTCTGGCAGTGGCGGAAGGCGATCGAAGACGGTGAGATCGACCGACGGTCGGGAACCATCACAATTCTCGATCAAGACATGTCGACCATCGTCGCCCAATACAACTTCTTCGAGGGCTGGCCATGCAAATGGCATGTGCCAGAGTTGGACTCGGATGCGGCCGGTTTGGCCATTGAGAAGATCGAGATCTCGGTCGAAAAAATCGAACGCGTGAGTTGAGGAGGCGCCATGGTTCGGACCGAATATGAGTTCATTCTACCTTTCGGATTCGTCGATGCGGCTGGGGTGGTCCACCGCGAGGGCGTGATGCGCCTGGCAACGGCCAGGGACGAAATTGCACCGCTGAATGACCTGCGAGTGCAACGCAACCGCGCCTACCTGATTGTGGTCCTTCTTTCCCGCGTCATCACTCGGCTAGGGGACCTCCCCGCCGTTGACGCGAACGTGGTTGAGGGCCTCTTCGCAGCCGACCTTCGGTTTCTCGAGGAGCTCTACAATCGCGTCAATGAGGACGATGCTCGCGTCGAATTGGCCTGCCCGCAATGTGACCATCGTTTCGAGCGGGAGTTTGGCCGAGTGGGGGAATCGTGAGCTACCCCTTGGGCGCCATCCAGGAGGAGGTAGCGTTCGTGGCGTACCATTTGCATTGGGGGAGGGAGGCGTTGCTGGACCTCCCCCATGCGGAGCGACGCGCTTGGGTGGCCTCGGTGTCAGACATCAATCAGCGCATCAATGATGGGCAAGGCCGGTGATCGACGTCTACCGCCTGCAGGTCACCCACCGAGAGCGGCGGTTGGCAGCGGCATTGGCGCCGAGCTGGAGAATCGTCGTGCCTGTCGCCCGCAGTCGTTGGCGGGACCCGGGCCCATCTGAAGTCCAGCGTTGGTGCTTGTCGGGAGTACATGAAATCGTAGCCCAGCCCTGGCTTTCGATGTTGGGGTCCGCGACGGAACGGGCGTTGGGTACCCATTTTGCGCACGGTGGGCGCAGTATTGAGGTCATCGCAGTCAGGGTTCCGGACGCGTCCCCGGCGTGGCGGCACGTCGACGACGCGGACCTGCGCGCGGTGTGGCTGGGCGCGTTGTTGGAGGCCGGCGATGCCGCTCCCGTCAGCGTCCTTGGCGTTGGGGGTGTGCCGGACGCCACGCTGGCGGCCTGGGTGGCGACGATGGTGGGTCTGGGCGTCGGACCCGTCGTTCTCGAGGGGCCGAATGGAGGCGTCGAGAAGGCGGAAGCGTGGGCGTTGAGGATGGGTGAGCGCCTTGGCGCGTCGGCCCGGGGTGCGGTGGCCGTGTTCGGCGGCCTGGCCGTGGGTGGAGAGCGGACGTCGGCCGTCGCGGCCGTCACGGGGCTGTGGTCTCGATTGGAGGCGACGTGGGGCGCGCTCGGGCTGTGCGTTTCCCTCTCGGAGGGCCGGCTGGAGCCGGGGTACGAGCCACTCGAGTGGGCGGCACCTGCCTGGGAGCCGCGACGCGTGATTGGCTTTCGGTCTTCCGGGTCACGTGGCGTCACTGTGTGGGGCGCGGCGACGCTCGCAGGTCCTGATCATGGAATTCACACCTTGCGCGTGCAGCGAACGCTGGAGTGCGCCATTCGGCGCGGGTTGACGTGGTTGGTCTTCGAACCCATGCCGCGCGATGGCTGGAGCGCGATCGAGCATGCCGTGGGGCACTTGCTGGACCCTTGGTTTGCCGCAGGGCTCATCCAGGCGCCGCGCCATCAGGAGCAATCCATTCGCGTGACCGGCGCGGATGGTGTGATCCGAATCGATATCGCCGTCGCGCTGCCGACGACGATTTCGGACGTCGTCTTCGACGTTGTTCTGGAGGCGTGATTGGGGCCCTACGGTGCTAGCACCTTTTCGCTGGAGGTATTTGACGGTTTCGTTCATGTCGAGGTGGCCAATTTCCTCCGCTGCGAAGGCCTCTCCTGCCGGTCTGAGGTATTCGAAATCGTGGAGGGAGGCGTCGCAGACAGGACCCACCGCCGCCCGGGTGTGTCACGCTGGGACCCGCTCGTCCTGACCACCGCGACCGAGGCGTCGGTGTTTCTGCTGGAGTGGCGGGATCGTCACATGCGCGGCGGCTTTGGCGAGCGGGTGCGGACCTCGGGCAACGTTGCACTCCGCGGTCCCGACGGTTGCGTGCTTCGGCGCTGGCATTTCCTTTCCGCTTGGCCAGTCGCTTGGAGCGGCCCCATCCTGGATTCGATGACATCCCAAATCGCTGTCGAGCGTCTTGAACTCCATCACGACGGCCTCCGGGTCACCGATCGGTGATGGAAGCGCCTGTCGACCGAAGTCTGGCCCGACTGTCGGCGGCGTTGCCGTGGGCGCCGGAGGAGCGAATCTGGCTGTCGTCGGAACCCTACTGGCGGAGTTTGGCACCGGGAGCGCCAGCGGCATCGGCCGACGATCCCTCGACCGCCGCCTCGCCGGCGGGTGCGACGTGGCAGCCCCAGTTTTCTGGGAGAGAGCCCGGGGCGGCGGAAGCGAGATTGGACGTGCCGAACGGCAAGGGAGTAGGCGCGCTGCCCCCGAGGCACGTGGCGCCCGGGTGGTTTCGGCGCGCCACGTCGCGAGTTGGAGGCCTCGCGCCTCAGAGGGTGGCACAAGGCGACGCGGCTCGCAGGCTTTGGAAGCCCTCGGCCGCGAGTGGCACCGACCGGCTGCAGCGACCAGGCACAACCCGCCTGAGTTGCGATGGGCAGCCGCGATGGAGGTCCAAGGGGACGGAAGCCGCGTCACGCACCGTGAGCGGCGGTTGGGGCGCGCCTGAACCTGAGCGCATTGCCCGCAGGTCTTCGGTGGCACGAGGAGGGGGGCAGTTGCGTGAGCATGCCTCACACATGCCCACCGTCCGCCCGACGCGCAGCGCCGGCGGTCCGTTCCAGCATGCGGGGTCGCAGTCGACCGCGTCCGACTTGGCGACGGGAAAGCCGCAGGAGCGGCCGCGTCGGACGATGGCCATGGCTTGGTCGACGAATCTGGCTGGCCCCACTCGTGGACGGTGGAGCGGCGAGCGGGTCCAGGGTCTGAACCCCCGACCGAGTCCCGCGTCGCGAGGGTCGGACGGCCGGATCGCTCACGACAGTTTGGAATCTGCGTGGCGCCCCTTCGGCCCCGAACGCATTGGGACGCCATTGGCGTCGGCCACGACCCGAGTCCCAGGCCTTCAGTCCGCGTTCGACGCCGCCGCGGTGCGCCCAGGGGCCAACGGCTTTCCGGTGGCCGGTCGGGCATCTGCGACTGCGCCACGTCGGGCCATGGCGGAAAATGCCATGGCCCCAGCACCTGGTCTCCCCGACGCGTCGGCAGAGCTCAGAGGACCCGTGGGTGCCAAGGCCGAATCAGAGGCGCAGCCGCTTCCGTTGCGCGGCGCAGCCTTGGCGGGCGCGCCGAACGGGGCCGGGGTGGCTGGCTCTATGGCCCTGCCCCGGGGACGCGGCGAAAGGGTCGTGAAGGCCTTGGGCATCGACCCATCTCCCCGTCGCCTGCGGTCTTCACTCGCGAGCCGTGCCGAGGTAGCCGTTGGCGGCGGTCTGCTGCGTTCGTCGATGACGACGCAAGGGCGACGCGGCCGATGGATGGCGCCTCCCACAGACCGGTTCCCTTACCGTCAAGGCCGGGATGCGGAGGCCAAGGACGTCGGCCAGGCTGACGGGGCGGCGATCTCGGCCCTTCATCATCCTGCGCGTCCGACGAACGGGTCGATCGTACGCCGGGACGGTGAGGAAGTCTCGCGGGTCGGAGTCGTTGCGGGCCAGCCTCCGACCGGCCTGCCGACGACGTCGTCTCGTGTGAGTTCGGCTCACATGGACCGAGGGCAGCGCGCCTTCGGGTCCCCGGCCCAGACGTTGGCGATGTCGCGAGCGGACAAGGGCCACGGCAATGCGGAGGCCTCAGTGCCTTCGGAGGCGGATCCCAGTCCCACAATGGCTCCGGAGCGTCGATGGCACCGCAGCGAGCCCGCAATTGGATCGAGAATCGCGCAGGTGATGCCGGCTCCGGTGCTGGTTCGCACGGCGGTCACCGAGGCGTCGCCGGTTCCCAGAGCGGAGCCTGCCGAAGGCACTTCCGCGCCGGAAGCGAAGGTCGATGCTTCCTTGGTGGAGGCCATCGTCGAGCGGGTGCTGGAGCGCCGAGAGGGGTCGGTCCGTGACCCCCGAGGTTGGTAAGGCTTGTTGGATTGACGTCGATCGAGGCGACGTTTTTCACGTTCAGTTCAATCCTAACGCGCTCGCGATTCAGGAGCGCGCGGTTTGGACCCCTTCTGAAGAGCATGAAACCGACCGGCCCCCCCTCCGATATGAAAAGGGGACCGCGTCCAAGCTGAGTTGCGATCTCGTCTTCGACACCACCGATGACGGCTCGGACGTGGGTCGATGCTGGGTCGATCCGCTGCGGGAGTTTCTGCGTTGTGGCATCGATGGCGTCGGCGAAGAGGGAGGTGCCTTGGCCCGGCCGCCGTACGCGACCTTTGAGTGGGGGCCCTTCCGCTTTGAAGGCGTCATCGAATCGCTGGAGGTAAGTCTGATCTTTTTTTCGCGGAACGGGACTCCGCTGCGAGCGAAGGTCAAGGTCCACATGTTGGAGCGCCCGCCGGAAGTGCGAGCGGCTGGTCGGGTCGGCACCGGACCCACTTGGATCGAGCCGGCGGAACCCATGGTCGGGCCTGTGACGACGACGGGCCGTCCTGGCGAAACCCTGCTTGACGTTTCCGTGCGGACCGGGCGCAGCGTGGACGATCTTGCAAAGGTCTCAGGTGTTTCGGATCCTGAGGCGGAGGTGGGTGGTGTCGGCTTTGGGGCGGCGCCATGACAAGTTTTCGGCTCAACGTGGGAGGGGGCGTGTGGGAGGGCGGGCGAGCAAGTGGGCTCGCCGATGTCGAGTGGTCTCACGCGCTCGATGGCATTGAAACTGCCCGTTTCACCTTGGACGCGGCGTCGGACCCGGCACTTGCGGCGTTGAAGCCAGGGCTGGAAGTTGCACTCTGGTTGGATGGAATCTGTGTTTTCGAAGGCACAGTGGGTTCGCGCGACCTGGTGTGGCGCGGTCCCCACCACCGGCTCGGTGCGACGTGTATCGGTCGAGCGCATGTCTTGCGCGGTGCGCCAAGGACGCGGACGTTCGACGGTCTCACCGACGCCCAAGCGGTTCAGCAAGTCGTCGAGGAGGCCGGCCTGTCCCTTCGTGAGTGCCGTTTGCTCGATGGAACAAGGCGGATCGAGGTGCAATGGGCGGAAACCGACTGGAGCCTGCTCGGGCGGTTGGCGGCGCGCAACGGCTGCGCTGTTTGGACCGCCGGGCACGACGTCGCCATCGGTGTTCCGGGCCGCGGACGGCCGAATCGGCGAGTGGAGCGCGAATCGGTCGTCGAGTTGGAATGGACGGAAGACGCCAGCGACCGGCCAACGTCCGTCGCCGTCGCCCATTGGGATTGGCGGCGCAAGGTTTCCGTTGCGCCGACGGTTCTGCTCACCGACGTGGACGGCGTTGCCGGAGGTCGACCCTCCCCTGGATTCCGCGACTGCGTTGTCCTGCATGATGTGGGCTCAGATGGTCAGGCTGTGGCGGAGACGGTCGCGGAGCATGAGGCCGCGGCGCGCGCGCGCGACGGTGTCCGTGGCCGACTGGTGTTGGCTGGCGATCCCTCATGGCGGGTGGGCGATGTCCTGCACATCGCCGACATGAGCTGGGTCGTCGGCGGGCCGCTCCTCGTGACCCGGGTCCGTCACCGCGTCACCGCGGGGCGGGGGTTTTCGACGGAGTTGTTCGTGTGCGGAAGCGCCGCTGGGGAGGAGACATGAGCGCGCCCGTACGCGGATTTCCGTTGGACCTTGGCGCCGGTCGGCCCTCCGACCTCGTCGGCGATCACGAGCGACATCGGCGTGCGCTCACGCAGTTGTTGTCCACGCGTCCGGGAGACGTCCCCGCGCACCCCACATTTGGGTGTCGGGCGCTTGAGTGGAGGTTCTCCGCAGCCACGCCGGGCGGTCTGCGGCTCGCAGAGGCTGCCGTTCGGGAGGCGGTGGCGAAGTGGCTACCTGGAATCGAATTGCTGACCGTAGCTGGGAGCTGCGAACCCGGCGGCCAATTGAAGCTCGAGTTGATTTGGCGGGCAAAGAATTCCGATCGCGGCCAGCCCTACACCTGGCGACCTGGAGGCGCCCTTTGATTCCATCGACGACCGACGGCTGGATGGACGCCATCCGCGAACGCCTGCCGGACTATTGCGCCGAATGGACCGACCTAGGTGACGCCGACCCAGGGATGGCCCTTCTCCGAACGGTCGCTTGGATGTTGCAAAATGCCTCCACCCGGATGGAGTTGTTGCCCGAGCAGGTTCGCGAGTCGTTCCTGACGTTCGTAGGCGAAACGCCGATGCCGGCCCAGGCTGCCGTGGCGACGGTCTGGTTTCGGCTGTCCTCGACGCACCGCGATGGGGTTGAGATTCCGCCGGCGACGGTGGTCTCCACACGGCCGCTCGGCGACGGCGGCCCCGTCCGCTTCGTGACCGAAACCGGTTTGACAGTGGCCCGAGCTCGGCCGACGCGTGTGGTCTGGGTGGAAGGCGGAGGAGAGGCTCGCGTGCGGGGCGCGCGCACCGAGGTCGTGGAGGGCTGGGGTGACGGTCGGCTTGTCTTCCAAGACTGCGAACCGCGGGGCCGTGGCGTGATGGGGTGTGACGGCCAACTCGCCATCCAAGTGCAGTTCAAGGCACCACGAGGTGTTCGTGGCGCGCGTGCGCGCTGGGTCGACGAGATGGGCCGTGACTGGACACCGTGGCACCGCTGGTGTCGCGAAACGGCCGAGGGTTGGGTCCCGGTCGAAGTTGGAGAGGACGGTGCGCTGATCCTGGACGAGCCGGCGGGGGGTTTGGCTACATGGCGTGGTTCGTTGGAATTTGAACGCGGCATGGCCGATCAACTCCAGCGCTGCTCCATGGCGGTCGTGTGCGATGCCGAAAGTGGCTCAGAACGCGTGGTTGATTGGCAGGTTGACGCTGCGGGTGCCGGGCTGGTCTGGACGCTGACCCACGTGTCGAAGATCCCCGTCGGCGGTTCATTGTACCTTGTGATCCCGGACGAGGCTGGGCCGTCCACGCGAGGTGGCGGGGGTTTGGCGTCTTGGACCTGGTGGGTTCGAGCGCGCCATTCCTGGATGGAATTGCCGCCGGAATGCGTGGTGGAATGCGGAAGTGGCGTGCGGATTTTGGGTCCTATCGGGGAAAGCGATATCGGGAACGTGCAATTGCGTTGTGCCCCATGGAATGCCCCCACATGGGGGGAGGAGGAGTTGCCGCGACTGCGCTGCGTCTTCAAGTACTCCGGGACGCTCGGATTGGGGTCTTCGTACGGTGAGGATGCACCATCGCATCCCATCACGTCGCTGCCAACGTTGGCGTGGCAATCCGCCGCAACCCTGCCGCCGCTGCCTGGCGCTTCCCTTTGGGTGGGGGGCCCGGCCCTGCTTGTCGGGATTCGGGACGTCGAACTGCGCCTACAGCTTGGCGTTGATGGCGACGAAGCGCGACGCAGCGTCGAATTTCACGTCAAGGTATGGACGTCGCTGGGGTGGCGCCGCGTGCCATGCCCACAGCTTTCGGATTTGAAGAGGCTCGACACGAGTGACTTGATTTCGGTTCAGGTGTCGCTCGATTTGGGCACCGACCTTGAGGCGCGTAGCGGACCCGAGGGCGTCGTAGGCGGCTGGGTGAGAGTCGAGGTGGCCTCCGTTCCGCGGTCGGTCTCCGTGATTCGGCTGTACTCGGCGGAACTCGTCCCGAGCGATGGTCGAGGGTGGCAAGTATCGGTCGTTCCTGTGGAGAGCCGCCTCGATTTGTCGTTTGCGGATCGGCCTGAGTTGGATCGGTCGTGGTCCCGGAAAGGCGCCGGCCCCGTTGTGGCGTCAGTTCGGGACGCGGCCGTCCTCGGTTGTGATCCGCACAATGACGCCCTCTACATTCGCTACGATGGAACTTTGCCCCCTGGACGTCGCCATACGTTGTCCGTTCGGGGCGAATCGGAGGTCGACAACGGTCAGGGTCCCGTTCGTTGGGAGGTACTGGGCCCTGGCGGGTGGCGAGCCTTGGACGTGGTGGCGCCGTTGCGGCCGTCTGGCGTCGGAACGCTGATCTTCGGCCTCGATCGTCCCGCCGGAAGTGCTGATGGGACCTGGATCCGCGCCACGTGGCCTTCGGGCGCGTTGCGGCCGGCACGTTGGACGTCGATCGGCGTGGGAGCCGTACGCGTCCGCAACGCCCACCCCAATCGGCCCGAGCGGCACTCCGGCCATGGCCTTCCCGGCCAAGTGATCCGCCTCCGGAGGGGCCCCATCGATCCAACTGCGACTTGGGCCGTCGAGGTTGCGGACGGGGGCCTGACCACGCCGTGGCGACTGGCCCCAGGGAACCGGTGGGACGGCGCCGGACCCGACGACCCCGTCTTTGTCCTTGATGCTGCGAGGGGCCAATTGCACTTCGGCGACGGCCGGCACGGCCGCGTGTTGCCGCGTGGGGAAATGAATGTCGCCGTGCCAGAAGTGCCCTGCGTGGTGGGTCGTCGAGGCAATGTCCCTCCAGGGTCCATTTCGGTCTGCGACGCGTTCGCGGACCTCGTCGACGTCCTCCAAGACCGACCAGCGGCCGGCGGCCTCGACGCCGAGTCTGGCTCTCGGTGGGGCGAACGCGGGCGCGAGGCGTGGGAGCGGCGCGACCGCGCGGTCACCGGGGCGGATGTTCAGGAGTTGGCGCTACGCGCCTGTCCGGATGCTCGGCGCGCCTGGGCGTTCGGCGAGTCGTCGGGTCTCGTGAAGGTGGTCCTCTGGTCGCCGAACGCGTCGTCGTCGGCCTCGCTGCGCGAGGTCGAGGCCTATTTGAACGAGCGAGCTGTCGTCGGCATGCGATTTCGCGCGTCGTGGGCGCGGGTCAAGCCGGTAGACGTCATGGTCGAGTTCGTCGCGGACCCTGGCATCGATCCGGCCGCGATCGAAGGTCCGGTGGCGGCCTGGGTGGCTGCGTTCCTCGACCCCGTGGACGGTGGTCCGGAGCGCCGCGGTTGGGCGCCGGGCCAGGCGGTGAGTGCCGGCGACCTTCAGCGCATGATTCGAGACGTGCCTGGCGTGCGGCGCATCGAAAGGGCCAAACTCTCGACCGGTGGGGCCGGCTTCGTGCGATGGGTGGAAGAGCCCCCGGCCCTGGTGGCCAGCGATGCCGACGCCGTGATTGCCGCGGGCGTCATTCGCGTCGTGGGGCGTTCGTCGTGAGGGCCGTCGGCGTGCGCAGGTGGTGGTCCGCGATCGGCGACGCTGACGCGTTCGCCCTGGTGCTCGCCGAAGAGGGGGGGATCAGCGTGACCCGGGTTTTGGTGCCGGCGCCGTCGGGGAAAGCGCTTTCTCACGGTGTCGACGTGAATCGTCGCGCAGGGTGGTTGCCCATCGAGGACGTGGAGGACGACGCGTGGATCACCGAGGTGCGGCTTCGCGTGGCGACGCGCCCGTGGGCCCGGTACCTTCCGCCGCCGATGCGGGCGCCAGGGGCTCGGCCGGAACGACTGCTGCTGCTGATTCAGGATGTCGTCGGACCCATGCTCAAGCGGCTGGACGACGTCAATCGCGTGGCCGAACTTGCCTTGCCAGCTGACGGGCTCTCCCGTGGGTCGCGCTGGATGCTGCGCCAGCGGTGTGGGACGGCGCGTGTGGTCCGCGACACCGCCGAACGCCTTCTCGGCATGCCATGTGCGGTGAGAACCGTGGGTGTGGGCCGGGGGCTGGTCCTCGGTCGGTCCAGGTGGGTCACGACCGCTGGCGTTGAGGGTCGCCCGTTCGACATGCCGGGGTCCTACTTCGGCGGTGAACAGCTCCCCCGTGGCCGAGGGGTCGAGATCGCCATCCCGTCCAAGGCCGAGCCGCCGGTGCGCGTCGCGGCGGCCGTCCGGGCGGTCCTACCTATCGGAACTGCGTTGTTCTGGGCCCTTGAGCCTGAGGGAGGCAATCATGCACGTTCGGCCATTTGATGGAATGACGCTGACCCTCGACGATTGGCTGACCGACCAGCGGCATCACCGGTCCGCCCTTGCGCGGTTTGCGCGCGCCTGGGGGGGGTCGGGCGTGATTGACGGCCTCGGCGTCGCCCTTTCGGATGGAAGGGCCGTGATTGGGTCGGGCTCCGGCCTTGCGCTTTCGGGTGCCCTCATCGTGTTGAATGACGCGGCTGCCGTTGAATTCGCCGAAGTCCCCGAGGGACGGCACGGGCTCTGGCTCACGCTCGAAGAGCGCGTCCTCGCGGAGCCCACAAGCCCGGTCTGGGATGGTCCCGAACGGGCCCCGACCCGCGTGGACGACGTTGTCGTGCCTGCGTTGCTGCCCGACGGTGAGAGGCATCCTGACGGCGTCCTCGTGGCCGTGTTGCATATGGGTGCGGATCGGGGATTGGCCGTCCACCGCGATGTCCCCAGAGCATCGGACCGGTCCCGGTCGGGACGGTCTTCTCAGCAGGAGGTCGTGGCGAGGGTGGTCGCGGCGCTCGTCGGATGGCTGGACGCCGGCGCCACCAGCGTGGCCATGGATCCTGGTCGGGCGGCGCTGGCAGCGTCGACCTTTGGGGCGATGGAATTGCGTTTGGCCGAGGGCGGCTTCGATGAACGCCCGCTGGCAGAGGCCGCGCTCCGAGTGGTTCGCCGCGCCGGGGGGTTGGCGGGGCCGTCGGCGCCGCCAACGATGGCACGTGCGCTGTCCAAACTCGCGGCCCTCGATGCCAAGGCCCCCGGCCCGAATGCGTCACGGGGAGCCTGGTTGGCTTGGTTCGACGCGCTCAAAGGACTCGTTGGCGATCTGGAGGCGGCCTCCGTCGAACTCGGTACAAGCCGGCGAGTACAGCGTTGAAGGCGACTGTGCGCATTCGGGTCGTGATTCCAGGCGCGCAGGGCCGACGTTTGGGTCTGTCGGTCCCGACTTGGATGCCAATGTCGGAGTTGGGGCGCCGCTTGAGCGTCGAATTGGGCTTGCCCGAAGGGGGGGCATTCCGGGTCCGCGGCCGGGTTTGGGGCCCGCAGGACACGCTCGCCACGATGAGGGCCCAGCCGGGGGAGGCGTGGTGGTGGGTGGGCCCGCGTCGAATACCCTCATCGCCGTCTGAAGTTGCCGAGCCCGCGTTGCGCCTCGGGCTGAACTGGATCGTCGCGAGTGTTCTTCTCGGCGCAACCGGTTTGACGCCGCTCGGGGTAGGCGCGTGGGCGGGAGCACTGGCTGCGGCAGGCCAACCTTCGCGCGGGGGTCGCGCAGACCTTTGGGTGACGCTCGTCGGGTTGCTTGGCGCCGCGGTGTGCTGGATGGCCAACTCGGGATTCGAAGGACTCGGGTGGGTCGCGGTCGGCGTCGGGTTGGGAGGACTCGCCCGCCTGGGCGTTCTGCCCTCAGCGCCCGCGCACGATCTGCGTCCGTGTCCGTTCTGTGGCGTGGCAGCCGATGGCGCTGGTCACGCAGGCTGTGTGCGGGCCGCTCACGCCGCCAATGGCGCGCGGGCCCAGCGGAATGCAGACGCGATCGCAAGGAGTCCGACAGCGATGGCCGCGATGGCCGCGCCCGTCGCGAAAGCCTCCGGCGTTGGCGCGCCGGTGGCGTGGAAGCTGCGTCCGATCAGGAGAACCACCGAGCCAAGGTAGCCGGCGCTGTCGCAGACGTAGACAAGGAAGCCCGCGTTGGCGGGTTGACCGGTGGCGGCGACGAGGCGGTCGAACAGGGCGCAGCCGAAGGGGACGTAGCCAAGGTAGGTTCCCAGTCCGACGCCCACCATCAGCGGCACGCCACCCCACGCGCCGTACAGCCATCCCAACGAAGCGAGCGCGGCTACGGCCGCTCCAAAACCGACCCAAAGGTGGATGGCGAGGACGGCCCGCATGTTGTCACGGATGGCGACGATCGACCCCATGGCCAGAAGCGAAAACATCGCGATGGGGATTTCCCCCCAGGTCATCCAGCCGGACGCGTCTTGTACGTCCATCGCTCGGTACAGGTCGGCCGCGAAATTGTCCCGGAAGTCGCGGACGCAGGTGAGCGCGACGTACAAGGCGATCAAGGGTGCCAGACCGAGCGCGTGGGTGCGAAGGAACATCCGCCTTGCACGAGCGTCCATCGGGACGCGAACGACGCGTTCCGCTTCGTCCTCCGGCGTGGGATCCGGCAGCGACTTCAGCCCGAGCACGCCAAGGCCGAGGGGAAGTGCGAAGGTGGCCGCAGTGACGAGGGGCATCCACAATTCGGGAACGCCGGCGTCCAGCCAAAGGGCCCCCACGGACTTTGTAGCCCCCGACGCAATGATGAAGCTGGCGGAGAGTCCCACGGCGAGCAAATCTGAACTGCGGCGTCCCTCGAGCCAGGAGACGACCAGGCCCCAAACAAGGGCCAGCGCCAGTCCGTTGACGAACATGGCGGCGAGAGCGCCAGCGGTGGGCAGAAACGGCAGGGCCATGAGCGGAAGCGTGGCCATGGCCATGGTCGCCGCGAGCGCACTTTCCCGTCCGGCCCGGCGCATCTGCCCGATGACGGCGATGCCAAGGAACTTCGACGTAGCGTAGCCAAGCGCCTGCGAGACCACGAGAGCCGTCTTCAGGTCCATCCCGAAGATCGCCCCTTCCCACGTTCCAACGGTAAACGGCTTCCGCCACGCGTAGACAGAAAAATAGGTGACGAACGAGGCCAGCATCGCAAGGCCTTCGACGCGACCCATACGCACGCCGAGGACGGTCATGGAGGACGCTAACGCCAGGTCTGGCCGCCGGAAGGCGGCGAGGCGTGGTGCGCCGGCGTCGATGGTGTGGCGCACCCTGGGGCATGGACGGTCGTCGGGACGTCGTGTTGCGCAGTTGGGGCGGTCGCCTGGTTCGCGCTCCGGGCCCTCGGGTCGTCCTTGGGGTGCGTCCGGGCCCAGACGGGGTGCGGCTGCCCGCGGAGCGCGGCGTCGCCGACGAACATGTTTGGCTTGTCACCGACCGCAGCGGGGCTGTGGTTCACCCCCAAGCCGATTGTGCGGTCCGCATTGCGATGCGCGCGCCGGCGGACTGGCGGACGCTGCCCCCAGTGGCCGGAAGCGCAGTGGTGGGGCCGGGGATGCTGCTTGCGATCGGACGCGCCGACGATCCCGTCTTGGTCCGCATCGTCGACCTTCCCTGCCTTGGCGATGAAGCGAGCCAAATGCTTGGTCCGGCACCCCGTCCTTGGGGAATTGCGTTGGCCGCCGCCCTGGCTTGGGTGGCCGGGGTGGGCCATTTCGCTGCGTGCGGCGCCGCGCTTTGGGCCGTTGGCAGGCGTCCGACGGCCAGCGTCGTGGAGGGGCCGGTGGCGCTTGCCGTCGACCCGGCCTTGGAGGCGGTTGTGGCCGCTCGGGCGGCAGCGTGGTTGGAGGACGGGACGCTCGCGCGGCTGGACCGCGTTCGTCCGACGTTGGATGCCGTCGCGGCGTCGGCGGCCGAGCGGGGCCTACCCGCGCTGGTCGCAGCCATCCCTTGGGTGGAGAGTCGGTACTCCGATGAGGCGACATCAGAGCTGTGCGCGGCCGGCCGCTGGCAGCTGATGCCCGAGGTCGGCGTGCGGGGGGGCCTTCGGGCCGGGGTGGACTTTGCCGTTCGGAGCTGCCGATTGCGGGGTGCACCTGGGCTTTGGTCGCCGACGCGGTTGGCACCCCCGCGAAACGTGGCCCAAAACAGCGTTTACGCCGATGCGAGTGGGTGTCGAATCGTCGCCTGCGAGCGCGATGACCGTCGCGACGCTGAGAGGTCGACCGTCGCTGCGCTCGCGTTGTTGGCCGACGCCTGGGCCGATGTTGACCTTCGCGCGAGCCCCATCGCGGAAGCGCTGCTCGTGGCCACCCACCACGCCGGCCATGACGACGCCGCCTTGGACGGGGAGGGAGGCAAGTCGACCAATGTCCGCCCCGCTCTGCTCAGGTTGCGTGACGGTTGTGGCGGCGAATCGGACTGGACGACGTGGGTGGGGGGCTGCCCGGGCGAGTCCCCAGGCCTCCTGCCGAGCACCCAAGCGTACGTCGTCGACGTGCTTGCCGTGGCGCAACTCGCGGGCTTGCGCTGACCGGCTTGCGCGGCGACGACCGGGGGTGTTTGGGCTATACGGCTGGGCCGAATGAACACGAGCCGACGACGCTTCAAGATTTTGAGCGAGATCGCCGAGGGCGGCTTCGGCAAGGTGTACCTCGCCGAGCAGATGAGCCAGGACGGCTTCTCGCGCGTCGTCGCCGTCAAGCTCCTTCACGCCAAATGGTCAAGCCACGACGAGATCGTCAAACGCACGCGTGACGAAGCGCGCCTGCTCGGACGCATCCGCCATCAGCACATCGTGCGCGTCGAGGACCTCACGACCATCGACGGCAAGTGCGCGCTCGTGATGGAGTACCTCGAAGGGGTGGACCTCAAGGGGCTCGCCACCTTTCTCAAAGGGCAGGGCCGACGCCTCCCCCGGGCGGTGCTGTTCGAATCGGCGAGTGCCGTCGCGAGCGCGTTGGACGCGGCCTTCAACGGAACCCCGCTGCAGGGCGGTGCCCCGCTCAAGGTCATCCACCGCGACATCAAACCATCGAACATCTTTCTCACGGTCCAAGGGGGCGTGAAGGTGCTCGATTTCGGGACAGCCCGGGCCAATTTCGCCGAGCGCGAAGCGAAGACCCAGGCGCTGGCCTTTGGTTCTCAGGGGTACATGGCCCCCGAACGGATGTTGGGGGAAGAAGACACGCCGGCCGCTGACGTGTTCAGCCTTGGCGTCACGCTGTCCGAACTCATTCTCGGCGAGTCGTTCGGGCGCATCCCGCCGCGTCCAAACAAGCTCGCGAACAAGGTCGATGAGGTGCTCGACGCGCTCGAACTCGATGGCCCGCCTGGCTGGGCCGATCGGGTTCGTGCGCTGCTGCGCTCTATGCTCGCGTTTGATCCGGTCGAGCGCCCGACGCCCGCAAAATTGGTCGACGCGTTCGACGCGCTGGCGACCGAAGCGACCGACGAGCCCTTGAAGCGCTTTTGCCGCACCGCGGTGGCGGAGGCCAAGGCCGCCCAGCCCAAGCCGGAGACTGACGATCCGCTGATCAGCCGTCTCGTCGAAGAGGATCCGTCTTCGAGTTTCTCGGCCCACACCGGGCCCGTGTCTCGTGCGAGCGGGGTCACGCCGACGAGTGAACTGCCGGTGACGACGCCGACGCCGAGCGTCGACAGCAGCGGCGCCTTCCCCGAGCACCCCGAGCCGACCTGGGACGAGGCCAACGCCACCCAACCCGGCGGGGCGCCGCTCGTTGCGAGTGCGCGCTCGGGCCCATCCGAACCGATCACAGCGTCGCGCCCCATTCCGCCTCCTGCGTTGACAGACCTCGCGATCGACGACCGCGCCGATGGCGGCGTGCGCGAGGGGCACAGTTGGGTGTGGTTAGGCGGCATCGCCGTCGGCGTCGTGTTTGTCATCCTACTTGGCATCGGCGTCGTTGGCGCCTTTCTCGTGAGCCAAGAGGTGGCCGAATCCCCGCCCGCAGCGTCGGGTGGCGCAGAGGCCCCGACGCCGAGCGGTGGTGCGATTCTGACGCCCGACAACCGATCTGACGTCGCGACCACGCCGACGCTCCTTCGGTACTCCGACGCGGCGGGCGCAACGGTGGAGATCAAGAACGGTACCGGATTCTCGGCGCGGTGGGACGGTCGGGCGGATTTTGATCTCGGTCCGCTGGCGGAGGGACGCTACGGAACCGTCATCACCTTGCCCGGCGGGTCGAAGGTACGCGGCAAGTTCTTCTCTGTGGAAGCTGGCAAGCCCTCGTGCACGTTCGTGTTCGACGCGGGCACGCGGGAGTGGTCGGGAGGCTGCCCGTGACCCTGAACGTCACGCGGGAACACGACGGCGCTCTGGTACTGCTCAGCTTTGACCACGGCCGCGCCAACGAGATGGGTCGCGCCGAATTGGCCGCGCTGGAACGGCTCGCCTCCGAGTTGGAGGCCGATCCAGCCGCGGTCGTCCTTGTGTCCACGAGCCGGCGCCTGACTTCGAAGGGTACTCCAGTCTTCGTGGCGGGCGCCAATGTCACCGAACGCGTCGGCTGGAGCGACGCCGACGTCAAGGCTCATGTCGCCTGGCAGAGGAGTGTGTTGGGCCGGATTCGCCATTTGCCCGTGTTCCACATCTGCGTGGTCGGCGGGATGGCGCTTGGCTGGGGAACGGAATGGTTGTTGACGGCCGATTGGCGTATCGCCGCGGACGAGGCCGTCTTCGGCCTCCCGGAGACGGGGCTTGGCATTTTGCCCGGCGCGGGAGGAACGGCCGAGTTGTGGGCGCACATTGGCGTTCCCATGGCCCTTCGCCTAGGCATGACCGGCGCGCGGGTCAGCCCCGACGAGGCGCTCAGCATCGGACTCGTCCAGGAGCGCGTAGCCGACATCGACGCAGGGCTGGAGCGGGCTTGGGCCATGGCGGCTCAGGTGGCCACCAGGTCGCCGTCGGCCAACGCGGCCTTCAAGCGCGCCCTCCTGGCGGCGGTGGGTCAGCCGCCCGCGGTTCGTCAACAGCTTGAGGCGGCGGCTTACGACCGATGTGTCGACCTCGGTGAGGCTGCGATCGGTCGGGCCCGTTTCGGGCGCGAAGGTGGTCTCACCCCGTGGGGCCCCAAGCGGGTCAACTGAGGCATCCATGGCGGCCCAGCCCAAACAGCCCGAACGTGCCAGCGCCTCCGCGAAGCGGGCGACAGCTTGGCGGGCGCTGGAACGGGGTTTCGATATCGTAGTTGTCGGCGGCGGCATCACCGGGGCTGGCGTCGCGCGCGAAGCGGCTCGGCGCGGTCTGAAGGTGGCCCTCTTCGAGAAGCTGGACCTTGCTTCGGGAACGTCGAGCCGTAGTTCCAAGCTCGTTCACGGCGGCCTCCGCTACCTGGAGCACTACGAGTTTGCGCTCGTCTTCGAAAGCGTCAGCGAGCGGCGCGTCCTCCAGTCCATCGCGCCGCACCTCGTCCGCCCTTTGGGCTTCTTGTTTCCCGTTTGGGAGGGGGCCCGACGCGGCCTATGGACGATCCGCGCCGGGATGTGGCTCTACGAAGGGCTCAGCTTGTTCAGGTCGCCCAAGCGACCTCGCACCTTGTCGCAGGGGGACGTCGGACGAGAAGAACCTGCCTTGGACTCCGGGGGCCTCAAAGGGGCGTCGCTCTATTGGGACTGCCACACCAACGATGCGAGGCTGACGCTTGAGACGGTCCAGGACGCGGCGCAACACGGCGCTGTCGTCCTCAACTGGGCCTCCGTGGATTCGGTGCGCCGGGATGCCACGGGACGCGTCTGCGGTGTCACGGTCACGGACGGGTTGGGAAAGGCAGGCACGGTGACTGTCGACGCCCGCGTCGTTGTCTCTTGTACCGGTCCGTGGACGGACGGGGCCCTGGCCCAGGGAGGAGCGCCCCGAGCGCCGTTGTTGCGGCCCACGAAGGGTGTGCACATCGTGCTCGCACCTGGCCGCCTCCGCCTGCGCCACGCCGTCGTCTGCGTTCATCCTCGGGACGGTCGGGTGCTGTTCGCCATTCCGTGGGGCGACGCCGCTTACGCCGGCACTACTGATACCTTCGTCGAAGGCGCGGATCCCGGTGCGGTGTTCGCGGACAGCGACGACGTCGACTACCTCCTCGAGGCACTGCACGACCACTTCCCGTCCGCGGCCCTGACCCGGGACGACGTGACGGCCACCTGGGCTGGGCTCCGGCCGTTGGTGGCACCCAACGAAACAGGTGTCGCCGCGTCGTCGATGAGCCGGGAACACGTCGTTCGGGTCGAGTCGGACGGGCTCGTCGTCGTCGCGGGTGGCAAGCTGACCACGTACCGACGGATGGCCTCGGAGGTCGTCGACGCCGCGGTCTCGTGGATGCACTTGGCGGGCATGGCCCCGATGACCCAACCGGCGCGGACGGACACGGAACCGCTTCCTGGCGCGGTTGGCTGGCCGGAAGATGACCGCGTGGAGGACATCGTTGCCGAGCTTGCCAGCCAAGTGGATCGGGAGGTCGCTGAGCATCTGGTCGCGACCTACGGAATGGTCGCACGCGATGTCGTGGGCCAGTTGGCGGTCCATCCCGGCGCACACGCCAGGCTGGTGCCCGGCCGTCCTGAGGTCGAGGCCGAGGTGCACCACGCCGTCGATGGTGAGTTCGCGCAGCGCGTCGAGGACATTCTCTTGCGCCGCCTCAACCTCTACTACCTTGACGTCGACCAGGGTCTCGGGGCGGTGGAGCGGGTGGCCGACCTGCTGGCGTCGCGGCTCGGCTGGACAGAGGCGCGGCGGGCCGATGAGGTGCTGCGCTACCGCACCCTCGTTGCGTCGTCCCGGTCGTGGCGCAAGTAGACGTCGCGAACGTAGTCGCGCACCATGCGGTGGCTGTTGAAGCGCGGGCCGCAAGTCGCGATGGACGCGAGAGAGCGCTGGGTCCAGCCTTCGCGATTTCGCCAGGCGGGAAGGATGTCGTGGGTGAATGACGTGAGGACGGCCTCGCGGTCCGCGGCGTCGAGGATGGCGGGGTCGTCGTGTTCGAAGCCACCACCGATACCAAAGCCGTTGGTGCCGTCCCAGGCCTCAGGCCACCAGCCGTCGAGGATCGACGCATGGAGGACCCCGTTGATGGCTGCCTTCTGGCCAGACGTGCCCGATGCCTCTTGGGGCCTCCTCGGGTGGTTGAGCCAGACGTCGCAGCCGCTCGTCAGCAACGCACCAAGGTGCATGTCGTAGTTCTCGAGCAGGAAGACGCGTCCGCGGAAGGCCGCCGTGTCGGCCAGTCTGGCCACGCGCGCCAAGATGGCCTGGCCCTCGAGGTCTCGTGGGTGCGCCTTGCCGGCGTAGACTACGACCATCTGTTCAAGTAGTTCAGCGGCGCGCTGCCCATCCGACAGCAGCAGATCGCCGCGCTTGTACGGGGCGAAGCGCCGTGCGAAGCCGACGACGGGAACATCGGCAGGGATGGACTGGCCCGTCCGGCGGGTGAGCTCTCGGCGTAGGTCGGCGCGCAGCGTCTCCCGGATCGCCGCGAAAGCGTCGGCCTTGGCGGTGCGAACGGGCTGCCAGGCCGCCTCTTCCCACGGCCTCGCCCGCCACTCTGGGGCGACCCGGTCGAGCCAGCCCGCAAGGGGCGCACGGACCCAAAGGCCCGGGTGCACACCATTTGTGATGTGGCGGATGGGGACGTCGTCAACGGCGAGGTCGGGCCAGACACCGTGCCACATCTTGCGGCTCACGCTCCCGTGCAGGGCGGAGACGCCGTTGGCCATGCGGCTGCCACGAAGCGCGAGGGCTGTCATGTTCAGGTCCGTCGACGTTCCCTCCCGCCCAAGCGCCATGACGCGGTCCAGAGGCAGCCCCACTCGGGTGAGCCAGGGTCCAAGCACCTCGTCGACGAGGGTGCGCTCAAACCGGTCGTGCCCGGCCGGCACCGGCGTGTGCGTCGTAAAGACGGTGGTACCGCGGGCCGTGCCGAAGGCGTCGTCGATCGGGTCCCCGGCCGCCAAGCGCTCAGCCGCGAGCGCCAAGATTGCAAACGCGCAGTGCCCTTCGTTGAGGTGGACGACGTCCGTTGCGATTCCGAGGGCGCGGGCGGCGGCCATGGCGCCGAGGCCAAGCATTACCTCTTGCCGGATTCGGACCGTCGCATCCCCAGCGTACAGGCGCGCGGTAAGGGTGCGTTGTTCGGCCGAATTGGCGGGAAGGTCCGCGTCGAGAAGAATGAGGCGAGCGCCGTGGAGGCGGACTTCCCAGAGGGCCAGGTGCACTTCGCCGGGTCCGAGGGGCACCTTCACTGTGACCCCGACGGGGCTGATGGGGGCCCGGCTGGTGTCGAGGCGCGGGTAGGCATCGACCTGGCAACCGTCGACGACCAGCTGGCGGAAATATCCGTCCCGCCAGAGCAGGCCGAAGCCGGTCAGCGGGATGCCGAGGTCGGCCGCGCTCCGCAGATGGTCGCCCGCAAGAACACCCAGACCGCCAGAGTAGATCGGCAGCGAAGGGTCGAGTCCGAATTCCATCGACAAGTAGGCGATGGAGACCGGGCAGGCGACAGCGCCGCGGCAGGCGGGTGGGGGAGCGCTCAAGGCCGATTCGGCACGTGCGACGAAGTCTGGCGACCGCGCGAGTTCCTCCCAACGCGAGGCTTCGACCTCCGACCACATCGCGGCCGGCGCAACGCGTTGGGCCCTCCACGGGTCCACTTCCTGCCAAAGTGCGATCACGTCGGGTTCGTGGGTGCGCGCCAGATCGTGGGCGAGCGGCCGCAGCCTTTCCTTCATGGGTCGTCCAAGTCGGCCGCGGTTATCCGGTCATCCGACGAAAGGCGGCCGATGATCCCGATCACGCCGACGTGGCAGACGCTTGTGCTCGTCTGCACCCACTCCCGGCCTGAAGGCGCCGATCGGGCCTGCTGCGGCGCCGCTGGCCAAGACCTGCGCAATTGGCTCAAGGACCGCGTACGGGCTGATGGCCTCAAGGGCGTCGTGCTTGCGACGCAGTCAGGCTGCCAAGACGTTTGTTCGCCCCGCGGCGTCACGGTGACGTTGCGTGGAGCGGGGGCGGCGAGTTCGATGATTGTCCAAGGCGCCGCCGACCGCGAGGCACTTTGGCTGGCGGTGTGTGACGCGAACGGCGGGAAATCTGTCGGCGAGTAGCCGGCCGGTGCGCGGCTAGCAGGCTGCAGCAGCCTGCTAGGGCGTGTCGAGGCGGCGGTCGATGGAGAACGACCAGATCACCGTTCCCGTGGCGCCCTCAGAGAACTGGACCTTTTTGATCGCCTTCGCGTAGCAGTTGTTCAGGTCCCCCATGGCCGGGTCGGCCACGGCGAATTTGGTCGGCTTCGTGCTTTCGATCGACCACTGGATGCGGGCGCGCCCTTTGACGAAGGGGTCCTTCAGCCAGGCATTGTGGAAACACTCCGCGAGCGTCTTGCCTTGTTGCTCCAACGTGGCCGCGACCTCGGCTTCGGACACGGCGCCGACGATCTTGAATGGCTGCGTGTAGAAGGTCGACGTCCAGTTCTCCCCGGTTGCACGGTCCGCCTTGACCATCTTGCCGGTGGCGTCGAACGTGAACTTCCCGGCGACCTTCCGCATTTGATGCCAGTTTTCCGTGCGGTGCCAAAATGTTGCGCCGACCTCCCAGCCCGTCGGTCGGGCAGCCTTGACGGTCGGGGCGGCAGCGGTCGGCTCCGGCGTTTCCCAAGCGAGCAAGACGCCTTGGGTCCACGCCTTGAACGCATCGCCCTTGGCGGTGAGCGCAGCGGCCTTGAACTTCTCGGGGACGAGCGCCGCAGCGGGCGCCTCCTCCAGGCTCTTCCAGGTGTTGGCGACCATGACGCCGTCCACGACGCAGCCTCGTTCCATCGTCTTCTTGGCGACGACGACGACGGGCTGGAAGATGTCTGGCAGCGTTGGAGTCACGGTGCAGAAGTCGTCCTTCGGCACGTCTTCGCCGTAGTGGGCTGAGATCGCCGTCCAGAGCGGGTCGGGGCCACCTTCGGCCGGCGCGACGGGCGGCGCGTCCGCGGGGGCCGGAGCCTCGGGCGCCGAGGGGGCGTCGACGAGGGGAGCGTCTTGAGCCAGTCCAGCGGCAACGACGAGCAGACTCAGCATCATGGGGACCTCGAGATGGCGTCGTGGCGACGGTGTTCGGAAAGCGGCATCGCGCGCCGGATGCGCGCGACTTGATCGGGATCGATGTCGGCCATGGCGATTCCAGGGCCGTCGGAACACCGAGCCACGACATGACCCCACGGATCCACGATCATGCTGTGTCCGTGGGACTCGCGCAGGCCGTCGTCGTCGTGGTGGCCCTGCTGGCCCGGGGCCAGGACCCAGCATTGGGTTTCGATGGCACGGGCGCGCAGCAGCGGCTCCCAGTGGTCCTTGCCGGTGCGCGCCGTGAATGCGGCGGGGATGCTGAGCAACACGGCCCCGCGGCGGACGGCAGCTGCGTAGAGCTCGGGGAATCGCAGGTCGTAGCAAATGCTCAAGCCCATGGGTCCGGCGGGGGTGGGTGCGACGACCACGGTGTCGCCCGACGCCGTCGTCGCGGATTCGCGAAACCGCAGGTCTGGACCGGCGTCGACGTCGAACAGGTGGAGCTTACGGTAGCTGGCCACGAGGTTGCCGTCGGGCCCGTAAAAGAGGCTCGTGTTCCCGCAGCGGTCTGGGGAGTGGTCGATGCGCTCAGCAACGCTGCCGATGAGGAGGTGGATCCGGAGCTCGGCCGCGAGGGCCGCGAACCGGCGGTGGGTCGGGCCATCCACGGGCTCAGCGCGCCGGAGCTTCTCCGTGTGGCTGCCGAGCCAGGTCGTATTTTCTGGCGTGGCCACGAGGCGCGCGCCCCGCGACGCGGCAACGCGCACCCAATGCTCGGCGGTCGCGACGTTGGCCTCCGCATCGGATGTGCTTCGGAGTTGGACGACGGCAGCGAGCACAGGCCCTCGGAGTCGCCGTCACTAACCCCCAGCCTTGGGCGCTGCTTCCGGAAGCGTCGCCGGTAGTCGAAGCAGGAGCAGGGCGCCGATGGCGACACCGAACCAAAGTGTGGCCACGCGGACAAGCAACGACGCCGCCACGGCGGCGCCGGGGGTCAGGCCTGGAACCAAGCGGACTGCGCCTTCGGCGAGCGCGACGTCGGCGACGCCGAGGCCCCCGGGTGAAGGGCCACCGAGGACGGTCGCGCCCGCGTACAAGAATGTGCTGGCCCCAAGCGTGGCGTCGGTGCCCATGCCGCGCAGGACGTACCAGCAGCCCACGCACTCGGCCCACCACGCCACCACGCTCAACACCGTCATCGCGAGCAACGATCCAGGAGAGAGGCACGTTCGAAGGGCGGCGGTGGCCTCGCGAATCTTCGGCACGGCGCGGCTGACCACGGGGACGCGCTCAACCAGGCTCAAGACGCCGTCGACGACGGGCTTGAAGCCGAGCGCCAACAAGCCGACGCCGAGCAGGGCGGTCAAAGTCAACAGGAAGTCCGCACCGCGCTCGAACCCGGCTTGCTGCGCGTAGGTGGTGACGCCAACGGCGGTCAGCAGAATGACGGCGATGCCGTCCGTTGCGCGCTCCGCCACCAGAACCGGGACGGTGACAGCCATCGGCGCGCCGTGGATGCGTCGCACGAGCCAGGGCTTGAGAAGCTCGCCCGCCTTGCCGGGGCTGATCACCATGGCAAGCCCGGACAGGAAGATGCGCAAGTCCACCGCGTGGGTCAGCGATACGCCGACGCGCTGAAGCAGGAGGTGCCACTTCAAGTAGCGGAGCCCATAGTTGACGAGCGTCGTCAGCAATACGAGTGGGTAGACGCGCCAGTCGAAATCGCCGAGCGCACCGACGGTTTGTTCGAACCCGCGGGCGAGCGCCCAGACCAACGTCCCAAGCGCGGCAAGGGCCACCGCTGGCCCCAGAAAGCGAGCCACGCGGAGATCGGGTGCCGTCTCGTGCATCCCGGGCGCGTATCGCGGTATCCGTGGGGGGCAGGAGGGCAGCGTGCGAGCGTTCAGCGTGGCCTCACCAGGGCGCGAAAGCGTCGACGTCGACGGCGAAAACTGGCTGGTGGCCCTCGGACGGGCGTTGTCCTGGGAGGGGCATGACGTTCCCGACCGGCTCGTGTGCGAGGTGCTCGCGAACGGCCGCGTCATCGCGCGTGCGCCAGGCTCGGGGACGAGTTGGATTGTCTTGCCGCTACGGGACGTCGTGCTGTCCATTCCCCCTTTGGACGAAGACGCGATCGAGGTTCTGCCCTTTGAAGCCATCGACACCCTCGATGAGGTTCGCGTCGAGACGGCCGGCGACGGCGCTGGGGACTGGGACGACACGTTGGGCCAACTCGCGGAACAAGTGAACGCCGAGGCGAGCGCGCTGTTGTTGCTCCGCCAGGGTCATCTGCGCTTTGTGGCGGCAACGGGGCCCGTCGCCCACCGCCTGCTCGGCGTTCAATTGCCGCCTGCCAGCGGTGTCGCCGGGTACGTCCTCCTTCGTCGTGCGACCGTGGTGCTTGGTGAGGCGCGCAGCGACGCCCGGCACCACCAGGCCATGGACGAACTTACTGGCTATGTCACACGCTCAATCGTCGCGACGCCGGTCGTCGCGGGCGGTGAAGCCGTTGGCGTCCTCGAGGTCGTCAACGCCAACGGTAGCGACGGATTCAGCCGCGCCCAGGTTGCGGCGGTGGAGCGGGCGGCGCTTTCCATCGGCGCGCACCTCGGATCGCGCTGAGGGCAATCGCGGCCAGACCCAGGCCTACGAGCGGGGTCATTGGCGCGTGGGGGGCCCGAGCGGCGAGTCCCACGCGGGGAGCAGAGTCAAGCCACAACGTCTCCCACCCCGTGGCCGAGCGAAGCGTCACGTCGACGGTGCGTGTGGCTTCGGTCGAAAGCCAGGTTCCGGTCCTGTCGGCCACAATGCCATCCCGACCCGGAAACAGCGAAGCCGAATGGTCGACGACTTGGGTTCCGTGGGCTTCGAGGTCGAAACGCGTCAGCGACACGTGGTCGGGCAGTGCGCCGTCCTCGAGGTGGATCTGCTGCACGGGCCCCGGGACCGTGAGTTCGAAACCGTAGGACTGGCCGCCGGGCGCGTCGGCCCGGACGAGACGCTGGGGTTCGCCTCCATCGAATGACACGAGAAGGGCCGACGAGAGTTCGTCGGCGGTGACATCGCGTTCGCTTGGCGGAAGCCGCACCTCCCAGCGGACGAGCGCGTCGTCATCATCGAACCGGAGGGTCCATGTTCTGGCAATCGGTTGGCCTCCCGCAGGGTGCGCGGACGCCATGGCGGGCATCACGATGCGAGCCCGTGCTTCAGGAGCTTGTACTTCAACGTGTTGCGTTCGACGCCGAGCAGCTTGCCAACGCGATTTCGGTCGCCGTCACACTGGGAAAGGGCCGCTTCCAGAATGGCCCTCTCCACGTTCTCCATGTGTTCCTGCAAGTTGAAGCCGGGTTCCAACTCTGGCACGCCAGAGGCGGCCACGGGTGCAGGGCCTCGACTGAAGGGCTGAATCTGGAAGTGCTCGATGCCCATGACCACGGCGCGTTCGGCGGCGTTCATGAGTTCGCGGACGTTGCCGGGCCAGGTGTGGCGTGCGACGGCGTGGATGACCTCCCGGTCCGGGACCGGGAGCGGGCGCCGATAGGCGGTCGAAAACCGCTTGAGCTGGGCTTGGAACATCGGAACGATGTCGTCCTGGCGGTCGCGAAGTGGCGGCACGGTGACGACGAGGACCGCGAGCCTGAAGTACAACTCAGGGCGAATTTCGCCGTCGCGGACGCGGCGAAGGCCGCCAGGTTGGGCGGTGGCCATCAGACGCACGTCGCGTGGAACCAAGCCTAGCATGCGCACGAGTGTGCGTTGCTGGTCGTCAGCGAGGTCGTCGATGTTCGAAAGGACGACGCTGCCGCGCTCCGGCCAAGGGGCGTCTGTTCCAGGGTCCCGCAGCGTGAGCGGCAGCGAGGAGCCCATCCGGTCGTTGCTTAGCCGGTGCAGGACCTCTGCAGCGTAGGTGCGCCCTGTGCCGACTTCGCCCTCAATCCACACGGGCGACGGTACGTCGGCTGCGCGCCCGAGGAGGTCGATGAGCGTGCGCCCCGCTGCCGAAGACGCGACGACGTCCTGCATCTCCGTTGGGGCCACTTCGACCTGGGGACTGCGAAGGGCGTCGAGGCGCGCTTCGATCTGTTCAACGGTGACGGGCTTCGTGAGAAAATCGCGGGCACCGAGGCGCATCGCGCGTACAGCAGTGTCGATGGCGCCGTACGCGGTGAAGACGAAGACGTCGGGCGCAGGCGTTCGGCTGCGGGCGGCTTCGAGCACGGCCATCCCGTCAACCGGTTCCATCCGGAGGTCGGTCAGGACGACGTCGGGTCGGAAGGTGTCCAACTCCCGTATGGCGGCTTCGCCGTCGAAGACGGCCTGGACCTCGTCACCGAGTTTCTGAAGGAGCTTTGCGAGAGCGGTCGCGCTCGCGCGGTTGTCATCGACGACGAGGATCCGCAGTGTTCGGCGTTCCACGTGGATCCTCAGGGCCGTCCAAGGGCAGATGGATGGAGAAGCGAGCGCCGCCCAGTTTCGACGGGCCGTGGCGGACGTAACCGCCATGAGCCTCCACGACGCCGCGGACGAGGATCAGCCCGATGCCCGAACCGTCGATCTTGGTGGTCACCTGGGTGTCGAAGATGGCATCCACGATGCTCGGATCGACGCCGTCGCCATTGTCGTCGACATGAATCGCGATGTGGCCGTCGGATTCGTCGGTCGTCACCACGACCACTCCCGTTTGCATCGGGACGGTCTGCAGGGCGTTCTGAACGAGGTTCTCGATGGCCCGAGACAGGAATGCGCGGTCGGTCGACACCACGCGACGCGAAAGGTCGCCTGTCGTCAGCGAAATGCTCCTCTGGCGTGCAGAGGCCTGGAGAACGCCAACTACCTGAGACACGACATGTCCCAAGGGTTGGCTTCGCCGGGCGAGTTGCAGAGCCCCGCCTGTGGCGCCGTTGCGGAGCAAGCGGCGTACGACTTGCTCGAGGTTGCGAATCTCCTCGCCGATGCCGCCCGCGATTTTTCGGCGTTCGACGGGGTCCTCCTCCAGTGCGATGAGGCTCGTGTGGAACTCCAACGCTTGGAGCGGGTTGCGCACTTCGTGGGCGACGACGCGCGCCATCTCCTGGACGACCTGGATCCGAGCGGCGAGGGCGTCTTGGCGGGAAGCAAAAGCCTCCGCGGTTGCCTGGACCCGTTCAGCGAGCGCATCGAGCTCGACCAAGCCGCTGCGGGGCACTACGACGTTCCGTTCGCCGTTGGCGAGTCGGCTAAGCGCGCGGGAAATGTCGGAGAGGGGGGAAAGGACCCTCAGGACAACGACGCTCGTGATCACACCGACCAGGGCGGCGAGGACGGCAATGAGGCCGACGACCTGCCGGCGGCTGTTGCGCTCGACCTCCATCCCGGCGACAATGCTGACGCCTCGGAGCTTGCGGCAGGCGAGCGCCCAGTCCGCCCCTTCCGCTCCCGGAACTACGACTTCGAGGTTGGGCGAGCGGCAGGCTCGGGCGAAGGCCGATTCGGAGACGGCTTCGTTGGCGGCGTACACAGGTTGGCCATCTTCAACGAAGACCTCAATCAGATCGACGCGCAGGCGCTCCAAGGTCGCCGATGTGACCGCCAACCCGTCGTCGATATCGTTCTCGGCCTCACGAGCTGCGTAGGCCGCTTGGCGCAACGCCACAGCCTCGGCCGCGATCCGTAGGCGGTCGGAAACGGGAATGATGGTCGGAAGGAGCGCGACCGCGGCCACGAGACCTGACAACACGCCAAGCACCAGCGCCGCGGACGGGCGCCCAAGTGCCCAGCGGCGAATCACTCCATGCCAGCCGCGCCGGACTCCTCATCCGTTGTCTGCTCTTGGACGCGAATGCGGATTTCTGCCGCTTCCACGCCGTAGAGTTGGTACAAGCTCGACGCAACCGAGGCGCGCGTGAGATCGGCCTGCAGGGTAAACGCCTGGTCGAAGGCGCGACCGTAGTCGTAGGTCAGGTGCAAGGGGGCGCAGCCAGCCAGGCCGAGCGAGAGGAAAGTCACGCGAGTCACGGGTTCTCCGAGGCGTCAGGGTGGTTTAGCGCGTCCAGGGCCGCCACGTGACGCGGATTTGCATCGAGCGCCCGCCGCCACGCGGCCTGGGCGAGGTCGCCGTGGCCAAGAAGGTTGTGCGCAACGCCCACGTTGTAGTGGGCGTCAGCGGTGGAGCCCGACGCGCGGAAAGAGCGGAAGCCCGCCCCTTCATTGCCGACCGCTATCTGGGCCATGCCCAAGTTGTTGCGGAAGCGCGCGACCGTGGGCTCGAGGCGGACGGCGGTTTGGAGGGCCTCGAGGCTCGCGTCCGCGCGACCCGCGGTGAGATTCAGGTAGCCAAGGTTGTTCCAGGCGCTCGCGCGATCGGCGTCCAACTCGACGGCCCGCTCGCAGGCCGTCACAGCTTCATCGACGCGTTGCTCGTTGGCGTACAGCACGCATCGGGCCTCGTGCACCCGCGGATCGCGCGGCTTCGCCTCAAAGGCGCGGTCGAGCATCTCATGGGCCTCGTCGATCAGGCCTGCGTCGCGGGCGACGATGCCTTGTTGGAGGTCCAACTCGTCGTCATTGCGTCCCTGGTCCCGCATCACCTGGATCAGCGCCATCGAGCGCTCGATGTCGCCTTGGTCGATCAGCAGTTCCAGGAGGGCAAACTGGGCGCTTTCGCCTTCCGAGATCCAACGTGGTGCGGGTTCGGTAGGCTGGCGCTTCCGGGCGGCCACGAGCCCGAGCGCGAGCACCACAAGCAGCGTAGGGCGGAGCCTCATTCGGTGAGCGTCCGGTAGGCTTGAATGAGGGCCGGACCGAGAAGGACCGACACGAGAACGGGGAGCAGGAAGAGGATCATGACCACGGTCAGCTTCGGGCTGACCTTGGCAGCCTCTTCTTCGGCACGCGACATTCGCTTCGTGCGGGTGATGCGGGCATGGACGCGAAGTGACTTTGCGATGGACGTCCCGAAACGCTCGGCCTGAACGAGCATGTTGACTAGCGACCGGACCTCGTCGAGGCCTGTGCGTCCTTCCAAGTGCTTCAGCGCGTCCACGCGGCTGATGCCGGCTGAAATTTCGTGGTTGACCATCTGAAACTCTTTCGCAAGTTCAGGCGCCGCGGCTTCCATTTCCGCGGCGACGCGCCGGAAGGCGGCGTCGAGGCCCAAGCCCGCTTCGACGGACGAGACAAGGAGGTCGAGAGAGTCGGGGAACGCCGCCAACAGCCGCTTTTGCCGGTTCTGGACGACGTTCTGTACGTACATTTGGGGCCCGAAGTACCCGGCGGTCACGGCCATGAGAACCGTGATCGACATCATCGTGATCGACTGGCGGGTCGCGATGGGGATCACGAGAATTGCGCAGCCAATGGCGGCGGCAACGCGTAGACCGTTGAACATCTCCAACGCGTTCCGCGAGCGGAAGCCGGCCTGCATGAGCATGAGGCGGAGCTTGTTGACGTCGCCTTCATTGGTGGACTTCGCGAGGCGGCCGAGGCGCTCAGCGACCATCTCAACGCCGCCTTCGGGGGCGTCGATACCCGTCAGGGCCATCGCCTCTTGCCGTTGGTCATCCTGAAGCTCGCGAAGGCGGTCGCGAGCAGTTCGAGACGGGTTGAGGAACGTATAGGCACCGTAGATCAGCGTGCCGAAGCCGATGGCGACGGTCAGGCCGACGACCAGGGTCACCATCTCAGACCTCCACGTTCGACAGGTCGCGCATGATGAAGACGCCAAGGATGTAAGCTGTCGCGCACCCGGCCAACACGAGGTTGCCCAACGGGTCGGTCCAAAGCGGCGTCAGATAGCGAGGGTTCAACCATGACAAGATAAACATGACGCCAAGCGGAAGGCTGCCGAGAACGAGCGCCGAAAAGCGCGCTTCGGAAGTCATGGCTCGGACCTTGGCCTGGAAGACGAAGCGAGATCGAATCGTCTCGGAGATGTTCTCGAGAATCTCGATCAAGTTGCCACCCGTTTCCCGCTGAAGGAGGACGGACGACACCATGAGGCGAAGGTCGAACACCCCGGGGTTGCGGTCGAGCATCTTATGGAACGCTTCGCGGTAGTCGCGGCCGAAGCGGACCTCCTCGAAAACGCGTCCGAACTCGCCCGACACGGGCATCGGCATTTCTTCCGCAACGAGGCGGAACGCGTCGTTGAGAGCGAGACCGGCCTGGAGCGATCGCGACATGAGCTCCAGCGAGTCCGGCAGCTGCTCGACGAGCTTGCTCGCACGGGCGGCACCCTGCAGGCCGAGCCAGAAATAGGGAAGGTAGCCAAGCCCGATGCCCACCATGGCGCCGGGCAGGCCAATCAGAATGAAGCCACCGACCATCCCAACCGCGGAGGCCATGCCCATTCTCAACACGAGACCGCTCACGCCGAGGCCCGAGTCGGCCGCCATCAAGGCCAAGTTCATGCGCCGGCCGAGGTCGCCAAGCGATGTGGCCGTCGCGTCGGCCTCCCGATCCTTGAACAAGGTTTCGTAGTCGCCGTCGACGTTCGGACCGCCACCCAGGCGGCGCAGGATCTCTGCCTGCTTGGCTTCCTGGCGCGCGACGTAGCCCCAGTAGGCGGCCTGGCCCACGCCAAGAACCAGCGTGAAGACCACCGCCAAGACGATGACGATGAGCCAGTCGAGCACGTCAGACCTCCAACTCGAAGCGGAACAGCTCCGGGGCAAGCCGGATGCCATTCGAAGCCAACCGAGAGGCGAAGCGGGGACGGATGCCGGTAGCCCGGAAGGCGCCGCGGACCTTGCCCTGTTCGTCGACGGTCCGCTGCTCAAACACGAAGACGTCTTGGGTCGTAATGACCGTACCTTCCATGCCGGTGACTTCAGTCAGCGACATGACTCGGCGGCTGCCGTCCATGAGCCGCTCCTGCTGGACGATGCAGTCCAGCGCGCGGGCGATCGTCTCGCGGATCGACTTGTCGGACATGTTGGGCATGCCGATGCCGACCATCGTCTCGAAACGTGCGAGAGCATCTCGGCTGTTGTTCGCATGCACGGTCGCCAGCGAGCCGTCGTGGCCGGTGTTCATGGCGGTCAACATGTCGATGGCCTCGGCACCGCGGACCTCGCCGAGGATGATGCGATCCGGACGCATCCGGAGGCAGTTCTTGACGAGTTCGCGCTGAGTGATCTCGCCGCGTCCCTCGAGGTTCGCGGGACGCGTTTCCAGGCGAACGACGTGAACCTGCTGCAACTGCAATTCGGCAGAGTCTTCGATCGTGATGATGCGTTCGTGGTCGGGAATGAACGACGACAACACGTTGAGAAGTGTGGTCTTGCCGGATCCGGTGCCCCCGCTGATGATGATGTTCAGTCGGCTGCGGACAGCCCCACGCAACACTTCGAGCAGGGGGCGCGGACAGGACCCGAGCGCGACCAAGTCCTCTGCGGTGATCGGGATCGTGCCGAACCGCCGAATGGAGACACACGGGCCATCAAGCGCCAGGGGCGGGATGATCGCGTTGAACCGCGAGCCGTCGATCATGCGGGCGTCGACCATCGGGTTCTGCTCGTCGACACGTCGGCCGACGGCGGAGACGATTCGCTCGATGATCTGCATCAAGTGCTTGTCGTCGTTGAAGACGACGTTGGTCTTCAGGAGGCGGCCCTTGCGTTCGACGAACACCGTCTTGGCGCCGTTGATCATGATGTCGGAGACTTCAGGGTCGCGAAGCAAGGGCTCCAGCGGACCGAGGCCGAGGATGTTGTCGAGGATCTCCTCGACCAACCGCTCGCGCTCCATGCGGTTGAGGGGCAACTGGCGGGCCTCGACACGCTCGGACAATGTTGCGCGCAGTCGTTGGCCCAGCTCTTCACGTGGGGTGCTGCCAACCTGCTCGAAGTCCAGCGACTCGATCAGCTCGTTGTGCAGGTCGCGCTTGATCTGATCGAACTCTGCGCCCGTCGGAGTTCCCGGCGCCCCCGCTGCGGTGGTCCGGAATCGACCCTGGGCCCCCCGAACGCGATCGATCAGCCTACCGCCACCCATGGACTACCCCTTGGCGCCGAACCATCCGGAGAACAGGCCCTTTTTGGGAGCCTCGGCCACCGGCGCCGGAATCTCCGTCGCTGCAGCCATGGGTTCGTCGGCCAGGATGGCTACGAGCCCAGCAATGTCGCGGGCCACGTCGGTCCTGCGATTGATGTCGCGGACGAGCTTGCCCTCGTTGACCGCTTGGTCCACAGTCTTGGTGTCGAGCGCAATCGTGGCGGCCGGCGACATCTGCAAGTTCGTGCGGATGTCCTCAAGGGAGACGTGCGCACCCTTGTGCCACTTGTTGACGAGAAGACGGACGCGCTCCTTCTCCACCCCGAGCGTGGCGAGCATGCGCATGCGCCGGAAGGCGTCTCGAACGGCCGTGACGTCGGGCGTGGTGACCATGAGGATGGAGTCCGCCACCTGAAGCGACAAGGTCGCCACTTCGTCGAAGTACGTGCCGATGTCGAGGACGACGTACTGGTAGGCCTTGGCTGCGGTGTTGACGACCGCGTACACGTCGTCGCCCCGGACGTCGCCAAGAACTTCCATCTCGTCGGGCGTGCTCAAGACGTGCAGCTTGCTGCGGTGCACAACGACCGATCCGGCGAGGCTGCGCTCGTCCACCCGGTCGGCGCGAGGCAAGACGTCGGCCAACGTCTCTCGTGAAGTGACGTCGAGTTGGGGTGCGACATCGCCCATGGAAAAGTCGAGGTCGATGATCAAGACGCGGTGAATGCCAGCGAGCTCGGCGGCGAGGTGGGTCGCGATGGTCGTGGTGCCGACACCGCCTTTGGAGCCGCAAATCGCGACGACCAGGCCCTTCTCTTCCTCTTCGCCCGGAGAGTAGGCGACTTCATGGACGGCCTGGCGGAGTCGGCTGGCGTCATCCGGCAGGACGACGAATTCTTTGTAGCCTGCACGCATCGCCGCGAGGATGGCCTCGGCGTCGGACCGCTCGGCCAATGCGACCAGCGTGGCCGTATTGCCGTCCTTCTTCAGGGCCTCAGCCAGCGCCAGCGCCGCTTCGATGGCGCGTGAGTAGCCGACGATGACGACGTCGGGACGGGTGCGCTTGACGACGCTGATGGCGTCGCCAAAGGTAACGGAGGTGTTCGGAAGGACGGCTTCGGCAGCGAGGGCCTCGCGGACGAGGCCCATACTGTCGCCATCCAAGCCCACGAGGACCGTGGTGGCTGCGCCCGAACTCTTTCCGATGTTGCGCACCTGATTCCCCCTTTACCGGTCAATCAGCGCTGGAGGCCGACAGCGCCTGTGGCCTCAGCCTGGCGGCTGCCCGGCCGATGGTCCATTCCCAGAATGAACAACTCGAGGTCGCTCGGGTTGTTGTTCTCGGTCGTTCCTGGGGCGGCCGGAACCTCGCCCGGAGCCAAGGGGCGCACGAGTCGAGGCGTGACGAATACGATGAGCTCCTTCTCTTCACGGACGTGATGCACGGTGCGGAAGAGCGCGCCGATGAGCGGGATTCGGCCGAGGCCTGGCAACATCGCGCGGGAGAATGTGCTCCGCTCGGACAACATGCCTGCCATCGCGAAGGTCATGCCAGATTCGACGCGCAAGTGGGAGTCGGCCTGCCGCGTGATGAAGCCCGGGACTTCGAAGCCAGAGATGCGGGTACCATTTGCGGGGTCGAGGTCCGACACTTCGACGCGGATGCGGCAGTCGATGACGTCGTTGGCGAGGACGGTCGGCACGAAGGTGAGGTGCACGCCGTAGTTTTGGTAAGTGACTCGGATCGAGGTGGAACCACCACCACCGGAGGGCGAGGGGACAGGGACCAAGCCGCCGGCGAGGAACTCGCCTTGCTGGCCACTGAGGCTGGCGATGACCGGCTGGGCGATCACCTTGCCAAGGTTGTACCCATCGAGGATGTTGAGGACGCCTGCGACGTCGACCTGGCTCGCCCATACGGGGATCGAGTAGGCGCCGCCGGCCGTACCGGTGACCACGCCCGCGTTGACGTTCTCGATCCCCTGGTGGAGGACCGAGCCGACGCCGAGTGTGGGCGCGAAGAGCCCAGCGGCGAGGCTTCCGTCGCCCCAAAGCACGTTGAGGCCGAGGTCTCGGGTGCCCGTGCGGCTCACTTCGGCGAAGACGACTTCGAGTTGAACCTGGTGATCGCCGCGGACGGTCATCAAGTTGACGAAGTTGTCGTCGTAGATGCGGGAGACGAGGGCCACTTTCTCCAGGGTGTCGAGGTCGTCGACTTCGCCTTCCACCACGATGCGTTCACCCAGAGGGTAGACGCGGGGAGGCTCGCCTTCGACGACGGCGTCGATGCGCCGGATCAAGTCTGACATGTCGCGATGGACGGTCAGCTCGTAGATCATCGGCGGGATGCCGGGGCCAAATTGGACGATCAGGTCGGTCGTCCCGATGGCCGTGCCTTGCACCTGAATCTTCGTGGCTTCGCCCAAAGACTCGACGTTGACGACAGCAGGATCGGTGATCGCGATCGCGGTCGGGACGCGCGGCGTTTCAAGGACGACGCTCTTTCCGACCTCGATGTCGAGCCAGTCGGCGCGCTCGTCTTGTGCAGCCGCAGCGACTGGAAGGAGCGTGGTGGCGGCGATCGAGGTGAAGGCTCGCAGGGACGACATGGGGTGTTGCCTCGCGGGGCGGGGTTCAGAATGCGCTATCCGGTCAGCGTCCGGCAGGCTTCGAGGACTCGGTCCGGACGGTAGGACCCTTGATGATGATCAGGGTGCCGTCCTGCTGCTTCACGATGCGCTCACGCCACTCGCTCACCGTCATGCGCTGCTCTTTGTCGGCGCCGAGCAACTCGCTGGCCATGGCGCCGTGGGTTGTGACGTGGGTGACGTCGATGTCGGTGCGCAGGCTGAGCGTGATCGAGCCCGAATTGGCGGCGTGGGTGAGCTTCTCGGCCTGTTCGGGCGTGACGGCGAGGGTGACGCTCGGGCGAGCGCGTTCGGCGCTGGTGGTCTGGCCGCCGCCGAGGCGGTTGTTGACGGCCAGGACGGTGACGGCTTGGAGCAAGGTCACGGTTTCCACGCCGTTTTCGCGGTCCATCGAGGGCACGGTCGCGAGGACATCGACGTAGTTGCCAGGATTGATGAAGCCGCTGACGGCGCTTGAACCGTTGATGGCGATCGCGATGGCGCGCATCCCGCGCGGGATGATCGCGTTGAGGCCCACACCGGCCTCTGCGTCGGCCAGGCGCTCGTCGCGAATCAGATCCCCTTTGAGAACACGCTCGCGGGGAACCCGTCCGATGACCTGCTCGGGCTGGCGCAGGACCGAGTCCGGAACGTAGTCGGGGGGCAGTTGCTTCACGGAAAGGTCGGCCTGGACGATCGTGCGGCCCGGATGCAGGTCGACGCCCGCCACCATGACCTCGATGGTCTCTTCGGGCGCTTGGGCGGTCAACAGGTCGCGTTGGTAGCCTTGAACGACGTAATAGATGACGACAGCCGCAACGGCGGCCGCGAAGACGGACACACCCAAGAAGACTGCTGCCTGCGTACGTCCGCCGCTTTGTCGTCTTGCCACGGTCCCTCCGCTGAGCCCAACCTTGGGGCGAGCCGCCCTCTATCCCGTAGTTCAGGGGCGCGCCGGCCGGCTCAACACGAAGGCTTGGATAGAAAAAAAGAGATGCCAAAAAAAGCGAAACGCCGCATCGCCAGAGGCGATGCGGCGTTCCATCTCCGTGAGGAGATCAGCTGCCCTGCGACGAGGCGCCGCTGACGGCCGAGGAGAGGGCCGAGTCAATCGTGTCGAACGTGTTCGACAACTCGGTGCCGACCGCGGAGACGGCCGCGATGATGACGACGGCGATGAGCGCCGCGATGAGGCCGTACTCGATGGCGGTCGCGCCGTTCTCGTCTTGGATGAAAGCGAACATGTTGTTCTCCTGAGTTTTGCTCTGTTGGAACGCCCGCGGGGGTTGTTCGCCGCCCGCACCAACAAAGTGCCACGACCCCTCCCGAAGAGCAAGAAGTTTTTTTACGTGCATGGAGGGTGAAAGTGCGAGGACGCCGTAAATAGCGGACTTCTCTGGACGAAAAAAAATTTTCCACTGAACACAAGTCACCCCACCTGGAAGGGACTGAGGGCCGTATCTGGGGCAAGGCGGACCCCGATCTTGCCAGACAAGATGGCGACCACAGGGTCCCCCAAGAGGTCTGCGCGCCACCCCAGCCGGGCGGCGACGGCGTCCGGACCGTTCGGTGGATCAAGGGCGAGGCTCCGGCGCAGCGCATCAGGGAGGATCAGCGTCGCGGAAGCGCCCAACTCGTTGGCGAGTACCTCGGCGGCCGCGCCCCATGCGGCGAGGCGACGCCGTTGCGGGCTTCCGTGGGGAAAGCCCATGGGCACGTCAAGTGGCGACGCCAGACTCGCACGGATCCCAGCGATCGCCTCGCGATCCAGGTGGCGGATCGAGCGCCCGCCGGCGTCGATACCTTTTCGCGCGATGGCGACCAGGGTGCCGTCGCCAAGGATCGATCGCGTAGGTTGATCTGTGGCCATGGCCCGCTCCAGGCGCCACCTGGCGAGGCTCGCGACCCTCCCCAACTCAGGCGCTTCGAGGTGGTCGATGCCGTGGAGACTTCGCCACGCATCGGCGGGATCTTCGGGCGTCAACGCGGCGGCAACTCCCTCATTCATGGCCTCCAGTGCGATGGAGGTTCGGCCACGCTCGGTGAGGACCTTGGCCATGGCCTCGCGCAACGGAGGCAGAATGGTCACGTCGGCCGCCGCGTAGGCGAGTTGGGCGGGCAGAAGCGGGCGGCGCGACCAATCCGAGAGCGTCTCGGACTTGTCGATCTCCTTGCCGAGCCAAGTGCGTGCGAGCCACGCCAGACCCGCGGGATGACGAGGACCTACGAGTCCAGCGGCGATCTGGGTGTCCCAAACGCCGGCACTCGGGGCCACACCGATCGCCTCGGCAACGAGCCGGATGTCCCAAAAACCGGCATGGACGAGCCACGGTTTCGAAGACAAGGCCTGCGCCAGTGCCGGCATCAATCCAGGCACGAGCGCATCGATCAACCAGACGCGTCGGTCCGGCACAAGGAGTTGGACAAGGCAAAGGACGGGGCGGTGAACCCGCTCGGACTGAAACTCGGTGTCGAGCGCGATCCAAGGCGCTTCGCGCACATCGTTCAGGAGCGTCTGGAGCTGGTCGAGCCCCGTAAGCATGGTGGCGGTCATGGGCGGCGTGTCCATGGCGCATTGCGCCAACCGCAGTTGGGGCAGGCCACGGCTTTCCTCAGGGCTGGAGGGTCGGGAAGGAGGCAACGGACACAGGTCGGTCCCTTGGCGGCGATCGCGGCGCGGACGCGGTCCGCCAGCGCGCGGATGACCCCCGGATGGAGACCGGGCACCGCGCTGCGACCGACGTGCGCGATGCCTTGGGCCCGGGCGTGGTCGGTCACTTCGACGTCGAGCTCGTGAAGCGTCTCGAAGTTCTCGGCGAGGAACGAAACCGGAACGACCAGGAGGCGGGACGCTCCGACGGCGGCGATCGCGTCGACTTGCGCCAGCGTGCTTGGCGTCAGCCAGGCGGCGGGTCCGACGCGGCTTTGCCAACCCACGTGCCAAGGCGACGACCACCTCGACGCTTCGATGACCTTGCGACACGTGAGGCGAACTTGGTCAGGGTACGGGTCGTGCCGTCGGACGAAGCTCGTCGGCAACCCGTGCGGGCTGAAAAGCAGGTGAATGGGCCCTTCACCGCCGAGTTGGGACGCGGCGGCCTCGATGGCATCGACGAGGGCCGTGATCCAGCCTGGGTGGTCGGGGAATGCCGTGGCGAAGTGCAAGGGCCATGGCTGGCGGCGGCGGGCCATCGCCGCGTGGACCATCTCGGACGCCGACCCGCTCGTCGCAAAGCTGTGGTGCGGAAAGAAGGGGAGGACGACGATCTCGTCGACCCCTTGTGACGCGAGATCGTCGAGCGCGTCATCGATCTCGGGCGGCGTGTACATCATCGCGGAGGCGATCGGCGGTGCCGCCGATCCCAGCTCAGCCCGCAGCGCGTCTACTTGGGCTCGATGGATGGCGATGAGAGGGGATCCCCCGATCGCTTTGTAGGCCGGGCCAACTTCCGGAACCCGGCGACGGGCGAGCCATGGGCCAAGCCATGACCGCACCGCAAGGGGTCCCGGAAGGACGTCTGTCAGGAGACGGCCGAGGAAAGGCTCGAGATCGGCGTCGTGGAGGGGACCCCCGAAGTCGATGGCAAGGACGCCGATCACGGCAGACCCCCGTCGTCGAACATCTGTTCGTACACGGCGTAGTGCTCTCCCGTCATCCCCAAGCGCGCATACGTCGCTTGAGCACCTACGTTTCTGCGGTCTACGTAGAGGCGAACCCCTGCGGCGCCTGAGGCGCGAGCCGCGGCGAGCACGTCTTCATGAAGGGACCGGTACACGGAGCGACCTCGCCAAGGGGGCGCCACATACACGGATTGGATCCACCAGACCTCTGCGTTTCGCCAATCGCTCCACTCGCGCGTCACCATGAGTTGGCCCGCGTCGACGTTGTCCACTGTCGCGATCCGGTACGCTGCTGGCGCTCGCCCCTCGAGGACGGCCTGCACGCCGGCGCTGACGACCGCCTCATCGAGTTCGATGCCTTCGGTTTCGAGTGCCATTGCCCGGTTCCAGGCTACGATTCGTGCGTGGTCGGCGCTTGCGCCTTGGCGGACCCGCACGCGATCCGAGGTGCGGGTCTCCCTGGTGGACACGAACCCTCCGAAGGGTTCATCTAACGCTCGCTCGGAGACGAACCCGTGACGCCGCTCCCCGGCCGGTATGAGCTGCGCGAGCCTTCGCTCCTCGGTGAAGGGGGGATGGGGCGGGTCTTGCATGCCCACGACCGGGTTCTCGGCGTCGATGTCGCCATCAAGTTGGTGCGGCCTGATCTTGCGGCCGACCCCCGATTTCGGCGTCTGTTCGACCTGGAAGTACGCCTTTCTGCCCGATTCCACCACCGCCATGTGGTCCCGCTCCACGACGTCGGACTCACCGAAGACGGGCTGCCCTACCTCGGCCTGGGTTTTGCCGACGCGGGGACCCTCGCCGACCTCCGGGAATGTCCAGCCAGCTGGGATGAACTTCGGCGCCTGCTGATCGAGACGCTGGAGGCCCTTGGGCATCTGCACGCCCGCGACGTGCTCCATCGCGATCTGAAGCCGGAGAACGTGCTGCTGCACCGTCGGGCCGACGGCGAGCGAGAGGTCTGGCTTGCGGATTTGGGCTTGGCGACCGCCTCCGAGACGCTCGTTCGGCGCAAGGGGCGTGCGGAGGGAACGCCGGGCTTCATGGCCCCTGAACAGACCCTTGGCGAGGCGCGAGAACTCGGCCCGTGGACGGACCTGTACGCGGTCGGCGTCATCGCGTGGGAACTTGTCACGGGAGAGCGCCCCTTCGGGGCGGAGGGGTCTGTTTTCGACGGGCCCCTTCCCGTGTTCCACCCCCGGTTCGAGGTTCCCAATGGCCTTGGGCCCGTGTTGGCGCGAGCATTGGCGCCCGATCCTCAATCGCGCTTTCCCTTGGCGGCCGACCTTGCCGCTGCTCTCGTCGCATTGGGGCCCGCGGCGATGGTCGCCCCTTGGTCGCCGCCGGACGCGGAAATGCCGACGCCGGACCGATGGCGGCTGACGATCGGGCCCCGACCGCTGGTTGCCCGCTTTGCCGACCAACCTCCGGTCCTTGGTCGCAGCAGTGCGCCGGTCACGTCGTCGCCCAATCTGTTCGCGGTCCGGGAGATGCCGCTTGTCGCCCGAGAAGCGGAGCTTGGGCGACTTTGGGATCTGGCGAGGAAGACGGTGCAGGACGGACGGCCGAATGTGCTCGTCCTCGTGGGTGAAGGGGGCTGCGGCAAATCGAGGCTCGTGGAGGAGTTCTCGGCTGCCTTGGAAGAGGGAGGTTGGTGCCATCCCGTGTGGATGCTGTGGAATCGGCCCGCAGGTCCGGAAGATGGCTTCGTCGGAGCAGCGCGGGAGTTGATTCGCCCTTGGAATGAGACGCGGGAGAAACTGGAGGCGCGCCTCGAGCGCATGCTCGCGTCCGAGCGGGGTCAGGAGTCGGGCGAGATTCCAGAGGAGGCTCGACTGCTCGCCCGCTGGGCGGGTCTGTCGACATCCGACGAGGAGCCCGTTCCCATTGGCCTCGGCCTGAGACACGTCCATCGCACCTTGGAGGCCCGGGCTTGGCGCGGCCTTTCGCTCCTTGTTCTCGATGACGCCCACCTTGCCCGAGAGGCCGGCGACGGGCTCGACATCGCCGACGGCCTCCTGACCGAACGTAGTGAGGGGCGACCGCTGTTGTGCATCGCGACGGTTCGTGCAGAGGATTTGGCAGCGGACCGCGCCTTGGCAAGTCGGATCGACGCGCTCGTCCACGCGGGTGCCGAGCGATGGGACCTTGCCCGCCTCGACCATGTGGGCATGTGCCGTTGGGTTGAAGAGGCGCTCGCGCTGGCGCCGAAGCTCCGCGACCGCCTCGCTGAGCGGTGCGCGGGAAATCCTGCCTTCGCCCGCCAGATTCTCGTCGACTGGGTCGGCCGTGGCGCCCTCGTGGACACCGGGAACCTCGTCTTTGATCTCGCGCCGGGCATCGACGTGGACGCCGTGGTGCCGGCGGACGCCGGATCGTTGCTGCTCGCGCGCGTTCGGTCTGTCGAGACCGCGTCGGGCCAAGAGCGGCGCATGCGAGACGCGCTTCACCTCGCGTCCCTCTTTGGTCCGATGTTGTCGCATACGCTCGCGACCGAGTTGTTCGGATCCGACCTGCTCGAGGTCGTTGCGGGTAGCGGCATGCTGCGGCGCCGCGAGGAAGACTGGCGGTTCGACGGAGCGCTCCAGTTCCAGGCGCTGCGCAGCGAGGCGGAAGCGCGTAAGGATGTCGGGTACCTGCACCGACGCCTCGGCCGTTGCCTCGCCGCCCTGGCCGAGGCGGGCGCCGTCGGGCTGGACCTTCACGTCGGCCGACACGCTGTCGCTGGCCGCGACCCCGAGGTTGCCCATCGCCACCTCGTGCGCGCCGCCGAAAGGGCCCTACGCAACGGCCGCCTTGTCGACCTCGATGAGGCGACACGTTTGGACGCCGAGGCGTCTCGCAGCTTGCCGGAGGCCGAAGCGGCCGTCGCTGCCCTTTGGCGCGGTCGCGCTTTGGCGGCGCGCGGCGACGCGTTGGACGCGGCGGCCTCTTTTGATCTCGCTCGCGGCGCGTCGGCGCCGGCCGAGGTTCAACTGGACGCTACTGTGGGTTGGGCGCAGGCCCAGATTGTGCGGGGCGAACCCGCGGCCGCAGAGGGGGCGTTGGCCGCAGCCATCGAGGCGGCGCGTAGCGCCGGATCCGTGGGGGGCGAGCTCGTCGCCTTGCTGGCGAAAGCGGACCTCGAACGGACCAAGCGCAACTTCCAGGGCGCCGACATCTTGTACGCGCGTGCGTTGCACAAGGCGCTTCAGGCTGGTGTGCGCGACGTCGAACTCGCCGCGCTGCTTGGAACGGCGTCCGCTGCGGCGTGGGCGGGTCGCTTCGAGGAAGCCAGGGAGAGCTTCGCCGAAGCGACCGAGGCGGCAGCACGGCAGGGAGACGCCGTCGCGGAAGTTCGCGCTCGTTTGGGCATCGCAGCCGTACAGGCCCAGATCGGTCGGCCGTCGGAGGACGCCTTCCGAGCGGTCATAGTGGACGCGGAGGAACTTGGCGCAACTGGCGTGGCGATGGAGGCAAGGCGACTTGGGGCCGACGTCATGCGCCGTGCGGGCGACCTCGATCGGGCCCAGCGCGCTTATGACGTGCACGCCCGCTGGGCCCAGCGGCAGGCGGCGCTTGACGAGGCCGTCCTCAACGACCTTGGCGCCGCCCGACTCGCCATTGCGCGTCATGAGATCGAGCGCGGCATCACGATCACGCGGGCGGTGTCCGAGCGCCTGCGACCCATTCCGGGCCATTGGTTGTGGGCGCCCTACCGCCTGACCGTCGCCGAACTCCTGGCGATGCGTGGCGACGGTGACAAGGCCTGGCAGTGGCTGTACGCCGCGTCGCAACTCGGCCTTGGCGACGTCGTCGAGCGCGACCGCGCCGTGTCGTTGACCGCGATCGCGAAAGTTGCCAATGAACGCGGATGGACCGTGATGGGCCGCGCGGCGGCCCGACTTGCGGGGCCCCTGTGGGAGGCGCTTGGGGGCGACGCCTCGGCGGAGGCCCTCAAGGCCTGGGTCACCGGAACCCACGACGCGTGATCGCGCTGCTCGCTGGCTGCGCGTTGGAAGCGGTCGAGGGTGCGTGCGTGCCCGCGTGGCGCGCCGACCTTGGCGCCGAAGGGGCGAGATGGATGGCGCGGACCGGGGAGGCGCCGGATGTGGCGCTCGCCTTCGACGCGACGGGTGAACGTCTCGCGGTGGGGACCGCCGTCGGAGACGTGCTCTTGTTCGATGTCGCCACCGGTCAGTTGCGCGCTTCCGTGGCGGCGACGCCGGGCCTGATCCGCTGGTTGCTTTGGGTGGGCGACGACGTCGTCCTTGGAACCCAGGCCGCGGAGGCGGAGCTGCAGGTGCGGTCTGGCGTCGACCTCGCCGAGCGCAAGCGTGTGTCCGGGACGGAACTGGTGGGTGCGGGCGCTGCCCCTGGGGTGGACAATCCCTGGGCAGCCTACGCCGCCCCAGCCGCCTACGACGGGGCTTGGACGGGAGACGGGCTCTGGGTGTTGTGGGGCCACCCTGGCGCGGCGCCGCGCATGCGGGTCGTCCAATACGACGCCGTCACTCTGACGATGAAGACCCTGTGGCCCGCCGATGGTCCGTCGTCCGAAATTGGGGTGGCGCTGTCCGCCGACGCGAATGGCGCCTCCGTTGCGGTTCGAGGCGGTGCCGCTGGCGACGGCGTGCTGCTGGTGGACGACGCTGGGGTCGACGTTCGCACCCTCATTGCGCCGCTTGCTCCCTGGTACGACCGCGTCACCGTTTGGGATGCGGTCGTTCGCCAACGACAGGCGACGTGGCTGGGGTTGGCCGACGGCCGGCTCGTGACGTCGGACGGCAGGTCGGTGGCGCTGGGAACGCCAACCATGGCCGGCGACGTACCTGTGGCCGCCCCGATCGCCTGGTTGATGGGGGACGGCGATGGCGCCTTGGCGGTGACGTCCCGCACATCCGTCCCGTACGGCTCGGCGTCCGGCGTGGATCGTCCTGCGGACGTTCACGCGGCCGAGAACCACCTTTGGCGGTTGGATGCGTCCCTTGCGGTTCAGGCCTCCTGGACGGGCCCCCCCTCGCTTGGCCGACCCATCCCGCTGCCCGATGGGGGCGTGGTCGTTGGCCTGGGTCCGCGCGTGGGCGATGCTCGAACAGACCTGTTTGGTGCGCTCTTCTTCGACCGGCGGCTTCGACCTGTTCGCTTTTGCCCGACCATCGGCCCCGTCGATGGGGCGATCGCCCATTCGGCCGAAGGCGATGTTGCCGTGGTCTCGTCCCCTACGGCTGGCTCGGCCTGGGAATTGGCCGTGTTTCGATGACGCCGCCCCCAGACGAGGTCCAAGTCGTCCTTGTCGGCGACGGGCTCAGCCTGCGCGCGCAAGGCGACGCAGATGCATGGCGAGTGACCAGCTTGGCCGGCCAACCCGTCGGTGTGTTGCAGTTGCCCGTGGCGGGTCCAGAGGCGTGGATGCCGGCGGAGGTGGCCATCGGCGACGTCGTCGTCGTTGCGCGCCGTGTGGGCGGCACGTGGCGCCGCTGGGAGGGACCGGTGCAGCCGCCGGCCGCGAAGGTCCCCCTGTCGACGGACATGCGCCCCGATCTCCGGATTGTCGAAGTTGTGCTGCCAGTCGACGCAGGAGGCCGCGACGACGGTTCGTGGGCGGCCGACGTCGTGCCCATCGGCCCACCACCGCTCGCCGCTGCCGCGAGCTGGTTCGGCGTCGAGCGTCCCTGGGCCGTGGCCTTGCCTGTGGCCTGGCAACGGGTCGACATTCACAACGCGGAGCCAGAGGCGGTGAACGCCGTCGTTCGGGCCCGCGTGGTGGACGACGAGGGCATCGACGTTCCCGCATGGCGCTACCGGGGGCGCGACACGTCGGCCGCGTCGGCCACGGCCTTGCTGCTGTTGCCGCCGTTGACGACGACGTCGGTGACGCTCCCGCTTTGGTATGACCCCGATGCACCCCTGGGGGAGGGCGGTTGGACCCGCGCGATTGACGTAGCCGTTGTCGGTGGCCCGAAAGTCGCGAGCTTTCAGGGGCCCCTTCGAGGGGCCGCCGGTGCCGGGGTGGCGACGTCCGTGGCGGCGGCCGGGACGGCGGGGGCCCTGGCCGGTGGAATCTGGATGCGGGCGCGCTGGTCGGTCTGGTGGGAGTCCCGCCGCCTCGTGTCCCGTGTGGCGCTCGCGATGATCGCGATGGTCGGGACGGTCGCAAACGCAGCCACTGGCTTGTTTGGGCTGACGTTGGGTGCGGCGCTTGGTCCCTTGGGCCCGTTCGTTTGGGGCGTCTTTGACGACGGGCTGAGGGCGGGCCTCTTGGCGATCTTGCTGCGGTGGCAGCCGGGTGCGGGGACCGCTGCGAGCTTCATCGTCCTCACCGCCGTCGCGCGATGGATCCTGTTTGGGGCCTTCCACCCTGTTGAGCTTGTTCATTTGGGGCTGTCCGTCGTCGCCCATGAAGCGGCATTGGCTGCGACGGGGGCCTCCGCGGGCGGCCGGGAGCGATGGCGATTGGCCCTGGCCTTGGGGGCGGCTGGCGGGGTGACGACGGCGGTATCCCTGGCCTGGTCAGCCCTTTGGACCCACCAGCACTTCGCTCCAGAATGGGCGGTCGCAGTCGTGTTGCTGCCGGGCATCATGTACCCGGCGGTGGCTGCTTGGCCGGCGACGCGCATCGCGGACAGGCTGGCCTCGGTGGCGCCATGACGTTGCGGGTGGCGGGGTTCACATGGCGGTCGTCAGCGGTCGGGGCCACTCAGCTTGGTCCGGTCGACCTCGCCGTCGAGCGCGGCGAACGAGTGTTGTTGTTGGGCGCCAGCGGATCGGGCAAGTCCACGCTCTTGCGGGCGCTCGCGGGGCTCCTTGGCACCGCCCGGTCGGGCGTTCCCTCCGGGCAGGTGACGCTGGATGGCCTTGACCCCGAGCAATCGCCCGTGGCAGGTCGTGCGGCCTTGTTGGGTTTTGGCTTTCAGGAGGGACGGGACCAGGTGCTCACGGGTACGGTCCGCGATGAAGTGGCGTTGGGGCCGCGCTGGGCTGGCCAAACCGATGCCTCGTCACGCGCTCAAGCGGCGCTCGACGCGGTCGGGTCCCGAGTCCATGTCGAGCGCGACCCGGCGGAGTTGTCGGGTGGGGAACGGCAGCGCGTCCTCGTCGCGGCCCATCTCGCGGCGCGACCTGGTTGGCTGATCTTCGACGAATTGCTGACGGGACTGGACGGCCCGGGGCGAGAGGCCGTGGTTCGCGCGGTTTCCGCGATTCCGCGTGACGTCGGCGTCGTCGTTGCCGAACATGAGTGGTCTGCCTGGTGGTCGTGGGCGACTCGCCTTGTCATCCTCGAGGCGGGACGCGTCGTTTACGATGCCGCGCGGCCGGCGGAGCCGCCGCAGGCACTGTTGACGCGGCTTGGTCTCGCGCCGTTGGCGCCGCCGCCCAAAGTGATGCGGGAGCTTGGCGGGACCCTCTTCCGTTGGCGGGGCCCCCTGATTCGCCAAGGCCGTTCGCTGTTCGATGGGTGCTTCGAGCTGCGTCGAGGCGAGCGCGTCGTGTTGTTCGGAGACAATGGCGTCGGCAAGACGACTTGGCTTCGCACGCTGGCCGATCTGGGATCCGGGGCCTGGCTGCCGCAAGACGCCGACTTGGCCCTGTCCGCGTCCACCGTCCTTCAGGAAGTGGGGGGCAATACCGAGTTGCTCGCGGCCTTCGATCTTGCGGACCGTGCCCATGCCCTTCCCCAGGGCCTTTCGCGAGGAGAACGGCAGCGCGTTGCGGTTGCGGCGACGATGGCCCTCTCGTGCCCATTCGTCGTCTTGGATGAACCGACGGCTGGGCTCGACCACCGCCGAAAAGCCGAGCTTGGCCGACAGTTGGGCGCCTACGGCGCGCCAACCTGGCTCGTCGCCACCCACGACCGCGTGTGGGGGGCAGGGCTCGCCGACCGCGTGCTCGAGATTCGCGACGGCGTCCTTCGGGAGCTGCCGTGAGCGATCCACGAACAGGGCTCGTCGCCTGTGTGGCCGTGGCGGTGGCCGCGTCCATGGTCGAGGGATGGGTACCGTTGTCGTTCCTCGCCGCCGGTGCCGTGGGGTGTGCCGTTTGGCGTCGGCCCGCGGCCGTAGGGCCTGCCCTAGGGATTGTCGCAGCCATCTTATGGTCCGCGGCCTGGACGCAGGGTCTGTTCTACGCGGATCAGCCGAGGACGGTGGCCTTCTGGATGGGGCCGTGGCCCATCTACATGGAGGGTCTGGCCCACGGCGTCGAGGTCGCCCTCCGTCAGATGGCGCCGCTCGCGGCGGGGATGGCATGGGCCAGCCGAGCGGGGAGGGAGGGGGCGCTCGTCGCACTCGTCGGCCTCGGAGTCCCTTCCCGACTGGCGATGATCGTCGACATCTGCCTGCGCTTCCTCCCCACGCTCGCCAAGGAGTGGTCCGACGTCGTCGCCCTGCGGCGGAGGCGGGGCGCGGCCGACCCCTTCGGCGTCCTCGTCCCGATGGCTGCTCGTGCGCTGAGGCGGTCGACGGCGGTTGCAGAGGCGATGACCGCACGCGGCATCGACCCGGCCGGGTCGATGGCACAGCCAGAGTGGCGGGGCCGCTGGGTAGCGGCCCTCATCGGGTTGGCCACCGCTGGAATCGTGGTCGCCAAGCTGGCGGCTTGGTCTTGGGCCGCAGGTTGGTGGTGGCATCCGGTAGCGGTGCCGGCGATGCGTGCCCTGCGGCTGGTGTTGTGAGCCTTTGGGGTCGCGCGTTAGGGCGGGGGCACGTGGGGGTTTCGTGAGGATCGTTGGACTGCTGGCCACGCTGTCCGGATGTGGTCCCGCCGTGGGAACGCCAACCTGCGGAATCGACAGCATCGACTACTTTCCGTTCGATGGTACCCGTGTGTGGGAGTACTACAACACGGATCCGTTGGTGACGTTCAAGCTCATCGGCTTGCAACTGGCCGACTCGACGAAGCTGGGCGACATCAACCTGTACGACATCGAACATCGCGTCGATTGTGTGAGCACGGACCCCAGCTGCGTCGATGACCGCTTGCTGCGGACCACCCGCTGGTCGTCAGATGGCCAGGACGGGACGATGATTCACCAGATCATCGTCGACGGCCTGACCACCACGTTCGATCCGCCGATTTTCTTTGCGGAAGATAAGGTCTGTACCGACGACGTCGTCGATACGGCCACGTCGGCCGGCACGTTCTCCGTGACCTATATGGGCATCGAGCCTTGCCCGTTGCAGATGACGGTGGACTGGGAGTGCATGCGATTCACGGTCGACGATGGCGGCAGCAGCGCCGTCGGTCCGTCTCTCAACGGCGACTACTGGTTCTCCGTTGGCTACAACCTCGTCGCGCTCGACCTCGCTTCGGACGTCGAAGGGCGGTGGGAAGCCGGCGGCATCGATTGCGAGCCCATCGAGTCCTGCGACGGCATCTGGTAGTCGTCAGGGCGTAGGCAGAAAAACCGCCACGCCCTCGACAGGCCAAGGGTAGGTCTTGGCGTTGTTCAGGTACCAGGCGAGGCTGTCGGAGCGTACGCGGCCGTCGCCGAGCTTCGTCGCGTGTCGAATCAGGGGTCCCGACGGACCGGGCACGACGAAGCCGACGTGAAAGGTGAGGACGGGCCGGTGTTCGCGCGGCGCGCGGACGGGCAACACGAGGGCTCCAACGGGGAACTTGTCGATGTTCGCCAGGGCGGTCGAAAGGTCCACCACGGCAACGCGGCTCGTGCCGACCGGAAGCTGGGCGTCGGTCAGCCCAAAGCCCGACCGTGCCGGCCAGCTGTTCCACGTGTTCACGTCGACGGGATGAACGATCGTTTTGGTGGGACCGATACGCGCTGTCACGTCGACGAGACGTCCCGTGCTCACCGCGTCAGGTAGCCACTGCAGCTCCATGAGGTGGTTGCGATTGGCGTAGGTCGGAGGTGTGCCGGGACCATACCGCAGGTCGCGTCGGACGGCGTCGGCTCCCGTCAGCCCACCAAGGGCGAGCGCGAGCACCTCTTCCACGAAGGTGACGCAGTCGAACACGTCGTAGCGGGCGACCGGGTCGCCGTCGGGACCTTCCCCTTCGCCCGCGGGGTCGAGCGCGTAGTCACGGCCAAGCAGGCTCGCGCTGATCCGGTCGATGCGCTCAGCCAAGGGGGCGCTTCGGGTCGCCTCGACAGCCGCCGTCACTTCTTCGGGGATGGCCGTCAGGGCCACGGCGAGAAGGATCACAGGCCGAGCCGCGTCCGATACCCTGCCGCCCCTTCGAGGATGGCGTCGACCGCCTCGTCGCCAAGTTCGTCCGCCGCCGCCGACAAGGCGCGGTCGATCAGGTCGGCCAAGGCGTCTCGCAGGGCCAGGCGCTGTTGCTCGATGGGACGCTTCCGGACGTTGGCGAGGATGGGGGCCGCCGTCAGGACCCCGTTCGAATCGACCTCGGCCCCCTCGAAGAGCGTGCGGTGACGGTTGGGGCCTCCAGCGACGACGACGTTCATGGCGATGCCCCCAGTTCCCGGGGACGCTTCGTTAAAGGCGACCGCAATGATGCGCAGCACGTCCGAACCGACCGCGATCTTGGCGAAAGCCTCCTCGTCGGGCAGCTGCGACCCCGGCGGGGGGCCCTTGACGTCGACGCGCTCCTCCTTCCGGATCGAGGAGAATTGGCCGTCCTCGGGGGCGCCCCGTACATGATCGTGGTCGGTGAAGAAGTCGAGTTCGTCTTCCTCCAACTGGGCGTCGTTGCGGGACTTCCACTGGTCGAAGGAACTTGCGATTCGGCCCGTGTCTTCCGGGCGGATGTCCGTGACTTCGTCCCGGCCCTCGTCCCGGCCCTCATCGCCCTCGTCGTAGAGGCTGGCAACCCCTCGGCTGACGAGGTCCGCAAGGGCGGCGCGCGTGACGACGTGTTCGTCCGTGCCGCCTGAGATGACTTCGGAGACGCGTTGGGGGGCGGACGCGAGGCGGGAGGCGAGGGCACCTTCCTGTTCGTCGGCAGGGCGGCGGTCGCCGCGGACCACGCGATCGTCGTCGTGCAGGGAAGCGGCACGGTCGACCCGAGCGATGACCTCGTCGAGCACAGCCTCCAAAGGGTGAACCCAATGGGCCCATCTGGGCGGTGTGGCGTCCGCATCGAGACGCGTGGGCTCCTCGTTGGCGGCAACGAAGCGCGCGAGATTCTCCTCCGCTCGGTCGCGGCCGGCCCGCTCGATGGCCTCGGGCGAGGCATTGCCTCGAACGAGTTGATGCCACGGCCGATCAGGGCCCAGGCCGTCGGCGAGTTCCAGTGCCCTCGCCGGATCGATGTCCGCGCGATGTGCGAGCAGTTCGAGGCAGCGCCGGTCGTCTTCCGGCGACTCCGCAGACAGCAGGGCGCCCGAAACGAGCGTGAGCACGGTGGGGCCGCCCGAGCCTCGGACGACGAAACGCCCAGAGCCGCCGGCCGCAATGACCGCGCGAAGGCTCAGGGAGGTTCGGTGATCGCGTGCGGTAGCCAGATCCACGCTCCCGCACGCAAATAGCCCTTTGTTTGGGAGAGGGTCAACCCGGTCGCTGCGAGGCGCTGCGCACGAACTGCTCGCGGGCACGCGACAGTCGGCTCATCACGGTTCCCATTTTGACGTCGAGGGCCACCGCGATCTCGGCGTACGAGAGGTCCTCGACGTACCGCAGCTCGAGGATTCGGCGATGCGCTTCGGTGAGGACGCCAAGGGTCCGGCGGAAGGCCTGCTCGGCCTGCGCCTCGGCCATGAGCCCTTCCGCCGATGGGAGCGCGCCACCGGCTTCGTACCTGGTTTCGAGCAGGTAGCCGCGGCGACGGCGGTTTCGGTCGCTGTTGAACGCGAGGTTCGTCACGACGCGATGGAGCCACGCCTGGATGTGGAAGTCCACGTCGAAAAGGCGGGGCTCGCGCATGGCGCGGATGAACGTCTCTTGGACCAGATCCGATGCCTCTTCGGCGTTGTGGACGATGGACTGGGCATGACCCAACAGCCCGCGGACGTAGCGGCGAGCCACGCCGTCGAGGGCAGCGGCTCGGTCGGACCGAGCGAGCTGGCGCAGGTCGTCGTCTTTGGTCTCGAAGGTCGTCGTCATGGTGCCTCCACCCGTGTTGGGGACACCGATTCAACGATGGAGGTTCGTCCTGGCTTCGGTCGGTCGGCCCTCGCGCGACGATCCGTGACGGGAACGGACCTAGCCCGACGAGCTCAAGCAGCGTGCGACCCCTCGGGGCATTGCCCGACGGCCCCGCGGCCCAAGGTCACCCGAGGCGACCGCTCAGCGTGTCAGACCGGGGATGTGGACGCCGCGCTCACGGGCGACGTCGATGGCGCGGTCGTAGCCGGCGTCCGCATGGCGGACGACGCCCATCCCAGGGTCGCTCGTCAACACACGCGTCAGCCGCTCAGCTGCGGCGTCGGTGCCGTCGGCCACAATGACCATGCCGGCGTGCAGCGAGTAGCCCATCCCCACGCCGCCCCCATGATGGAAACTGACCCAGGAGGCGCCGTTGACGGCGTTGATCAGCGCGTTGAGGATGGGCCAATCGGCGACGGCGTCGCTGCCGTCGCGCATCGCCTCAGTCTCGCGGTTCGGGCTGGCTACGCTGCCACAATCGAGGTGGTCGCGTCCGATCACAATGGGGGCCGAGACGCGCCCGGTGCGGACGAGTTCGTTGAAGGCGAGGCCGGCCCGGACACGTTCGCCGTAGCCGAGCCAGCAGATCCGGGCGGGGAGGCCCTGGAATGCGACGCGTTCGCTCGCGAGGCGAAGCCAGCGATGAAGCGCTTCGTCTTCGGGAAAGAGGTCGGCGACCACGCGGTCCGTCTCCGCGATGTCGGCCGGGTCCCCCGACAGGGCAACCCAGCGAAAGGGGCCTTTGCCCTCACAGAAGAGCGGCCGAATGTAGGCTGGGACGAAGCCTGGGTAGGGGTGAGCCTCGGGAAACCCGCCATCGACCGCGCCAGCGCGAAGGTTGTTGCCGTAGTCGAAGACCGGCACGCCTGCGCGGTGCCAAGCGACGAGCGCTTCGACGTGTCGCGCCATGCTCGCATGGCTGCGCCTTACGTAGGCCGCCGGGTCGCTCAGTCTGAGGGCCGCGGCCGCGTCTAGGCTCAGTCCGGCCGGGACGTAGCCGTTGAGGGGATCGTGGGCAGACGTCTGGTCCGTGGCGAGGTCAGGGCGGAAGCCGCTCGCCACCAGCGCAGGCAGGACGTCGGCGCAATTGGCCACAACGCCAATCGACTTGGCCTCGCCTCGGTCCGCGTAGGCCCTGGCGCGCGCCACCCCGTCCTCGACGGAGGGGGCCAACTCGTCGAGGTACCGGGTCTCCAACCGTTTGGCGATGCGGCGTTCGTCGACGTCGAATCCAAGGAAGACGCCTCCGGCCATGGTCGCCGCGAGGGGCTGGGCGCCACCCATGCCGCCGAGGCCGCCACTCAGACCGATGCGCCCGCGGAGGTCGGGGCGCCCGAAGTGGGTGCGCGCTGCCGCAACGAACGGCTCGTAGGTGCCTTGCAGGATGCCCTGGGTGCCGATGTA
>SXOB01000089.1 GCA_005776945.1 Pseudomonadota bacterium
GACGTTCGGGTACAGCTTCCGCTCGATGAAGTAGTCCTGCTCAAGCGCAGCCTGCTCCAACTCCTTGGCGAGGTCGAGCAGCGGGTCGCGGATGCCGAGCGTCTCGAAGATTCGGTCGGCGTGGGTCTTGAGCAGCTTGGCTCGCGGGTCGAAGTTCTTGTAGATGCGGTGGCCAGAGCCCAGGAGGCGGACGCCCGCCTTCTTGTTCTTGACGTCTTCGAGGAACTGCTTGAAGTTGCCACCGTTGCGCTTGATGTCCTCGAGCATCTCGATGACTTCCTGGTTCGCACCGCCGTGGCGGGCGCCCCAGAGCGCGCAGGTGGCTGCAGCCACGCTTGCGAAGAGGTTGGCCTCCGAGGAACCGACCATGCGCATCGTGGACGTCGAGCAGTTCTGCTCGTGGTCCGCGTGGAGGATGAGCAAGAGATTCAGTGCGTCTTCGATGACGCGCGGAACTTCGTAGTCCTCGGTCGGAACCGCGAACATCATGCGAAGGAAGTTCGCTGGCCAGCTCAGGTGGTTCTTCGGGTACATCATCGGCTGGCCGATCGACTTCTTGTACGCGAAGGCCGCAATCGTCTTGCTCTTGGCGAGGATGCGGACGATGTTGGCGTCGGTCTCCTCGGGGCCGTCAGCATAGAAGCCGGACAGCGACGCCATCATCGAGGCCATGATCGACATCGGGTGGGCCGACTTCGGGTAGCCCTCGAAGAACTTCTTCATGTCCTCGTGCAGCAGCGTGTGCCGCGTGAGGTCATTCGCGAAGGCATGGATCTCGTCGTGGGTCGGCCACTTGCCGTAGATCAGCAGGTAGGAGATCTCGACGAATTTGGCGTTCCCTGCGATCTGTTCGATGGGGTAGCCGCGGTACCGCAGGATGCCCTGGTCGCCGTCGATGAACGTGATCGCCGACGTGCACGCTCCGGTGTTGCCGTAGCCGGGATCCAGCGTGATCAGACCGGTTCGATCGCGCAGCTTGCGGATGTCGATGGCGCGTTCGCCTTCGCTCCCTTCAACGACGGGGAACTCAAATTCCTTACCGTCCCACACCAGTTTCGCCGTGGCCACGCACGCCTCCGAGGGGCGCGCGGCTAACGCGCTGGGGCCTGGCGCGCTGGTTGGCAAGCGTGCTTGGGTTCAGGCCCTTCAGGACCCGTCGGGGAGGTACCAGATGGCGATGTCCATCCGCGCCTCCGGAATGGCGCTGCCGTGGAGTTGGACGACCGCGTCCTCCTCGTCGTAGGTCCATCCGTCAGACCACACGATTTGTCCGAACGCATCACGCTTCTCTTCGAATGCGGGGGGGACGCTTTCGCCACCGACAGCCACCCGGATCGAGTCGGGTTCGGCCGCCTGGGGAAGGGCGAACTTGGATCGGAGGCCGACGACGAGTTCGCCAAGGCGATCCAGGGCGTCGGTGAAATCGGCCGGGCCACAGTCTGGGGCGTGGATCGGCACCTTGAGGCCGCCGCTCGAGGTGACGAGCGCGTCGAGCCGATAGACGCCCCAGGGCGTGGCGATGCCGCCGCAGGCCACGGTGCTGTCTGCCTCGAGCGTCGGGCCGACAACGGCCCAAACCATAGGGAACCCAAATTCCTCGAACAGGGTCTCGTAGGGCCTCGGCAGTGCGTCGGCCTGCGCCGACCGGCGGCTGTCGTCGCCCTCGTCGGTGACGATGACAGGGATCAGCGTGCTGTCGTCGCGCAGGAAGCCGGACAGCGTCCCCACGTCCGCGGCCGTAAACACCGAAGGGTCATCGAAGCAGGCCGAAGGCGGGTCTTCGGCGGCCCGGCACATCGCCAGGAACACGGCCTCGATGGGCTCTTCGCGCCCGGAACCACAATGGCCCGTCCATTCGCCAGGGCCGCAGAGGCAGTCCAAGTAGTCTCGGCTGAGGGGGTCGGGTGCGCCACCACATGGGGTGCCGGGGTCCTCTGGCAACGCCGCGGGCGACCCGATGCACGTGGCGCCACAGAGGAGGTTCTCGAGGAACGCGCGGCTGAGGTTCGCCGTCTCGCGGGGGACGATGGCCGGGCTCCCTATGCCGGCTCCACGGTTGCCCGACGCGTCGGTCGTCGTGACGGCGATTTGGAAGTCGGCGAACGCGGCGCGGTCACCCATTTCGTCGATGGAGCGGGCCGCGAGGTCGGCCAGCCCATCGGTCCCATGTTGGGAGTCGCGGCCTGCGACCAGGTCGACAAAGGTGCCGAAGTTCTCCGCGAGCGCGCGGGTCTCGTCGAGCATCGAATCGCTGTTGTCGATCACGAAGAGGACGTCGGCGCGGTTCGAGAAGTCGTCCTGAGGCAGCGTTTCGACGTGGAACAAGGTGTACCGGTTGCACGCGGCAAGGACGACGATCACGACGGGTCCGCGCAGTAAGATTCGTCGCCGTAGGTGATGCCGGGATTGACCGTGGCGTCGTCGTCGTCGCAGTCGCCAAGCGCGCGATGGTACCCGTCGTGATCGACGTCGGGATGGACGGTCGGTTCGAGTACGCCGACGTCCGCACAGGTCGTCGGGTTCGCGCACGAGCCCGCTGCTGACGTCGTCGCGAAGTGGCCAAGGAAGAGCAGTTGGCCTGGACGGTCGCTGCCAAACAGGTCGATGTTCACGTCGCCAACTGCGCCCGACACGCAGAAGGAGCCGCCATCATCCGACGTCGCTCGGTCGACCGCAATCGAGCCGCTCGTCCATCCAGTGACTTCGGCTCCGGAGACGGCACCGGTGGGGGCAACGACCTTGCCAGTGATGCAGCCACCCATCGGAGCAACGCGGCCAACACTCCACCAACCGAAACTCGACACGGTGGCCTGCAACCCGTTGTCGATGAGCTCGGTGCCGGTGATGACCCGCCAGTACCCTTCGTTGATGTCGAAACGGAGGAAGGTCTGCCCGACGTCGGCGGGGCCGTCCCATAGGAGCGTTCCGGGCGTCTGCAACCCGGTGTTGCGACCCGCCGCATCCAGCGGAGGGCCGAGCCAGACCACGCGTTCCAGGGTGACGTCGACAAGGGTGGCGTCGCCCATCAGCGCGCTGGCGCGTCCAGGGACGGCTCGCGCCGAAGTGGCGATGGCCGTGGTCGCCTCGCCAGGGCCGGCGGCGGCGAGGCCGTCGACGGCGAGCGACCCTTCTCCCCATGAAAGGTGCAGCCCGTCGGCGGACAACTCGGCGCCGACCGCCAGGTCGGGGATGGGGACCGCAGAGGCCGGGGTCACCTCCAGGCGCGTGGTCGCTGTGGTCTCGGCGGCGATGTCGGGTGCGGCCTCTGCGTCGGCAGAGAGGGCGACGTCCCGAACGTGAATGGGGATGTGCCCGACGGTGCCGTCGTAGAAGCGGACGACGCCTGCCCGGTCGGGCGCCGCCTTGGCGGTCAGACCGAACAGCACCTGAGCCTCGATCATCGGCGCATCGTTCGCGTCGCGAACCAATCCAATGAGCGCGGCGCCAGCCAACGTCGTCGCAGCATCGCTTTCGTCAGGCGGGGGCGCGGCGCATCCGGCCAGCGACCCGACCAGTACGATGGTTCGCAACATGGGGTCTCCGGGCAGGCCGGTGTATTGTGGCCCCGACGTGTGAGGGCAGTGTGCAGTGGAAGAGCAGAGCGCTGGCCGTGGGCCTATCCGCGGCGGTGTGGTGGTCGCCCGGCTGGCACCACGACCTGGCCGATCCGGCTGACCGCCCTGCGCGCGCCGCGGCCGTCGCCACGTTCATGGCGGTGGCCTGGTTGACAGAGGCCTGGCCCATGGCGTGGGTGGCCGCGGTGCCGCTCTTCGCGTGGCCGCTGCTCGGCATCTTCCCGGAGGACGGGCTCGCGCGCGCTGCTTGGCCCTATGTCGATGCCTACGTCGCGATGTTCTTGGGCGGCATGGTGCTCGGCGCGGCCATGGAGGCCTGTGGGCTGCATCGTCGCGTGGCGCTTGGCGTGATGGACACCGTCGGTGGGACGCCGCGCCGCGTGTTGGCGGGCATTCTCCTCGCGACCGCTGGCGTCTCGATGTGGATCTCGAACACGGCGACGGCCGTCATGATGTTGCCGATCGCGCTCGCCGTCGTCGTGAAGCTCGAGGCCTTGGCCGCCCGGGCGTTGCCAGCCTTCGCCGCCGCGCTGCTGCTGGCGGTGGCCTACGGGAGCAACGTCGGCGGCATCGGGACCAAAATAGGCACAGGAACAAACTCCATTCTCGTCGGCTACTTGTCGTCGGCCATGGGAACGGAGATGACCTTCCTCTCCTATCTGGCCATCGGCCTGCCCTTCGTCCTCCTCTTGTTGCCGGTCGTCTTTTGGGCCCTGTGGCGACACGCGCGCGCGGATGCCGAGCACATCCCATCCGCGGGTGTCCTCATCGCTGCGGAGCGCCGATCGCTCGGTGCGATGTCTCGGTCAGAGGTCGTCGTTGCCGTCGCGTTCGCCCTCGGCGCACTTGGCTGGATCACGGCCGACTTCACTCGCCCGTGGTGGGCGGAAGCCGCGCCGGGGCCTTGGTCGGGGGCTGCGCTCAAGACGAAGCACGTGGAGGCGGGCGTGGGTCTCGCGCTTGCGGCGGGCCTGACGCTCGTCGGGCGTGCTGGCGTCGCAGAATGGCGCGGTTTGCCTTGGTCGACGCTCGTTTTGCTTGGCGGCAGCTTCAGCATGGCGGCCGGCATCGAAGGGAGCGGCCTTGGCGTTCGGCTGGCGACGCTGGCCTCGGGGCTCGGGGACGCGCCTCTGCTGGCCCAAACGACGGCGGCCGCCGCCTTTGGCGTCGGACTCTCCGCGGTCGCGTCCAACACGGCGACGGTGAACGTCCTGCTGCCGGTCTTACCTCAGACCGTGCCGGTGGCGACGACGTTGGCCATGGCGGCGTCGTGTGACTTCGCGTTGCCCGCTGGGACGCCGCCGAACGCCATCGTCGTCGGGTCCGGGCGGGTTCCCGTGCCCGTGATGATGCGGGTGGGCGTCGCGCTCGACATCGCGGCCGTGGCTTTGGCGGCCGTCTTTGGGGCGGTCTGGATCGCCTGACTTCGCTCGGCGACGGGCTCGCCGATTAACAAAGGTCGTGCTCGCGCTACAAGGGCGGCCACATCAGGGAGTGTACAATGTCCAGTCCGAATCTCAATCTGTTCGTGTGGCACGAGCTGTTCACGTCGGATTTGGAAGCGGGCAAGGTGGTTACGGCGCCGTTGTGGGCTGGTCCACGGCCCCATTCCCCGTGCCGGGCATGAACTACACGATGTTCATGTCGGGCGAGACGCCGATCGGCGGCATCATGGCGCTCACCGACGCCGGTATGCCCGCGGAGGTTCCGCCGTACTGGCAGGGCACCGTCGGCGTCGATGACTGTGATGCGACGATGGCGAAGGCCGTGGCCCTCGGCGGCAAGGTCGTCGCGCCGGCGATGGACATTCCGAATGTCGGCCGCTTTGGCATCGTCGCGGACCCGACGGGCGCCGTGGTCGGCGTCATGGCATCCAGCGATCCGGCGCCGGCCATCGACGCGAATGCGCCGGGCCGCGTGGGCTGGAACGAATTGTGGAGCAGCGACACCGCCGCCGCTTGGACCTTCTACAGCTCGCTCTTCGGCTGGGTCGAGACCGGGTCGATGGAGATGGGGCCCGGCCAGGTCTACCGGATGTTCGGCCGTCCGGGCGACGCGCAGCCCATGGGCGGTCTCGCCCCGAAGATGCCGCAGCAGCCGGTGTCCGCGTAGCTGTACTACGCGAACGTAGAGAGCGCGGACATCGCGGCGGGACGCGCCAAGGAGCGCGGCGCACACATCTTCATGGGCCCCATGGACATCCCTGGCGGCGGCCGTTGTGCCGCTGGCGTCGACGGGCAGGGTGCAGCGTTCGCGGTCGTTTCGCACCCCGGCGTTTGATTCCATGCGGTGAGCGGTGGTCGTTGGGTGGCCTCAGAGCAGGCCGTGCAGCGACGCCGACGCCGCCGCCTCCGCCGCTTCGTGCCGATCGTGAAAGCGAATCGTGACGGTGAGGGCTCTGGCGTCGGGGTCCACGCCGTCGGTCACGCGCGCAATGGCGCCGATGCGGTCCGGCGGTAGGCCCTTGCCCACAAGGTAGCGGGCCGCGGCGGCCGAACGTGCCGCTGCGAGGTCCCAGTTGTCCTCGAATCGGCTGCCCGGCGGGATGGCGGCTGCGTCGGCGTGGCCGACGACTTCCAGGTCGGCGGTCCCTTGGGCGATGGCCTCACCGATGCGGCTGAGCCAGTCAAAGGCGGCAGGGTGAAGTTCGGCAGAGCCCGGCGGAAACAGGTGCCGGTTGCGGGGCACCAGGCGCAGGTCCTGCTCGACAAAGCCGATCTGCACGGTGTGATCCGTCAGGCTGCCATCCAGCGTTTTGCGCAGCGTCACCGCTTCGGGGTCCGCGACGGCGTCATGCGCGAGGGGCGACGTGTCGAGTTCGCCCTTGCCACCCAACGCCAGCCACTGAAGGATGGCGGTGGGAAGGCCACCTTGGAAGGCCGACTCGATGCTGGCTTCGATCTCCTTCATTTTGGCCGGGCTAGAGTCTTTGGTCGCATAGAGCACGGTAAAGAAGGCGAACAACAGGGTGATGAAGTCTGCGTAGGAGACGAGCCAACGTTCGTGGTTCGCGTGTTCTTCGTGCTTCTTCTTGCGCGCCATCGTGTTCCGCCATGCGGGCGACCGCTAGGCGGCCTCCTTCTTCTTGTGGCCATGGGGCTCGAGGTAGGGCGTGAGCGCCTCTTCGAGGTGGCGGGGATTTTCACCCGCGGCGATGATTTCGATCCCTGTCAGAATCATCTGGCGTCCCGCGATGTCCTCGCTGACAATCTTCTTCATGCGGCTGCCGAGGGGAAGCGCGATGAGGTTGGCGATGCCGACGCCGTAGACGGTGGCGACGAACGCGATGGCGATACCCGTGCCGAGTTTCGACGGTTCGGACAGATTGTGCATGACGTGGATCAAGCCCAAGACGGCGCCGATGATTCCGATGGTCGGCGCGAAACCACCGGCCGTCTCCCAGACTTTGCCGGCGCGGCCATATTCGTGTTCGTAGACGTCGAGCTCGAGTTCGAGCAGCTTGACGACCTGCTCTGGAGACATGCCGTCCACCAGCAAACGCAGGCCGCGGCGAAGAAAGGGGTTCTCAATGCCGTCAAGCTTCGATTCCAGAGCCAGCAGGCCTTCCTTTCGGGCATCCCCCGCGATCTGGACCATTTGTTCGAGCAGCTTTTCGGCGTTGAAGGTCTCCTTCTTGACCACCCGTGGCATGAGTCGCCACACGGCCTTCAACTCGGAGTTGGTCGACGCCAACCAGGTGGCGCTCACGGTCCCCCCCATGACGATCAGGGCGGCCGTGGGCTGAATGAGGCTCTCGAGGGTGCCGCCTTCCAGCGAGTTGCCGCCCAAGATGGAGGCGAGCCCGAGGATGATGGCGATGAATGGAATCGGGTCCATCGACGCTCCCGCGCCCCTATCGGCCGCTACGGAGGCCAGTTGAGGTGTCCCTTCCGGCGGCGAGCGGGTAGCTGGAGCGGCCGGAGGGAACATGTGGTTGGCGCTCGTCGGAATCGCAGCGGAGGCATCCACGATCGGCTGGTACCGCCAGCCCGCATTGCGAGGTGATCTCGTCGTGTTCACGGCCGAAGGCGACCTCTGGCGGGTGGGGGTCGCGGGCGGTGAAGCCCAGCGGCTCACCAGCCATCCGGGCATGGAGGTGGGTGCGGCGATCACCCCCGACGGCGCGGCCGTCGTGTTCACGGCCGAGTACGACGGCCCCGCCGAGCTTTACGCCATGCCCTCCGACGGCGGCCAACCGCGTCGGCTGACATGGGACGGAGAGCGGCCCATCGTGCGCGAATTTCATCCCGACGGGCGCGCCATCGTCGCTTCGCGCCGGCACAGCGAATTGCCGGACGTCCAGTTGTCCCTTCTCGACGTCGCCACCGGGGCACGCGAGCGCGTTCCCTTGTCGCAGGCGTCGGAGGGCACCGTGCTGGCCGACGGCACGTGGGTGTTCACGCGACGCGACTTCCAAGGCAGCCACACGCGACGCTACGTCGGTGGCACGAATCAAGACCTTTGGTCGTGGAAAGCGGGCTCGGAGGCCAAGCCGCTCACCGCGAATTTCCGCGGCACGAGCAAATCGCCGATGGCGGTGCCGGGGGGGCTGGCCTTCGTCACAGACCGCGATGGCGGGATGGACGTATGGTTCATGAAGGTGGACGGCTCGGGCCTCAAGCCGCTGACCCAGCACGGCGACCTCGAGGTGCGGGGCGCAGTGACGGACGGGACGCGCATCGTCTACCAGTTGGGGGCGGATCTGCGGCTCCTCGACGTCGCCAGCGGCGTCGACCAGGCCATCCCCATCGTGCTCGTGTCGGACCTCGATCAGATGCGCCCGCGCGACGTCGTCGATCCCGTCAGCTGGACGAGTGGGATGGCCCTGTCGCCGGACGGGTCGCAGGTGGCCGCGGTCGCCCGCGGGCTGCCGTTCACCTTGCCGGTGGATGGCGGGCGCATCGCCCTGCTCGCGGCCGACGAGGGCGTCCGCTGGCGGGAGGTGGCCTATGGCCCCGACGGGACGTCGGTGTTCTCGTTCTCCGATGCGACCGGGGAGGTCGAACTCCATCGGCTCGACCCCCGCGGCATGGCGCCGCCAAAACAGATCACCCGGGGCGGCAACATTTTGCGGACGTCGCTCACGGTCGCCCCGGCGGGCGATCTCGTCGCGTTCACCGATCTCGATTGGAACCTCACCGTCGTCAACACCCAGACGAATCAGGTCACGCTCGTCGAACCCAATGTCTGGGGCCCGCCAACGGGGATGACCTTCAGCCCGGACGGGCGATGGCTGGCCTACGTGGCGCCTACGGCCAACACGTACGGCGTCATCCGGCTGTGGTCGCTCGATTCGCCCACGCCGCTGGACGTGACGTCGGACCGCGCCAACGCCTACGCGCCCTCGTTCAACGCGGCCGGGGACATCCTCTACTTCTTGTCTGACCAGAATCTCGTCTCCATCGTCTCGAGCCCATGGGGTCTCTGGCAACCTGAGCCCTTCCTCGACCACACGGTGGGCGTTTTCGGCACGCGTCTGACGGCGAAGGCGACGTGGCCTTGGCGCAAGCGTTGGGAGACCGACACCAAGGAACCGGAGCCTGCCAAGGAAGACGACAAGAAGGACGACAAGAAAAAGGACAAGCCTACACCGCCCATCCAGGTGGAAGGGGTCGGCCTACGGGAGCGCACCGACCGGGTCCCCCTTCCATGGGGCAACTACGGCGCGATGATGCTCGGCAACGAGCACCTCTGGGTTTCAGCCCGGGAGGCTGCCGAGGGGTCGCCAACGCGTCTGCTTGCGACGTCCATTGGCGACGAGCCCGAGCTCAAGGAAGTGACGAGCGGCATCGACGGCTGGGAGCTCTCGGCAGACCGCAAGAAGTTGTTCCTTGCGAAGGGGTCGGAGTGGTTCGTCGCGGACGCTGCGACGGACCTTGGCGACCTCGCGAAGGCCAAGGTGCCGACGTCGGGTTGGCAACTCTCCGTCACGCCGCGAATCGAGTGGCGACAGATGTTCCGTGAGGCGTGGCGCCTCGAGCGCGACTACTTCTACGACCCGAACTTGCACCACGTGGATTGGCCGGCGGTCCTCAAGCGCTTCACGCCGCTGGTGGACCGGGTGACGGATCGGGCGGAGTTGTCGGACCTGCTGGCGCAGATGGTCGCCGAGCTTTCCGCGCTGCACATCTTCGTCCAGGGCGGTGACCTTCGTTCGGGGCCAGACCGGGTGGGCATCGGCGCCATCGGAGCCGAACTGGCACCGGCGGCGAGCGGTTTCCGCGTCGTCCGCAAGTTCGCGGGCGACCCGACCTACGTAGGGGAGCACGGGCCGGCGTCGCGCGAGGGCGTGGACCTACGCGAGGGCGACGTCATCGAAGCGTTTGACGGCGTCGCGGCGACGACGCGCCCCGACGCCGGCGCGTTCTTCCGGGGCAAGGTCGACGTGCCGGTGCGGTTGACGGTCCGGCGGGGCGCGAAGCGACATGACACGATGGTCGTGCCGTGGTCCGTCGGCGCTGAGGCCGACCTTCGCTACGACGACTGGGAGGAATCGCGCCGCCAATGGGTCGAGACCAAGGGGGGCGGCCGCATCGGGTACGTCCACCTCCGTGCGATGGGGCGCGACAATTGGACGGAGTGGGTCCGGGGCTTCTTCCCCGTCTTTCACCGCCAGGGCCTGATTGTGGACGTCCGGCACAACCGCGGCGGCAACATCGATTCGTGGATTCTCGAGAAACTGATCCGTCCGGCCTGGTTTTATTGGCAGGGGCGAACGGGCGAGCCGACCTGGAACATGCAGTACGCGTTCCGCGGCCACCTGGCCGTTCTCATCGACGGGCACACGGCGTCCGACGGCGAAGCCTTCACGGCCGGCGTTCAGCGCAACGAGCTTGGGAAGGTCTTTGGGACACGCACGTGGGGAGGCGGCATCTGGTTGTCGTTCGACAACTGGCTCGTCGACCGTGGCATCGCGTCCGCGGCCGAGTACGGCGTGTACGGCCCCGAGGGACGCTGGCTCATCGAGATGGACGGCGTGGACCCCGATGTGGTCGTCGACACCCCTCCCGACCGCGCCTATGCGGGCGAAGACCGGGTGCTGGATGCTGCCCTGTCCTGGTTGGATGCCGAAATCGCCCGCGACCCTCGACTCGTGCCGCCGGCGCCCCCGTCGCCCGACAAACGCAGCTGGGAACGCCCGCCCGACCGGTAGCGTCCAGCACAAGGGTTACCCGCCGCCGGGGGTGCCATGGCAGCGAGGCCGGCCGCGTCGGCTTCGTGTTCGTCACGCTGCTGCTCGATGTGATCGGCTTCGGCCTGATCCTCCCCGTGCTCCCCAAGCTCCTTGAGCAGATGCAGGGCGGTGACACGGCAGCTGCCGCGAAAACCTACGGGCTATTCGGAACCGTTTAGGCGGCGGCGCAGTTTCTCGCGTCACCCCTCCTCGGGGCGCTTTCGGACCGGTTTGGACGGCGGCCCGTCCTGCTGTTGTCCGTGACCGGCCTTGGCCTCGACTACGTGTTGATGGCGTTGGCGCCGACGGCCGGTTGGCTGCTTCTTGGCCGACTCTTCAATGGCCTGACGGCGGCGAGTTTCTCCACGGCGTCCGCCTACGTCGCCGACGTCACGGCGCCCGAAGACCGAGCGCGGGCCTTTGGCCTGGTAGGGGCCGCATTCGGCGTCGGCTTCGTGATCGGCCCCGCCCTCGGCGGCTTGCTCGGCGTGTGGCATCCCCGGCTGCCCTTTGTGGTGGCTGCCCTGATGTGTTTGACGAATGCGGCGTGGGGCTACTTCGTGTTGCCGGAGTCGCTGCCGCCAGAGCGCCGCACGGCCTTTTCGTGGGCGAAGGCCAACCCGATCGGCAGCATCGGCTTTTACGCGTCGCGCGTGGGCCTCGCTCCCCTTGCCGGGGCCAACTTGCACACCACGTGTTGCCGAGCACATTCGTGTTGTACGCGGGGTTCCGGTATGGCTGGACCTCGGCCGACGTCGGACTGGCGCTGGCCGTCGTTGGCATCGCGAACATCATCGTCCAAGCGGGTCTGATCGGCCGAATCGTAGCGGCGCTCGGCGAGTGGGCTGCGATGATCTTCGGGCTCATCTGTGGGGCCCTTGGATTCCTCGCCTACGGATTGGCCCCCACCGGTGCCTGGTTCGTAGCCGCGATTCCGGTGTTTTCCCTGATGGGCGTGTTCGGGGCGGCCCTCTCTGCGGCCATGTCGCGCATCGTGGACCCTGGCGACCAGGGCAAGCTGCAGGGAGCCAACTCCAGCCTGATGGGGCTGACGGGCCTCGTGGGTCCCGGGCTGTTTACTCAGGCGTTGGCGTGGGGGATGGCGCCTACGATTGGCCTGCCAGGCGCGTCGTTTCTGTTGGCGTCAGGCATTCTCGCCACATGCGCCGCGTGCGTCGCGCTCGGCGTGAATCGCGCGCCGGCCGCTCAGGGCTCGTAGGTCTCGACCAGGGCGGCCAACAACTCGTCCCAGTGCGTGTCCTGTGACCACGTCGCCCCGTCGCCGAACATGTACCGATCCGTGTAGGGCTCGTTGCGCCACGGGTCGCCGAACACGCTCAGGCCACCCGCGAACGTGACGGGGCCATTCGTGTAGTTCGCTGGAACGGCCGTGGTCAGTGCGGTGGCCAGCTCGAGGCCCGCAGCGGCAAGGCCGGGGTCCGTGGACAACGTGAGCTGAGACGCAAAGTCTCCAAGGTCCAGGACCCAGTCGCCGTACGCCGGATCGCCAGGGCGCGTCGCGCTTCGAGCAACCTCCACCTGCTCGAGCAACAGCGGGTCGGCGAGCGCGAGCAGGGCGAGGTCGTCCAGCGCCTGCGACACGCCATCCAGCTGGGTCAGGTCGGTGGCCGAAAACGTCCACTCGAGGCCGACGCCCGCTGCGGAGTCCGCGAGGATTCCGGCGAATTCGACGGCGGACATCGCCGGGTTCCCGCGGAGGACCGGAAGGGCGAGGTTGTACTGGAGCCCTGCGCCGCCGACGGTCGCTTCGCTTGCGGCCATCGCGACGACGTGATCCTGCAGTGAATGCGCGACTTCCCAGGCCGCCATGTTGCAGGCGTCAAAGGCGATGACGTCGATGGGGCCGTGTTCGGCGACATGGGCATCGAGTGCCGCGGTGAGTTCGCCTTCGGCGATGCTCATTTCCGTGCCCGAGGTGTCGTCGGACGAAATCAGCTCGCTCGGTGCGAGGTCCCAACCCGAGCCGTGATTCCACATGACGAGCGCGAGGTGGTCCGACGGATAGTTCGTGGCCGTCCAGTCCAGGAATGCGGCCAGTTCGTTTGGGTCGCCCATGTCGATTTCGCCGAGTTCCTCGACGATGGGTGACTTGATGACGCCATCTTCCGCGTCCTCGATGATCTCGTAGCGGCGGGCGCCGGTCCAGTCGCCGTCGCCGACGGCGTAGCCGGGGATGCGATCGACTTGGGTGACCACCTGGACGTTGGCGTCGGACCCACCGTGCTCCAACTCGTCGATGTCGTGCAGGACATAGACTTCGAGGTCGTTGTCTCCGTCCATCCAAACCGCGAACGTCCACGTCGGCAGCGGGGGAGGTGGCTCCTCCGATTCCGCCGGCAGGGGCGGAACGGTCTCTGACGGTACGATGGGGACCGTGGTCCCTGGCGTGGTCGTCGACGGAGGCGGCGCCGGGGTCGTGAGATTGTCGGCGACGAGGGCCGGCGACGTACATGCCAATGTGATCGAGAGAATCATGGGACGAGTCTATCCCTGTTGCCGCCCGGACTCCACGCGAGTTGAAGGGATCCCCAAAGAGGTGGATCTTGCAGGCGCGTCAGCGCGCCTCCAGACCTGTCGCTTCGGCGAGGCGTTGGCCGACCTGGGCGAGCGTCATGGGCGTCAGGGCGTCCTGCGTGGGGAGCCGCTCGAGCAAGTGCCGCCGAGCGACCGCTTCGTCGACTTCTGGACTGATGCCTCGTTTCCAGGCCCCGAGGCGGACGAGGTCCTCGTTCTCGCGCCACGTCGCAAGCAGCGCTCGGTAAGCGGCAATGTGGGCTCGGTGCTCTGGGGTGATGACGCGGTCGGCGACGCGCGACAAGCTGGAGAGCGGGTCCACGGCAGGGAAGAGGCCTTGGCGCGCGAGGCGTCGGCTCAGGACGACATGGCCGTCGACGATGCCTCGAACCCAGTCCGCGATGGGGTCGTTTTCGTCATCCCCTTCGACGAGCACCGTGTAGATGCCGGTGATGGACCCGGGTCCTTCGCCGCAGCCAGCGCGCTCCAACAACGGCGGCATCATGGAGAACACGGACGGGGTGAAGCCCCGCGTGGTCGGAGGTTCGCCAGCGGCGAGGCCGATCTGACGCCGGGCGAGCGCAAGGCGCGTCAGCGAATCGCAGAGCAGCAACACGTCGCGGCCCCGGTCGCGGAGATCTTCGGCGATGGCCGTCGCATACTGCGTCGATCGAATCTGCAGGGCGGGGCTGTCGTCGCTCGTGGCCACGACCACGGCCGCGCGTTTGCGGCCCTCGGGGCCAAGCGCGTCGTGCAGGAACTCGTTGAGCTCGCGGCCGCGCTCGCCGACAAGGTTGACGACCACGGCGTCGGCATGGGCGAACCGGGCGATCATCCCAAGCAGGGTCGACTTGCCCACACCGGAGCCGGCCGCGATCATCACGCGTTGGCCGTGAGCGAGGGGAATCAGGCCGTCGAACGCGGCGACGCCGGTGTGAAGCGGTCGATTCACCGGGCGCCGCTTCAGCGGATTGGGCGGGGTCCCCAACAGGGGACGCCTGCGGGTGAGTGCTGGCGGAGCGGAGCCGTCGAGCGGCCGGCCGAGCGCGTCGACGACCCTTCCGAGCAGCTCCTCGCCGACGGGGACAACGGCGGCGTCGGCCGCAATCTCGACGCGGTCTCGATAGGCGCAACGCGGATTGGCGTCGAATGGCTGCAGCAGCGTTCGTCCGCCGCGGAAGCCGACGGCCTCGGCCAGGCTGCCATCTTGCAGCCGACACAAGGTGCCAACGGACACGCCCGGCAACTGGACCTCGATGAGGGGTCCGGCGAGGCCCTCCACGCGTCCCGAGATGCGTTGCAAAGGCGCGGACTCGAGACTGGCGCCAAGGGCGTCGAGGTTCATCGCGACGCCAGCCAGGCGTCTACGGCAGCGTCGACGGCGGCGATGGCCGTAGCGGCGGTCGCGTCGATCGTGACCGGGTCGGCGAGCACCCGCGCACCTTGGATGTCCTCGTTGGCAATGATTCGGATGTCGGCGCCAAGGGCGAGCCGAACCGCGTCGAGTGCGGCGGGTGCCACCTCGACCACGATTTCGCCCCGCTGTTGCAGCCTGGCCACCGCCCCGCTCGCGAGGGCCGCGACGACTTTGGGGTCGGCAAAAGCGACTCCCACGATCCGTTCGGTGAGGCGAGTGACGAGCCGGGCGACCTGGAGTTCGGCCTCGCGAACGGCCGCTGCACGTGCGTCGGCGAGGCCCTCGGCCAGCGGGCTCAAGGCGGCGAGGGCGCTCTTTGCTGCTTCGGACTCGGCTGCGTGGCGCTGATCGGCCTGGCGTATGCCATCGACCTGGCCCGCTTCGTAGGAGGCGGCGACCTCATCGAGGTGCCGCTGAACCTCCGCGAGCGCGGGCAAGGCGACCGACGGGGGCGCCATGACCGCAGGAACGTCGACTTGGATGTGGAGGGGACCCTGGACTCGCTTGGGCTGCGTGGCGCGCCAGCCGCGGAATTGGGGGGGCCCCATCGGGACGAAGGCCATTCCTACACCATGCCTTCGTCGCCCGTGATGGGCGGGATAACGCCCTCCTCGGACAGGCGCATGATGGTGGCGATGACCTGGTCGCGGGCGCCTTCGACGACGTTGCGGGGTTGGGGACCACGAATCTCCATCTCTTCGAGGAGGTCGGCGGCGGCGCGCGAGGACATGTTGCGGAGGAAGGCGTCCCGCAGCGTCGGCGTGGCGCCGCGCAGGGCGAGGACGAGGGTCTCCTTGTCGACGCCCTTGAGGACGGCCTGCAAGGAACGGTCGCCGAGGCGCTGGAGGTCCTCGAAGGTGACCATGCTGCGTCGCAACTCCTCGGCGAGCGGCGGGAGGTCCTGGCTGATGCGGCTGAGGATGGCGGCCTGGGCGTCGGGGGACACACGGCCAAGCGTCTTGGCGGCGCGGACGGCGCCCTCGAGCTCGATGCGGCTGTCGCCACGGTCGCTGAGCGCGTCGATGAGCATGGACTCGATGAGGTCGGCCAGTTCGCCTGGGATGTCGTCCATCCTGGCAATGCGAACCGTCAATTCGTGGCGGTCGCCTTCGTCGAGGCAGGTCAGGACGCGACCGGCATTCGTCGGTCCCATCAGCGCAAGCGCGGCGGCCTGGGTCTGGATGTGTTCCTCGCGGAGGACGGCCGCGATGGTGCGCGCAGGGCGGGACGCCACGACCTCCTCGAAGGCGCCAGCGAGGCGGCGGCGCATCGTGCCAGCGACGCGCTGGCGTCGGGCTTCGTCGACGAGGCCGGGCAGGACGTTGAGCGCGAAGCGGGCGCCGGTCTGGGGAACCAGGCTGGCTTCGTGCAGGTCGCGGACGAAGGAGCCGACAAGTTCGGTGACGACGTCCGTCGTCACATGCTCCACGCGCGCCATGGCGAGGCCGAGGCGTTCGATCTCGTCCGAGCTGAGGTGGGCAAGGAGCCCGCGCCCCGCTTCCCGGTCCAAGTACATGACGAGGACCGCGGCCCGCTCCAGTCCAGTGAGCATCGCGGAGTTGGAGATGATCGGAATGGCAGCGGCGGCCATCGGCCCTCCTCAGGAGTTGCGCGACCAGCGACGCAGTACCTGCGCAGCGGCCGGGCCTTCGCGGTGAACGAGGCGGGAGAGATCCCGTGCGTCCACACGCTCGAGGTTGTCGACGAGTTCTTTCAAGCGGCTGGCGAGGTCCCCGTCCGGGTCGCGCGCCGCTTCCGCTGCGGCGGGGGTCGCCGTCGTGGCGTCTGATGCCGTCGTGGGGCGCGGCGCTACGGTTCCGGCCGCCTTCATGAGCGGCCGCACGACCAGCCCGAAAGACAGGAGAATGCTGAGTGCAAGGAGGCCGACTGCGGCGCCCGCAGGCGTCGACATCGCGTTGACGACCGGATTCGGGGCCTGCATCGGGGCCACGTCCACGAAGGGCACGAAGGTGACGCCGACGGAGTCACCGCGAGCGGCGTCGAAGCCCATGGCCGCACGGACAGAGGCGTCGATCCGCTTGCGAAGCTCCTCGACGTCCATTCCGGCCGACTTCGCAAGGCCAGCCATACGCGTCTCATTGACTTGGACGGCCACGGAGATCCGGCGCAGGGCGCCCGCGTCTTGACGCTCCACGCCCTCGATCACGGAGTTCGTGTAGGTCGCGGTCGTCGACGAGCGCTCGGTGCCTGGTGTGGTGGCGCCGCCGTCGGGCCGTTCGGTCACGTTGGCGGCGACGCCGGGAACGCCGCCGGGCTGGGAGGTCCCGGTCGTGCGCGATTCCTCGGTTTGCTCGCTCGACAACGCGCTCGCATCGGGGTCGACTCGGCGCGACGTTGTTTCCCGCGCGGTCGGGTCGAGGTCTACGGCCGCGGTGACGGTGAAACCGCCGTCGTAGCCGAGGACCTCGGACAGGGCGCGCGCGACGCGCTCCTCCGTGCGCCGCTCGAGTGCCGTTTGGCGCGCGAGCAGCGTGGTCGCCTCGTCGCCGGTCCCGGTTCCGGCGGCCAAGAGGTTGCCGTGGTGGTCGACGATGGCGACCCGGTCTGGCGGCAGGCCGTGGACGGCGCCGCTCACGAGGTTGGCAATCGACCGGACCGCTTCGGCGCCGATGTGAGCGCCAGGACGGAGGCGGATGAACACGCTGGCCCGCGCGGGCTCGTCATCTTCGGTGAAGAGGACGACGGGTTTCTGGACGAGTTGCACGCGCGCCGCAGAGACGCCGTCGATCGTGCCGATCACGCGGGCCAACTCGCCTTCGCGGGCACGCAACAGGGCCCAGCGCTGAGCCTCGGGCGTGACCCCCAACGGCAGGTCCGATGCGTCGGAGGCCGAGGGGAGGTTGTCGGCGCCCGAAATGGCCGATCGGGCCCGTCCGAGATCGGCTGCGGCGACGCGCAGGGTGCCTGGCGCCTCGATCCGGTAAGGGACAGCGGCCTCCTGCAGCGCTGCAGCGTGGTCGAGGATGACGTCGTAGGGCTGCCCATCGGCGAGCGTCGCCCACTCCGTTCGCTGGGCCATGCCAGCGGAGAGCACGATGCTGATCGCGGCCACCGAGCCGGCGCCGATCACCATCTTTCGGCGGTCGGGCGCGAGCTCCGTCCACCAGGTCGTCAAACCCGTCCACATGCGTGCAGCGGCGTCGGTTCGAGCCATGGGCCTAGATCGCCATGTTCATGACTTGTTCGTACGCGCCGATCAGGCGGTCGCGCACCGAGACCATGGTCCGCAGCGCAATGTCCGCCTTCTCGAGTTCGATCATCGTGCCGTGGAGGTCGGCCGACTCGCCGGAGGCCAGCAGCTCGAGCGCGCTGTCGGCGCGTTGCTCCTGGGCGTCGGTTCGATCCAAGGCGGCGCCAAGTTTGTCGCCGAAGCCCGGCGAGGTCGGGGTGGCCGACGGAGTGAGCGCTGGCGCAAGGGGCGCACCTGAGATGCGTTCGATCACCGACCACCTCCGATTTCAAGTGCATGGAGGGCCATGTCGCGCGTTGCCGACAGGGCGTTGAGGTTCGCCTCATACGAGCGGCTTGCGCCCATGAGGTCGACCATCTCTTGCAGGATGTCGATGTCCGGCATGGTGACGAAGCCGTCCGCGTCGGCGTCGGGGTGCGAAGGGTCGTGGACCCGAGATCCTTCGCCGGGCGACGACGTGATGTCGGCCACTCGGACCCCCGCCACGGCCCGATCGAGCGCGTCTCCGAAGGGGTCGACGGGGACGGATTCGAAGACTGGCGACTTGCGTTGGTAGGGGCCGCCCTCTGCCGTGCGCGTCGTGCGAGCGTTGGCGAGATTGGAGGACACGGTGTGCAGCCGGGTGCGCTCGGCGGTGAGCCCGCTGGCCGACACGTTGAAGGCATCGAGAAAGTCCACATTCACCTCCCATCGCCAGCGGCGAAGCGCAGCAAGGCGAGGTGCCGCGACAGTCCCGCGCTCACAGCGCGGTACATGACGGAGTTCGCCTGCAGGTTGGCAGTCTCGCGTTCGATCAGGACGGCGTTGCCGTCCGTAGACCAGGGTGTTGGGTCGGCTTCTAGAATCGGTGCGTCGATGGGGGCGCCCGGCGCGCCGCCGTTGCCGGCCATCGCGTCGTTGAGCGCGGTGCTGAAGTCGATGGATCGGGCGCGGAAGCCCGGCGTCTCCCCGTTCGCGAGGTTGCCGGCGACGAGGTGGTGCTGCTGCTGACGCAGGTCGAGCACGCGGCGGAGTCCGTCGATCATGCCGTTAGCCATCGGTCCTCCGCGCCTCCATCGGACCGTCGGAGCCGAAGTTGAGAGCAAAGTGAACAACATTCCCCTGAGACCGTGTGTTAGCGGGCCCCGTAGCGAGATGGAGAATGGTGATGCGGTGGCTGGCCTTTTCGTTCCTGTTGGGCGGCTGTGGTCCAGCCGAGCTTGCCGAGGTTTGCGACAACGACCTCGATGACGACCTCGATGGGTTGGAGGACTGCGCGGACTCCGACTGCCTTGGCGCCTGCTCCGAGCTCTGCGGCGACCGGCTGGACAATGATGGGGATGCGGCCATCGACTGTGTGGACACGGACTGCGACGGCAAGTGCGGTGAAACGTGTGACGACGGTCGCGACAACGACCTGGACGGCCTGGTCGATTGCGACGATGAGAACTGCAACCAGGTGTTCTGCGCTGAAGTGTGCAATGACGCCCGCGACAACGACCTCGACGGCCGCATCGACTGCGACGACGATGCGTGTTTTGGGCCCGACTGCGCCGAACTTTGTGGCGACGGCGACGACAACGATGGCGATGGCGCGGCCGATTGCTTGGACCTCGATTGCCTTGGCGGCTGCCCAGAAGACTGTGGCGACGGCTTGGACAACGACGGCGACGCCCTCGTCGATTGTGGCGACACCCAGGACTGCCGCGGCGCGGTCACCTGCCCCGAAGTTTGTGACGACGGCCAGGACAACGACGGCGACTTGTTCATCGACTGTGGCGACGCCAACTGCGAAAGCTACTGCGACGCCGACGGCGACGGGTACCAGGCCGACGTCCACGGCGGGCTCGACTGCGACGACTCGGACCCGCAGGTCAACCCGCTCGGCATCGAGGTGTGTGACGGCATCGACAACGACTGCGACGCGCTCACCGACCAGGACGACGCGAGCCTGGATCCGACGACGCTCACGGCGTTCTACCCGGACAACGACAACGACAACTGGGGCCGTCCGGGCCCGATCACGAAGCTGTGCGTCGACGCTCCGGATTTGGCGCCGAACGACGACGATTGCAACGACAACCAGGCGCTGACCTTCCCCACAAATACCGAAGTTTGCGACGGCGTCGACAACGACTGTGACGTGCTCGTCGACGACACCGATCCCACGCTCGATCTCGCCCAGACGCCGAGCTGGTACACGGACAGCGACGGCGACGGATGGGGTGGCGATGCCTTCGTCGATCAGGCTTGCGCGCAACCTGCCGGTACGGCCGACAACTCAGACGACTGCGACGACGCGGATCCGGACGGCGAAGTCGTCAGCGACTGGCTGACCGACGGCGACGGCGATGGCTACGGCGCGGGGGCTCCTTTCGGCGCTGCGTCGTGTTCCGCGCCAGCGCCCACCGGCTACGCCGAAGCCTGGAAGGGCGAGGACTGCGACGACTCCACGGCAGCGGTGTCGCCGGAGGCCCAGGAAGACTGCGGCGACGCGATCGACAATGACTGCGACGGCGGCACCGACGAGTGCATCCACGGCACGATAGGCTTTGTCGGCCTCAACCTGGCCGACGGGTGCCTGTATGACAACTCCGGCGACTACCGTTGGGACAACCTCGGCTCGCTGACTTTCGAGGCTTGCGCAGAGGCTGCGAGCGCCCGAAAGGCCCAGTTTATGTCGGGGGAGAAGTCGGTTCCAGGGGGCTGGTTCGGCCACCGGAATGGCAGTGTTGCCATGACGGCCGATTACCCGAGCTACCTGACGACGAACGTCATTTCGAATGACACCTGCGTCGTAGGGCGCGACCCCAACGCGTTGGTCGACAACCTCCCGCTGGCGAATCGGACGTTGGCCGAAGGCCGAGTCTGGGCCTGGGAAGACTTCGGCCTCCAATACTACGATGTGTGTCAGACCCTCGCGAGCGAACACGGTGGGTCGATCATCACGCCGTGGACCATCGGGCGGGGCGCCGTCGTGGAGTATTGGGTCAAGGCGGCCAATGAGTGCGCCGCTTACAATTGGATTCTGACGAGCGGAACGACATGGGGCACAAGTGTTGTCGCGGCGGGTGTACGCAGCGGCCAGAAGGCCTGCATGGTCGGGTATATCGACCTATAGTAGGCTGCTGAAGACGCCGTCCTGATGCGCCCGCGGGGGCAGCCGCCCTCGGCGTCGCGGGGACCCCAGGTTCGATCGCGCCCTCATGGACTTCGTCGCGCCCTACGGGTGCGCGAGCGGGCCGGGGCGTCGTGCCCCATCGAGCGATGCCCACGTTAGGCCGCGCCATGGTCACTCTGGTACTGTGGCTCAGCGGCTGCCAGCGCGAAGACCTCACCGAAACCAGCCTGGGCACGAACGCCTGGGTGCTCGACGACCCCGAGCGCGCGTGCCTCGGCTGCCATCCCAGGACGTGGGCAAGACCCCCATTTCTTTGACCATTTGGCACGATTCGGGTGAGTCGCTGGGACCCTGTCCCCGGGGCACCCCCCCGACACCCGATGCATGCCGCGGGTTACCGGCGCCCTGGTAGGCCAACCCCGTGCACATCCTGCTCCTTGCGTGCAGCGAGCCCGCAACCATGCCGCCGCTGCCCGCGGACACGTCGGACAGCGAGCCCGCGTCGACCGATACGCTCCCGACGGACGCCCCGGTCGGCACCACGGACAGCGGGCCGACCGACACCGGCACGCCCGGATGCCCCACTTCCGTGTGGACGTCCGGGAGCTACGCCCTGGATCATGGCGGGGTGCAACGCGCCTTCAGCGTCTACGTGCCGTCGAGCTACGACCCCACGGCTCCAGCGCCGCTCGTGCTGGTTTTCCACGGTTGGGGCGGGGACAGTGGGGAGTTCCTCGGCGACGCGACGGTGACAGGGGAGGCGGACGCACGGGGGTACGTCCTGATCGCCCCGGAGGGCCTTGGCCCGGAGGAGGCGGGCAACCAACCCGCCTCGTGGTCGTTCCGCGGTTCCACGACGGGCCTCGACGGGGACGGGCTCAACGCCGAGGTGCCCGGTGACAGCCTCGACATCTGCGACGACGCCCGGACGACCGACTACGACTATCCGTCATGTGCTGGGGTAGCGGAGAACGGCTGCTCTTGGACACATTGCCAGGACGACGACGTGGCGTTCGCCAAGGCCCTGGTCGCAGAGGCGTCGCAGAGCCTTTGCATCGACGCCGGGAGGGTCTACGCCGTCGGCGGCTCCAATGGGGGGATGTTCACCTGGGAGCTCGGCCAGAACGAGGTGAGCGCGGCGACATTCCGGGCGATTGCGCCGCTCATTGGGCTGCCGCATCGTGGGTACTTGGCGCCGCCTGGACGCGCGGACGGGATGCCGGTACTGCTGATCACGGGGGCTCAGGACCGTACCGTCCCACCGGGCGCATGGGAGGACGACGCCTTCACCACCACGAGCGACGGCGACGTGTACCACTACACGGGCGCCACCGCGATCACGCGGGTGTGGGCCGAAGCGCTGGGGTGTGACACTGCGGTCGACGCCGCCTCGATCGACGTGGGCCTGCCCGAACTCGATTGTCGCAGCTACTGCGACGGGGGCGCCGCTTGGCCTCCGCTGCTGGACTGCCGAGGCGAGATGGGGCACACCTACGGCTTCTCCTGGTCGTGGCCGTTGATCATGGACTTCTTCGACCGCCACCCGTAGAGCGGTGTGATCTCGCGCTGCGCGTGGTTCGCGGCACCGCAATTCGCGGCCTTGGTCCGCCAAGGCCGTCGAATGATATAACGGCGCCGAGGCCCCGAAGAATGACCTGTCGCCGCTCTCCATCTCCTATCCTCGCCGCGCACATCGCCCTGCTCCTCGCGGCTTCCGGAGTCGCTGCCTGCTCCACGCCCGAGGCGACGACCGAGGGACGCGAACCGGGCGACTGCACCAACCGCGCCGACGATGACGGGGATGGTGCATTCGACTGCGACGACGACGGGTGCTCGGGGTCACCGGACTGCGTTGACGACACCGAGGACTCGGACAGCGAAACCGACGCGGAGACCGACACCGACACCGGCACCGGCGCCGACACCGACACCGACACCGACACGGACACCCAGACCGCCACCGACTTCGGCGCGTACCGATGCGAGCCCGTCGAGACGAGCCCCGCGCCAGGTGGTGCGACCATCTACGTGAGTCCGACAGGTGACGATCGCAACGACGGCTCCAGCGAGGCGGAGGCGCTCAAGACGATCGCTGCGGCCCAGATGCTTGCGGGCGCGGGCGACGTCATCTGGCTCGAGCCAGGCGCCACGTTCGCAGAGTCCGTCTACGTGGGGCCGGGTTGGGGCGACGTCGGACGTACGGGCGCGCCGATCGTGTTCAGCTCGTCTGCGTCCGACCCAGCCACGATCGAGGTGGGCCCCGAGGAGTACGGATTCTTCATGTACAACTCCGGGTATGTCATCGTCGAGAACCTGATCTTCGCCGGGCCCGGGATGAATCTCACCAGTGTGCAAGGCGTGGCCGCCATGGCCGACGCCGGCCGCTTCTCGGAGGTCACATTCCGCAATCTCGACGTTTCGGGGTTCAACGAGGGCATCGTGGTGTTGAGCTGGGAGGATGACGGGGACGGCTTTGACGACGTGTTGATCGAACAGGTCAACCTGCACGGGAACCTGCAGGGGGGCGGGAGCTTCTATGGGGTCGGCACGGCTTCCCATCGGGACGTCGTCGTCCGATGCAGCGAGTTCGCCTACAACCCTGGCGACCCAACTGTGGCGCGCCCGTCCGGCGACGGCTTCGTGTTCGGCTCTGTGACCAACGGGCTCATCGACGGCTGCATCGCCCACCACAATGGCGGCGACGGTACCAACAACGCCGGTCCTGTCGGGCTCTGGGCCTACAACTCCTCCAACATCACCATCCAGTTCAGCGAGTCGTACGCCAACCTCGCGATGTTCCAGGACGGCGACGGCTTCGATCTCGACGTGGGGACCACGAACTCCGTCATCCAGTATTGCTACTCGCACGACAACTTTGGCGCCGGGTACCTGCTCTCACAGCAGGGCTCGGAGCCGTGGAACAACAACGTTCTCCGGTACAACATCAGCGAGAACGACGCCTGGGGCGGGCGGCTCGGTGCCATCACCTACTATTCGGAAGAGTCGGACCTCGGGCTCGAGGACTCGTGGGTGTACGGCAACACGGTGTACACGTCGGTGGGTCCAGCGCTCAACCTCACGAGCGCGCCGAACGCCTCCCGCAACTACCTGTTCAACAACATCTTCGTCGTCGACGATGGGCAGATGCTGGTGTGGGACTGGTCGGGGAGCGCGCCCGCCGGCGTGGTGTACGCCCAAGGCAACCTGTACTGGGCCAGCGGCGGCACGCCCGACTTCCAGGGGTACACCTCTATCGAGGCCTGGCGCGACGCCCTTGGCCAGGAGACGCTCGAAGGCGAGCCGGTCGGCATCTTTGCCGATCCGCTCCTCCAGAGCCCGGGCGGTGGCGGCACCCTCGACGACGTCGGCTTGCTCGCGACGCTCGACGCCTACCACCTCGCTTCCGGCTCGCCGGCGATCGATGCCGGGATCGATCCGCTCCTTTTCGTGTCCGATCCGGGAAGCACGGACTTCTACGGCGCCGAGCTCCCGCAGGGCGTGGGCTACGACATCGGGGCGCATGAGGTGCGCTGACCGCGACGGCCGCGGGGAAGGCGAGGGGCGACCACCGCGCGTCCTCATCGTTGGCTCGTCTCGCTGTCGGCCGGTTCCACGCTATCGACGGCGAGCGTGGCAGGCGTCGTCGAGCTTCTAAGTTAGGGGGCCGCCACGGCGATCGTCAACTATGACCCGACGGCAGAGCCCTTCGGTCCTATAGGTGCTTCGAATCGGGTAACCACTAAGACGTACTCATTGGGGTTCGCCTTAGGGGTGCTGGATTCGGAAAGTTGGTGTACGTCGAAGCGCAAGACGGCTGACGATGAGGTGTGGTGCTCGATGGCCTGCGCGGAGCATGCCGGGGCCACGGGGGATGGCAACGCATGTCTTTCGTCGTGTGGATATGAAATCCATCCGGAGCTAAAGGTTTGTACTCTGACGGCTTCCTGCGTTCCTTGTCCACCACCCAAAGTGGCAGGGGAACCCGCCACCGATCAGGGGTCGTCTTGAGCAGCGCGGCAGGCGTTCTGTTGGCCATGGCTTGCTCCAGCCATGTTGAAGTCCGGGGCGCAGTGCCGACGGTTGTCAAACTCTATCGGAATTCCGATGGCAGCTCCTCGCGCGGCGAAGCTCTCGATGCATGGTTGGGACAAGCTGCGAATTCGCCGCGACGATGGATACGTCGGCTTCCTGGTCCAGAATCGCAGGATCAGGAATGTGCGAGAGTCGTGCCAGGTGGTTGGTTGCCGCTTGGTCCTGGAACCGTTGCCGAGGACGGTTTTTCTTGTCTGCCGGAAACGGCGGGGTCCGGAGTTTTTCGGGGCGTTGGAGGGCAGGAAGTGTACACGTCGTGGATTGCAAGGGGCGTCCTGTTCGATGGGGCGCGGGTTGCCTGGCGTGAGCCCCGGGGATCCCAAGTGGCCGCATGGTTGCGCACCGACGATGTTCTCGTTGCCTGCGAGAATGTGAGTGCTTTGGGCTGCCTTCGAGGAGAAGGCGGGGCTCCTGCCGCGTTGACGGTGCTTAGGAATGGGCGATTGGTGACACGGCCGTAAACCTCCCTGCCGGATCTTTGTCCACCGGCCCGGTCTGAGCCCTATCGACAGCGGCGCGTCCCGATGGCCGACTTGACGTATTCGTTCGGCGATTCGCGCCACAGAGGCCCAGGTGGTGGTCGTCCACAGGTCCCTGCGCTGGCGGGCGCTCGTGCTCAACCTCTGGCTCGTTCGCGGAGGTGTGCCCGGTGCTGGTCTGGTTCCGCGGAATGGCGCTAGTCTCGGAGCCCCCACGAGCGTCAGCGCGCCGCCGGGCCGTCGATGCGTGTTCGCGCCTCCGTCAGCCACGCGTCGCCGGCACGCACCTCGTCAACGACCTTCTTCCACCAGCCGGATTCGGGGGTTCCAAGGCTGGCTTCGTCCAAGGCGGCTCGTCCGCGCACAGCGGCGGCGTCCACGGACGCCGCGGCGCCGGTGGCCTGGCCAGCGACGGCATGGGCTTCTGCGGGCTTCCCGCCGTCTACCAAACAGCGTGCGAGCGCAAGCACGAGGTCGTCGTCCGCGACCCGGCCATGGCGTGGCGGCATGGTGGCCTCCAGCGCCGCCCGGAGGCGTGGCACTGCAGGGGCACAGTCCCCCGCCTGGGCCAGCGACAGGCCGAGGTGGGCGGTGGCGTCGAGCGCGTCGGGGCCAGCCTTGACACGCCCCCACGCCCGATGGGCCGCGAGGCGGTCGCCCTTGGCGGCGTAGGCACGACCTTTGGAAACGTCCATCGCTCCGACGAGCGTGGCGCCGTCGGGCAGACGACTGGCAAATGCCAGCGTCCGGAGCGCCTCTTCGGGCCGTCCGGTCGCCGTGTAGAGGTTGGCCAAACGGACCATGGACGACGCCCGGTCGTCCTCTCGTCGGCTGCGAATCGTGAGTGCGCGTTGCTCCATTTCGAGCGCCGCTTCGGGGAGACCGAGATCGAGCAGCACGACCGCCGCGCGCTCGATGGGCTCGGGGTCGGCGACCCAGGTGTCCAATCCGGTTCGCCAGCACGTGCGAAACACCGCGATCTCCTCGATCGGGCGATGTGCGCGGGCAAGTGCCGCCATGCGGGCGTGGCAATTGGCGACAAGTCGTTCGGGCACGTCGCTGCGGAGCGCGCGGTCGACGTCCTCGTCCCACATGGCCCCGAGTTGATGGATGGCGACGTCGCGGTCGCCCCAGGCCTCGACGACCTGCGAGACCAGGTAGCGGGCTTCGAGGCCTGCGTTGCCACCGCGTTCGGCGGTTTCAAGCAGGTCGGGCAAATGGCGGGCCCAGGTGGAGGGACCCCCGGATGCAAGCTCGATGAGCAGTTGGCGAACGCCGAGGAGCGGCCGCAATTCGGTGACGCCGCGGGCGCGTTGCCAGGCGGTGCGAGCCCCGGCAACGTCACCCGTGGCGTAGCGGGCGTCGCCAAGCTCGGCCCATACGAGGGGGTCGGGGAAGGAGCGCGCCAACGCCTCAAGGACGGGGCGTGCATCTGCCCACCGATGGTCGGCGGCGAGGAGCTCGGCGCCGAGCAGGCGGTGGACGGGGCCGTCGCCAACGACGAGGAGGGCGACGCCGACGTGCGACGGATTGGGGGCGCCCGTCGCCAGCGCGATTCGGCCCAAACACGACCAGGCCGTCGCACCGGCGCCTGCGTCGACAGCACGTTCACACGCGGCGCGTGCGCCTTCGTGGTCTCCGAGGTCGAGTTGCGCCGTCGCCCGTCGCATTTCCACGCCGGGGAAGCTCGCGGGGAGGCGCTTAAGGTAGGCCAGGGCCTCGCGCGGCGCACCGAGGGCCATGTAGGCTTCGGCCAGACGAGACCAGGCGATCTCGCGGTCGCGGTCGTCGTGTGCGGCCAACATCGCGCGACGGTAGCCGGCAAGGTTGCGCCAGCTTGGCGGTTTGGCGAGGTCGCCGTGGAGCTCGGCGCCGTGGTCCGTGGGGGGCGACAGGGGCCAGCGTTCCGACGCGAGCGCCAACGTTCGGGCGTCCCCCCACAACGGGTGGAGGCCGACGTCCGGCGGGTGCGCGGGGTGGCGCAGGGAGGCGGGCAAGTCGGGCATGCTGGTGCGCATCGGCTCGGGGCCCACTTGGAGGGCGCCCGCTTGCAGACTGACGGCTGGGGGGGGCGCTCCAGGAACGAGTCGCAGGTCGATGAGCCACGTGCCGTTGCCCACCGACTGACCCCGGGCCGAACGCAGCCAGGGCGCCAGGGCAGCATCGAGCCCGTCGGCCAGCGGAATCCGGTTGCCGTGGATGATGAGGTCGAGGTGCCCTTCGCGTCGAGCGGTCGCGATGACACTTGCGCCAGGGGACACCGCGAGTGTGAAGCTACCGGCCGGACCCTCGTAGGGGTCTCGCGGGCGCCGAGCGCTGGAATTGCCATGGGAGGCCGGCGTCTCGGAAACGTGCGGTTCAGCGGCCATTTCGGGCGTCCCATGCGCCTCCGGCTCCGAGGCCGCACCATGGGCGTCGTCGACATGTTCGGGCGTGGTCGAACCGAACAATAGGAGCAGTCCGAGCCACATCAGAATCGCGCCACGGCGGCAGCGCCTCCGCGCCAGGCAGACAGATCGAAGCCCTCCTTGCCGAATCCCTGGCGTCGGCCAAGGAGGACCTCCAATTCGACGACAGGGGTGGTCCGGCCGGCCGCGGGGGCCATCGCGGGTTGGGAGAGACCGAGGTCCCACCGCAACCCGATGTCCAATTCCCCCATCGGGCGTGCGCCGCGCAGGCTGGTCTGCGCCCCGCGTTCGGTCCACGTGACATGGGAATATCCGAGGTCGGCAAAGCCCTGCAGACCTTCTCCAAGCGCGGTGTGGCCCTCGACCGCGAGGGTGACCGGCAACACCTCGAATACGGGCGCGGCGCCGGTTTCGGGCGTCAACCGCTTGTAGGAAAATCGCGCGACGGCGCTGAGCGGGCCGAGGATGTCGACGGCAATGAGGCCGCCCCCAGAAAGGCTGCCGGATTTGTAGACGCCACTGATCGACGCGTCGGACCAAGCTTCGGCCATGCCACCGAGGCCGACGCGGACGTCGCGCGGCGCAGCGGCGGCCGAAAGGGCGAGGAAAAGAGCGATCATGGGCGGCACCTGCGCAGGATCAGGAGTCCCGCAATAACCCAGCCGACCGACATCGAGGGCCCGAGGCCAACGGTGCAGTGACAGCCACCGACTTCGCCGGCGAGCGTAGCGGCGAAGACGAGCGACCCGGTGTCTTCTCCCGTGTCGGTGCCCGTGTCGGTGCCCGTGTCGTCGGCCGTATCGGCCGGCGTCGTGGTGGGCGGCTGTCCGGTTTCCGTCGTGGGCGAACCCGTGTCGACGGTTGTGCCGGTGGTCGCGGTGCCTCCTGTGTCGCCGGAGTCTCCGGTGTCACCGACGAAGGCCGAAGCGTCAGTAGGGAGGAGGAGCAACACGCCCCCGTATCGGACGCTCGCTCCAGAAGTTGAGGGTCAAGCCAGAAGTCCCTTCGCGCGCGCCCGACGGAGCCAGGCGAGCATGTGCTCGCGGCGCAGGTGGGACCGGTCCAGACCGGGCCTCCATTTGCGCACGGCCTCCTCCAATTCGGGCTGTCCCGACCGGAGTGCGGCGGCGGTGCACGCCGCTTCGAGTGTAGCTTCGTCGATCGTCAATACCGGCAGGACGGGCTTTAGCAACGGCGAGCCATTGATCATGCGGTCGAGGTCGAGCAGCGACATCAAGTCGTTGGCGCCTGCGTCCCGCGCCGTCAGCGGTTCGAGGCCGAACTAGCGAAGGACCGTCGCGGGAATGCTGGCGTGTTCGAGGTCGATGCTGCATGAGCCAGGCCGCACCCACGGCGAAACCACGAGGCCAGGGACTCGGAAACCAAGTTGGCCGAATCCCTCGGAGGCCAATTCGTCCTCCGCAAGACCCGGAGGAACGTGGTCGAAAAAACCTCCGGCCTCGTCGTAGGTCAGCGCAAACAGGCATCGCTCCCAATGGGGTCCTGTGGCGAGGGCGTCCACGACGCTGGAAATGAACAACTGGCCCAACATGGGATGGTGCGGCGGGTGGTCGTCGTTCGACGCCGCGCCAGGGTCGACGAATACGACCTGCGGCAATGTTCCCGCAGCGGCATCGGCGTAGAACGCGTCGATGTGGTGCACGCGGTCTGCCCAGTCTTCGCGCGCGAAAAGTGCGATCGTCGGCAAGTCCGTATAATAGTTGGCCCACGAGATGCCCGCTTCGTCGAGTCGGTCCCATAGGGCCGTCATCGTGAAGCGACCTCCCGTCGGAAAACTGTTGCCCGTCATTCCTTGACTGCTGGCCGCGTGCATGTAGAGCCGGTTCGGCCAGGTGGACGTCATCAGCGAGGAAAACCAGCGGTCGCACAACACAAATTGATCGGCGAGCGCATAGGAGATCAATTGATCGGCGCGCCTGTGGTGGGAGAGGGGAATCGACGGGTCCGCGTCCGGATAGTGATCCTGAAATGTGGTTGCGAAACCACCGTTGTCGGCGTCGCCAAAACAGTCGCGCGACGACGTCCAGCCGTGTGGCGGGTCGGGCTCCACACAAGGGATGTCCGTGGGGCGGGGCGCGACCCACTGTCCGTCCCGGTCCAGGTTGCCATGGTCGGCCGTCAGGCCGTCGACGTCCGTTCGGCCCTCGATCAGGCTGAGGCTGCCAAAGACGTGGTCGAAGGAGCTGTTCTCCATCATCGCGAAGACGAGTGTGTCGATCGTTCCACGCGCTTGCTCGGCCATGGAAGGGCGACAGCCGGCGGCCGCCGCCGCGCTGAACCCCGAAAGAACCCGTCGCCGTGGCCAGGTCATGTCCCCGACTATCGGGTCAGATCCTGCGCGACACCCGCTGTGCCCGGCGCTGCGGGCGAAGGTGACCATAGCCGCGAAGGGCCCGACGTCCGGCGCCGACGCGCGTGAGGTCGGCGGCTCTGGCTTCGTCGAGCCACGTCTGAAGGGCGGCGGCGTAGCGCGCGATGGCGGCGGCCACGGCAGCTCGCTCCGCTGGCGCTGGCGGTTCGGTACGGGCCCGCGCCACGAGCGCCATGGCCTTCTCGATAGGGTCGTCACCAAGGTCGGTGATGGCGGCGTCGAGCGCTCCAAGGAGGGTCATGAGGTCACTCCTCGGTGCGCCAACATGTCGTCCCAGCCGTCGGCCAGGGGCAGAAGGACCTTGCGGACGTAGTCGAGGCGCTCCGGACTGCGATGGGCTCGACCGAGCTCGACGAGGCAGAAGTCGTACAGGGACCGAAGCCGGGTCACTAATTCAACGGATCCCTTGGGATCCAACGCGTCGCGCAACTCCAGCAGAATCGAGCGGGCGTGGTGAAGGTGAGCGACGCGCCCTTCAGGCGAGGTGGCGAGGTCCACGCGGCGCAGGGCCTCCCGGTAGAGAAGGCCGACGGCGACTTCGTTGGACGCCGAACGCGCGCGGTAATTGCGATAGGCTGCAATTCCGTTCATCGGTGGCCTACTTGGATTCGGAGGAAGAGGAGGGAGACGCGGTCGGGATCATGGCGGTGAGCATGGCGCCGATCCCTTGGAGCTGCGCGATGGTCTCTTCCATTCGCGCAAACTGGGTTTCCAGACGCAACGTGAGCGCCTCCAAATGTTCGTCCATCCGCACAATGCGTTCTTCGAAGCGCTCGATGGTCGACTCGATCGAATCGAGGCGACTACCGATGATACCGGCGTCGGCGTCGACGTAGACGTCCTCGATGCGCGTCTCGAGTGCGTCCATGGGCCCGCCTTCGGCGGTGAACAGCGAAAGGACAGAGTCCCAGTCCTCGTCGAGGACCTCGCCGAAGGCAGTGGCGTCGAACGTGACGGTACCGTCCTGGTTCGTGGCGAAACCCACCTGCGCGAGGCTGGTGAAACCGCCGGCCACGAATTGTGACGTAAGGAGCTGCTGAAGCCCGGTCATAATTCGCCGGGCCCCAGATTCGCCGACGAGCGAACCGGAGATTCCGTTTTCGGTATCGAAATTGGAATTGACACCGTAGAACGTAACCAGATCGTTGTACGCATCGGCGAAGGCCTGGACCTTGGCCGTGATGGCGGCGTCGTCACGCGCCACGAGGACTTCGGTGGAGCCAGTCGCCGTCAGCGAGATGTTGAGCCCGGGGACGATGGTGACGTCGTTGTCGGAACTCGAGACGCTGATCCCATTGACGGTGAGCGTCGCGTCCGAGGCCGCCTGGGCCTCCGTGATGGTTGGCACCGTCCCGCCTGTCACCAGGCCGCTGGTGTCCATGCTGACGGCGTTGGCCGTGCCGGTGTCGTCGCCAAGGACGACGAGCTTGTAGCGGCCCACGGATGCGCCGGTGTCGAGCACGTAAGCGGAGACGCCGTCGATCTCGTCGATGGCGGCCGCAAGGTCGGTGAGCGAGTCGTTGGAGCCGTCCACCGTGAGGTCGGTGGTGGACCCACCGACGGTGATGGAGAGCGTGCCTTGGGCGACGACACCCGAGGCTGAGGCGTCGTCGAAGCCGTTGGAAACGAGCGTGGTGTTGACGGCGAGAGCGGTGACTTCGACGTCGTAGGCGCCGGCCAGCACAGTGTTGCTGTCGACGGTCGCGGTGAACGAAGACGTAGAGGACAGCGTGGCGCCGAATTGCGGGAACGCGTCGGAGCTTCCGAGGTCCGCGGCAAGGTCGGCGATGGCCGAGAGTTTCGACGACATCTCCGTCAATGTCGTCTGGGTGCTCGTCAGCTCGTCGATATTCGACTGCACCTGGTTGCGGGGCACAGCCGCAGCGGCCACGATCGCGTCCATGATGACATCGGTGTCGTAGCCTGAGATCAGACCTGTGATTTGGATCGGCAATGAACCTCCAAAGGCGCGCCGGCCCCTTGCGGGAGCCGGTGCGAAACGGCGTTTCCGCCGTCGACCGGATTAGCCGATCAGCTTCAGGGCGCTCTGCGAGAGCTGATTGGCCTGGCTGAGCACGCTGACGCCCGCCTGCTGCATGACCTGGTACTTCGCCATTTCCGCGGCTTCCGACGCGAAATCCGCGTCGCGGATGACCGACTCGGCGGCCGACAGATTGTCGTTGTAGGTTTCCAGGTTGCGCACCGCGCTTTCGATCCGGTTCTGCACGGCACCGTAAGAGCTGTGGTAGCTGTTGACGGTGTCGATGGCCGTGTCGAAGGTGTCGATGGCCGTGGTGGCGCCGGCCGACGTCGAGAGGTTCACGGCAGCGATGCCGAGGGTGGCCGACGACAGATCGCCAAGCGTGATGTCGATTTGGTTGTCGGCGCTCGACCCGATGCCAACCTGCACACTCAGGGTGGCGTTGGAGCCGTCGCCCAACTGCACGCCGTTGAAGTTCGTGATGTTGGCGATACGGTCGATTTCCGCCAGCTGCTGGCTGAATTCTTCCTGAATGTACGCACGCTCGTCGTCGCTCAGGGTCTCACTGGCCGACTGGACGGCGAGCTCGCGCATACGCTCGATGATCGCTCCGACCTCGGAGGTCGCGCCTTCAGCCGTCGCGATGACGGAGATGCCGTCGTGCGCGTTGCGCTGCGCGACCTTGAGGCTGGTGCTCGCCGCGCGCAGGTTGTTGGCGACGCCGAGACCGGCGGCGTCGTCTGCGCCCTTGTTGATGCGCAAGCCCGACGACAAGCGCTCGAGCGCTTGTCCGAGTCCTCGGGTGCTGCCCGCGAGGTTCGTCATCGTGTTCTGAGACGCGAGGTTCGTATTGACGGTGAGTGCCATGTGGTCCTTCCTTTCCTCTGGTCACCTTGGGGGGTGGAGGCCGAAGGGCCTCAGGGTGAATTTCGGTCGGATGGACCCAAAACCTGAGGGATTTTTTCCTGGTCGCTTTTTGCGCTTTGGCCGCGGCGACAGGGGTCTGGCGGGGGACGGGCTCGCGTGCGAGCCGCTCACTCACTTCAGGAAGTCGAAGAGGGAGCGGTCGAATACCGTGCCGCTGACGGCCAGCGCGGTTTCGTATGCCACTTGGAGTGCGGAAAGTTCGGCGAGGGCCGCCGTGGGTTCGGCAGCAGCCAAGGTGTCGATTTGGGCTTGGAGCACCGGGCCCAGATTCAAGGCGGCAATCCCAGCGTCTTCGGCCCGTTGCCAGGCCACGCCGACGTCGACCTGCCACGCGACGAGGCCATCGAAGGAGACTGCCATGGAGTCGAGGCGGCCACTGACCTCGGCGGCGTCGCCGCTTCGCAGGGCCACCGAGAGGGCAGACAGCTCGGCGATGGAGGAACCGAGGACGTCGCCGCCGCTCCAGCCCGTTTGTACCCAACCATTTTCGCTCAGGCGCGTCTCGGGGAGGTCGGCGTTGCCAACATAGGCGCCACTGATGTCGAACGGTGGGGATCGGGTTTCGGTTCCGCCGAAAAGGAATCGGCCCGCAAATTCGGTGTTGCCGACCGCGACCAGTTGCTCCAGGAGAGCGTCGACTTCGTCGGCAATGGAAGCCCGGTCTTCGACGTTGAGCACTTCGGAGGCGCCCTGGACGGCGAGCTCGTTGGCGCGAATCATCGTATCCACGGCCGAGGCGAGCGCCTGGTCGGCCGTGTCGAGGATGGGGAGCGCGAGATCGGCGTTCGCCTTGTACTGGGTTGCCCCGTCCATTGCGCGTTGGAGCGCGAACAGGCGCGACCACCCTCCCGGGGCGTCGGACGGCCTGTGTACCTTTTGGCCCGTGAGCACGGACAATTGGGCGTCGCCCAGGCGGCTTTGAAGGTTGGACAGTCGGGTCGTGACCTCGGCCAGCCTCAGGAGCGGGCTGTGGCGGACGGGCATCATGCGACGATCCGGAACAGCGCGTCGAGGCTCTCTTGGGTGGCGGTCACGATCTGGGCTGCAGCCTGGTAGGCGGCCTGCCACACGACGAGTTGGGCCGCCTCTTCGTCGAGGTCGACGCCAGAGAGCCCGAGTTGCAACGCGTCGAGGTCCGCAAGTGCGGTGAAATCGGAGTCTGCGTCGATTTCCGCGGCGGCAACTTCGGAGCCGACGCGGTTGGTGAGGGAGGCGAGGAAGTCGCCCGGAGGCAGGCCATCGACCAGGGCGGCCGTGTCCATCACGCCGAGGGCGGCCAAGTTGACACCGTCACCCGGCCCCGCGGTCGACGAGCCGGCGAAGGCGAGAAGCGCAGGGTCGTCGTCGACGGCTGCAACGACCGACAACGTGCTGCTTGGCGGCGTGCCGAAGGTGAACAGAGGGCCGCCGGCGACGCCGTTGAGGTCGAATCCGAGCGCAAGCTGGTCGTTGACAGCCGTCGCGAATTGGACGGCGAACGCGTCAAGGTCGGTGAGCCAGGTCGTCTGTTCGGCGTGCGCGGCCAACAGGCCGGACCAGCTGCCACCCAAGTTTGCGGTGATATCGACGGTGCCGCCGTCGACCGAAAGGCGGACGCCCGGCGGTGAGGCGTCGCTCAGGCTTGCGGTGCGGGGGCAGCCGCCGGAAACGGCACAGTGGCCTCCCAAGTAGACGGACAAGCTGCCGTCGGCCTCTAGGCTGCCAACCGCGCCGGTCAATTCGGCCAGCGAGCGCATGGCGGTGTCGCGGGCATCTACGAGGTCGAGGGCGGAGTTGATTCCGCCGGCCTGCATGACCGCGAGGTTCAGCGCCCCGATTTGGTCGAGCAAGTCGTTGACCTGGGGCAGGCTGGCTGCAAGGTCCGCTTCGATCGCATCCAATCCCGCCGTGACGCCCAACGCGGTCGTGGCCAACTTGGCCCCTAGATCGGCGGCTGTGTTGACGACGGCTGTGCGGAGACCGATGTCAGCGGGGTCGACGGTCGAGGCGTCCAGGGCCTCGAAGAAGGCGGCTGTGGCCAACGTAGGGCCGTTGACCTGCGTTTCGTCGAACCAGATCTCTGTGCTTTGCAGCGCGTTGCGGTAGGCGGTGCTCGCTGCGCTGGCACCGGCTGCGGACACCTGTCGAGCGCCAAGGAGGCCATCGGTCGTGCGCTGGAAGCCGGTGACGACGACGCCGCCGCCGACCCAGAGACCCGCCCGATTGACGCTGTTCGCGGAAACGCAGGTGGCGACGCGACGGCCGTACCCGGGGGTCAGCGCGTTCGCGACGTTGTTCGCGCTCGCGTCGATGCCGGCATTGGCGGCGCGGATCGCGCTGCTACCGATCTTCAACGCATCCAGCAGGCTCACGTCGCGCTCTTACGCCCGTCTCGACCGTAGGTCGGCGGGGGCCTGTGGTTGGGCGCCCACGGAGCGATCGCGTCATCCATGAAGCGGGCGAGGTGGTGCAGCCGTAGGTCGAGCGCACGAATCGTCGAGAGAAGCGAGCGAGCCTCGGCCTTGGCTTCGTCGGTCAACTCCGGCGGGTCGGCAAGGATCATCTGAAGCGCGAACGTCGCGTCCACACGTGCCTCGTTCAGGCGAAGCAGGGCGGGAACGTCGACTCGGCGGGCGGCGTCGACTTGGGCATCGGCGAGGGCGCGAAGGGACTCGAGCGCATCGACGACGGGGGCGGTCACGAGGCCTCCGCCAAGATGGCGTCGATGGCGGCGGAGACGTCGGCAGGTCCCCCGAAAGTCCCGGCGGCGAGCTCAGCCTTCATCGCGGCCACGACGTCTTCGCGAATCGTGGGGACGCTGCCGGCGAGGCGCCGCGTCGCGTCGACAAAGGACGCGGCGGGGCTGAGCTGGACGAGGTTGTCGAGCGCACGTCCCGGACCCCCGGCAGCGCCGGCGTCGGGTGGTGTGCTGACGGGCCGAGACCAAATGAGCGGCGCCGGTTGTCCTTGGACCTTCATCTGGACCTCCCCTCGCGCCGACATCGGCCACGGCTGGCGTAACTTGAGGGTCCCCGCAGAAAGAAGTTCAGGTCAGGGCGTCCACCGCGCAAGGGTTGGTCCACACACCGTGGAGGCCGCGGCCAGGTCGGCCAGGTTGGCGGAGCCGGTCAAGGCCATCGCGGTGCGCAACTCGAGAACGACGCCCTCGACGCGTTCGGACACGCTGGTCACCCCGCCTTCTTGCCAGGCCATCAAGAACGGGCGGGCGATTCCAGCCGCTCGGGCGCCAAGTGCGATGGCCTTCGCGACGTCCACGCCGTTGGACAGGCCGCCAGTCGCGATCACGTCGAGGCCAAGTCCACGGAGTTGGAGGACGGAGGCCGCCGTCGGAATGCCCCAGTCCCAGAAGGCTTCACCAAGCGCGCGGGTGGCGGCGCGCGCGCGAAGGGTCTCGACCCCGACCCAACTCGTGCCCCCGGCGCCGCCCACGTCCACCGTTTTCACTCCGGCGTCGCGCAACTTGACGCCGACGGCGCGAGACAGACCACAGCCCGTTTCTTTGACGATGACGGGAACGGGAAGCGTAGCGGCCAGGTGGGCGATTCGCGCGAGGCCGCCACGGAAGTGTCGGTCTCCGCCAGGTTGGACGACCTCTTGTGCGAGGTTGAGGTGGACGCACAGCGCGTTCACGTCGGTCTCGCCGAGGAGATGGGTGATGGCGTCGTCGCTGGCCGTCAGCACTTGGGCGAGGCCGAGGTTGCCGAAGAGGGGCACGTCGGGAGCCACGTCGCGAACAAAGTACCCGTCGCGGGCACCTCGCTCGAGCAGCGGCCGCATGCTGCCAAACCCAAGGGCGAGGCCGTGCTTCTGCGCCACGCGCGCAAGGTCTCGGTTGATGACCTCGGCGCGGGGCACGCCGCCCGTCATTCCCGCGATGACGAGGGGCGCCGAAAGCGGACGACCCACGATCGCACAGGCGAGATCGATGGCGTCGAGGTCCAGATCCGGCAGCGCGTCGTGCACGAGGTGAACGTCTTCGAACAGGGTCGTCTTCGTGCGGAAGGCGACGGCCTCCGTCGCGCACAAGTCGAGGTGCTCCTCCTTGCGCTGGGTGATCTCGCTCACGTGGGCATCACTTCGGGAGGACCCCCAACGCCGACGGGGAGGTGAACGCCGCCGGTGGCCGGCAAAGCCGTCAGAAAGGCGGCGAGCTCGTTGGGCTCGTTGAACAGGGCCACGGCCACGTCGCCTCCTCCCGCACCCGATGGCTTGGCGGCGCCGCCGTGTTGCCGCGCCAGTTCTGCCACCGCCTTGTGCACCGGTGTATCCCAGGTGAACCCGACCTCCGCCGCCATGGCCGCCGTGGCCGCGGAACTGGCTGCGATGGCTGCGATGGGGTCGTCTTGCCAGCGGGCGACGGCCTCCGCGGCGCGGGCGACGAACGCCTCGCGGCCATTCCAGTCCAGGTAGCGGGCGACACGTGGGCCCGTGGCCACGCTTTCGCCGGTCCAGACGACGGCGAAGGGGTGCTTCCACCTCAGCGCCGTCCAAGACCCAGCCAGGAACCGTCCGCACCCGCCGAAGGTGCTCGCGGCGACGTCGACGCCGGAGCCGCCGCCCTGGATACGCCGGTGGACGGCGGAGGCTTGGGCTGCGAGTCGGTCGCCGGTGACGTCGCGTCCGGCGGCCGCGTGCGCCAGGCGAATGGCGGCGACCACGGCTGCGGCGGACCCACCAAGGCCGGGTTTGGACGGAAGTCCAAAGGTGGCGACGGGCTCGCCTTCGATGTGACCCGGCGGACCTCCGGCGTCGTCCCAGGCGGCGCGCAGAAGGGCGTCGCCGTCCGGCGCGACAAATGTGGTCCGCGGCGCCGCCGTCCACCGGATCCGGGCCCCCGCGCTGACGGCGAGTACGATGGCTGGCGCCCCGTCCAACACGGCGTATTCACCGACGAGGACCACCTTGCCCGGCGCCGTCGCCATCAGCATGGGGCAGCGGCCGCCCCTGGCCGTCCGATCACCACGCGGCTGGCAAGGGGCTGGAGAGCGGCGAGAACCTTGGCAGCGTCGCTCGCAGTGCACAGCACCTTGACCTGGGGTCCCGCGTCCATCGTCATCCAGGCACCTACGCCAGAGCGGCGCAAGTCGAGCACGGCGTGTTGGAGGGCGATGGTCGCAGGCAGAGCGTAGATCAGGGGGGGCTGCGACGTGGCCATCACGGCGTGCATCTTGAACGTCGAGGACTCCATGACGGTGCCCAAGCGCTCCAGATCGCGGCGACCGATGGCGGCAATGGCCTCGGCGACGTCGCCTTCGGATTGCTCGACAAAGGTGGTGTAGAGCGGGCTCGTCATGCGGCTGCGCTCCATCCCGTCGGTGCTGGACGTGGCTTTGCGCTCCGTCGACGTGATCGCGACGACCATCGCAACGTCCCAGCCGTCGCCGTCCGGAAGGGGTTGAGCGACGCTGTCGGTCCCCGCGGGGTCCACACCGCGGTTCCAGTGCGCGAAGCCCCCGAAGAGGGACCGACAGGCGCTGCCGGAACCCTGCCGCGCGATGCGCGACCAGGCCGTCCGGTCTTCGGGGAGGCCGGCCGCCGTCGCAGCGGCGACGACGAGGGCCGCGAACCCGCTCGCAGAGCTCGCCAAGCCAGCGCCCGTAGGAAAGTCATTCGCCGTGACAACGACTGCGGGGCTCCTTCCAGGAACGACGAGGTCCAGCGTCTTGGCGATTCGGTGGGCCTCTCCGGCACCTGCGGGTTGGCCGTCGAGGTGAAACTCGTCTTGGACGGCGCCAAATTGGACCTCCGTCCGCGTTGCGAACGGGGCCAAGGTGAGCGAGACGCTGGAGACCGCCGGCAGGTTCAAGGCGATGTCGCGTTTGCCCCAGTACTTGACGAGCGCGATGTTCGGGTGGGCGATGGCGATGCTCACGAGGCCTCCGTCGGCTGGGTGACGAAGGCGGACAGGCCGCGGCGGAACGCGGCGGCGAGCACAGGCTCCGCGCCCCCGGTGGGGACGAGAGCGAGGACGACCCCGCCGCCGCCAGCGCCACTGAGCTTCGCGCCGAGGGCGCCGGCCGATCGCGCGACGGCGATGGCGTCGTCCACTGCGGGGTGGCCGACGCCAAGTGCGTCGAGATGCACCTGGGCGGCCGAGAGCACCTCCCCGAGGGCGGCCGGGTCGCGGTGATGGACGATGGCCTCGTCGGCCAGACGGGCCAGCGCGTCGAGCGGCACGGAAAGGCCAGCGGCGCGGTCCGCGACCGACGCGACGAGGGCCGCCGTGGAACCGATGACGCCGGTATCGATCACGACGACCTGCCACGGCCCGGGCGCAAGTTGGACCACGGTGGGCGGTGCGCCCATTCGGAATTGGAGAAGCCCGCCGCGCTGGGCGACGCAGACGTCGAGGCCTGAGGGTCGCCCGTGGAAGACGCGCTCGAGCACCATGGCGGCCTCGTACTCGGCCTCGCGGTCGTCGACCCGACCGTCGGCCGCGGCTTGGGCGCGAACGAGCGCGACCGCGAGGGAGGCCGACGATCCCATGCCCCGCCCGATCGGCAACGTGGATTGGACGGTCACCCGCCATCCCGTCGGAGGAAGCGCCGCGCGCACGGCTTCACGAAGGAGGGGGTCATCGGGGTCGGCCGCCGCGTGGGTGGGTCCGTCGACGCGTTCGAGTTCCACGACGGTGCCTCGATCGACGGCGAAGGCGAGGGCCCAGGCGCCGTAGCGGACCACGTGTTCGCCAACGAGAATCAGCTTGCCCGGCGCGCGGCCGATCACTGGCTGCGCCGGGCGGCCAGCAACTCCGCCGCGCGTTCCACCGAGAAGTCGCGCTCGCAGACGAGGTCTGCGATCAGGGCCGCGACCTCGTCGGGGCGGGCGCCGACCGCCGCCGCGACGGTGCGTGCATGCATCCGCATGTGCCCTTGCTGGATGCCGTCGGTCGCCAACGCGCGTAGCGCGCCCAGATTTTGTGCGAGTCCGACGGCTGCCGTGACGCAGGCGAGGTCGGTGGCGGTAAGCGAACCGAGCAGATCGAGATTGCTGCGCACGGTGGGATGGACGCGAATCGGGCCGCCGACGATGCCCATCTGCAGCGGCAACTCGATCGCCCCGTGGAGGTGGCCTGTCGGGTCGGTCGTCCAGCGCGTCAATGGGCGGTAGCGGCCATCGCGCGCGGCCCAGGCATGGGCGCCCGCCTCGATGGCTCGCCAGTCGTTGCCCGTGGCCAGCGCGACCGCGTCTACGCCGTTCATCACGCCTTTGTTGTGGGTCGCTGCGCGGTAGGGGTCGGCCCATGCGAAGCGCCAGGCCGACGCGATGCGGCGCGCGACCTCGGTGCCGTCCAGACCGCGGGTGCCGAGCGCTTCAGGGGGGAGGACCACAGAGGCGCGTGCGAGCCGCTGGTCGGCGAGATTGGAGAGGATGCGAAGACCGACGTCGGTGCCAGCCGCCGCCTCGACCATGGGCGCGAGCCGTTCCGCAACGGTGTTGACCATATTCGCGCCCATGGCGTCGCCGCAGTCGAGCACAAAATGGACGACGACCATGTTCTCGACTGGATCGCCGGGCGCATCGTAGACGACGTGCCGAAGGCTCAGGCTCCGGACGCCGCCCCCGCGCTCGGCGAGCCGCGGGTGCACTTGGGACGCAAGGTCCCTGAGGGCCGGGAGCGCGGCTTCGAGGCGGGCGAGTACGCCTGGAACATCTTGTACGTCGGGAAGCTGAATCTGCCCGATCATCCGGGCGGGGTCGCTGTCGGCGCGGAATCCGCCGGAGGCTCGCGTCAACTGAGCCATATTGCTGACCGCGGCCAGGACGCTCGGTTCTTCCACGACCATCGGGACGACGCGGTCGACGCCGTTGATGAGGAAGTTGACGGCGACGGCGTTTGGCAGCGCGAACGTGGAGATCACGTTCTCGACCATGAGGTCGGCCTCTTCGACCGTCAGGCCGCGGGCCTTCCATCGGTCGACCAACTCCTTTGGCAAGCCTCGGTGCGTCGCGAGCGCGTCGAGCCGTTCGTCGGGGCGCAATCGGTAAAAGCCGGGGATGCGCGACGTCACGGGGGGGCGCTCTAACCGTTCAGGTCGTCGGCCGCGGACCCCCGACCGTGGCGATGGCGGCGGCAAGCTCCGCTGCGATGGCGGCGCGTGCCTCTTGGGCGCCCTTCGCGTCGACCCACACGCGTACGCGCAAGACGGGGCCGGTGTTCGGCAGGGCCTCGATATCGACGCGGGGGGCCGGCTCCTTGTGGGCGTGGTCGAGGGCGGAAATGCGGCGCAAGGCCTCCGCACACGCCGCAGGGAGGTGGGTTCCCCAGCCAACGGACGCGTCGATGTCGATGCGGCGATTCGGGCGCCGCTCGTGGTTCTGCACCGGCATGGCGAGGACGAGGTCGTTGCGAAGCGTCACGACGGTGCCATCGAGCCGCTCGATCACGGTCTCAATGAGCCCAAAGGAAAGGACCCGGCCCTCCTGGTTGGAGACGACCACGAGGTCGCCGACCGCAAATGGGCGGGTGGTGAGCAGGATGGCGCCGGCCACAAGGGCGTTGAGGACCTCGCGGAGGCCGAGGCCGACCGCCAACGACGCGCCGGCCACCAGGGTGAGGAGTCCTTCGGTCTGGACGCCGAGTCGCTCCAGCGCGGCCGTGGCCACGACGCCATAGAGCAACGGCCGAAGGAGCACGGAGAGGCCGTCTCGGACCGCGGGGTCGATGTCGGAATTGCGCAGTCCAAGCTTGGCCCACATGACGATTCGGTTGGCGAGCAGAAAGCCGACCACCGCCACGGCGACAGCCTGCGCGCCGGGCATCCACGCCAACTCCGCAAGCGTCACGGCGCCTCCTCCCGTCGACCTCCGACGACGCGGGCAACCCCGGCGGCGTCGTCAAAGGTGCGTAGCACAGGGAAACCCACGCGGCGCAGGCCGTCGGCAACCCGCACGGCCTGCCCGGCACCGACCTCAAGGAGCACGCCCTTGGCGGCCCGTTTGCCGGCCAGGGCCGCGATGCGGGCGAGGACGCGAAGGCCATCGGCGCCGCCGTCCAGGGCAGCCCGGGGCTCGTGGCGGCTCACCTCGGGTTCGAGCGCGTCGATGTCCGCGGTGGGAATGTAGGGCGGGTTGCTGACGATCCAGTCGATGGGCTTGTCGTCGGGCACGCCCTGAAGCAGGTCACCCTCGACCACCCGGACGCGCTCTGCGACCCCGTGGCGGGCAACATTCGCCCGCGCAATCGCGAGGGGCGCCGCTTCGCGCTCGACCGCAACGATCGTGAGGTCGGGGCGCGCGACCGCCAGGGCGATGGCGATGGCGCCCGTTCCGGTCCCGATGTCGACGACGTGGGCGCCGGGCTCGATCCAGCCGATCGCAGCGTCGACCAGGGTTTCTGTGTCCGGTCGAGGCACGAGGACGCCGGGGCCCACTTCGAGATCTACGGCGTGGAAACCGACCTGCCCGAGCAGCCAGGCCAGCGGCTCGCGGTGACCCCGCCTCGCGACGAGGCCGCGGAGCTTCCCCCGTTCCTCCAGGGTCAATGGGCGGTCGAACTGCAGGTAGAGCTGGATGCGCGGCAAGCCGAGAACGGCCGCAGCAAGTTGTTCGGCCTCCAGGCGGGGTCGCGGAACGCCACGGGTGCGCAGGAAGCGCTCGGTCTTCGCGAGTACGGCGCCAAGCAGCGGGACCTCATCCGCCATGGGCCTCCCACACGGCGAGCTGCTCCTCTTGCCACGCGCCGGCGAGCGCGTCGGTGAGTTCGTCCAAGTCGCCGTCGACCACGGCGTCGAGCTTGTAGAGCGTCAGCCCGATGCGGTGGTCGGTCAGGCGGTTCTGCGGGAAGTTGTATGTGCGGATGCGCTCGCTGCGGTCGC
>SXOB01000090.1 GCA_005776945.1 Pseudomonadota bacterium
GCTCCAATATTCGTCGTGCCTTTGGTTTCACGCGCCTCCTCCAACCCAAGCGCCCTGTAACTCGGGCAGAAGCGGCAGCGGTTGTTTGGTATTTCGGCTATCAAGGGGATGGGCGATCGGCCCGCGACCTGTTCAAGACGGCCACGGAACACGCACCCTGCATCATCTTCGTCGACGACCTCGACGCCGTCGGCAAGGCCCGAAGCTCCGGTCCGGGTGCCAACGACGAGCGCGAACAGACGCTCAACCAGCTGCTCGTCGAAATGGACGGCTTCGACAACCGAATGGGGATCATCGTCATGGCGGCCACGAACCGCCCGGAGACGCTCGACAGTGCGCTCATGCGCCCCGGCCGCTTCGACCGACAGGTCCTCGTCGACCGCCCCGATGTCGCCGGCCGCCAAGCGATTCTTGGCGTCCACGCCCGCAAGCTGAAGTTGGGCCCCGACGTCGACCTCGCCGAACTCGCGAAGATGACGCCCGGCTTCGCCGGCGCCGACCTCGCCAACGTGCTGAACGAGGCTGCGCTCCTCGCCGCGCGCCGAGACCGGGAGGCCGTCACCCGCGCCGATGTCGAAGAGGCCATCGAGCGCGTCGTCGCCGGCCTCGAAAAGAAGTCCCGCCGCTTGAGCCCGACCGAGAAGCGGACGGTGGCCTTCCACGAGGTCGGCCACGCCATCTGCGCCGCCGCGTGCCCCGCCGCGGACCCCGTGAAGAAGATCAGCATCATCCCGCGCGGCGTCGCGGCCCTCGGGTACACCGTCCTGCTTCCGACGGAGGACCGTCACCTCGTGTCGAAGGCGGCCCTCCTCGACCGCCTGACGACGCTCTACGGCGGCCGCGTCGCCGAAGAAATCGTGTTCGGCGATGTGACGACGGGCGCCCAGGACGACATCCGGCGCGCCACCGACCTTGCCCGCCGCATGGTGACCGAATTCGGAATGTCGCGAAAGATGGGGCCGCTGTCCTACGTCGGCGAGGCGAGCACGGGGCCCTTCGACCTGCGCCAAGGCCCACCCGACCCCGTCGCCACCCAGATCGAGCGCGAGGTTCGCGAGATCGTCGACCTCACCTACGGCCGTGCGTTCGAAATCCTCGTGCGCAACCGGACCTTGCTCGAAGAGATGTCCGTGGCGCTCATCGAGTACGAAGTCCTCGACGGCGAGCGGATGACCTCCTTCCTCTCGCGGACCAGCCCTGCCGCCGCGCTCAGCGACCCGCCCACCTCCGAGGTCCCCCGGCACGCATGAGCCACGTCGACCTACGCTCCTTCCTCACCCAACTCGAACGCGAGCGCGAAATCGTGACCGTCGAGGAAGAGGTCGACCCCGACCTCGAACTCGCCGAGATCCACCGGCGCGTCATCGCGGCCGGAGGCCCCGCGCTCCGCTTCAATCGCGTGCGCGGTCACGACATCCCGGTCGTCACCAACCTCTTCGGCACCCGCCGCCGCGTCGACATGGCCTTTGGCCCACGGCCAGAGCAGTTCGTCCGCGACGCCGTCGCCGCGACTCACACACTGGTTCCACCCACTCTGTCGCGCCTCTGGGGCGCCAGGAAGTTTCTCCGTTCCGCGCTCGACATCGGGATGACGACCCGCTCATGGGGCCCCGTCACGGAGGTCGTCGAACAGCCGGCCCGCCTCGACCGTCTACCCATGATCAAGAGCTGGCCCGAGGACGGCGGGGCCTTCGTCACCCTCCCGCTCGTCTACACGGAGCACCCCGACGACGGCCGTCACAACCTCGGCATGTACCGAGTCCAGCGTCACAGTCCGACGACGACCGGCATGCATTGGCAGATCGGAAAGGGCGGCGGCTACCACCACCACGTCGCGAAGCTGCGCGGCCAGCCGTTGCCTGTCACGCTCTTTGTGGGCGGCCCCCCCGCCCTCATCGTCAGCGCCATCGCGCCGCTGCCCGAAAACGTACCTGAGCTCCTCCTCGCCAGCCTCCTGCAGGGCTCGCGCCTCGACCGTGTCAGCCACCCGTCCTCGCCCCATCCGCTCGTGTCCGGATGCGAGTTCGCGATGGTCGGAACGGTCTCCCCGACGGAAATGGCACCCGAAGGTCCCTTCGGCGACCACTACGGCTACTACAGCCTTCGCCACGACTACCCGGTGTTCCGCGTCGACACCGTGTTCCACCGGCGCGACGCGATCTGGCCGGCCACGGTCGTAGGCAAGCCCCGGCAGGAGGACGCCTTCATCGGCGACTACCTCCAACGCCTCCTCAGCCCCCTCTTCCCGTTGGTCATGCCCAACGTGCGTGACCTCTGGTCGTACGGCGAGACCGGCTACCACGCCCTCGCCGCCGCGGTCGTCGAGGAACGATTCCGCCGCGAAGCGATGAGCGCGGCCCTTCGCGTGCTTTCCGAGGGGCAACTCGCGCTCACGAAGTTCCTCTTGGTCGTCGACCAGCCGATGGACCTGACCGACGGCCGCGCCGTCCTCGAGCACATCCTTGCGCGCTTTCAGCCCGAGACCGACGTGCACGTCATCGGCAACATGAGCCTCGACTCGCTCGACTACACCGGACCCAAGCTCCACGAAGGCAGCCGTGGCCTTTGGCTGGGGCTCGGACCCCCCATCCGCACATTGCCGGGCGACGTTCCGGCTGACCCAGGGCCCGGCGTGGCCCACGCCGCCGTCTTCTGCCGTGGTTGCCTCGTTGTCGACGGCAAATCCTACGAGGCCGACCCAACGTGGGCGCGCACAATGGCCGCTGCCGGTTCGCCGTTTCCGCTCGTCGTCCTCGTCGACGATGCACAACGGACCGCGAGTTCAACGACGCGCTTTCTATGGACGGTGTTCACCCGCTTCGAGCCCGCCGCGGACATCGTCGCGGCCAAGGAACGCATCGTGCGGAACCAGGTCGTCCGCTCGGGCACCATCGTCATCGACGCCCGCATGAAGCCGACCTACCCGGCCGAGCTGCATACCGACCCCGAGACCGCCCGCCGCGTGACGGACGGCTGGGGCCGCTGGTTCCCCAACGGCGACGTACCGATGGGCGACTCCGAAGGCGCCCACCTGGACGCCCCTTGACGGCCGGCCAACCGCGACCATCTTAGCCATCGGAGGCACCGTGTTTTTCTTCGACCCGCTCTACTTGGTCTTCGCCGCGCCGGGCATGCTGCTCGCGATGTGGGCCCAGTACAAGGTGAAGTCCACCTTCGCCGCCTACGGTGAAGTCGCGCTGAGCAACGGAATGTCGGGCGCCGAAATCGCGAACCGCATCCTCGGCGTACACCAGATCCGAGACGTCCGCGTCGAGCCGGTCGATGGCTTCCTTTCCGACCACTACGACCCGACCTCCAAGACGCTGAGGCTGAGCCCCGACGTGTACCATGGCCGCTCCGTGTCGGCGGCGGGCGTCGCTGCCCACGAGGTCGGCCACGCGATTCAGCACGCCCAGGGCTACGCCTGGCTCCAACTCCGGTCGAACCTGGTCCCGGTGCTTGGCATCACGTCCAACCTCGCAATGCCGGCCATCATGATCGGGTTCTTGCTAGCGTCGTTCGGCCAGGCGGCGCTCGGCCAACTCGCCTTGCTCGCAGGCATCGCGATGTTCGCCATCCTCGTCGTGTTCCAGGTCGTGACCTTGCCCGTCGAATTCGACGCCAGCGCCCGCGCGCTGGCCGCAATCGAGTCCGGCCGCCTCGTCAACGCCCGCGAGCTCGACGGCGCCCGTAAGGTGCTCAACGCGGCCGCGCTGACCTACGTCGCCGCCGCCATCAGCAGCGCGCTCACGCTCATGTACTACCTGTACCGCTCCGGCCTGCTGGGGGGTCGCCGGGACGGGTAGAGCGCTCGATGGTGTAGGCGACCGCGAGCCGCATCTGGCAGTTGGCGCGGCGCCGATCGACAAGGATGCCGGCATCTCGCACGCCAAGCGACGCGAGCTGCCGGCGCGCCCGGTACATCGAGACGTTGACGGAGTTTTGGTTCCAGCCCGTCAGTTCCTTGCTGAGTTCGCGCCAGGTCCGCCAGCCGCGCTCGTCCGCGCTCAGCGCATGATCGGCCTCGTGAGCCCGCGCGAGCGCCAAAAGCAGGTGGTGATGGGAGTAGACGCCCAAGTCCAGACGGCTGGGCCCCTCGAGCACGATGGCGACGGTGTCCTCGTCTCGCGAGACTCGGAAGGCCATCGTCACGTCGCGTAGCGAAAGCGGCTGTTCGACGACATCGGCCGTGAGCCTCGTGAGGCGGACGATGTGGATCTCCCATTCTCCGGCCGTCGTTCGAAGGATGTCCCCGTGCGTGACCGGGACCTCCGTTCCGTCGATGCGGAATCGATCCAACCACCACCGCCCGTCGAGACGGCAGAACAGCACGATCTCGGGATCGCCCTCCGGCGGTAGCGCCATGATGTCCGCGATCTCGCCGGTTTCGAGGTTCCGCGCGAAGGACACCGGCGGAGAGGCGTCCGACAGTGTCCATTTGCGGCCGCGCTGGCCGAACTCGATGACGTCGCCCCCGTCGAGATCGACCTCGCGGCCCGGTTCGATTTTCGCGCCGTTGACGAACGTGCCGTTGCGACTTCCGAGGTCGCGAACGACCCAGCGGTTGGCATGCCAGCGTACGCGGGCATGTTCGCCAGAAACCCAGGGGTCGTCCGAAATCGTCAGATCACAGCGCCGACTCCGGCCGACCACATGGTCGGCCAACAGGGCCACGCGCTCCGCGTCTTTGCCGATCAAGAGACCCATCGTCACCAACCCTAGACCAAGCTTCAGGACCGTTCAAGGGTCCTCAGACACGAAGAAAGGTCTTGAAAGAACGGCCGCCGGTTGACATCCGCCAAAGTCGGGACACAATCTACCTGGGCGCGGTGGAGAGACATCATGCGGGCAACGATCGCGGCGAGCTTGCTCGTCGCCTGTGGGGGAGGCCTGCACGACGAGCGGGTGGCCACGGGCAGCCGAACCACCGCAACGTCGCGAAACGGCGACGTCGTGTACAACGTGAACGTCGACGAAGGCACCGTCACGGCGATTCCCGGCGGGGGCGGCGCGACCACGACCCTCGACGTCGGCGGTGAACCCACGCGCATCGCGCGGGTCGACCACCTCCTCGTGGTGACCGACCGCTTGAATCGCCAGTTGGTCGTCCTCGATCCCCAGGCCGCGCCCGGAAATGCGGAGGTCGCACGCATGAACGTCGGCGCCGAGCCCGTCGGCGTCGTCGCCAGCGAAGACGGAAAGACCGTCTGGGTCGCCGTGTCCATGCAAGACCAGGTCGTTGAGATCGATGCGGCAACATGGACAGAAACGCGCCGCTTCGACGTCCTTCACCAGCCTCAGTGGCTCGCCCTGCACCCGAGTGAGCGTTCCCTCTTTGTCGCGTCTCCCTACGAGCGGGGCATTCAGCGGATCGACCTCCGATCCGGCGCCGTCGAAGACATCGCCCTGCCCGTGACCACCCGGCTGCCGCCCGATCCCAACGCTTCACCGATCCCCTTCGACCTCGTCGTTCGGGTCACCGGCGACCCATCGATCACGCCCGATGGCAGCGAGCTTGGCATCCCCACGTTGTACGTGGACAACACGACGTCGGTCGCCGACCCCAGCAACGGTGACGAGATCATCCCAGGATCCGGCTACGGCTCGTCGGGAACGCTGGTCGTGTCGCGGACGAATCCGGCGGTCGTTCAGATCCCGCTCGACGGATCCGGTCGCCCCAAGGGGGACGGCGAGCCGGTCTTTGCCGGGGCCATTTCCAACGAAGGCGACATCGTCAGGTCCTACCCGACGTCGTTGACCGCCTCGCCGGAGGGCGACCTTTGGTACGTCACGATGGAGGCGTCCGACGCGGTCGTCGTCCTGCCCATCGGCGAAGATCAGGGGCGCGAAGAGGACAAACACGGGGACACCGGCTCGGATGAGCGGTCATTCGACACTGAGGCGACCCTCGCCTTCACCGAAGACTCCGAGCATGAGGGCCAGCCGGACCGGACCACCCGCTTGCACGCCGGCGGCTTCGTCACCCGGCCCACGGCGGCATTCAAGGTCGAAGGTGGTCCCAAGTCAGTCTCGTTTACCGAAACCCACGTGGCGTACGTTCACGGCTGGCTCGACCGCAAGCTCCGGTCCATCGAAACCCAAGACCACAAGAACGACGTCGAGGAGCAGTTCGTCTCCGACAACGGAACGGTTCGGGTCGTCGCGGATTCGGTCCTGCCCCTTTCCGTCCAAAACGGCCGACGCTTGTTCACGTCTGCGGTGGACGAAGACATGGCCGGTAGCGGATCGGGCATCTCCTGCAGCACCTGCCACTTCGACGGCCGCAACGACGGCCTCACCTGGCCGCTCGAATCTGGGCCCCGCCAGACGCCGTCGCTCGCTGGCGAAGTTGGCCTCACGGCCCCCGTCACATGGTCGGAGGGCGTCCAATCCGTCGCTCACGAGGCTCAGATCACCTCGAAAGGCCGCATGGGCGGCGAGGGCTTGGTCACGCCAGACGCCAACGACATCGGCGCCTACGTCGACGCCACGCGGCACATTGACAACCCCGACCGCGGTAGCACCGACGCGCTCATCCTCGAGGGCAAAGACTTGTTCGAACGGGCAGACGTCGCCTGCGCGAGTTGCCACGGCGGCGAGATCGCTACGGACAACCTCTCGCACGCCCTGTTCTCCAGCGAAGCCATGCAGACGCCCACACTCATCGGCGTGCGCGCTACGGCGCCGTACCTGCACGATGGCTCGGCCAAGACCTTGCGGGACGTGCTCGAACTGTCGCGCAGCGGCGTGATGGGGGACACCTCGATGCTGACCGACGCCCAAATGGACGCGCTCGAAGCTTACGTTCGCAGCCTCTAGCCGCCCGCTGGGGCGCTGCCTTGGTGCGCCGACCTTGGGCCGGCGCATCGAAGCCGGCTAACGGCAACCATGCTCGTCCTCTGGCTCGCGTGCCGCGTCGCAGCACCCCCCACCCATGCTCTCCCCGCCCCCGTGTGCCGCGCTGGCACATCGTGGGCTCCCGGGACGCGTGTCTTCCGCGAACGAACGGCGGCGTGGGGGCTCACCGACATTCACCCCGCCGGCGTCCGAATCTCCGCCGTGGATTTCGACGGCGACGGGTGGACGGACCTCGCCGTACGTGCCGGAACCGCGGCCGACGACCCCGCCGGGACGCGCCAGGTTTGGCTGATGCGGAACACCGGCCGGGGGGCCTTCGAGGACGTCACGCACACGTCTGGCGTGCTCACGCGAAGAGACGGCAACGCGGATCTTGGTCGCCCCGGTCCGGTTTGGGCCTTCGCCGACGTCGACAACGACGGCGACCTCGACATTTACACGGGCCTGCCCGACGCGGGTTCCACCGAGACCGAAACGAGCGACCTCGTCCTGAACCAGGGGGACGGCACGTTTGCGCTCGGCAAGGCCGGCGGCGATCTCGGCAGCGACCCCGACGACCAGCCGTACGGGGCGACCTTCGCCGACGTCGACCGGGACGGCTTCGTGGACATCTTCACCGGACAGTACCCCGTCGGTTCTTCGTACCGCAGCGCACAGCTGCTGCACAACACCGGCAAAGGCACCTTCAAGGACCATACCGAGAAAGCGGGCCTCGAGACCATGGCGTGGACGGACACCGCCGCAATCAACGCGGGGCTCGCCCATCCCGTCGCCTGGGCCGTCGCCGCCTGCGATCTCGACCTCGCGAATGGCCCCGAATTGCTCGTGTCGTCCTACGGGCGCGCGCCCAACCACCTGTGGCACAACGACGGCGCCGGCAGCCTCGCCAACATCTCGGTCGCGAGCGGCTACGCGTTTGACGAACGCACGGACTGGACGGACAACGAGTCCGCCAGGTGCCACTGCACCCTCAATCCCGACGACGAAGACTGCTCCGGTGTTCCCGCGCCGACCACCCTGTCGTGTGCCACCCAAGATGACGTCTTCCGGTGGGACCACGACACCGACAGGGAGGCCTTCCGCCTCGGCGGAAACAGTGGCGCGACGATGTGCCGCGACGTCGACAACGACGGCCGGCCCGACCTGTTGACGAGCGAGATCGTCCATTGGGACGTTGGAGGCTCAGCAGACCCCAGCGAGCTGCTCTTCGGAATGGCTGGCGACGCGCCCCGTTTCGAGCGCCCTGGCAATGAGGTCACCGGCCTCGTCCGCACCCACGAAGACCCTGTGGGCTGGGATGACGGCGACATCACCGGAGCCCTGTTCGACTTCGACCTCGACGGCTGGACGGACGTCCTCATCGGCGGCACCGACTACCCTGGCAACCGGGCGCTCCTGTACCGCCAAATCGCGCCGCGGCAGTTCGCCGCCGTCGACATTCAAGATGGCGTGGACCACGTGCGCAGCCACGGCTCCGCCGTCGCCGACTTCGACCGCGACGGCGACCTCGACCTCGTGCTCGGGCACTCGACGGCGCGTTGCTACGAGGACTGCTACGAAACCGGCGACATTCGCCTCTTCGAGAACCTGCTCGGAGACACGGCGAACGCGCTGAAGGTGCGCCTCGAAGGAACAGGTGGTTCGAATCGGTCCGCCATCGGCGCAAGGGTCGTCGTCACCACTGAAAGCACGACCCAAATGCAGTCCGTCTCGGGGGCCCATGGGCAATGGGGCGCCCAGGACGACTTGGTCCTCACCTTTGGGCTCGGCGCCGAGTGCAGCGCCGACGTCAGCGTCTTCTGGCCAGACGCGACGGCATCCACCGAGGTCCACACCCTTGGCGCCGGTTGGCGCTACCACCTCAAACAAGGGGAAACGCCGGTGACCTGGTGACGAAACACGTCGTCATCGTCGGCAACGGTATCGCGGGCTCGGAAGCCGCCCGCGAGGCGCGCCGGGTCGATCCCAACGCCCGAATCACGGTCCTGTCCGAAGAGTCGGACCGCCCCTTTTCGCGGCCGGGCCTCATGTACGCGGCGTGCGGACAAATGGCACCGGCCGACCTGTTTCCCTTTGGGGACGCCCCGGCGACGCGGGCGGCCCTGACGGGCGTCGATGTCGCCAACCGGCGCGTCTTGCGCTTGGACGGCGACCCCATCGCCTACGATGCGCTCGTCCTCGCGTGCGGCTCGCGGCCGCGGCGTCCGGCCTGGTCGGGCATCGACCTGGCGGGCATCGGCCACTTCGTCAGCTGGCAGGACCTCGTCTGGTTCGAAGCAGAGGTCCACGGCCACGGCATCGCGGATGCACCCATCCCAGGCGCCAGCGATTCCCCCTACCGCGCCCGCCCAGCCCGGCAGGGCCATCGGCCCTCTCATCCCGTCGTCATCGGCGGCGGGCTCGTCGGCATCGAGGCCGTAGAAGTCCTCGTCGCCGCGGGCCTCAAGCCCACCTTCCTGCTCCGCGACGACGCCTTCTGGCCCATTGCACTTTCGACACGCGAATCGGAGGTCGTCGTAGAGCGACTCCGCCACGACGGCGTCGACGTGCACACCCGTGTCCACGTCGAGGGCTTCGCTGGGGACGGCCGCGTCGAGCAGGTCCGCACCGACGGCGGAGACATCGCGTGCGATTTCGCGGTCGTCGCGGTCGGCGTCGAACCCCACACGCGCTGGCTCGCCGACTCGGGCTTGAACTTCGCCCACGGGGGCATCGTCGTCGACGCCACCATGTCTGCCGCGCCGGGCGTCTGGGCCGCCGGCGACGCCGCCGCTTTGCCCAGCCCATCCGGCCACCGGCCGTGGCCCCTTTGGTACGCCGCCCGCGACACCGGACGCGTCGCGGGCGTCTGCGCTGCCGGCGGCCTTGCACGCTGGGAGCGCGGTGTTCCGACGAATGCCGCTCGCCTCGCCGACATGGACTACCTGACGGCAGGCGAAATGGACGGCGACGCCACGTGGTTCGATGAAGAGCGCGGCCCCGTACACTCCACCCTCCGCATCGCGTTGCGCAACGGTCGCATCGTCGGCTTCACGTCGCTCGGACGGCGTTGGCATGTGGCAGCGATGGCACACATGATCCAGGAGGGCTGGACGCTGGGTAGGGTGCTCGACGCGCTGCCGACGGCGGCCTTCGACACGGAATTCGTCACCCCCTACCGGCCCACCTCCAACGCTGGAATGCGCCCGTGAACCAACAGGGAACGATCGGTCTGCGCGACGATCGCGCCGGATGGCGACAGCGCGGCGCATCGGCGTGGGCACTCTCCGCACTGCTGATCGGCAGCTACTGCGTCCTGTACTGGACGAACTGGCTGGACCCGGTCGCGACCGCGTTGGGCCTGCGCCACAAGTGGTTCCTCTACGGAGCGCTCTACACGTTGGCCATGGGCTTTGGCGCCATCGGTGCACTTCGCCGCCACGGCAACAGCCGCTACCAGCGAATCCGCATCGCCGTGAACGTCGGTGTCCAGGCCATCTTCGGCTTCACGATTCCGTTCGTCCTGCCGCTCGTCGACCAACCCGAAGCCTACCTCAGCTACTTCTGGCCCCTGAAACTCGACGCCCTGTTCCCCCACAGCCTCGCCGAGATGCCGATGGGGCTCGCCGTCTGGTCGATCGGCGGGAGCTTCATCCTGGCGCCCTTCGCCGCCCTCATCTGGGGCAAACGTTGGTACTGCTCCTGGATCTGCGGCTGCGGCGGCTTGGCGAACACGTTTGGCGACCCTTGGCGGCACCTCTCGAGTCGATCGCCGACGGCTTGGCGCTTCGAGCAGGTCGCAGTCCATGCCACCCTGCTGATCGCGCTCCTCGTGACGGCGCTCGTTTGGGTTGGCCAACTCCAAGGCGGGGCCGCCGGCGCGACCGGAGAATCGGCCCGAAGCTGGTACGGCTTCGCCGTCGGAAGCCTGCTCAGCGGCGTCATCGGGACCGGCCTCTACCCGCTCCTTGGACCCCGCACTTGGTGCCGGTACTTCTGCCCCATGGCCGCGGTCCTTGGCCTCGCCCAGCGCGCTGGCCGCTTTCGGGTCGCCGTACAGCCAGGCCTTTGCATCGCGTGCGGCAACTGCTCGACGGCCTGCGAAATGGGCATCGACGTGCGCGCGTACGCGATGGCCGACGCGACGTTCACGCGTGCATCGTGTGTGGGCTGCGGCATGTGTGCCCACGTCTGCCCCCGGGGAGTCCTGCGGATCGAATCCACGACGCGATTGCACCCCGAGTACGCCCGCGCCGGCCACGTCGTCGTCGACCTCTGAGCCCCTACGGGATGTCCCCGGCGAGCACGGCTTCGTAGCGTTCGGCAACCTCGGCCTCTTCGTCGAGCCCAGCCGCGCGAACGAGATCAAGCGCCTCTCGCAAGGCGGCGACGGCGTCCGCTTGTCGGCCGGTTCTCGCCAAGCCAAGCCCGTAGGTGTCGAGCATCGTGCCACGCAGGCCGGGGTCGGCGTCCAGCGGGAGTAGCGACAGGGCGCGCTTCACCAACGCCACGGCGCGTGGGTCCTGGCTCCGGTCGGGCCCCATCAGCAATCGCCACGCAAGCAGATTGTGGGCGACGGCATCGTCTGGACTCAGGGCCACCCAACGCTCCGCGACCCGCAACAAGCCCGGTGCGTCGTCGCCGTGGGACGCGATGAGGGCGGATGCCAACACGCTCACCTCGAGCGGGTCCTCCACCTTCTCCGCCAGCTCGTGAACAAGCACCTCGGCGTCTGCCCGCTGGCCCGCGGCGACGAGCCGATCGACGGCTGCCATGCCCGACATGGCGCCAAGCCAGCCGCCTTGCTCTCGTGCGCGCTCGGCCTGCCAGGCACCAAGGTCGCGGTCGAGCGTCGTCAGGGCCACACCGCCGTCGCGCGCCGCCATCAGGGCCGCAATCATCGGAACAGCTGCCGCCGCCCACACACCCGTGAGGCTCTGCGGTCTCTTGGACGGCCCGCGCCAAACGGTAGCCAAGGCGAGGCCAGCGCCAAAACCGAACAGATGGGCCCCGTTGTCGACAACGGGCCACGCCGCCTGGGTGAGCGCGCCGAGGGCGAATGTCACGAGGACGGACATCGTCAGCGTCTCGCCCAAGTTCCGCCGCAACCGTTGTTGCAGCCCTCGCTCACCATACCAGGTGTTGCCGAGGACGAGTCCGGCCAAGCCAAGGATGGCGCCGGAGGCGCCGACACCCGTGACCGCCTGCCCATAGAAAAAGGTCATCGTGCCCAACCCACCGACCAGGCCGCAGGCCACGTAGGCCATCCACATGCGCCGAGGGCCGTGAATTCGCTCGACGAGGCCGCCGAGTTGCACGAGCGCCACCCCGTTGAGGCCGAGGTGGAGAAGACCCCCATGGAGCCAAGGCCCCGTCGCCACCCGCCACACTTCGCCTTCGTCCACGACGCGATCGGGCCGCAGCGCGCCAAGCCTCGTCAGAATCGCGACCGAATCGCCGTCGCCGAGCCCCAGCTGCGCCGCATGGACTGCGACGAGGACGGCGAGGATGAACCCCGTCCAGCGCTGCGTCCGCGGCGGTACCGCCCGCACACGCAGGAAGCGAATCGGCAGGCGACGACGACGCCGGCCTCGAACATCACCCGTGTTCCGCACGCCGCCGGAGATCGGGCGACCGCCGTCAGAACTGTCGGGGATCCAGCACCAGGAAGCTCGTCGTGATGACAAAGCCGGCCACCGGGCCTCCCGAGGCGCCGGGAAGCGGTGTGAAGAAGCCGCTCGCGTCCTCCTCGATCACCCCGCATTCCTGGGCGTGCGTAAACGCGTAGCCCACTTCGTAGACCAGGCTCCCCGCCGACAGGTAGGACCCCATCACGTAGGGTTCCCATTCGGTCGCCCAATCGTCTCCACCCATCGTCACGGCCGTGCGAATGTCAGCTTCGAGTGCCGCCAACTCACCGACACCAATGCCCCAGATCCGCTCCTCGATCCAGTCGCGCAGGTCGGCGCTGCCACCCCAGGCGGCCGCATTTACGGTCCCACACAGCCCCGCATCCCCCGTCCCGGCGGCCAGCTCCAAGCGCCAAGCCTGGTAGACTTCGCCGCCCTCACCCGCCGCGTCCCAGGTCGCTGCCGAAACGTCGTCCAGCACCGCATCGTAGAAGATGATGCAAATGGCCGCCACCGACGCATCGTAGAACGTGAAAACGACGTGGGCCGGAATGTCGCCGTCGCCGCTGTCGGCTTCTACGAACGGGCTGTTGAGGTCGTACACGTCCTCCCCATAGACCAAGCCGAACAGGTCCACAGAAATATACGATGGCTGGATCACGCCCGCGACAGGCCCCGATTCCATGACGTCGACGTCCGGGTAGTCGCAGTCCCCAGGCGTCGTGCCACCGCCACCGCCACCGCCCCCACCACCACCACCGCCGCCACCCGGGGTCGTGTCGTCCGTCGTGTCCGTCCCGCCGCCGCCACCGCCGCCGCCCCCACCACCATCCGTAGACGTGTCTGGCAGGTCGGTGCCACCGTCGAGATTCAGGGGCGTCAGACCGCCCACACACCCGGCGGCGAGGAGCCACACGGCGGGTCGAAATGCGCGCATGGGCGCCTCCCCGCCGGCGCTATCACCGCCCTTCAGGTTGCGCAGCGATCGCGTTGACATGACGCTGACACGCCGACATTCTCCTGTCTTTTCACCGATCGGGGCCAAAACTCGGGTAGCATGCGAGCATGACAAACCTCCTCATTGCGTTGTCCCTCACGTCGGCCCGCGCCGCAGAGAACGTCGGCGTGTGGATCATCGAGACGCCTGTGAGCGCCACCTTTCTGACGCCCCTACTGGAAGACCAGTGGATGAACAGCGTCAACATTGCCATCGACCCGGCCGACGGTCTGCTGAGCAGCCCCGTCTGGAACCAGGGCTACGGCAACGCCTCCCAGTTCACAGAAGTCGACTTCACGTACGCCGGCGCCGTCGAGAACGGGCCCGGTCATGACCTCGCGATCTTCGAAGCGTTCTACATCGGCGATCGCCCAGACTACACGATCACGACCGATCACGACGCTCATGTGGCGGGCGCCACCGTACCCGCGACCGACTTCGTCGACGTCGGCGCGACCTACCTGCTCTACGTCAACTACACGGGCCCGTTCGAAGGTGCCGTCTATGGCGCCCTCATCGACCTGTCCGACGCAGGCGTCCCCGACGGCGTCAGCGTCGACGTCATCCGCATGCGCACCGACGACGACCAGGGCGATCCGCTCAGCCTCGCCCGATTCATCTGCACCGACGACGACATCGACAGCGTATGCAACGAGGACGACCTGTGTCCTGGCCATGACGACCGCCTCGATACCGACGGGGACCACCTGATCGACGGTTGCGACGCCTGCCCCAAGGACCCCGAGCCGTCGGACGACGACCACGACGGCGTGTGCGACGGCGACGATGCCTGCCCCGGCCATCCCGACTCCGACGACGTGGATATCGACGGCCTCCCCGACGAGTGCGATGCGTGCCCCGACGACCCGGCACCGTCTGACGCCGACGGCGACGGCTCGTGTGACGCCGACGATCTCTGCCCGGGTGAGGACGACCACGACGACCCCGACGGCGACGGCGTCCCAAGCGGCTGCGACACCTGCCCCACCGACGCGCCGCCCGACGACGACGACCTCGATGGCGTCTGTGACGCCGACGACGCCTGCCCGGGCGAAAACGACACGCTGGACGGCGACGGCGACGGCGCCCCCGACGCCTGCGACCCGTGTCCCGTCGATGCGGCGCCGAACGACGACGTCGACGGCGACGGATCCTGCAACGCAAACGACCTTTGCCCCGGCGAGGATGACGGCGCCGACCTGGACCTCGACACCGTCCCGGACGCCTGCGACCCGTGCCCGGCCGACGCGCTCGACGACTCCGACGGCGACGGCAGTTGCGACAGCGACGACGTCTGCCCCGGTTTTGACGACCTTGCCGACGGCGACGCCGACGGCCTGGCCGACGGCTGCGACGCCTGTCCCATGCCCGGCGACACCGACGCCGACGCCGATGGCGCCTGCCCGCCCACCGATTGCAACGACGCCAACGACTCCGTCTTCCCTGGCGCCGACGAAGGCTGCAATGGCCTCGATGACGACTGCGACGGCTTTCCCGGCATCGAAGAAGCCGACGCCGACGGCGACGGCCTCGCCACATGCGAAGGAGACTGCGACGACGGCGACGCCGACGCGTTCCCAGGCGCCACAGACACGTGCGGCGACGCCATCGACCAGGACTGCGACGGCCGTGACACGCCCTGCACCGACCCTCTCCAGTTCGAACCCATCGAGGAGGAGGGAGGCTGCAACTGCGACAACTCAGGCGCCCCACGACCTTGGGCGCTTTCGAGCCTCGTGCTCCTGGCCGGCCTCCGTCGCCGCCATCGCCGAAGCTGAGCCAGCCCGCTAACAGGAGTAAACTCCGCCGAGGCGCCATGACCATCGCTGTGATCGCCCTCATCGCGTGCACGTCGGACAGCCCGACGGACCCGCAAGGCACGGCACCCACCATGCCCAGTGGGTCCGGACCGGGCACCACCCCCCCGGGTTCTTGGCCACCGACGGACACGACGAGCTCGCCGGCGCCCGTGGACCCGGACGAGCTCTACGGCACGGTCCCGCCAAGCCCTGTCGACGCACCCGACTTCTCGGTCCAGAACCGCGACGAGACGCTGCGGTCGCGCGAAGACCTGCTCGGCCACCCCACGGTGATGTGGTTTTACCCGAAGGCCGGCACCACGGGTTGAACCATCGAGGGTTGCGGGTACCGCGACCTCCAGGAAGACTTCGACGCGCTTGGCGTGGCCATCGTTGGCGTCAGCTTTGACGAGCCCGAGGACACCGAGGAATGGGCCATAGACCAGGAGTTCCTGTTCGAACTGTGGTCCGACGTCGACCGCATCCTCGCCGTCCACTACGGTGCGTCCGACGACTACGATGACAACGCACCCAGCCGCATCACCAAGCTGATCGGGGCCGACGGCTCGCTCCTCTTGGAGTACGTGGAGGACGTCTCGGTCGGCACGCACCCAGACGAGGTCCTCGAAGACTGCCAGATGTTGTTCCTTCCCTGAGGTCTGCCGTGGTCACCATCGCGTACTGCGTCGTTTGAAACTACCTCCCAAGGGCCGCCCGGGCGGCGGCCGCGATCGAGTTGCGAACCGGTGTCACGCCGACCCTGATCAAGGGTCGGAATGGCATTTTCGAAGTGCGCGTGGGCGACAGGCTCGTGGCCAAAAAGGGACCCGAGGGCTTCCCGGACGAAGAGGAAACGGCCTACGCGGTCGCCTTGGCGCTGGCGACCTGACATGAAAGTCGTCCTCCTCGGTGGAACCACGGGAATGGGTCGGGCCCTTGCGCGCACGCTCGTGGAGAATGGCCACGACGTGTTTCTCCTCGGATTGCCCCCGCAAGAGCTCACTCGCTCTGCAGAAGACTTGTCCGCGCGCAGCCAACGCCCCGTTGGCACGGCCGAACTGGACCTCGAGCAGCCGTCGACGTTCGAACCCGCGCTCGACTCGGCAGACGCAGCGCTGGGTTCGTTCGATACTGTCGTCGTCACCGCTGGCATGTTCAAGGCTCAAGACGCGCTGGAGGCCGACCTCGAATTCACGCGGCGCATGCTCATCGTGAACTACGCCCACCTCGTCATCTTCTGTGAACACGTCCGCAGGCGACTCCTCGCCCGCGGAGGCGGCACGCTGTGTTGCTTCAGCTCCGTCGCCGGCGACCGCGGCCGCAAGCCGATCGCGCTGTACGGCTCGTCCAAGGCCGGCCTCAGCCACTACCTGGAGAGCCTCGATCACAGGCACCGCGCGGAAGGCCTGCGCGTCATCACGGTCAAGCCCGGCTTCGTCCATACGGGCATGACCGCTGGGCTCAAACCGCCGCCGTTCGCAGGCCAACCCGAAGGCGTCGCCAAGGACGTCCTTCGAGCCCTGACGGCCGGTACGCCCGTGCTCTACACGCCCTGGCCCTGGCGCTTCGTCATGATGATCATCCGCATGTTGCCTCGCTTCGTGATGCGACGCGTGCAATTTTGACCGCGCTGCCGGGATGGACCCCGGCGGTCGGGGGTTAGCCGGGCGTCGTCCGAGGATGCCCATGTTCGTCGCGATCGCCCTGCTCGCCTCCCTTGCCCACGCCGCCAAGGTCGAGCCGGCCTCCGTCACCGCCAGCAGCTACTACGCCGAAGGCGACGCTACCTACCCAGCCTCCGGCATCAAAGACGGCAAGGTCGCATCCGCCTGGTTCGAAGGCGCCGCCGGGTCGGGCCAAGGCGAATCCGTCACGCTCGATTTCGGCGCCGAGAAGTCGCTGACCCGCATCGTCGTTTACCCAGGCCAATGGGAGAACTACGACAGCTGGGGCAAAGCGAATCGCCCGAAGGAAGTCGAGTTGAAGTACTCCGACGGGTCCACCGAGCTGTGGACCTTAGAAGATGCGATGTCCCCGCAGGTCAAGACCTTCGCGGCCCCAAAGAAGACGTCTTCGGTCACGGTGAAGATCAAGCAGATCTACAACGGCTCAGTTTTCCACGACACCGGCATCTCCGAGATTCAGGTCTTTGACGACAGCCCTGACAAAGGCGCCACCATCACTGGCGTCACCGCGTCGACGACCTTCTCTGGCGACGACGGCACCTCGTACGCGCCCACCACCGCGGCTGACGGTCTCAAAGACACGTTCTGGTGCGAAGGCAACAAGACCAGCGACGGTACCGGCGAGTGGATCGAACTCCGCTTCGCCAACAAATTGCCTGTCAGCAAGCTGCAGATCCTCAACGGAATGGGCAGTTCTGCAGACCTGCACAAACGCGGCAACGCGGCCACCGGCGCCACACTGAAATTCAGCGACGGCAGCAGCCAAGACGTGACGCTCAAGGCCCTGTTCCTGCCGCAGACCGTGCCATTCCCGGTCCGGACGACCGATTCCGTTCGCATCACGTTCACGGGCGTCCGCGCGGGAACCGACTTCAACGACCTCTGCGTGTCCGAGGTCGCCCTCCTCCCCTGACCGACGACCGCGCACCCAAGGCCACCCCCTTCACGGCACCCAAACGGTGTAGACTGGGCGCGGAGGCGCTGAAACGATGCTGATCCACGCTTGGCTCGCGTGCACCCAACCCGACGCGACGGGCGGTGGACCCACGCCCGACGGCTGGACCACGGAAACGGGCCCTCTGCCAAACCCCACCACCGACACGACCACTGGCACACCTCCGACCGGCACGACCGATGACGGCGATGGTGATGACGATGACGATGACGACGGCGAGTTCCTGTTCTCCGAGACCGTCCACGTCTTCGCGCTCGAGATCCCCGACGCGTCCTGGAACGAATTGGAAGGCGACCTGTGGGGGGGTGGGGACTACGTCGGCGCCTACTTGACCACGCCCGAGCTGGACGTGATCGAGGTCGGAATCAAGCTCACGGGTCAGTCGTCCTTTCAGGGGATCAACGACAAACCGTCGTTCAAGATCAAAGTCGATTTCTTCGACGAGCTGCAACGCTACGACGGCTTGAAGAAGTTCAACCTCCATAATCTGACATGGGACGGCAGTTTCACTGCCGAGTACCTGTCCTACCGGATTTGGCGCGAATTCGGCCTCCCAGCGCCGCGGGTGAGCCACGGCGAGCTCACCGTGAACGGCGAGCTGTACGGCTTGTACAGCCTCGTCGAAAACGTCGACGGCCAGATGCTCGACGAGCACTTTGACGACGACAACGGCAACCTCTACGAAGGGGCCGGCTGTGACCTGGACTGGTGCGATTGCCTCGAGGTCGACATCGACGACGAGGGCACGCACGCGGCGCTTGGCGAGTTGTGCGACGCAGCCACAGAAGAGGGCGACGCCTGGAACACCGCCATCCACGACGCGATGAATTGGGACCACTTCGTCGGCCACATCGCGATGGAAGCCTGGATCTCCCACTGGGACGGCTACTCGTGGAACAACAACAACTTCCGGCTGTACCACGAGCCGACGCTCGACCAATTCAGCTTCATCCCTTGGTCGACTGACCTGTCCTTTGGCTGGGCCGGGCCGCGCACCCCCGGAGACCCGCCGAGCTGCCACACCTACGCAACCGACATCTCCACCTACACGCTCGGCATCCTCAACCAGTCCTGCTACGACGATCTGGAGTGCCAGGCGGACTACGCCGACAAGATGCTGGCCATCAGCGACCTCGTCGAGACCCTGCCGTACGAGACCTGGATCGACGAAGCCGTGGCCAGGTTGGACCCCTACGTCCAAGCCGACACCAAGCGCTCCTACACGATTCAGGACTTCTACGACCAAAACGAGTGCTTCAAGGACTTCCTGCGCGAGCGGCCGCAGGAAATTCGAGACGCCGTCCCCGGCCTCTGACCCGACCGGACGCTATGGCGCCGTGCCGTCGCTGATCACGTTGGCTTCGAGCAGCAGCCCGACGTCTTCGTCGAGCAGGTGTTCGTAGATCGTCTGATCCCAGGTCCCGCGTGGGTCCTCGTGGATGGGCAGCGAGAACACACGTCCAGGCACGGCCTCCATCAGGTCCGAGAACGCGACGTTCTGGCTGTAGAAGACGCGGAACGGAAAGTTCGCTTTCCGGTTCACCTTGGCCACCTGGGCAGCAAGGTCGAAGTTCATGGGCTTGAAGGCCCAGGGCAGGTGCACGCCCGCCTGTTCGACCGCGGCGCCAAGCTGCAAGAGAATGTGCTTGTTTCCTGGCGTGTACCGCAGGTCTCCGCAGTGCAAACGTTCACGGACGCGCGCATTGTCCGGGTCGTCCAGCAGATCCAGCAACGGCCCGACGAGCGACAGGTCCGTCGCGCGGCGCCTGGCGTCGAACACGTTGCCGAGAATCGCGAAGTATCGCTCGACGCGTCCGAGCCGGGGAACGTCCACCACGAGGTCCAGGCGCTCGTCGTAGTCGAGGCCCAACCGCACCAACTTGTCGATGGCCGTCGCGCGGTCCGTGTAAAGGTAGGGTGCGTGCGAAGCGCCTCCGGCCGTCGCACGGGCCTAACCGGCGGGGAGCGCGGGGTCCGGCCCGCGTTAGGCGGGCCCCCCATGCCGCCAGGCCTCGGAGACACCGAACGCGCCGTCGCGAGCACCATCGCGACGTGGCTTTACCCACCGGCGGGCGCGCTTGGCGTCTCCGGTGCGGCCGACCGCGTCTCGGTCTACGTCGACGACTACGCGGCCCGCCTCCCGACCGCCAGCCGCCTCCAGTTCCGCGCTTTGCTGCACGCTATGGACCGCGGCTTCGGCCCCTGGGCCGGCCGGCCGACCGCTCGCCTGACCGAGGCGCGGCCGAAGGACGTCGCCGCCTACCTCACAGCCTGGGCCAAGGCGCCGACCTACACCCAGCGCATGCTTTTCGAAGGACTCCGCACCGTGCTCATGATGGCCTATGCTTCTGACCCCGAGGTCCGGGCAAGGTGTGGCATTCCATGGCTCGGTGACACCTGACGCTCCCACCCCTCCGCAATCCCGATCTCCTTGGTCGTCCTCCAGCGCCCGTGGGCGAAGGTCCACGCCTGCGCGAGCCCAAAGACCACGTCGCGGACCTGCGCCTGCATTGCGACGTCGTCGTGGTCGGGTCGGGGCCTGCTGGCGCCATCGCGGCGTGGCGCCTGGCCAGCGCCGGTGTCGACGTCGTCCTCCTCGAAGCCGGTCCGTGGGTTCGCACCTTCCAACCCGACGTGGGGCGCACCCTCGCGTCGTCGTTCTGGGACGGCGGCGTCCGCGTGACCCGCGGAAACGTCCTCCTGCCGACGCTGCAAGCCCGATGCCTCGGCGGCGGCTCTGTCTACAACTCCGCGATCTGCATGCGGCCGACGACCGGGGCTCTTGCGAGGTGGCGCGACGCCCACGGGATCGACTTCACCAGCGGCGAACTGGATGCCGACTTCGACGCCGTTGAGCGCCTCATGGGCGTCAAACCCGTCGCTCCGGACGTCATGGGTCGCCGAAACGAGTTGTTTCTCGAGGCTGCAAAGCGGCTCGGCTGGGCAGCGGAAGTCATCCAACGCAACGAGGAGGGTTGCCAAGGCAGCGCCAACTGCATCCTTGGTTGCCGCGTCGGCGCCAAGCTCTCCATGGACCGACGGAGCATCCCCGAGGCGATGGCACTTGGCGCCCGCGTCGTCACTGGCGCGGTCGTCGACCGCCTCCTCCTCTCGCGCGGCCGCGCCCGCGGCGTCGAGGGTCACCTCATCAACGAGGCCGGTGAGTCTGCCCACGCGCTCCGCGTCACCGCAAAGGCGACCGTGCTCGCCGCTGGCACCATCGCAACGCCTGCGCTCATGCGGCGATCGGGGCTCCGCAAGCCTGGCATCGGCGACAACCTTCGCTTCCACCCATCGACCTACCTGCTCGGCCGCTTCGACAGCGAGATCCTGCCCTGGCAGGGGGCGACCCAGGGCGCCCACACGACCGAGTTCCTTGACCGGGGCATCAAGCTCGAGTCCCTCTGGGCCGACCCCGCCGTGTTCTCGATTCGATTCCCCGTCGAAGGCTTGGCCTTCCAAGAGTGGATGGCCCGGTGGCCTCAGATCGCTGTCTGGGACGGCTGGGTGTCGGGTGACGACAGCGTCGGGGCCGTCCGCGAAGTGGGTCCGCGACTCGACCTGACCTGGAACTTCGGCGCCCGCGACGTCAAGTTGCTTCAGGAGACCAACGCGCTCCTCGCCGAGATGTTCCGCGCGGCCGGCGCCCGCGAAGTGCTGCCCGGCATGCGGGGTTTGCCCGCCGTGTTGTCGGCGGACGACGCGCCCGAGCGCATCCGCGCTGCCAGGGTGACCGCGACCGACCTGCCAACGGCGTCGAATCACGTCTTCGGGGCCACGCCGATGGGCGCGGATCCCGCGACGGCAGCGACGGACAAACACGGCGCCGTCTACGGCACCGAGGACCTCTACGTCGTCGACACCGGCCTGTTCCCAGAGAGCCCCGGCGTCAACCCGATGCTGACGGCAATGGCCCTTGCCCACGCCATCGGCGGGACGGTCGCCGACCGCGTGGCGTCAGCCGCCCGCGCGCCGTAGGGCCGCCGCCACGACCGGTGCAAGCTCCGACGCCAGGCTCTGCCAGCGCAGTTGTTCGCCCAACACCGACGCGATGCTCGCAAGCGTTTCGACGTCCACTTGGTCGAAGGCCGATTGACCGTTGCCGCGATTGATCAGCTGGAGCACGCCCCGCACGCGCCCACCGCCCCGAATCGGAACGGCCGCCATGCCGCGGATCTCCGGTTGGCCATCGGTGCCTTCGCCGGCGTGCCAGGGCAACTGCCGGACGTCATTCGAGGCCAGCGGACGTCCACTTTGGAACGTGAAGCCGGCGACGCCGACCGCGGTTCCCGTGACGCGGCCCACCCACTGGCTGCCATGGGGGCCGCTACCCGCCACGAAGAGCAATCGGCTGTCGGCCTCCAGCAGGATGGCGCCCGATTCGCACGGCACCGCCTCCTGCGCGATGAGCAGCGTGAGTTGGCAAACGAGGGGCGCCGTTCCGCGCAGGGCGACGACGCCGTCCTGCTCTTCGACCTCCGGCTCGTCCGGGTCGTCCTTCGGCAACGCAAGCGGCGGCGTGGCAAGCACGGGAACAGGGGCCGGGCGACGCGCCGGCGGCGCGACTTCGGCGGGCGCTGGGGGCGACACGGCGCGAAGCGGGGGCAGCGGCGGCGTCTCAGAGACCCGACGTTCGGGGGTGAGCTCGCGTCCCGGAATTGCAGGCGTGGCCGACGTCGTCTCGTCGTCGAGGAACTCACTGACCGAGAACAGTTCGCTTTCTTCGGTCGAAACCACGTCGGCATAGGGGACCGTATTCGGGTCCGCCCCATCCTCGCCGAGCAGGTCGAAGCCCTCGTCACCGTCGTGGGCGGCTGGGTCCTTGGGGGTCCGGCTCGGAAAATTGACGCGGCGCACAGGGGGCGGCGTTCGCAATGGCGGCTCGTCGAACGGCGTGCGACCCATGCGCCCCCCGGCAGATCCGCTGCCGTCCCGCCCTAGGATAACCCGACCACTTCGGGGGCCGCATGACGGATCGCTGGGTCGCTTGGGTTCAACGACCCGTCACCGCGACCATCCTCCTCGCCCTGACCGTCCTCGCCGTCCTCGGGATGGCGCCACTCGCCGCCCGCGTCGAGCGCGACGACGACCTGCTCGCCTTTCTGCCCGCAGACAGTCCCGAGATCATCGGCTTCCGGGAGGTGTCCGACCGCTTCGGTGGGCTCGACATCACGTTCGTGGGATTCGAGACGGCCGACGCCCTCGACCCCGCCTTTCTTCGCAAGCTCGGCGCTCTCGCCACCGACCTCGACGAGCTCGAGGGGCTGGACGCGACCCTCTCGCTCGCAAATGTCGATGATTTCCGCCAAGACCCGTCTGGCGGAATCGTCTCCGACCGCCTCATTCAGCCCGACGACGGAATGACGCGCGAAGCCCGCTGGGAGCGCATCCGCAGCCGGCCCCAGGTCGCGGGCAACCTGGTGTCCGCCGACGGCAAGAGCGCCCTGCTGCTCGCATTCCACGCCGTGGGCTCGGACCCACGCACCGTCGCCGGCGGCATTGCGGCGGCCACCGCCAAGCACTTCGAAGGCGGCTCCTGGCACCTCGGAGGGAGCCCGGCCATCGCGCGGCACATCTACGAGACGACCGAACGCGACCTGGCGATCCTCAGCCCGATCGCGGTCGCCGTCATCCTGGCCATTGGCATCGCGTCGTTCCGATCGCTCTGGGCCACCGCATTGGCGCTTGGCACGACAAGCATCGGCGTCCTCGCGACATTCGCGGCGCTCGGCGCCACGGGGACCCCGTTCACGCTCGTCCTTTCCGCCATGCCGGTCATCTTGTTCGCGCTCGGCACGGCTTACAGCGTCCACCTCCTGTCGCGCGCCACGTCCGCGCGCCGCGACGGCCTGAGCACATCTGACGCTGTGGCCCGCGCGCTGCGCGAATCCGGCGCCACCGTGCTCGCGTCGGGCCTCACCACCGTCGCCGGCCTCGCGAGTCTCGCGACGATGGACATCGCGCCCATGCGCGTCTTCGGCCTCACCACGGCGCTTGGCATCGGCGTGACGCTGGTCTTGGCCCTGACCCTCGTCCCGGCCCTTCTGAGTCGATTTGGCCTCGACGGGGCACCGCCCCCAGGCGGCCGCGGAGGACCCACCGAGCGCCTCGCCAAGGCGACGATCGGGTCGCCGCGCCTCGTCGTCGCCACGCTGGCCGTCGTGCTCGCCGTCGGCGCCTACGGCACGACCCTCGTCGACGCGCGCGTCGACGTGCGCGCATTCCTCGCCCCGGGCAGCGAACCGGCTCGCGCCGTGCAATTCCTCGAGACGGCCTTTGGCGGGAGCCAGGTGCTACAGGTGGAAGTGACCGGCGATGCGGGAGAACCCGCCGTACTCCGCGAGATTCGACGGCTGCAGGACGCGCTGTCTGCCGTTCCCTACGCCACGCGCACCGACTCCATCGTCGACGTCGTTCCCCTCCTCAATCAGGCCTTCGCGGACGTTCGGCGGGTTCCGGAGTCGCGCGAACAACTCGGCCTGCTGTACGGGTTCGTGGCAGGCCGCCGGGCGGTCGACGCTCTCGTCACCAAGGACCGCACGTCCTCCCTCATGCACGTCCGACTGGCGACGAACGACCCCGACGGCCTTGACGCCGCCGTGGCCCACGCCGAAACCGTCGCCCGACCCCTTGCAGGTGCGTACCGCGTCACCCGCGACCCCGAACGCTCACGGGCCTTGGCCGTCGACGCCATCGCCCACCGGCTCGGCAACGCAACCGCCGTCCGCCAGGTATTCGACGAGCCCCCCACCGCGAGCGTCGCCGTACTCTCGGCCGCGCTGGCGGCCTACCTTTCCGGCCCCGAGTGTTTCGTTCCGTTGCCAGCCGACGTCGCTGCCGCCCTGGCCGACCTTGTCGTCGCCGAGGTGCCGCAGACCGTTTGGGGGCCCGCCATCGAGCCTTACGGCGCACCCGATGAAGTCGCGATGGCCATCGACTCGACCCTTCCCGGCCTCCGCCTTCGCTACGACGCGGAGGTCGCGGCCGATGCGCTGTTGGCGGCCACCGGTGGAGATGCCACCCAACGCGACATCGTCGCGGGGCTCTGGCTCGAGGCCGCTGACCCCGTTCTCACTCCCGATCCACGGGGGACCACGGTCCTCGACGTACGCGTGACCGGAACGCCGGTGCTGTACCGAGGCCTCGCCCGCAGCGTCACAGCCAACATGATCAGCAGCTTGGCCTCCAGCCTGCTGCTCGTCTTCATCCTCGAGGTCCTCTTCTTCCGAAGCGTACTGCGGGCGTTCATTGCAACGACGCCAACGGCGGTCGCTCTGGTGGTGATTTACGGCGGCATGGGCCTCGCCGGAACCCACCTCGACGTTGGCACCTCCATGCTCGGCTCGATCGTCATCGGCGCCGGCGTCGACTTCGGCATCCACCTCGCGCGGGCCATCGACGACCGCGGCGGCGACGTCTTCGCAGGCGTGGCCGACGCCGCACCCGGCATCTGGGTCAATGCCTCGATGGTCGCCGCGGGCTTTGCCGTCCTGACCTTAGGCGACGCCCCACCCCTGTTCAACATCGGCTGGCTCACCACCGGCGCCATGTTCACGGCAGCCCTGGCGACCCTTGCCATCGTCCCCTTCGGGTGGCATCGGTTGGCAGCCAGCACCACCAGGGCCTGAACGCTCCCTTGCACGCCGGGGCCGCAACAGGACGGGGTTTTGCAGCAGCCTGCCATGGAAGAGATGACGCTTCCACGGGTCCGTGTGACGACACGCCAGGAGGTCCGATGTCGAGCGCCTTGTGGATGGCCACCTTTGCCTTGGCCGACGACGCACCAACCGTACTCACAGAGACGGACGCGGCCATGAATCGGGCGAAGGACCTGACGATTCAATGGACCGTCGCCGACATGGCGCCCGGAGGGAAAGCCCCACGGGCCCTTGGCTTCCAGGTGCGCGTCAAGGGCCCGAAGTCCTTGACGTCCTTCGATGCGCCCGCTGACCTCAAGGGCACTCGCGTACTCGTACTCGCGCGGGACCAGATGTGGGTTTGGCTGCCCTCCTACGGCAAGGTTCGGCGCATCGCCTCCCACGTCACCGAACAGGGCTTCATGGGCACTTCGTACAGCCACGCGGACATGAATGCCTCGCGGTTCGGCGACGCCTACACCGCTGCGTCCATGACGGAGACGGGCGAGGCCTGGGTCGTGCAACTCGACGCCAAGCCCGACGCCCACGCGCCTTACCCGCAGATCGAAATGACGGTGGCCAAGTCCAACCACCTGCCGACCCGCATCGCGTACCAAACCGCCGAAGGCAAGACCATCAAGGTGGAGACGCGGTCAGACTACGCTTGCCAAGCGGCCGTCTGCCTCCCCGGCGTCATGCGTATGGAGGACCTGACCCGGCCGGGCGCCTGGACCGAATTGCACCGGGCGACCTGGGCCGCCGACACCGGACTCGCCGACGATGTTTTCACCGTCCGCACGCTGCAGATGGGCCTTTGATGACTGTTCTCTGGCTCGCGGCCCCGTCCTTTGCCCAGGAGGTCGACTTCGGCGGCAAGGTCGCGTCCGACCTCCGGTTTGCGCTGTCTGAACCCGAGGAAGTCGACCCGTGGGTGCCCCAATTGGCGACTCACACCGGCATTCCTTGGAATCGCACCTCTCTTGGGACCCGCACCGACGCCTCGGCCGGCAAGTGGCGAGGTGTTGCAGACGTCGAACTCATGCTGCTTGGCCAGACGCCTACCGCCGTCAGCCTGCCCGACCTGTCCGACGCGTCGGCCACATCGCCCGTCCGCATCGAAGTGGACGCGCTCTACGTCGAGGCCCGCGACCTGCTCTGGCGCGGCCACGACCTGCGCATCGGACAACAGGTCGTCCAGTTCGGCGTCGGCGATCAGTTCAACCCCACGAACACGATCAACCCCAACGACGTCGAGGATCCCCTGCGTTTTGGCGATCAAGCCGGCAACGCGATGATCCGGACCGACATGACGCGCGGCATGACGACGTTCACGGCCGTCCTCGTGCCCGTCTTCCTGCCAGCCCGCGTGCCCGCAAGCGCACCCCTCGGTCTGTCCGAGGTGGACCGTTTGCCGTTCAACGAGGAGGAGCTCCGTTGGCGAATCGCCGCCGAAAAGGCCTTCGCCGAAGATCTTGGCTTCCCGACCGTCGTCTCGACGGCCACCGCTGAACCGCCTCCCGCTGAACTCGAGAACATGGCCGTCGCCTTGCGGCTCGGCACCGTCATCGGCTCCCAGGACCTCGGCGTTTCCTGGTACCGAGGCCACGCCGACACGCCGGTCGCCGCTCACACCCACACGACCCAGCTCACCGGCCCCTTCTGCGACCCGGAAGACGCCGACCGTTGCGTCGACGGCCTGCTCTCCAGCGACGTCACCCTCACCTTCCCCGAGATCACGGTCTACGGCGTCAATGGCGCCGGTGAATTGCCGCTTCCTGGAAAGGCCCCGCCGCTCGGTTGGCGCATCGAAGCGGCGGTCGTGGTGCCAGAACGGGTGCACAGCACGATCACGAACGACGACATCGCGCTGCTCGGCGTCGACAGCCCCGCTGGGGAGTACGCCTACCCGGGCGGGGACACCCCGACCGTACTCGCCGACACGCCGTACCCCAAGTGGGTCGTAGGGCTCGACGCGACGCTCGGGCGCCACGTCTACGTCAACGCCCAGTGGGTTCACGGCACATTCGACGAGCTTGGCGCCGGTGACAACTTGCTGCAAACCGGCTTCGCCGTCCGCAATTCGTCGGTGGCCAAAGATGCCGCCCTGGGGGTCTGTGCGCTGACGAGCGACGGCTCCAAATGTATCGACGAGACGTTGCGCGTTCGGCAGTCCGACCTCGCCGTCGTCGGCGTCGATGTCCGTTTCCGGTCGCAGCGCGGGCTGCTGCGCCTCTTCACGATCACAGACTTGACCGGCCTTCGGAGCTCGACCGTGAATCCCGCCACCGACCAGCGGACAGAGACCCGCCTCGGCGCTTTCTCGGATGAGGCCCTGTCCTTCGTGCTCTACCCAGAGCTGTCCTATGACTTGGGCGACGGACTTTCGTTGGCCGGAGGCGCCCTGGTGCAGCTCGGCGCGCCAGAGACCAAATTCGGCGATCCGGCTGCGGGCGGCAGCTTCGCGTTCATGCGCGCGGCTTACGCCTTCTGATCCTCACTCCCGGGTGATGTCGACGACCTGCCGAGACAGGACGTCGCGGGTTGTGGTGACCGCGCCATCGGGCCAACGCACCTCGATCACGTCGACTTGGTCGATGTCGCCGAGCCCCAGGTGCGCTTCCGGAGGGCCGGCACTCGCATACGAGGTCCCGCCCGCCAAAATGTCACGCGTCCACCTACGGTCGCCCACACTCACCGTCACGACGGCCCCGACGGCATGGCGATTGAGACCGGGCGCATGCAGCCGGATGCGTAGCCAACCCGACGCGTCGCACGCCGACAGGTACAAGACATCGGGCCCATCCAAGTCGCGCTTGATCACGTCGGGGAAGCCGTCGCCGTTGAGCTCGGCCGCCACAAGCCCGCGATTGGTCCCCAAGTCCGCAATTCCCCACGACGGAGCGAGATCGATGAAGCTGCCGTCGGCCTGTTGGACGTAGGCGGCGTCGGGCTGCTCCGTCGTGTTGCGCGGGTCGGGGTCGAGAATGGACGTGAACCCGTAGTTGACGAGTGCATCGAGGTCGCCATCGTTGTCCAGGTCGACCATCTCGGCTCCCCAGGCCGTCGTCTGGTCCCGGTCCGCGTCGACCGTCAGATGTCGGGCTTCGGAGCCGTCAGCCCAAACGCCAGCTTTGCTGATCAGCAGCCGCAGATCACGCCAATCTGGAACGAGGAAGTCGGGAATGCCGTCCTCGTTGATGTCTCCGGCGCCAAGGCCCGTTCCAGCCACGACCACATCGAGGCCCATGCCCACCGACTGGGCGAACACGCCGCCACGATTGACCAGGACGACGTTGCCACCGAGCGCGCCGTAGTCGTTGACAAGGAACAGGTCGGCCCAACCGTCCCGATCGAGGTCGTGAAAGCCGCCGGCGTAGGTGTACGCGTCATGCGCCGCCTGGGGCAACATGGCGCTGTCATCGCGAAAGGTGCCGTCCCCAAGGTTCGCGTAGAGCGCCTTGGGCTGGCCCGGTTCGAGGTTCGTGCTCGCGTAGTACGGTGCCGCACCGGTGCACCCGATGAAGAGGTCGAGGTCCCCATCCCGATCGTAGTCGGCCCATGATGTGGTCTGTGCCGGACACGTCGTGGCGATGCCCGCCTCGGCCGCGACGTCGACGAACACCCCGACGCCATCATTTCGCAACAGGGCCGTCGGCCGGTCGAATCGGGCGAGGAGGATGTCGAAATCGGCGTCTCCGTCGTAGTCGACCACGGTCGCGGCGCTGCCGAAGGTGAGGTCGAGGCCAAGGAACACTTCCGTGTTGGGAAAGGCGCTGCCATCGACGTTCTGGTAGGCGCCCATGAAGCCCTCAGCTGGCGCGCCGACATCGTGGTCGCCGTCGCCATCGAAGTCCCCCACAAGGGCCGCCCCGCCCCAGATCCAAGCCTCGGGGCCGGGAGGAATCGTCGTATGGGACCGAATTTCGAAGGGCCGAATGCTGCGCTGCGCAGGGTCGGCACACACGATGACACCCGAGGTCGCGACGCGCGTCGGCGGCTCGCTCGTCGGGGGCGTGCCGGTGGACGCGACCGAAATCGGTGCCTCCCCGAACGACACCACACGTTCGCCGCAGGCGAGCGGCACCATCGCCAGAAGGCGCATCATCCTGGCATCAGGATAGCGCCCCCGCCCACCGGCGGCGAACATGGAAGAACCTATCCCCAAGGCCGTCCTCGTCGGCGTCATGACGCCGCAGGTCGATGAAGCCTCCTTCCGCGCCGGCCTCACCGAGCTCGCCCGCCTTTGCAAGACGTTGGGTCTCCAGGTCGTCGGCGAGGTCACCCAACGGCGCGGCCACCTCGACATGAACGTGCTCGGAGCGGGCAAGCTCCGCGAGCTGTCTCGATGGACGGGTGGGCGCGGCGTCGTCCCCAAAGGTCCGCCCAAACAGCGTCGGGAAGCCGAAAAGGCGGCCGCAGCCGCCGAGGCCGAAGCGGCGCCCGAGGTACCCGAGGCGGAGGAAGGCGAGGCGCCGCCAGAAGAGCCAGTTCGCGCGACTCACGTCATCGTCGATCACGAACTCACGCCTTCGCAGGTCAGAAACCTCGCCGGGGCCACGGGCGCCCAAGTCCTGGACCGGGCGGCCGTCATCGTTGAGATCTTCCACCGGCATGCCTCGAGCAAAGAGGCCCGCCTGCAGGTCGAGATCGCGCGCCTCGCCTACTTGTCGCCGCGCATCCGCGAATCCGGTGGCGACCGCGTCCGTGGCGGAGTGGGCGCGAAAGGGGCGGGCGAAACCGCGTTGGAGCTCGATCGCCGACGCGTCCGCGATCGCATCGCCGTCCTTCGTCGCGAACTGTCGGAGATTGAGGACGGTCGTTCCGCTCGCCGGGCGCGTCGTCGGGACGCCCAAACGGTCGCCCTCGTGGGGTACACGAACGCCGGCAAGTCGAGCCTGATGCGCGCGCTGACCGGCTCTGACGTGATGATCGCCGACAAGCTCTTCGCCACGCTCGACACCACGGTGCGCACGTTGTGGCCGCCCGCAACGCCCCCCGTCCTCGTCACCGACACGGTCGGCTTCATCCAGAAGCTGCCCCACGACCTCGTCGCGTCCTTCCGCAGCACACTCGACGCCGCGCTGGAAGCCAGCCTGCTGCTTTACGTCGTCGACGCGGCCGACCCCGCCCACGTCCAACAACTCCGTGTGACGCGGGAAGTGCTCGGCGAGATCGGGGCCGGCGACGTCCCGTCGATCGTCGTCTTCAACAAGACCGACCGCCTCGAGGCGGCGGAGATCGCCACACTCCTCGAATCGGAACCCGGCTCCGTGGCGACCGCCGCCGTCGACCCCGACGCCGTGGCCCGCCTGCGCGACCTGCTCGTCGCCCATTTTGCATCGCAACAGCCCGAAGTGGCCTTCGTCGTACCGTGGCACCGCCAGGCGCTGATTGGCCAAATTCGGGCCGCCGCGACGGTCATCGAGGAGGCCTTCACCGACGACGGCATCTCCTACACGGTGCGCGCACCTCAAGCGGTCCTCGATCGACTCTTGACGACGCTCACCGAGACGTGAAGTTTTTTTGAGCTTTTGGGTCAAGATCGTCGCGCCTGCGCTGCAGGGGGTGTCCACGGAGACCCCTATGCGCCTCGTCCTCGTCCTCGCCCTCGCCTTCGTCGTCGCCTGCCACAAAAAGGCGCCCGAGCCCTCCACGAGCCTCTTCGACGCCCTTTCCGACCCTACCTTGTCGGCCGCGGATCAGGCCGCGCGCGACGCCGCCAGGCAAGAGGACGTCAGCCGCCTCGTCGAGAACTTCAAGCGGGTCTACTTCGCAACCGACAGCGCCATCCTCGACTCGTCGAGCCGCACGGCACTGACGGAAAACGCCGCCATCCTCTCCAAGTGGCCGGAAATCAAGGTTGAGGTCCAGGGCCACGCCGACGAGCGCGGCACGACCGAGTACAACCTCGCGTTGGGCCAGCGCCGTGCCGGGGCCGTCACCTCGTGGCTCGCCGGCAATGGTGTCGGAGGATCGCGCCTTGCGGCCGTCAGCTATGGCGAAGAGATGCCCCTGACCCCCGGATCGGGCGAGACGTCGTGGTCGCAAAACCGCCGCGCGGAATTCCGCATCACGTGGGGCGCCTCGGGTACCCTAGCAGGCACCGCGTACTGAGCCCCGCAGGCCCGCCCCTGGCGTTAGGGGCGCGCCCGGAGGCACCATGATCGCGTTTGCAACCCGGGCGCTCTTGGCGTGTGGCCCGGGCAACACGGAGACCAGCGACTCGACGGCCCCCGACGATCCGCCAGACGCAGTGAAGCCGATCGTCACGCCCGTTGGCGAGGCCGATTGGGACATCGTCCAGTTCGCGATGTTTCACGCCGAAGTCGGCTACGACCTCGACGACTACGACCTCTTCGACGAGTACAATGAGGCTGACGCCTCAGTCGCCTGCGCGTTCCCAACCCCGAACCATCGGTACAGCCACGACCTGCGGGCCGTCACACCTGGCGACCCTCACGGCGGCCCCTACGACACCGAACTGGTCGATGGCGTTTTGGCCTGCGGCTACGCCAATACGAACCGACACAGCCCGCTCGACATGACCAACGGCATGGGCGTGTTCTTTGGGCTCATGGTCGTGCCGAAAGAGGGTGTCGCCCGTGTGGGTAGCTCCCCCGACGGCGCCGGCATCACGATTCTGTCCAACGATGAGCGCCTGCCGATCAACATGTTCGGCAAGCTCTCCCAGTCCGACACCATCTACGCCGACACGAACAGCGGCGTACCGACGATGAACGCGATGTCGCTGCTGCAAGACGGGGTCACCCACGGCCCCATCGTCGCTTGGACCAACCTCGACTTCTTCCCGCCAGGCACCGTGGCCGAGGGCGAATTCGTATGGACGGCCGACGTGCTGGACAAGACCGGCTCCGGCTACAGTATCGAACAAACCGTCATTTTCGAGTAGCGAGGCGTCGATGTCCTGGGACCGTGAAGTTGCGACCGCCGTGGACGCGGTCCGTCTGGCCAGCCGTGTCTGTACCGCCGTCCAGAAGCGACTTGTTGCCGGTTCGGCCCTCGCGAAGGGCGACAAGAGCCCCGTGACGGTCGCGGACTTCGGGGCCCAGGCCATCGTGTCCGACCTGCTGGCCCGCGCCCTGCCCCACATCCCTCTCATTGGCGAAGAAGACGCGGCAGCCCTGCGCGACCCCGCCAACGCCGCGCTTTCCGCCCAGGTCGTCGACGCCGTCCGCAGCGTGTTGCCGGACATGGACGCCGCCAGCATCCTCGACGCCATCGATCGCGGCATGGCGAGCGGTGGCCCCAAGGGCGCCTTCTGGACCCTCGATCCGATCGACGGCACAAAGGGCTTCCTCCGTCAGGAGCAGTACGCTGTCGCCCTGGCCCTGATCGTCGACGGCGTCGTCCAAATCGGCGTCCTTGGCTGCCCGAACCTGCCCTCGCGAGCCGGTGGAGACGGCGCCATCTTCGTGGCCACCCGTGGCGGTGGTGCCTTCGAGCTGCCAATGGACGGCCCCGGTCGCCTCACGTGCCGGACGAACGCCGGCAGCGACCCCGCCAGCCACCGCTTCTGCGAGTCGGTGGAATCCGGTCACACGAGCCAATCGGAATCGGCGATTGTCGCAGAACGGCTCGGCATCACCGCTGAACCCATCCGCATGGACAGCCAAGCAAAGTACGCGACCGTCGCGCGCGGCGACGCGTCCATCTACCTGCGCCTGCCCACGCGGAAGGACTACGTCGAGCGAATCTGGGACCACGCCGCCGGCGCCATCGTGATCACGGAGGCGGGCGGACGCGTCACCGACACGCGCGGCGCCGACCTGGACTTCTCGTGTGGCCGCGGCCTTGAGCGCAACTCGGGCGTTGTCGCCACGAATGGGCCCCTTCACGACCGGGTCGTCGACGCCGTCCGCCAAGTCCTAGGCGCCTAGCGGGCCGCTAGCAGGCCGCTAGTTGGGCCCCGTCACCCAGCTCCGAATCGCCGCGATGCGGCGCCGGACCGCCATCAGCAGCCCGAACACCACGCTGTAGTGGCCGAGTTGCAACCGCGCGACCCGCTCCGCGACGTCGTCGAGGTCCGCGTTGCCCGGAAACCAGAACAAGTCGGGATCGGAATTCCGGTCCACGACGATCGTCCGGCGGCGGACAAACGTCGCGTACGCGTGACGGCTTGCCGCTACGCCTGTCCCGGTGTCCCCGGTGCCAGTCCAGGGAATCTGAGGGACGACGCCGGGAAACCCATGGTTGTTGACGAGCGCGATGCCAACGTGGAGGCGCCGCGCAAGGGCCTCTCCAGCCGGGATGTCCTTCGTCCACACCGACCCGTTGAGCCCGAAGCGCGATGCATTGGCCATTTCGACGGCCGCGTCAGCGTCCCGAACCCGAATGACGGCGACCACGGGACCGAAGGTCTCCTCGTCCACGACGGCCATGCCGGGCCGGCAGCGGTCCAAGACGATGGCCGGAATGCGTCTGTCCGTCGGCACGTTGCCGCCGACAAGCACCGCCCCATCGGCGATGGCTTCCGTCACATGGCGCCTCACGACGGCCGCAACGGCATCGTTTTGCATCGGCGGCACTTCGCCGACGCCGTCGGTGACCAGCCGCAGCCTGCCTGCGGCGGCTGCAAGCCCCTTGACGAGGTCGTCAGCCACGGCGTCCACCACGATGACGCGCTCGATGGACGCGCAGTCCTGACCGGCATTGTGGAAGGCAGCGAATGCGATCCCCGCCAGAGTGCGCGGCAAGTCGCAGTCGGCAAGGACGATCGCGGCGTCCTTGCCGCCAAGTTCGACGCTGCAGGGAATGAGGCGCTCGGCACACCGCATCGCCACCCGCCGGCCCGTCGCCACGGACCCGGTGAATACGACGGCGTCCACGAGATCAATCAGGGCGTCGCCCACCTCGGCCCCGCCCTCGACGCGAACGATGACGCCTTCGCCCAACACACCCGCGGCAACCCGCCAGAACCAGGCAGCAGCATGGGGCGCATACGGGCTCGGTTTGAGCACGACGCTGTTGCCCGCGAGCAGGGCCGGGATCACGGGCTTGACGATCTGCAGGACGGGGTAGTTCCACGGCGTGATCGCCGCGACAACGCCGCGCGGCACGGCCTCGATGACGGCCTTCTTGCCGGGGAAGTCCAACATCGAAAGCGGCACCCGCTCGGGCGCCAAGGCGGCCTTCGCCACCTGGATCGCGCCGGCGACGTACCCGGGCAACGTCGCAAGTTCGGTCAGAAGGCTGTCGGCGTCCGACCGGCCCACGTCGGCCCGGAGCGCGTCCAGACCAGCCCGGCGATCCTCGACCAAGGCCGCGGCCAACGCACGACAGCGCTGCGCACGCTCCTCGAATGTCGACGCAGCCCAGGGCGCGGCAGCCCTTCGCGCGCTGTGGACCGCGTCCTGCGGGCTCACCGGACGTCGACGAGCGTCAGGAACAGCGGCGTCGGGCTCAGGCACTGCGTCGCGTCGGTGCAGTTGATTGCGATGAACCACAGGCCCTTGTCGAAACCACCAAAGGCCGCGCCAGACGCGTCGACCAGGGCGGACAGGTCCGTCCAGGCCGTCACGCCGTAGACGTCGACCGTGTAGAGCTCCTCGGCGACTTCGTAGAGCCGCATGAAAGACGCCTCGGCGTCCGCGACTTCCAGGTCCCCCAGTTTGCCAACGACGAGTTCCGCGGGAAGGAGGGGGTCGAAGGCTTTGCCATTCGCGTCGTTTTCCAGGCCCGACCAATCGAAGGTGATCGGTTGGTCCTCACCCTTCGGCGCGTCGACCATCGACGGGCTGTGCAGGTCCGCCGTAAAATTGGCCGAGCTGCAGTCGTCCGTGAAGGCGACCTCCGTCGCCGTGGACGCGTCCGAGAACGTCACGACCTTGGACATGAGGATGTCGGCGCGGGGCGTGATGTCGCGAACGGTCGCGAGCCAGATGCCGCCGTCGTCCAAGTGCTCCGCCACCGGGTCGTGAGGGTTGTCCAACACCGACATCGTGCTGCTCAGCACGCCGCACGCGCCCGGATTCGCCAGGAGGGTCTGGTAGGGAGAGTCGGACTGCGTGAGCGTCCCGTCCGTGATCTTCTCCGTCAGTGTGTCGAGGTCGAGGCTGAACTTCGCGAAGAGCAGTTCTTGGGGGGCCGCCGGCATCGGATTGCCACGCAGCGTGGTCGTCAGGGCGTCGTAGCAGAACGTGATGTCCGCACCCACGGCCAGATCGAGCTGCCCGAAGTCGACAGACCCCGTGAAGCTGTAGTTGTGCTCGTCGGTCAGCACCAAGTTCGGCGAAGGCGCCGCGCACCCCGCTCCCAACCCCACGACGATCCAGCTGACCATACCGCCTCCCCCCTCTCCTTAGCCGGGCGGCCGCTTCCTTACGACGCCCAAGACTCGCAAGGGCCTGAGCGAGACGAACGAAGCTCGACCGGTCTGCAGCGCCGCCTTGGCAATCTCCAATTACTAGCTTTGCTAGGCACTTTATCCCGCGGATATGACCCTTTGACAGCGGCCCAGGTCACGGCTACGATGGCGACATCGGGAGGGACCCATGCTCGCGTCTTGGCTCGGGCTGGCGCTCGGACCGGCCTGCGGTGGCGACGACACGGCGTCGTCCACCCAACCACCGGACCCACCCGCCGGCCAAACCGTCGCCCTCCTGGGCGACGCCGAGTACCTCCTCCGCGTGTCCATGGCCCTCCGCGGCATCCGGCCGTCGGCCGCCGAGCTCGATGCTTACTTGGCCGACCCCAACACGCTGCCAGCCACGGTCGACGCCTGGATGACCACGCCGGAGTTCGAGGCCACGGTCCAGGACCTGTTCGCTGAATTGCTTCTCCTGCGGACCGATACGACCTTCCAGTTGCCGGTCAAAGGAATCCTCGCCGACAAAGGGTACACCCAGGGCGACGTCTATACGTCGACCACCCAGGCGCCCCTGGAGTTGATTTCCAGCATCGTCATGGCCGACGAACCCTACGCCAACGTCTTTACGGCCGATTACACCCTCACCGATGCCGTTGTCGCGGATATCTATGGCCTCGACTACGATTTCGACCTTGGCGGTTGGCAAGAATCGCACTGGACCGATGGACGTCCACAGTCCGGTCTGCTCAGCGATTCCGAAGTGTGGCGTCGATGGGTTTCCAATGCGGCGAATTATCACCGCGGACGAGCCAACTTCATCAGCCGGACCTTTTTGTGCGAGGACATCGGCGCGCGCGACATCGCGCAACCAGCGCTCGATCTGAACGATCCCGCCCTCGTGGCCGCGGCCGTCGCCGATCCCGCCATGGGCTGCCCGGCCTGCCACGACACCTTGGACCCTTTGGCGGCCGTTTTCTGGGGCTACAAAGAACAACTCAAGCGCAACGCGGTCGAAACCGCCTACGCTGCCGAGTGCACGTGGGACTACAGCAACGGCGAACCTCCCCGCGGCGTTTACAAACCTGAACATTTCTGCTATCCGCTTCGATTTTACGACATTACCGAACAGGGGCGCTGGGAGGACGAAGGGCTCAAGCCTCCAGCATGGTATGGCAAGCCAGTCGAAGACATGACCGACCTTGGCATCCACCTGGTCGCGGATTCGCGCTTCGACCTCTGCACCGCCCGAACCGTTTTCGCCTACCTCAATCAGGTCGAGCGACTAGACGTCCCGCTCGACATCGCGCTCGACCTCCAAGCGGAGTTCAGGGCGTCCGGGCAATCGCTCAAGACGCTTTTCCGCAGCGTGGTCCTTTCCGACCACTTCCGCAGCGTGACCCGGCTGGATCCCGAATCCACGGATTTCGTCGCGGGCCTGTTGCCGATCCGGCCCGAGCAAGTCGATCGGAGCATCGTGGACCTCACGGGCTTCACCTGGGTCGCCAACGGCGACGACGCCAAATGCCACGAGGGCGTCAACCTATGCTGGAATACGGTCAACCTGTCCCAAAGCGACCTGTACGGCTTCCGATCCTTGATGGGAGGCGTTGACGGCTTCACCGTCACGCACCCCACGCGCGGCACCACGCCAACGAAGGTCCTGGCGCTGGCCAAGCTTGCAGCCGAGGCCTCGGGCTGGGTCGTCGACCAGGACTTCGCCCTCGACCCCGCCGAGCGCAAGCTGCTGACCCTCGTCGAGGCCACCACGGCCGACGAAGCCTCCATCCGCGCCCAATTGTCCGCCATGCACTGGCGGTTGTACGTTGAAGACGTGCCGCCCGACAGCCCCGCCGTCGACGCGTCCTATGCGCTCTTCACCGCGGTTCTCGCCCGGACCGGCGACCCCACGGAATCCTGGAAGACCACACTCACAGGCATGCTGCAGGATCCGCGCATGCTCCTGTACTGAGGTGACCATGAACCGCCGCCAGCTCCTTGCCGGAAGCGCCGTTGGCCTTGCAGGCCTGACCGGTCTGCCACGGGCCACTGCGCAGACCACCAGCGGCAAGCGCCTCATCGTCGTCCTCATCGAGGGCGGGTGGGATCCCACCTACTGCCTCGACCCGAAATGGGGCAACGACACGATCGACGGCCCGGAAGACGACATCAACGGTCTTGCCGGAACGACCGAAGACGTGGTGACGCTCGGCGGCATCACGTTCGCCCACAACGAGTCCAAACGCCGCGCCGTTCGAGAGTTCTTCGAAGGCGTCCCGGAACAGGACGGAGCTGCCATCGCCGGCCAGGGGCCCCGCCACACGCGCTGCCACGTCGTCAACGGCATCGACGCGGGCAGCATCGCCCATGACCCTTGTCGCGCCCGCATGCTCACGGGCACCTTCGACATGACGCGGCCCGACTTGGCGGTCATCGTCGGCGCGGCCCACGGAAGCAACCTTCCACTTGGCAGCCTCGACCTGTCGGGTTGGAGTTTTTCAGGGTCCCTGGCCGCCACGACCGGTCGCGTCGGTTTCCAGAATCAGCTGAAGGCGACGGTCGACCCCACCGCACAGTTTTACGCGCCCCTCGACGCCGGCTTCACCTACCCCATCCACGAGGTGGCGGAGGAGGACGACGACGCCATCGTCGCTTTCCTGCAGACGCGCGCCGAGGCGTTGCGCGCCCTCCGCGGCGAGGCCCCAGCCGGACCCAACCACGCCCGCATCGACGACATCCTCGCAAGCATCGACCGCGCTGGCCGCTTCCGCGCTCAGGGTGCCGACCTGCTGAAGGACCTTCGGATCGGCGCGAAGAGCGACTTCGCCGATCAGGTCATCATTGCGGCGGACATGTTGGAGGGCGGCGTTTGCTGGTCCGCCTTCCTCGACACGCGCGTCGAGTGGGACACCCACGAAATCAACATGGTCCAACACGACAACTACGACGAAGCGTTCACGCACCTCACCACCCTGTACGACGAGCTCGTACGCCGCGGCCTGTTCGAGGACACGATCGTTGCCGTAATCTCGGAAATGGGGCGCACGCCGAAGCTGAATTTGTCGGGCGGCAAAGACCATTGGGCCCACACGAGTGCGCTGTTCTTCGGAGGCGGAATCCGCGGCAACACGACCACGGGCGCAACCAACGAATCGATGACCTCGATGCCCGTCAACCTCGAAACCGGCGAGTTGGACGAAAACGGCGAGATCATCCACTACTACAATCTCGTCGCCGGCATCCTCGACCTGTGCGAAGTGGATCCGCAGGCCTGGCTACCCGACATCGCACCCTACCGAGGGTTGCGTGCGTGAATCGCTCGTCCTGCTTCTCGCCGTCTCGTGCGGCGACGCGGAACCCCCGGAAGACACCGCACCAGCTCAGACGTGCAGCACCGAGCTGACGTGGGAGAACTGGGGCTACGGGTTCTTTCAGACGTGGTGTTTACCGTGCCATACCGAGAACCTCATCTCCGATCCGCCCACCACGACCTTCGACACCCCGGACCCTCGCTACGGCGCCCCAACGGGCGTCGACTTCGACACGTACGCGGACGTGGTCCAGTGGCGTGAGCGCATCCTCACACGCGTGACGGACGACAACGCACCCATGCCTCCGGGCGGCGGCGGTCTCGACCCGGACACGCGGGACCTCATCGTCGCATGGCTCAGCTGTGGGATGCCCATCGGGGAGTCGCCTCCGACCGAAGCCGATCCGTGTGAGCCTCGCCTCCCACTGCCGGGTCCAGCGACGCTTTCCGCGCAGACGTTGTGCGGCGTGTACAACGCCGTCGATGGCGACCTCACGGTCGACACGGCCGTCGGGCTGGAGTGTCTCTGCGACGTCTCTGGCGACCTGGTCCTCGACGCTTCGGCTCCGCTGGACGCGCCAAGGCTTCACACCGTAGGCGGCGACCTCATCACGTCGCCCACGGCCACGGCAGCTACGATGAATTTCCCCGCGCTGGAAACGGTCGGCGGGGCGGTTGATCTGTCGCTCTCGCCGTCCACGGTCCAAGTCGAACTCCCCGAGCTGACCAGCGTCGGCGGCGACTTCACGGCGTCCGGCGGCGGCCTCGCCAATCTCTGGCTTCGCGAACTTGGAAGCGTGGGAGGCAGCCTCACATTGTCGGATCTGGACACGGTCGCCAGCGTCGACCTTGCCCGCATTGCGTCCGTGGGGGGGAGCCTTCGCATCGAGCGGAATCCTGCTCTCGCCGAGCTGCTCGGTGGCACAGCCCTCGTGTCCGTGGCCCAGGACGTCGTCCTGGCCGATCTGCCATCCCGGACCGGCGAACTCGCGATGTTTGACGCCCTGACCCACGTCCCGGGCAACATCGAAATCACTCGTCTCGACGGCATCGAGAGCCTTCAGGGCTTCTACAAGCTGGAGACTGTCGGCGGTCACCTCTGGATTCAGGACAACGCGAGTCTTCTCAAGGTGTCCGATTTCTATTTCTTGGCCTCCGTCGGTGGCGCCCTCGCCGTCGAAGGCAATGCGCTGCTCGAGACCGTCAACGACTTTCCTCTTCTCTCGGAGGTCGGCCTGCTGGGCACGGGCGACGAGGCCGAGCTGCGCGTTTCCGACAATCCCCGCATCTTTGGCTTCCCGGGCCTTGGCAGCGTCATGTCCATCGGCACCCTCCGCATCGAACGCAACGGTTTGGGCATTTCGCCCGAATCCGGACTCGGGGGCATCCCTCCTTTTGCGGGCCTGACCACCGTCCTCGGCGACGTCATCATCACGGACAACACGTACCTCCTTGGGATCGACGCGTTGACGGCCATCGATTCCATCGGCGGGGACGTCATCGTCTCCGACAACGAGGCTCTCTTTGCTCTGCTCCTTTTCGCGGACGCCGGCGTGGGCGCCTCCATCGACGGCGATCTTACGATCACGAATCTGGGCGGGCTGAACGTGCTCACCATCGGCCCGCGCCTCGGCACCGTCGGTGGCGACCTCACGGTATCAGGAAATCATGCGCTCAAGGCCTGGACGGGACCCATCAACCTTGCGAGCGTAGGCGGAACGCTGGCCATCAAGGAAAACGCCGACCTCTCCGCGTTGGCGGGCTTCGACGACCTGGAGTCTGTTGGCTCCCTGTTGCTGGAGTCGAACCCCGAGCTCTTCACCTACGAGGGCATGGGCTCGCTCGAAACCGTCGCAGGCGACCTCCATGTCGACAACTGCGACGCCATGACCCACATCGACGCGCTCTCGAGCGTTGACCTCGTCTTCGGCCACCTCTGGCTGGAGGAAAACGCCTCACTCTCGGACCTCGACGGCCTTCAGGGCCTCACAGCGGTCGGCGGTGACCTCCGCATCGTCAACAACCCCGACCTCGACACCGACGACGCCCAGCTCCTGGCCGACGCCCTCGGCGCCAACATCGGCGGCGAGGTCGTCATCACCGGAAACGGTCCCTGACAGCGGTCAGGGAACCCCGTTGTCGGCCACGTAGGTCGTCCCACCTACGGATACGGCGCCAGCAAACGCCTCGGCCTCGGCCTGGGGAAGCGCGTCGTTGCCGGTAATCACGAGATCGCCGCCAACGACGTCCATCTTGCTCAATGACGAGACCGTCTTGAAGGACGCGTTGTCCCGAAGGTGGAAGTACCCACCCACGAATTCGAGCTTGCCGAGTCCCGGAATCGTCGTGAGCTGGGCGTTGCCGTAAAGGCGGCAATTCCCTTCGACCGCCGTGAGGGCACCGAATCCTCCGATGTCCTCAAGACCCAGATTCCCGTTGACGCTCCAACTGCCCCCCACGCGAAAGAGGTTGGTGAATCGAGCGACCGTCACCAGGTCCGCATTGTCCTGGATGAGGACGTTGCCCTCGACCTCGGCCAAGAATGGAAAGGCGTCCATCACGGCCAACTGGCCGTTGTCTGCAACAACAAGGTCGCCGCCAAGCGTCTCCAAGGCCCCGAATTCGGCCAAGACCGCAATTCCGCTGTTGCCTTCGAAGATGAGGTCGCCGCCGATGGTCGTCAGCGCCGCGAACCCCTGCATGTCTTCCTGGCCTCGATTGTCCTCGATGGCGAGTTGCCCCTCGATTTCAACAAGGTTCACAAAGCCCGTGACGTGTTTGAAGTCGGAGTTTCCTTCCAGACGGATGTCGCCCTGGGCGAGCGTCATCACGTCGAATCCCCGCATGCTGGTCAGGACCGGGTTGTTTCGGACGATGATGTCGTTCGTCGCCACGGGAAGCAGGGTGAAGCCGTCGAGCAACGTGAGCGACGCGTTCTCCTCGACCGTGACCACACCGTCTACCCTGACCAGACGGAAAAAGGCGTCGCCCATTTCCGCCACGCCGTCGAGGCGAGCGATCGTCAGCGTCCCGTGCACTTCCTCCACGGTTTCGGTGCTCTCGATGTCGGAAACCGACGGCAAGTCCGAGAATTCCAAGTCGCCGCCGACGGTTCGCAGACGAATCACGTCCAATTCGGACAGCGCCATCAGACGGGCAACGATGAGGTCGCCCGACACCGTATCGAGCTCCGCGAGGGGCACGGCGGTCAGCCCAGGCAGATCTTCAAAGGTCAGGTCGCCGCCGACCGTCGTCAGGGCGGAGAGGTCCAGTTCGCCCATCAGCGGGTTGTCGCGAACCGTCAGGGCCCCGTCCACGGACGCAAGTTCGGGAGCGGAAATCGAACTGAAGTTGTCGTTCCACAGAACGAGGACGTCGCCGCCCACGCGACTGAGCAGCGGTGCAACCAGGGAGATCGGCTGCGACACGCCGGTGGCGGTCGGGTCGAGCGTTTCGTTGTCCTCGTCGTAGTTGCTCGGCACGACCCAGAGGTCTCCCGTCACTTCGCAGAGGCAATCCAGCGTGATCTCGCCGCCAAAGACGTGAAGGTCGCCCTGAATGGCGTTGCCCTCCAGGCAGAAGGCATCAGCGTCAGCCTGCGAACGAATTTCGACGGCGCCCGTCGGATTGACGAATATCGGCGCGTCGCAGGCGGCAGGCGCCGCCGCCTCCCCTGGGGCTCCGCAAGCAATCCACTCCTCGAAGAGGACCGAATCCTCCTCGAACACGCCGCCCGCGGGTGGCATCGTGGCGCTTGCGCCCGTAGCGCGGGCCTCGATACGGCCAAGCCAATTCACCACGTCGTCGTAGCTGTCGAAGTCCACGCCCTCTGGCGCGCCTTGCCGGGACCCCACCGCAACGGTCGCCGAGTGACACGACAAGCACCACGTGCGAATAAACCCCTCCCCCGTATTGGCATAGTCCAACGTGCTGTCCGGAGGACACTCACCCGTAAACACGACGTCCGTGGTGTCCGTCGGTTCAGGCGGGTCCCCATGAGGAAGCCAGCTCACCGCATCGCAACCCGACAGGGCGATCAGCAACAGGGAGGGTGTCACGCTTTGGCGCCGACGAACGGAAAGGCCAAAGGCAGCCACTTCGCCGGTTCGATGTTCATCATGGACAAGAGCCCCGAGACGAAGTTGTCGTATTTGTTCAACTCTCCGCCATCGGCGGTGTCAAGCAACATGCCGGTCGCCAGGTCCACGGGAAGGCTCTCCATCCCGTCAGAGGTGGCGCCGTAGGTAAAGCCGCCCTTGACGCCCGCGCCAATCAGCAACTGGGTCGTGTGCGCCCAATGGTCCTTGCCACCCCCCACATTCAGGCGGGGCGTGCGACCCATCTCGCTGCACACCACGACCATGGTGTCGGCCAGCAGGCCCGTGGCTTCGAGTTGGCACATCAACAGGTCGAGCACGTCGAAGAAGGACTCGTAGCGCTCGTGCTGCAGCACGTTGCCCTTGTGCGTGTCCCAGGAATCGAAATGCTGCATCGTGACGGCGCGGCACAGGCCCTTCTGGAGCAAGTCCACACCGACGCAGGCCTGCAAGGCCATGTCGGGCTCTTCGCCAAGGATCAGGTCGGCGACGATGTTGCTGCCGCTCTCGTAGAGGAGGCGGCGGCGCTCCAGCGCCTGAAGCATGTCGTCGAGGCGCTGGCCGTTGCGTAGGTGATTGCCCACCGAGGCCCGCATCTGGGAGACGCGGTCTTCGATGATGCGACGAATGAGGACGTCCTCCTCGCTGTCGACGATGGGTTCTGGGTCGCGACGGAACAGCGGGAGCACATAGGAACCCGCGGCACTGGTCGGCTCCGGGTAGAGCGTCGTGGGGTCGAGCAATGTCTTGAGCTGGGCATTGAAGCCGATTCGTCCCGTCGACGCTGCGAGCTGGCCACTGTAGGAGAGGCCCGAGAAGTCCACAGACCCGAGCGGCAGCCCTGTCCCCTGCTCAAATCCGAAAATCGTCGCGAAGTCGGGATTGAATGAGTCGGTCGTTCCCGTGAGGAGCCGGATTCGGCACGGCTGATGGACGATGCTGCCCGTCCACTGACCATTGACGACCGCCGTCGCGGGCCACCATCGGCTGAAGAACTGCTCCACGGAATTCCGCTTCAGATTCGTCTTGAGAATCATCCCGGGGCCAGGGGACGCCAACGTTTCGTCGTTGGCCTCTCTCCCGAATCCTACCGTACGCTCCACGTCCGTGGGGTCCAGCGGATTCGAATCCACCTCAGGTCCGTCGTGATAGGGATTTCCCGTCTTGGGGTCGAACGAGAACGTCGTATCCCAACCCCCCTTCGCAATGCAGACGACGAGGTATTTCGGCGACTTGGCGAAGGTTGGAACCACCGGATCGCAGGCGGGCTGGTTCTTGCCCGAATCGTCCTCGCCCTCGGAGGACAGGCTGCCCGCGCACACGCCGTCGAAGGCGCGGGCCAACCGTGGCCAACCCAAGGCGCCGCCGACCGCGAGCGTGCCCGCAGAACTGAGAAGGGCTCGGCGATGGAGCTTCATGTTCGCCATCCTCAGAAGTACATCATGCGAGGGTCTTGGAGCAGGACGCTCAACGTCACTTTCCACGCCGCGGCAACGTCGCCGCCACGTGTGGCCAGCGCGAGCTCAAACAATTCGTACGAGCGGTCGACATCCGGGTCATCTGACGCCGTCGGTACCCCAAGCACCCGCTTGTGGAGGTAGGCCAATTGGTCACGAACGATCGCTTCGTCGACGTCGGTTGGACCCGTGATGCGCATCAGCCTGCGGGACGCCGCGTTCGCAACTGCGAAGTCCGTGTCGATGGCGTAGCCGGCGGCATCCTCGACCAGTCGCTCAACGGCCAGGGCCTTGGTCGGCGTCATCGTGTGCGTCGGATGCGTGATGTTGAGGTGGTCCGTGCCCCCCATCATGCTGCGCAGGCCAAACAGGTCGTTTTCGAGCAAATCGACGTCGCCCCAGCACTCCGGTCCGTACTTCAGATCCTTGTCCGCGCACTTTGCGAACGGCGCACGCGTGCCCTCGACGACCGGCAAGTCGGTGTTGGCCTTCCAACGGTAGCCCGTCAGGTCCTCTACGAGGTCGCCCAATTGTTCGGGTCGCATGGAGCGCAACCCTCCAACGCCGTCATCCGCTTCGGCCACCGCCGGTCCAATCGCTCGGAAAGCGTCGGACAGGACGACCGCCTTGGCGACCTCACGGAAGTTGAAATTCGACGTCTCGAAGGTCGCCTGCAGCGAAACCGTGTCCGCCGACGGCACGTCCATGACGTCGACCTGGTTGAAATAAGCAAACACCTGGCGCGGAATGCAGGAGGAGAAGCGAGGGTCGCCGGAGATCAACTCGCCCACCTCCTGCATGTCCTCGGCCGGAACGCCGTAGAAGCTCGGAGGACGGAGCGCCCAGCGCTCCCAACCCGCCTCTTCGTCCACGACGTATTGCTTGAGCGGGTAGCAAAAGTGCTCGGGCATGTTGTTGGGGCCGTACTCTGGCACCTGACCAGCACTCCAATCCCATTCGCAGCCCGAATTGATGGCGTCGCCAACTGCGTTTCGGTGAATCAGCTGCTTGTAGCCCCAAAAATAGGCCGCCAAACCATCGAGGGATTGATGGCAGGCCACGCACGAAGGCTCCACCATGACGGCGTTGGCGACTTCGAATTCGTCAGCAATGTCGATGCCGCCGGGGACGTACACGTCGCGCGAGTCAAAGTCCTCGCACAGCAACCGGCTCGAAACGATGTTGGCGCGGCCGCGATGGAAGTTGGATCCGTCCGACTCCCAGCGACGCCACATTTGAGCAGACGAGAGAATACCCGCTTTGGGCCTGTCGTCGGACCAGGCCGAAATCTGCCAGGGCTCCCCTGCAGGGTCGAATTCAAGGCCGTACATTTTGGCGACGACTTCGTTGGTCAGCATATATTGGGCGGTGACGATCTCCGAATAGGGAAGGTCGTGGTCCACAATATGCCGAACCAACATGATGGGTTCGTCGACGAAGGACTGATAGATGGTTTGCTGGTCGTACCCCGTCAACTCACCCAACGCGGGAAGAACCAGGAACGTATCGTAGCGGAACAGGAACATCTCCGCCGTCAAGTCGCCCACCGTGTCCAGAAAACGGGGATCGCGGATGTAGGACTCGACGATGGTATCGATCGACGCGGGGTCGGCCACCACGGCGTCGAGCTCGGCTTCGGTCGGTCGACGGTTCACGAGGGTGATGGCGGCCCGGTTGAGGTGGCCGACGGGGTCGAGCACCACGTAGGGCCCTGACTCGATGGGGTCCTCGCTTGGCGTGGCGGGGTCCTCGCCACACCCCATCAGGAGCGCCGTCACGCCGGTCCAGATCCTCGGCATCCTCCCTCCCCGCGATCGACGCCGCCACCGGGAGAGTAGTGCAAGCCTTCGCTGGACGCAACCATGCCCGACGTCGCGTCGTTTGGCCCAACTCCCACCACCGGCTAAGCCGAGAACACGATGGACGACCGCACGCGACGCATCATCGAGGCCGCCCTGGCTTTGGCTGAGCGCGACGGCTTCGACGCTGTGCGGCTGCGCGACGTCGCGCGCCTGGCGGAAGTCGCGCTCGGAACCGTTTACCGAAGGTTTCCGACGAAGGAGGACATCCTTGTCGGCGCCCTCGATCACCTGACCGCGACGTTGGATGGCCAGCTCGACGTCGTTTGCGGGCCGAACCCCGACCCTGTGGCGCGCCTGAGCACCGCCTTCGGCTGGATGACCGAGGCGCTCTTGCAGCGGCCGGCGCTCGCTCGCGCCCTCCTTCGCGCTGTCGCAAGCGGGGTCCCCGAGAATACCGGTCGCGTGGCCCGCTTCCACGGCCGTACCACGGCGGCCATCGTCACCTGGCTCGGCACCTGGCCGGGGTCCGCGGCCGAGCGCGGCCAAGTCGCGAGCCTCTTGCAGGACATCTGGTTTGCCCGCCTCGTCGGGTGGTCAGGGGGCCTGTCGACGGCCGAGGGCGTGACCGACGCGATGAACGGCGCGATCCTGTGGATGTTGCGGCCAAGGGAGAGAGTATGACAGGCGTCCACGAGCGGATCCCGAGCCCGGAGTTGGGCCGCGACGTCCATGTCTGGCGCTACGGCCACTTCGGTCCCGCTTTGCTCGTGTTCCCCAGTGCGGCCGGTTTTGCCCACGAATGGCAACAGCAAGGGATGATCGACGTCCTTTCCCCATGGATCGAGCAGGGACGCCTCAAGGTCTGGTGCCCGGAGTCCAACGTCGCAGAGGCCTGGACCCGCAAGGACGAACCGCCAGACGTCCGTCTCGCCAAACACGCAGCCTATGAACGGTTCATCGTCCAAAACCTCGTCCCGCGCATCCGTCAGGACCTGCGCGACCCGAAGGCGCGCGTGATGACCGCGGGGTGCTCGCTTGGCGCCACATACGCCGCCAACCTCGCTCTCAAGCACCCCGACATCGCGAATTGGGCGTTGTGCATGTCGGGCCGCTATGACATCACCCATTTCGTCGAAGGCCACCGCAGCCTGGACGTGTACTTCAACTGCCCGCTCGCGTACGTGTCCCAACTCGAAGGGGCGGCGCTCGAACGCGTGCGTTCACAGACCCAGCTTCACCTCGTCTGCGGTCGTGGGAAATACGAGGAAGGGTGCATCGAGGAGACCTTGGCGCTTGGGGCCCTGTTCCAGGAACGCGGGATCCCGCATGTCCTCGACATTTGGGGCTACGACGTCGCTCACGATTGGACCTGGTGGCGGCGACAACTCGCCCACCACATCAGCGCCCGCATCTGACGGGTCCGCCGCTGCGTTAGGGCCGCGGCATGGGGCCTTCCGCGCTGTTGGCGGTACTGGGATGTGGGGGTCCGGATCCCACGGTCTCACCCCCTGACCTCTCCGTTACCGACACGTCCGCAGACCGCGACCTCCTGACGTGGCACCGCACCGTCCGCCCCCTCGTGGCCTACCGATGCGTTGGCTGCCACGGACCAGGTGGGAGCCAGGCCGACCGCCCCTACGACCGCTACACCGACGTCGTCGCCGACCTGCCTGCGTTTGCCGACGCATTCGCCAGCTCCACGATGCCCCCGTTTCTTGCGGCGGACACACCCGCGTGCGCGATGCCGGCCGCCCCGCGCCGCGAAGACGGGCTCACTGAATCTGAGATCGCCACCGTTGCGGACTGGATCGCCGCAGGCACGCCCGAAGGCACCACCGACCACGCCGGAATCCTGCTTCCGCCCTGGACCGAGACGCCGCCAGCGTGGACACGGACCCTCGACGAGACGCCGTCAGAAGTGGAGCCCGGCGTGTCTCGCTGCTTCGCCTACGACCCCGGAATCGCGGACACCGTGTGGATCGACGCCGCGGCGGTCGCGCCAACCGACCCTCTCGCCGTGACGCGCATCGTCGCCTGGCTCGACGAGTTGGGCGCTCCAAAGACGCCCAACGACGATGGCTGGTATGAGTGCGACGGCCCTCAGCGCGGCATGCCGTTGGTCAGTTGGCACGCGGGCTCCAGCATCCTGCTGGCCGACCTTGGAACCGCCTACGCGCTCACCGACAAGGCCGAAGTCGTCGTCCAGGTCCACCACCGGGTCCTCGACGACGACGTGCATTTGGACGCCCCCATCCTCCAGCTTCGCTGGCGAACGACGCCGCCGGCCGTCGAACTCGAGTCCGGGGTCACGGGGACAGACGCCGGAGACCTCGTCTCAGACGCCGGCTCAGACGGCCTGTCGACCTTCCTGATCCCGGGTGGTGCGACGGACCACGAAGAGCGCCTCACGGGTTTGAGTCCCTGGCCGGGCGACGTCGCCATCGTCCGCATCGAGCCGCGGATGGGGGCCGCTGGACGCAGCCTGGAGCTTTGCGTCACGCGGCGCAGTCCGGTCGACGGGGAGGCCCCCGAATCGTGCCTCTTCGCGGTGCCCGATTGGTCGGTGGCATCCGCCCGGGCGTACACGTGGCCATTCGCGCCGGGGCTGGCGCCAGTCCTCCACGAAGGCGACGAGATTTCGTTGCGTTGCACCTACGATGCGTCCGACGCCAACGAGGATTTCGTCGCGATGTTGGCTCAAGAGGGGTTGGCGCCGCCTGTCGACCTTCTCGCCGGCGACCACCTCCCGGCCGAGAGCTGCAGCGTCACGTGGTCCGTCGCCACCGTGACCACAGTCGATGGCTGGCCCCATGCGCCTCCCATCATCACCGAAGCCGAACCCGAAGTGGCGCCTTCTGTCGTCATCTCCGAGGTGCTTGACCACCGGGAGGTGGGCACCGTGAAGATGGTCGAACTCACCAACACCTCGGCCGGCCCCGTCCAACTCGCGACCTTCGAGTTGTGGCGGTACCCCAACGGAGCCGCGTTGCCCGAGGTGTGCTCTCCACAGCCGTTCGTCCTTGGCGCCGGCAAGAGCGCACGGGTCGCCGCGCTTGGCTCCAGCCACGATTTCGAGGCGATCATGGGCGAGTTGCCAGAGCTGGAGTGCAGCGCCGTCGCCAGTGACGGCAACGATGCGATCGTCCTCGCCTGGAATGGGCAGGTGGTCGACACCTTTGGCGTCCCCGGCGAAGACGGGGCCGGCACGACCTGGGACCACCACGACGCCGTTGCGCATCGCCGCCTCTCCGAGGCCGCCGACGCCGTCTGGAACCCGTCTCACTGGCAGATCGTGCCAGGCTCGGCGACCTCGACACCCGGCGAATGGAGCGTGGACGACGCCACTGCGGTCCCCATCGACACGATCGTCGCCATCCAGTCCGGCCTGGCACCTACGTCGTCCTGGGTGGTCCTGTCCGACGTCGTCATCACCGGCATCGCAGAGGACGGTCTCTACGTGACGTCCCTTCCGCCACAATCTCAGGCTGGGCTCTTCCTGTGGACGGGCGGCAGTTGGGGCCATGACACTTCGGCCTTTTCGCTCGGCGAGATCGTCTCGGCCGTTGGCATTTCCGAGGAGTGGAGCGGCCAGACCGAGATCGACGTGATCCTCGCGCTTGGCGGATCGCTCACCTCCCTCGGGGGCACCACAACGGTGGAGCCCATCGACGTGTTGCTCGACGACCTGCTCCTCGACCCCGAGCCCTGGGAGGGCGTCTGGGTGCGCACTCAGGGCGTTCGTATGGACGTCGGACCCTCCATCGTGACAGCCGACGGCGCCGGTTTGCGCCTGGGGGCCGATCTCGCTCCCTTGCCCGACCTCGAACCGGGAACCCCGCTCGACCAGATCGACGGGATCCTCGCCGAAGACCTCGACGGTTACCTGCTCCTGCCTCCCCAACCCGGGTCCGTCGTCGTCGCCGAGTAGGGCGAACATGGATTTTTTGCATCTTGGCGCTGCCATTCGCGACGCCTTGCGCTACAATCCCCGTGGATGGGGGGGGACCCATTCACCCCGGGGCCGCGGCAGAGTCGCGCCCCGGGGTCACCCCTCCCCCCGCCATGCGATAGCACCGGCACCCGGAGGTCAGGTGGACGCCCAACGCCCGCGCAGTGCGCGCCGGCGCATCCTATTGGTCGAAGACGACCCCGACATCGCTCAGCTCCTTCGGGTTGCGCTGGCCAGGGTGTTGCCCGATGTCGAAACACACCACGTCGACAACGGCCGCGACGCGTTCGAAGCGGCCACGACGGGCGACCCGTTCGACCTCGCCATCTGCGACATCATGTTGCCAGGCCTGGATGGTGCGCGCCTGCTCCGCCTTTGGGCCGCCAACCCCGCCAGCACGCACCTGCCCGTGGTCATCCTGTCCGGCGTCGACCCGGACCGCCTCCACGATATCAAGGCGCTTCCCAACGTCATCGGGCACCACCAGAAGCCCGTTGAACTCCTGCCGTTTGCCCGTCACGTCAAGAAGGTGCTGGCGGACATCGGCGGCGGATAGAGAACTCTGGGAGGACCGATGATGGTTGCGCTGTGGATGGGTTGCCGTGGCTTCCTGGCCACCACGGGCACCGAGGACGGTCCGAACCCGGATCCAACGACCGACGTCGCGGGTGTTCCAGTCTGGCACCGCGATTTCGCGCCTTTGGACGGCATTCGACGCTGGAACTACGCCGCTGTGGACGGTGCCGTCCCTTACCTCCTCATCGGGTCCAACAGGGCCACCGACACCATTCCAGCCGACGGCGTCTACACGCTGGACTTCGACACCGACTGCATCGACGACACCGTGATTTGCGTCGGCAGCGAGCGGATACGCTCCTACGACATCTCCAACACCGAAGAGGGCGGCCTGCTGGTCCATCACTGGCAGGCCGGGTCGTTCAGCGAGACCTACGACCCGCCATTGCAATTGGCTGCCCCGAACATGGCCGTAGGCGACGAGATCCTGGAGATCGTCAACGGCGACACGTGGACCACCAGCTTGGTGGCCACGATGGACTGCGGCGAAGTGAGCTCCCTCGGCGGCGGCATCACCTGTGTACATTTGCGGGCGGAGAACTCCAGCGGCGGCGGCCTCGCGATGGCGGGCGAATGGTACTTTGCCGAGGGCGTCGGCCTCGCGCGCCACGATCTCGACTATGAAACCGGCACCGTGTGGGAACTCGACACGAGCATCTGCCTCGCAGGTTGTGACGGCGTGTGGTAGCGCCCATACTGCAGGTCGCGCCCATGCCGTCCAAGCCAAGGATCTCACGGTGACTGTCCCCAAGGGGGCAACGGAGGAAGCCGTCGTCAAGGACCTTGGCGACGCCCACGCCTTTCCGGGCATGGCCAGCGACGACGAAGAAGCCTAGCGATTCCGCGGCGCGCGCCTCGTCCTGGATTTCTTGCGAGATCCGGACCGTTACCTTGGCATCACCCCCTTCGACGTCCGGCCTTGGGCCCCATGATTCCCTTACTCTTTGTGGTGGCGGCGTGTCGGGAGACCCACGACATGCCGGCTGCAGACACGGCCATCGACCTGCCAATGGGGGAGACCGTCCCCGTTTGGGAGGGGCCGCTGCCCTGTGACGCCTACCCCGAAGGCCGCGCGCCCAATCCGCGCGAAAGCGTCACCTTCGCAGGTGTCCCCGCCTTGGAACTCCACGACGACATGCCCGGCATCATCGGGGCCCGGTATGCGGGGCGTTATGGCGACATCAACGCCGTCATCCCCGACATGGACGGCGACGGCATCGACGAGGTCGCGTCCCACGACATCGGCATGGACGACTTGCCCTTCCTGCTCATGGTCCACACCGGCGCCCAGCTCGCCGGGCAGGCGTCCTCCCTCGACGGGTCCATCACCTGGGAGGCGCCTTTCGGGACCGCTGCCTCGGGCGCCGCTGATGTCTTCATGGACGGCAAGATCGACCTCCTGATCGACAACGGCGGATTCTACGACATCGTCCTCGGGCGCGGCCTCGTCGAGGGCCCGAACGTCGAGCCGGACATCGCAATGGCGGGTGGAGATTTGGACCACGACCGCTTCGGCATCGGCAACGTGTTCGGCGAAGGGTCGTTGGTCTTCGTCGAATACAACCAATTCACGGACCTCAATCCCGCCGACATCCCCCCGCCGGGGGAGCAATTGGCGACGATCTACGCCGAAGGTCCCCCAGGCACCGCCGAGGTCTACGACGTCACCGGAGATGGCATCGACGATGTCGCACTGACAGCCCAGTTCTTCGCCGGTCCCTTCCCCAGGGACACCGTGTTCTACATGCTCGACTACACCTTTGCCACCTGGACCGCGATCTCGCCATGGGGCTACCCAATCGGCACGTCATCCGGCGGCGACACTTCCGGTGACGGCTTCGACGACCTCATCACCGGACGAGCAGGAAGTGTGCAAACCAAACCGGCCCACATCTGGATGCTCACAGACCCGGGCACCGGCGCACACACCTTCGACGAAGCCCAGACCACCTTTGTCATCGACACCCCAGACGCCCTCACGGTCGAGATGGATGGCCGAATCCTCGGGGACATGGACGGCGACGGTTTCGACGAGCTCACGGTTCGAACCAGCGAATACTACGGCCGCCCGGAATCCCTCAACTTCTTCTTCGGGCCCGCCTGCGGTGTCCTCGACGTCGACGTCGACGCCGACCTCGCCCTCGTCGACACGTCCGACGTCTTCACCCAGATCGAGCCCGGCGACTTCGATCACGACGATCTCGCCGACCTCCTCATCGGCCGCGGCATCGAGACTACCGAATACGCAGCGGCCGCGGGGAGAACCTACATCCTCTACGGTGCCGACCTTTGATGAACATCCCCCGACATCCAGGGCGCAGAACCTTGCTGCTGGGACCCCCGCTGCCCGTCTTCTGGTCGGGTGTCTCGTGTTTTCGCCCGCCGGAACGCACGAACGAAACAGGGGGCGATGGGCCGTCCATTGCTGAATGCGACGCACACGGTGACGGCGCCGCGCCAGATCCTCCCCTCACGCACGGCTATTTGCCCGCCATTTATTTGGATGCACATTGGCCCGGGATTCAGGGAGATCGCGTCGGCGGGCGCTACGGGACCAGCCTGACCGTGGTTCCCGACATCGACGGAGACGGCCTGGACGAGGTGGCCGCGGCCGAATGGGGGTCCGGATTCACCGAACACCAGCTGCATTTCCATACCGGCGCGCAACTCGTGGAGCGCGCTGCCAGCTCGGCCTCCCTGGCCAGCTTCGAAAGCTCGGACCCACCCCTCGCGGCCATGGACATCGACTTCGATGGCAGCCCGGAACTGCTCACGAGCGGCCGGGCCTTTCATTTCTTGGCAGGCCCCACGCCGACGGGGCCCCCGGTCGACGGATTGTCGGGGTGGTCCGATGACACCCAATTCGGTCTTGGCAACATCTGGGGAGGAGGCACCGTGACCCTCGTCACGCCCGACCTGGCGCTCGCCCTGTACGACCTGACGGCCTTCGCGGACCAGGGATGGAACGTTCAACCGCCCAAGACCCTCGGGCACGGCATCGATCTGGGGGTCACCGCCGTGACCGCCTACGACTTCACCAGCGATGGCGTGGACGACGTAGCGCGCTGGGGAATCCTGACGACTCAACTGGAACCCAACGGGCCCTTCGAAGGCCTCAGGATGTTTGAGAGTCCCCTACCGAGAGAGGACTTCCACCTCGATGATTTCCGCCGCGCGGCGTGGACGACGTCCATCGAGGGCGCCACCGCGCTTGGCCTCTCCTCCGCCGGCGACACCACGGGCGACGGAACAAACGACCTGCTCGTCCACTCGTTCCGTCCACCTCCCGGCGACGCACGCTACAACAGCGTCACGCGGCTCCTGACCGACCCCGCGACGGGCGAGCACAGCCTCGCCGATGCCCAGGGGATTTTCCGGGCCATCCACCACGAACCGGGGGAGGCGCACTACAGGACAAGGATCGTCGGCGATCTCTCCAACGACGGCTTCGCGGACATGGTCTTGCACGACGAAGCCGGCCTGGCCGGGAGCGTCGCCACCTACATCTATTTCGGTCCGGCTTGCGGCATCCTCGACCTCGCCGAATCCGCGGACCTCGTCCTTCCCCAAACCGAGGGGATCTGCGACTTCGACTCTGGCCACTTCGACGCCGACGATTCCCGCGACCTCGTCCTCTCGTACTGCCTCAAAGACTGGGCGCTGGCGCCCAACGCAGGGCGCAACTACGTCATGTTCGGGGCGGATCTGTAGGCCCCACCCACCCGGCCGCCAACATCGCCGCCGTCCATGGCTTCGACCAAAGGCGGCGCACGGCGCCGTCGCGGTTGACGACCTCACGCGAAGCGGCCCGAATTTCCGCTCCAATGGCGATGACGTCCGCGCGCAGAAACGCACCGCGACGCGACGCCTCGTCCCGCCGCTTACCTGGGACGGACAAGTCCGCCGACGCCTGATCCAGTGCGGCCGCCAGCCCACCCACGTCCGTGACCTCGACCGGGCGACCCAACTCGGCCAACAGCGCCACCCCACGCCCGGCCGCCACCTCGAGTCGTTGCTGCGCGACCACCTGCGCCCTCAAACGGGCCGACGCGTCCCGCCGCTCGGACCCCAGCGCATCCAGCACCCCCCATCCCCCCATCAAGACCAGCCCGACGGCGCCAACGCCGATCAAGCGACCGAGCACGAGCGCTTCGAACCGTCGCACCCACCTGCGCACGCCCGTCGGGTTCAGGTGTCGCCGCTGGGCCTCGTCCAAGGCCTCGTTACAGCGAGCCTCCTCCGCGGCCGCCTCGGACGCGCCAAGGTCCCCGGCCAAGCTGGAACGCCACATATCGACGTGACCGCTCTCCGCAGACGTCATGGATGCCCCCTCTGGGCAAGGTAGACGGCCGATCCGCTAAGGGAAAGGCCACGTTAGTTGGCTGCGAGAGGGCGTTGCCATGTGGCGTTTTTTGGCCTGCGGACCGGACCTGTTGACCGGGACGGACACGAATACGGGTCCCGGACCGACGGCGGGGGAGACTTGGTCGATCACGGCTACCATCGAAGATGTGCCCATCTCCGTCACCAGCCCGTTCGGCGGTGAAAAGGCCACCGTCTCCCAGCTCACGTCGGCGTGGGAGGACAAGTACGTGGAGGCCCAGAGCTTCGGTATCGGCATCGAGCCCGTGCTCCCCCGCTTCGAGATCCAAGTCATCGTCCACCTCGACGACCTGCCCGACGACACCGTTCGATTCCACATCCTCGACGTCGGCACCAGCCCCTACGGCACCCTGATCCAGAACGGCAACGACGACGACAACGAGATCCCCGGCGCCAACGTCAAATACTGGGATGCCACGGGCGAGGAATGGACCTGCAGCAAGTCGTCCGGCGACCAGTCCGGCGCGTGGTTCGAGGTCACGAGCCATGAGGACTACGACGGCGAACCCCTCGCCGACGGCACCCAACCCCGCGCCATCACGCGGGGCGTCTTCAACTGCACGCTGTACGCGGGCTCGGCTGCCATGGACCTCGAAGACGGCACCTTCTCGACGTTGACGACCACGTGGTGATCTCGGTCCTGGCCGCGACGGCCGCTCACGCTGACCCGTTCTTCCTCGAGGTGACGGACCTGCTCGGCGACCAGCCCTGCAATCCCGAGGGTTGCTACAGCCACTACGCCCAAATGGCCGACCTCGACAGCGACGGGGACCTGGATTTCCTCTACGCGAGTGGCGGCGAGTACTTCGTCCCCGGCAAGGCCGAGCCCTTGTTGATCTACCTCACGGAGCCAGGTCCCACATTCGCGGAAGTCAGCGACACGGCGCTGTCGGGCCACATGGGACGCCACCGCCAGGTCGCCATCGGGGACATCGACAGCGACGGCGACCTCGACCTCATCGCGCCCGACTCCTACGGCGACGACCCCGACAACGTCTTCATCAACGACGGGACCGCGACGTTCATCGATGAAGGCCCCACCCGGCTGGCGGCATCGAGTCGCGCTGGGGCGGCTCGCCTGGGCGACATGGACGGCGACGGCGACCTGGACCTCGTCCTCTCGGACTGGGGCGACCTCCCGCCGGGTTCGGGCGGTACCGCAGAGATCTGGACGAACGACGGCACCGGGCACTTCACCGAACTGGTGGCCGCCGTGCCCCAGGACACATCGTTCATCGGCACCGGCCCGGTCGACATCGACCTGGCCGATGTGGATGGCGACTGGGACCTCGACATCCTCCTCGCCAGCCAGAACGGCGACAGCCTCCTGTTCCTCAACGACGGTACCGGCCTTTTCACCAACGTGGACGCCAACCTGCCGCCGCAACCGGGACCGTACACCGCCGGTCCCGACGTATGCGACGTCGATGGAGACGGCGACCTCGACCTGTGGCTCGACAACGGCGCGCCCCAACTCCAAGAGCAGCTGCTGACGAACAACGGTTTCGGCGTGTTCACGGACGTCACCGCCATCCAGGTCGATGGCGCACCCGGCGCCGACGACAACGAGGTGCAGTGCGTCGACTTGGACGACGACGGCGATTTTGACGCGATCGTCGCTGCCGTTGCCACCGAAGAACGGTTGATGTGGAATGTGGGCGTTGGCAACATGGTGCAGGCCGCGCAAGCCTTTGCGGTCGGCACCGACACCACGCTTGGACTCGATCTCGGCGACCTCGACGGCGACGGTCGCCTCGATGTCGTGACCGCCCAGGGCGAAAGCGGCGACTACCGCAACCGCCTCTACTTGGGCACGATCACGCAGGTCCAAGACACGCTTCCGCCCGTCATCCGGGCCACGGAGTCGATGGCCGACGGCCTCGTGGGCGCGCGATCCGTCCGCTTCGCCGTCTCCGATCGCGTGACCTCGGACACCGGCCCGCGCCTTACCCGTGCATGGCTGACGTGGACGGACGGCGTGATCACGGAGGAAGTCGACGCCCACTTCATCGGCGGCGACTTGTTCCGGGCCACCTTCATCCCGACTCCCGAAGCCACGATTACCTGGTTTGTCTGTGCCACGGACCCTTCGGATCTGACGGCGTGTGGGCCCGACGCAGTCGCCGTGGTGGGGGCCGATCCCCCCCCGCCACCGCCGCCAACGACGACGCCACCCCCGACCACGGGCCCGACGACCCCACCAACCACGACGCCGCCAACGACGACGACGACGCCAACCGGCACGCCCCCCCCCGTCGACACCGGGGAGGCGCCACCCGTCGACGATGACCCCGACGGCTGCGGGTGCCAGGCCTCCCCAGGCCCCTCCCTTGCCGCCCTCATGGCCCTCGTCGCGCTGCGCCGTCGTCGGAAGTGAACGACAGCTGGGTCGTCCAAACACCGCTCAGGCTGGATCGGTCGGTCGCGGAACGCGTCGGCAGCCGCCAACGCGCCCGCGATGTCCTTCAAAGCGGCAAAGTCTGGGTCGACGGTGCCCCCGTCGGTCTGGAGGCCGCCGGCATCATCGTTCCTGTCGGGGCCGTCGTCGATCTCCGGTGGAACACGCCAGGCACCGGACGGACTCGGACCAAAGGGCGCGTGGACCTACAAGAACATGGCGTCGAGGTGATCTACGAAGATCCCGACCTCGTCGTCTTCAACAAGCCCACGGGCCTGCTGACCGACACCGCCAGCGAAGCCCAGCGCAAGGCCGAGCGCAGCCTTGTGGCCCTTGCCCGCCCCTACCTCACCTCCGCGGACACCGCGGCTGCCCATCGACTGGACCGCGACACGACCGGCGCAGTGGTCATCGCCCGTACGCCCGCCGCCTTCGAAGGCCTGCGCGCTCAGTTTCACGCCCGCTCGCCCGTTCGGATCTACCGCGCGCTCATCCACGGTGACGTCGGTCCCGGCGGCCGATTCGACGACCCCATGTTGTGGGACCGCAAGCTGCTCATCCAGCGCGCACCCCGCCAGGGCGAACGCGGCGAGGTCGCGTCGGCCCGCTGGACCCGCATCGGCAGCAGCCGGGGTGTCAGCCTCGTCGAGGTTCAGCTCGAGACCGGCAAGCGCAACCAAATCCGGCTTCACTGGGCGCTCGTCGGGCGGCCCCTCGTGGGGGAGCGGCTCTACCTGCCCCCCGGATGGCGGGCGCGACCACCCCAGGCACCTCGCCAGATGCTCCACGCAGCTCACCTGGGCTTTCTCCACCCTCGGACGCAGGCGCCGCTCGCCTTCGACGTGCCCCCTCCCCCCGATTTCCGCGCGGTCCTCGGCACCGTCGGCCTGCCGTGGCCGCCTTGCCGTCCCTCCGCGCCCGGGTGACGCGCGACCATGGGTGCACACGCCCACGATCACGCCCACGGCGGGCACCATCACCACCACCCGGCGCCAGGGGCCGGCGGCGCACTGACCTGGGTGCTCGTCGCGAACCTCGGGTTCTTCTTTGTCGAGGCCTCGATCGGCCTGTGGACGGGTTCGCTGGCGCTGCTATCGGACGCCGGCCACGCACTTGGCGACGTCGGAGCGTTGTCGATCGCCGTGATCGCCGACCGCCTCGCGAGGCGACCGCCGTCCGCCCGCTGGAGCTTCGGCCTCGTCCGTATGCGGGTCCTCGGCGCCTTCGTCAACGGCATGGCGCTCGCCGCCATCGCGGGCTCGATCCTCACCGAGGCCGTGCACCGCATGGCCCAACCGGCGGCTCCGCCGCCATGGAATGCCGTCGCCATCGTTGGCGCCATCGGCCTCGCGCTGAACCTCGGGAGCGCGGCCATGCTCGCCCGTGGGGACCGCGGCGACGTCAACCTTCGCGCCGCCCTGGCCCACGTCCTCGTCGACGCGCTCGGCTCCGTCGCAGCGGTGGTCGCGGCCATCCTGATCTGGGCCGGACACGGCTGGGCGGACGTGGCCGTGGGCGCCGTGATGGCCGCCCTCGTCCTACGGACGGCCTGGGTGCTCATGCGCGACACTGCGACCATCCTGCTCGAGTCCGCCCCAGCTGGCATCGACCCCGTCCACGTCGGACAGGCGCTCGCCGCCGTTCCCGGTGTAGAGGACGTCCACGACCTTCATGTGTGGTCCCTCGACGGCCGGCATGCGCTGGTCTCCGCCCACCTCCGAACCGAGCCGGATGCCGCGCCCGACGCGGTCCAGCGCGAAGCCCATCGACTCCTCGAAGAGGTATTCCACGTGCATCACCGCACGCTGCAAGTGGAAATCACGTGCCGGGGCGGCTGCTGAACGCTCCGAGGTCGATGCGCAGCAGCGCGAGGTGGGCGGGGTCGGCGGCGTCGCCGATGCCGCTGTCCTCGATGCGTTCGTAGGCCAGACCGAACTTTGCCCAACCCGTTGGTCCCGCCGTCCGAAATCCAGCCTCCAGCCTCGGCAGCGGGACGACGCGCACGTCCCCCCAAGTGGACCCCGCCGTCCACAGCTCGCCGGAACCGGTGCCGACCGCCATGAGTCCGAGGCCCGTTCCCGCAACGAAGGACCACGAACCCCGAACGGGAACCTCGATCGTCCCCGAACCGGCGACCTGACCACGCGGCTGCCAGGCGTCGTCCCGGTTCTGGCCGATGACCGTGCCCTGGACGACGCCCATCGCGCTCCAACGCGTGGCGCCGCCGCCCTCACGTCGGACGCCAAGTTCGGGCCCCGAGCGGATGAGGATGCGACCCGCGACGTCATCCGTCCCGTGACTGCATTGGTGCCGCCAGGAGAGCCAGCCGACGGACGACTCCGACCACCGATAGGCCGCTCCGAGGTGCGCGTCGTAGAACAGCCGGACGAGGCGGAAGGAGATGTCGTTGTCGTCGTCGGCCACCGTCTCCACAGCGAGGCCCCCCGTCCACGCGCCGCGGCCGAATCGCGCCAACCCGACGTCGTGCCGCAAAGCTCCGTGCCACACGTGGGGAGCCCCGGTGTCCACCGGGTAAACGCCCAAGGAGACCTCCGACGACGTGGCCGGCAGCCCCCTCGGTGTACCCTCCTCAGTAGCGAGCATCTGAATGACGGGCTCCGCGCTCAACGGTACGTCTTGGCCTGCCCATGCCGCGCTCAGCATCCACCACATTCGGCCCCCACACGGACAAAGCCGGGCTAGCTCTGCAGCAGGGGAGATGATGCGCCCATCGCTGGCAATGCTGACCGCGGCGGCCATCGCGTGTAGCCCCCGGGAAACGTCGCCCGGCACCGCGATGACGGGCCCGACGGACGTAACCACGGACGAAACGCCGCCTCCCCCCCCTCCACCGACCACCCCCGCCACCGTCACGATTCCCGGCGAAGTGGTGTGCACCGACCCCTCGGCCCGAGACGGGGGAACTTGGTTTACGCGGCTGGATTGGCCTGGGACCTTGCCGGGCGACCTCTGGATCTGGGGTTCCGGCGTCTGGACCTTCGACATGGACGGCGATGGAGACGACGACGTCGTCGGCGCCACCGAGACCGGCCTCCTCGCTTGGACGAACGAAGGCGGGACGCTGGTGCTGGACGAGGCCCGCTTTGCCGCCTTCGAGCTCAGCTACGCCATCGGTGGTTCGTCGGCCGACTACGACGGCGATGGCGACATCGACCTCCTCGTCGGCCGATTCGAACGGCCCATGATGTTGCTCGCCAACGACGGCGTCGGCCAATTCACCGACGTCACGGCGACGGCCATCCCCAACGCCGACCGCGTCTACGACCCCGCCACCGGAGCCACGCTGAATCCAAGCGGGTCGACCCGCACCACGACCTCGTCGTGGGGCGACATGGACGGCGACGGCGACCTTGACCTCTACGTTGGCAACTATGGATTCGTCGACGAAAGCGGGACCGTCGAAACGGCGGATTTCCTGCCCGCTGACCCCAATTTCCTCCTCGTGAATCGGGGCGACGGCACCTTCGAGGATCAATCCGACCGACTTCCCGTCGCCATGCACGACGGCTACGACTACGCGGGCGGCTTTTTCGATCTCGACGACGACGCCGACCTCGACCTCATGTCGGTCAACGACTTCGGCGTGGCCTACCCCAACGTCGTACTTTCCAACGACGGAGGGGCCTTCACCCGCAATACCGACGCACTGGGGCTGGATGGCCTGATCGTGACCGGCATGGGCCTTGCGATCACCGACTTCAACGGCGACGGACTGCCGGACTTTGCAATGTCCGAATGGAACAAATTCAAGCTGCTGGCGAGCCAGGGCGCTCTTTGGGTGGACACCGCGGACAGCGTCGGCCTTTCGCCCAATGGAGGCGTGGGTCAGAAGGTGGCTTGGGGACTCCAATTCACGGATGTCGACAACGACGGCGACGACGACCTACCGGTCGCCTTCGGTTTCATCGCCAACGACAATCCCCTGTGGACGAATCCGCTCGTCGAGCACGACGCGCTGTACATCGCCACCACCGGCCACCTCGACGACGTGGCGGCGACGCACGACTTCGACGATGGCGGCGTGGTTCGCGGATTCGGCCTGGCCGACTTCAACGCCGACGGCTTCGTCGACGTCTTCAAGCGGGACCTCCTCGGACCCAGCTACGCCTACCTTTCGAACTGCGACACATCGGCGTGGCTCGACGTCGACCTCCGGCAACCGGGCACGCCCAACGTGTACGCCATCGGAGCACGAATCCAAGTCGTCGCCGACACCGAGGTTCAGACCCACTGGGTGACGGCCGGGGGTCTCAATTTCGCCTCGAACAGCCCGACACGGCAACACTTCGGCCTCGGCGACGCCGCGGTGGTCGACATCGTCGTACGTTGGCCTGACGGAGCCCAATCGACCGTGCCCGACGTCCCCACCCGTCGGGTGGTTCGGATCGACCGCCCGTGATCGCCTGGTGGTTGGCATGCAACGAGGGCGTCTTGGAGCGCCTGCCCCCCGTCGATCAGGCCAACCGCGTCGCGGTGTCGCTGTTGGGGCGCCGTCCGACGGTGGCCGAGATCACGACGATCACCGAAGACCCCGGCGCGTTGGAGGCGCTCGTCGACACGTGGTTGCAGGACCCGGCCTTCCTCGACACCGTCAAAGACCAACACGCGGAGATCTACGCCCTACGAAGCGATGTCCTCGAGCCGCTGCCCGCCGTCGGCCCCCTGTTCGGCAACGACCTGATGGACATGTCCGCCGCCTTGTCCGAGTCCCCTCTCGAATTGGTGGCCTGGGTCGTCGCCGAAAATCGTCCCTATACGGAGCTCGTGACGACGCCAACGGTGATGACCAATGCGGTTCACGCCGAGGTCTACGGCCTGCCCTTCGACCCGGAGGGTCCAACCTGGCAAACGTCCACCTGGGTCGATGGACGACCCTCGGCGGGCCTGCTGTCCGACGCCGAACTGTGGCGCCGCTACGAATCCGCCGGCAGCAACTTCCATCGTCTACGCGCCGCCATCGTGGCGGATCGCCTCCTGTGTCACGACCTCGCGGCGACGGAAGTGGAGTTGCCAACAAGCGACCTCGTCGACGAGGAGGCCGTGGCGGAAGCGGTGACCACGGATCCCGCATGTGTGGCCTGCCATCAGGTGCTGGACCCCTTGGCGGCCGTATTTTGGGGCTACAAAAACCAGATCAAACGATTCGGCGTCGTCAAGGCTTTCCAGGAGTCCTGCCGGGATTTCACGAACGGAGAGCCAGCCTATCAGAGCTATACGCCGGCCCAATATTGCTACCCGCTCGAACAATACACACCCGCCGATGAAGGTGCCTGGGCGACGTGGGGCCTGCCACCACCCGCCTACTTCGGCGCACCCGTGGCCGATCTGGCCGCCGTCGGCCGCGCCATCGCAGACGACCCTCGCTTTGCGCGCTGCACGGCACGACAAATTGCGGCCTGGTACCACCAGGTGCCACGCGAGGACGTCGCCGACGATCTCGTCGACACCTATACGGACGCGTTCGTTGCCAGCGGCCACGATTTTCGTGCACTCACGAAAGCCATCGTCCTCGATGACGCTTTCCTCGGCCTCCGCGGACCCGGCGCAGTCGGCGTTCTGGATGTTCGTCCTGAACAACTCGCAACGCTCTACGAGGACCTCGTCGGATTCACCTGGGTCGGAATCGGCGACCTCGCCGAATGCGAGTTCCCGATCGTGGATGGCGAGGGAACGCGCTGCTTCGGACCCGTCGATTTGCTACGGTCGGCTCGCTACGGCTTCCGTGCGATGGCCGGAGGAATCGACGCCGTCACACGACTGACGCCCGTACATGGTCCCACGCCGCTCAAGGAGCTGACGCTGAAGCGCCTCGCGGAGGAGGCTGCGGCGACGACCGTGTACGTCGATTTGGCGGCTCCCCCCTCGGAACGCCACTTGCTCCACCTCGTCGGCCCCACGACGGTCGACGAGGCGACGGTTCGCGTCCAGTTGGCGGCCCTCCACGAGCGCATCCTGGCCGAGCCCGTGGACCCGTGGGGGCCGGAGGTCACTGCGGACTGGGGCCTCTGGAAGGGGCTGTTCGACGCCACCGGCTCGGTGCAGGAAGCCTGGCAGACCGTGCTCACGGTCCTGTTCCGCGACGCCAGGATGACGTTTCTATGAGCCTGACCCGCCGCGTCCTTCTAGGCGGCCTCGCGGCGGCCGGCGTGGCGGCCAAGGCGGCGCCGCTTCGTCCTCGTCGCCTCGTCTACGTTTTTGCCAACGGCGGGTGGGATCCGAGCTTCGCCCTGGACCCCAAAGAGGACCGAGAACGGGTGGACGGCCCCTGGCTCCACGCCGATCCTCTCGACCCGCTCGACGTCGACAGTATCTGGCAGGTTGGCGACTACGCGGTTGGCATCAACCCCGTGCGTCGTCCCTCCGTCGGCCAGTTCTTCGCCAACTACGGCGACCGCGCCAGCCTCGTGCGAGGCATCTGGACCGGCACCATCGCCCACGACACGAGCCGCGTTCGCGTCCTGACAGGAACCGCTGACACACGCAACGCGGACGTCGCGACCCGCGTCGGTGCGGCCCTTGGCGTCGACACCCCCCTGGGGTCCGTCGACCTCTCGGGCCTGTCCTACGTCGGCACCCACGGCGCGAGCACCGGCCAAATCGGGGCCCAATCCCAGGTGATTCCGCTCGTGGACCGCAGTCGGCCATTCCCGACCCCGGCAGGCGTCGTCCGCCCGAGTTGGACGCCCACCGACCCGGACGCCATCGAGGCCTTCGTCCAGCAACGCACGGTCGATTTCCACAACCGCGTTCGCGACCTTGGCGGCGCCAACCACATCAAGGTGATGCAGCGCTTCGAGGCCCTCGATCGCGGACTCCGTTTCGGGACGGCGGCCAAGTCCCTCCTGGCCAGCCTGACGCCCGGCGCCCACCCCGATTTTGCGGCTCAAGCCGGCCTGGCCGTCGACCTGCTTGCGGCTGACACCTGCCGAGCCGTGTTCCTCGACACCAGCCTCCATTGGGACTCGCACGACGACAACGCCGTCCAGGACGCACTACACGAAGAGACCTTCGCGGGGCTGTACCTCCTTGTCTCCGGCCTCGAAGCCGCCGGCCTCCTCGAGGACACCCTCGTCGTCGCCATTTCCGAAATGGGGCGCGCGCCCCGCCAGAACCTCGTGGGTGGAAAGGACCATTGGCCTCATGCAACCGCCCTCCTCGTCGGGGCAGGATTTGCGGCGGGCCGCGCCTTTGGGGCCACGGACGACGACCTCGCCTCCTTGGCCGTAGGACCGGAGGGTCGGCCCGACGCCGAGGGGGCCCCCATCCGCTACGACGGTTTGGCCGCGGGCCTGTTGACGGCCATGGGCCTCGATGCCGAGGCGGAGCTGCCTGGCGTGGTTCCGCTCGACCTGGACGCTGCGTGACGACCCCGCCGAACCGGTCCCCCGTGCTCTCGCCGGCCGTCGCTGCCGCCCTCGTCGCTTGCGCCGGGCCCGACACCCCGTCCCCGAGTGGAGGTGTGGCCACCGTGACCTGGGGCGCCACGGTCCCGAACGCTGCCACGTTGCACTTCACGACGGAAGCGACCGGCGTTCCGTACGCCGTCATCACGCTGCCAGAGGGAACGACCCTGACGACCCCCAAGGGAGTGGTTGGGACCGAGCATGCGGTTCCCCTGCGCGGCCTGCCGTCGGGCACCCAGGTGGAGATTCAGCCCATGGTGGAGGTCGAGGGCGACGTGATCGCGTCGCCCTCGGTGGACGTCCTCGTTCCGTCCGCGCCGTGGGACCTCCCCACGTTCGCTCCCACGGTTTCGGCAGATCCTGCATCGGAAGTCGTCAACCGACACGTGCTTGCGACCATCGTCGCCGACGAAAGCTCGTTCGTCGTCATGCTCGACGGCCTCGGTCGCCCGGTCTGGTACCATCGCCTCGACCCCGGCTATGCCGCCGTCACCGCACGGCCTACGCCGGACGGCCAGGGCCTGCGCTACGGCACCTTCGATTGGGACAAAAACGAGGACCTCGGGCGAATCGTCCAAGTGAACTGGGACGGGGTCGTCGTCGCCGACACCCGTGTTCTCCTTGGCCATCACGATTTCGTCGATTTTGGGGACGGAAACCTCGGATGGCTCGCCCTGGATTTTCGGGAAATTCCTGGGATCGACGGGACCCCGGTCGACGTCGCCTCCGACCGCGTCTTCACCGCACCGGAGGGCAGTGACATTCTCGACCCTACCGAACTCGTGAACCTGTTTGACCAAGGGGGCCTGCCGCTGGTCTTGGGGTGCGAACACCAGCAGAAGGACTTCGACCGCTACGGCCGGACGGATCTCCACGAATGGACGCACACGAACAGCTTGGTTTGGGAGCCCAATCAGGACCGCCTCTACACGTTGTCCAAGTACACCGACACGCTGATGGCATTCGACCGAACGACCGGGGACCGCATTTTCCAGCTCGGCGGCGCCGGCGGCGAATTTACTGGGCCGAGTGGAGAAGACCTCTGGGCCTCTGCGGACGAGGCCGTCCTGTTCAGCCACGGCCACCTCTCCCAACTATGGGAGGGCGGGGCGCTGGTGTTCGACAACGGCGACCACCTCGACCCGCCCGTCTCCGGCCTACGCTGGATCACCTGGGACGAAACGGCGCGAACCGCCTCGGTGGCCTGGGAAGTACGGGACCGCCTCGGCCGGTACACCGTCAGTATGGGCGATGCCAGGTTCACACCTGAAGGACATGTGCTTGCCGCCTGGGCCACTTTGGGCCTGATCAACGAAGTGTCCCTGGATGGCAACGTCCTATGGGAAGTCGCCGGAGGCGACGGCGCCATCATGGGCCGCGTGCGCCTCCTGACCGACCTGTGGGATCTCGCCCAAGGGTCCGTCGCAGAGCCTCCGGTCGACGCCTTGGCGCGTCGGCCGGCCACCCACCCGCCGTAGGGCCGCCGGACGGCTCCGCCGAAGGTCGCAACGCTCGACGCGCCAGGTGGGCACTCGGTTGTCGGCGACGAGCAGCGAACGCGAATGGCGATGGGCCTCGGCCCCATACCCGGCTACGGCGGAGACGGAGGCACGATGGTGTTCGCACTCGCCATCGCCTGCGGGCCGCAAGAGGTGGACCTTCCCGGTTCGTCCGCGGAAGGTTCGCCATCCAGTGGCGACGTGACGTGGCATGGGGACGTGGCTCCCATTGTCGTCGCTCACTGTGCGACCTGCCACAACGCCGACGGCATTGCGCCCAAACTGCCCTACGACACCTACGCGGGCGCCGCTGCGGTCCATCGGCTGATTGCCGACCGGGCGGAATCCAGGCAAATGCCCCCCTTTCGCGCCGCCGACTTGCCGGAATGCACGCCGGTCCATCCCTTTTCCTGGGATCCGCGCCTGAGCGACGCACAAATCGCAACGCTTCAAGCGTGGTCCGACGCGGGTGCACCCGAAGGCGATCCAACAACCGCCGCTCTGATCGTCCCGCTTCCCGTGCCGGTGCTCGACGACTGGACCCTGGAACTGAGCCCCTCAGAGCCCTTCCAGCCCCCCCTTGGCGACAGCCACGTGTGCTTCGTCTTGCCGCTCGGCCTCGACCACGACACATGGATCGACGCCACCGAAGTGCTGCCCGGCGACCCCGCCGTTGTGCACCACGTCCAAGTGCGCCTCGACCCCGAGGGCGACCTGGCGGACTTGGCGAACGAGGACGGCTGGTACGACTGCTACGGTGCCATCAACGGCATCGATCTTGGCGGCTTCCTCCCCGGCGCGGCTCCCGCGATATTGCCGGCCGATACCGGCGTTTACGCGCCAGTGGGTTCGGTGGTCATCGCACAGGTTCACTACCACGCTTACAATCAGGACCCCCACCCCGACACCACGCGTGTGCGCCTGCGGACGCGCGACGAGCGACCTGCGCGGGAGCCCAAATTTCAGCGCGTCGGCAATGATCTTGCGCCGACTTCGTTCGGCGGCCTCGAACCCGGTGACACGGGCGATCTCCAATTCCGGATCCCGGCAGGTGAGTCCGAACACGTCGAGCGATTCAGCTTTTTGGTGACGGACCCCGCAACCTACGCTGTGTATTTGTTGGCCAACCACATGCATGCCGTCGGCGTCCGTGCCCGCCTGTGGGTCGAGCACGCTGAACCCGTCGGCGCAGAACCTACGGAGGAGTGCCTTCTGGCCACGGACCCGTGGGACGTCGAGTGGCAGTCCTACTACCACTACGATGCCGACAATTTCGACGCGCCATTGATCCGGCCCGGGGATCGCATCTGGCTCGAGTGCACCTACGACAACAGCACGGACAACCCACAGCTCATGGATCAATTGGAAGTCGAAGGGGTGGAGGCCCCGACGGATGTGGTCTACGGAAACACCGCATTGGACGAGATGTGCGCCGCCGTCCTAGGCATGGTGGATGTCACGGGTGTCGCGGGTTGGCCGGGGGAGACGCCATCCACGACAGACACAGGGGAGCCCACCCAACCTACGCCGACCGATGAGCCCACGGAGCCCACCGACACGACGGACGAGCCGCCGGAACCGCCCGAGGAGACCGACGACCCCGGCGAACCGGTGCCTGCCACAGACGGCGGCTCCATTGTGCTCACCGAGGTGGTCGATCACGCCCTCGAAGGTGCAATTCACTACGTCGAGATCACGAATACCGGTACAGAGGCGATCGCGCTCGAAGGATTCGCACTCGAGCGTTTCGCGAATGGAGCGGAAACGCCAAGCTCGGTACCCCTTGAAGGCACCATGGCGGCCGGAGAACGGCGCATCTACGCCGCTACCGGTGCCGAAAACGAATTCGCCGCGTTGTACGATTTGCCGGCGATCTACGACGCCGCGATTTCGGGAAACGGAGATGACGCCTACCGAATCGTCGCGCCCGACGGCTCCGTCAGCGACGTCTATGGCGAGATCGGTGTCGACGGATCGGGGACGGCCTGGGAGTACACGGACGCCGTCGCCAGCCGCCTCGAGCCCATCGTGGCTGGCAGGACGACCTGGTGGTCGGGCGATTGGATGGTTCGGGACGGCACATGGAGCGCTTCGCCGCTCGCAGCAGCCTCGCCGATCGGCGGAGCGGAGGAAATTCGCGACCTCCAGACCGGGCTCATCCCCGTGGGCGAGGGCGTGAACCTCGACCAGGTCATCGTCACAGCGGTCGGCTCCGACGGCGTGTGGGTCCAGGGGCGCGGGGACCGCGAATGGTCAGGCATCTTCGTTTACTTGGGAGTCTCCTGGGTGCTGACCTGGGGAGACGTGTCGATTGGCGACATCCTCTCCGTCCGAGGGGTCCACGCCGAGTGGCACGGGCAAACCGAGGTGGACGTCGCCGGCGCCCTGGCGCCTCTGCTCGAGGTGACAGGCCACGACGTCGCTCCAACCCCAGAGATCCTCTCGGTCACGTCCCTCGCCGGCGACCCTGAGCCCTGGGAGGGTGTCCTCATCGCCGTCGGAAACGTGGAAGTCTCCACGACAGATCTGACGACCTTCACGGTCATTGACGGGTCCGACAGCGTCACCGTCGGAGGGGGGATACTCGATCTCGCGCCGCTTCCGGAGGTGGGGGTCAGCTACGGGCTGATTGTGGGCGTATGGACCGAATTTGACGGGGCCTACGCGCTGTGGCCTCGGGACGGGTCCGACCTCACGCCTTGATCGCTTGGGTCGTCGGCCGAACCACGAGCACCCGCGGCTCGGTCATCTCTTCGACGGCCACCGCGAGGCCTTCACGCCCCAAGCCACTGTCCTTGACGCCCCCGTAGGGCATGTCGTCCGCTCGCCAGGTCGGAACGTCGCCGGCCACCACACCCCCCACGTCGGCATGTTCCCACGCGGCCATCGCGCGAGGAAGGTCGCGGCTGAGCAATCCCACTTGGAGCCCGAAGCGGCCGTCGTTCACCAGCGACAGCGCCTCGTCGAACGTGTCGAAGGGCGCAAGGCAGGCCACCGGCCCGAAGGCCTCTTCGCACCAAAGCGGCTCCGTCGGTGGGACGTCCATCAACAGCGTCGGCCACACGATTCGGCCCGCCCCCGGATCCCGACTGTGGGCACTGGCGCCGGCGCGAACCGCCGAACTTACCCACATACGCACCCGATCCGCCTCCCGTTGGGCGATCATCGGTGCGAGCGCCGCTTGCGGGTCCAAGCGATCGCGGACCTCCATGGCGTCGATTCGAGCGATCAGGGCGTCACGGAGCACGCCGATCCCCCGCCGCTGAACGAGGATGCGCTGGACGGAAATGCAGCTCTGGCCAGCTTGACCGAAGGCAGCCGCGACGATGCGTTCGGCGGCGTCGTTGGGATCCCACGTGTCATCGACGACGACAGCCGCGTTGCCTCCCAACTCGAGCAACACACGTTTGTTCCCGGCTCGGGCCTTCATCGCCCATCCGACTTCGGCAGAGCCCGTGAACGAAAGCAGCGCGACCTTGGGATCGACCACCAGCCGCTCGGCGGCCTCCCTTGACGCGGGCAGAATCGACCACGAACCCTCGGGCAGGTCGAGTCTGGCCAGCAATTCCCCAAGCAGCAACGCCGGGCCCGGCGTGGTGGACGCTGGTTTCAACACGAATGGACAGCCGGCCGCGATCGCGGGACCAACCTTATGAGCCACGAGGTTGAGCGGGAAATTGAACGGAGAAATGAGCGCGCACACGCCGACGGGGACGCGTCGGATGAAGGCCCAACTCCCCTCCCCCCTGCGCGTCGTGCCAAGGTCCATCACGGGGCCGCTGCCGCCGCGGGCCGCCACGTCACCAGCGAGTTGAAAGGTGTCGACGGCGCGCCCGACCTCGAGGCCAGCGTCCTTCGACGTTTTCCCCGCCTCCGCGACGAGGACGGCCACGAAGTCGTCCCGCCGGTCTTGGACGCCGCGGGCCAGCGCCCGCAGCACCTCGGCCCGCCGATGGGCGGGCATGGCGCGCATCGGAGCGCGGGCCGCCTGCGCTGAACCCAGGGCCACGTCGAACGTGTCGGGGTCCGCAAGTGCCACGGGAGCCAACCACTCGCCGGTCCACTTGTCCTCGACGCGGCCGTGTGAGAAGCCGCGCCACGGCTGCCCAGCAAGCCACGCCGGCCTAGCGAGCGGCGTCAAAATGCCCCCGCAGTGAGCGCAATCGGGCGCACTTGGACGTCGCATGGCGACGGGTCCGACGCGCCAGCATTCTCCGTTCGGACATCGCCACCTCGAATTCGCCCACCGTCGGGCCGACAAGCCAGTGGGGGGTGTTGTATGCGGGACGTACCCGTCTGGTTGGGCTTGGGCATCTGGGCCGTGACCCTCGCGGGAGGCGCGGCCCTGGGCCTCGGCACTGGCCTGCACCGAGGCGCACAGATCGAACGCTTGCGCACCCGGGAGCCCCTGGCCGACCAGGTCGTCGCCCAGGTGTTGTTCAGCGATACCGACGACGCGACGCTTCGACGCTCATTGTCGTGGCTCGCCACGAACCACCACGACGCCGCAGCTCGAACCTGGGCCGCCACGGAGCTCCACGTACGCCAAGAGGCACCATGGGCACCCGCGGAGGCGACGCTGCCGGCGCAGGCAGCCAGCGCGCCCGCCAACCCAGCGCCCCCGCCCGTCGCAATTCAGCGCGTCGCAGCCCAGGACCTCGGCGAGACCGTCCTGGACCTCCCTCCGGCGCCAGTTCCGAAGGCAGCACCCGTCGCAGCACCCGCCGTCGCCGCCAAACCGGCCATCGCCGACGCCCCACCCCAGACGGGACCCGTCCGCGTGGCGGTGGTCCGAAACTACCCTCCACCCCCACCGCCGGCCGCCGCGTTGCCAGCCCTGCCGCCCGAGCAAGTCGCGGCTGAACTCGCGTCCCGTTTCACGGCCCCCGCCGCTGCCGCGCTCGCAGCGCCCACCCACGGCCAAATCGTGCCCGGACCCGTGGACACCTGGCAGGCCTCAGGCGCCACGGCCGCGCGCGAATTCGTCGCCGCCCACATCTCAAGCTGGCTGCCATGCTACGAATCGGCGCTCGCTTCGGTGCCGACGTTGTCCGGCGTGCTGGACCTGACCCTGCACGTCGTCTCCGGTCAGGTCGCCGAAGTGCACACCATGACCGACACCGTCGGGGGCCCGGAAGTGGCGGCCTGTGTGACGCAGCAGGTCAGAGGATGGGCGCTGCCCGCCGAAGTCAACGGCCGCATCGGAATCCCGGTGCACCTGCGTCCAGCCGGCTGACGTCGGCGACCGGCCACAGTAGGCCGTTCCGTCATGCCGGAACCTACACCCGAACTTCTCGCTTGGACCGACGGGGGCTGCCGAGGCAACCCTGGCGGCCCCGGCGCCTGGGCCTTCGTCCTCGTCCACCGTCCGACGGGCCGCACCTTGTGCCGCGCCGCCGCCGTCGACGAGACGACCAACAACCGGATGGAGCTCAGCGCTGCGATCGAGGTCCTCAAGACGCTTCGTCGTCCCGACCCCATCGAGGTCCGCTCGGACAGCCGCTACCTCGTCGACATGGTCACGAGTTGGATGCCCCGCTGGGCGAGCGCCGGGTGGAAGAAGAAGGGTGGCCCCATCCTCAACCTCGACCTCGTCATGGCGTTGCACGAGCTGACGGGGCGACCAGGTGTGCGTTTCACCTGGGTCCGCGGCCACAGCGGTGACCCCGGCAACGAGCTGGCCGACCAGCTCGCCAACCTGGCCATGGACGCGCTCGCAAGGGGCCAACGCGACCCGGTCGAGCGCCGCCTGGACGCCCCTCCCTTCGTTCTCTGAGGAGGCGCGCGCGATCAGGGCCGAACGGGAGTAGACTCGGACCCGCGAAGTCGCCCATGTGGATGCTCGTTGTCTGGCTTGGCCTCTTCGGCTGCTGCGCGCTTGGCGACGACCCCGACACCTTCGGCGACGACCTTGACGCGACCCTCGACACGTCGACGGCGACGGCGACGGCCTGGTACGCCGACGCCGACGCCGACGGCTACGGCAAGGGCGCCATCGTCGACCGGTCCTGCCTCCCGGTCGCCGGCGCCGCGAACAACGGCGACGACTGCGACGACACCGACGACGCCATCCATCCTGCGGCCACGGAGGTGTGAGGTGGCGAGGACGATGACTGCGACACGTTGATCGACGAAGACGACCCGAGCTTGGACCCCACCAGCCTGCTGGAGTTCGGCGTCGATTCCGACGGAGACGGGTACGGCGACCCCGCCCTCTTCGTCGAGGCCTGCACGCCCCCGCCGGGCGCCGCGGACAACGTTCTGGACTGCGACGACTCCGACCCCGACATCCTAGGGCTGACGGACTGGGTCCGCGACCTCGATGGCGATGGTTTCGGGGCCGGAGCCATCACCAGTTCCTGCACCAAACCGGCCGGCCTGGGCTGGGTGCGCCTCGAGATTGGCCTCGACTGCGACGACGCCGACGACGAGATCAGCCCTGACGCCGAAGACGTGTGCGGCGATGGCATCGACCAGGACTGCAGCGGCGCCGACGAGGTCTACCCCGGACACCTCGTCGGGTTCTACTACGTCTACGACGGGCCCTCATGGTCGTCGGACCCGCTCAGCTACAGCTGCGTCGAAGCTTGCGCGTTGCTCTTTGGAGGCTCTCCAAGCGACTTCAGCTGCTCTGTCACGCCCCTGGCGGACACGAGCCTCGCCTACCTGGACGGCTACGCAGACGAAACCTACTGTACGCTGCCGAACACCGATACCTACAAGAAGGGCGCTACCTACGATTGCGGCGCTGTTGGATGTTCTTACAGCGCGTGGGTCAAAGACCACGCTGCCTGCGACGTCCGAAACTACTGCTGGGAGTTCTGATCCGGCTCCATCGCATAGCCCATCGCTTCCAGCAGTTCTTTCTCGTCCGCGCCGAGCACATCTGACGGCACAACCCACCGGTCCGTTTCGCGCGCCCTGAGTTCCGCTTCCAGGCGCCCGACGACCTTGGGGCGGAGAGACGCGACGTCGGCGGCCTCACCGGGATCATGGGCCACATTGTAGAGTTCGACCGTGCCCGTGTTGAGGTCGAGGATGGCCTTGTAGTCTCCGTCGACGACGGACCTGCGGTTCTTGACCCGTTGCGTTTCGCTGAACACCGGGCGCGGCTCTACCGTAAAGCGCCCGTCGGAAAACGGAACCGGCCGCCCTTTGAAAGGAGGTGGAATCGGCTGCCCCAAGCGTTCGAGCAAGGTTGGGGCGAGGTCCACGAGGCCGACCCGGCCTGGAACACGCTGCGGCTGAATCCCTGGGCCCGCGACTATCCAGGGCACGCGGAGTACCTCGTCATACAACGTCACCGTGTGGGCGCGGCCGCCGTGTTCGCCGAACTCCTCGCCATGGTCGGCGACGAGCGCCACCACGGTGTTCGTCGGCAGTCCATCGAGCAGCCGACCGATCGCCGCGTCCGTCGCCGCTACCTCGGCGTCGTAGAGATCGACCTCGCGCGCACCAAAGGGGTACTTCGGTCGCTCCAAATAGGTCTCGTGCGGGTCGAAATAGTGCGCCATCAACAACCACGGCCCCCGACTCTGCTCAACGCCGGCGAGCGCCCGGTCCGTCACCTTGTCCGACGTCGCGATCAGATGCGGACTCCCCACCCCTTTCCAAACCGAAACGTCGAACTGGTCCCACCCGTGGTGGAACTCGTTGGAATCCGGATCGAAGGCAAGGTGAGCCACCACCGCCAAAGTGTCGTAGCCGGCGGCGCCGAGCGCACTCTGCAGGGTCACGAAGTCCCGATTCAGCCGGCGATCCCAGTCCACCACGCCGTGGTCCTTGGGTTCGAGCGACGTCAGCAATGTGGCGACGCTTGGCTTGGTCCACGGCGAATGGGACGTCGCATCTTCGAATACCGCGGCCCCCCTCGCCCACGCGTCGACCTCGAGGCCGACCTCGCGGGCGTAGCCGTAAGTCCGAAGGTGGTCAGCCCGGAGCGTGTCCACCACGATCAGGGCGAGATTCGGCCTCTCGACCGCGGCGGGTCGACAGGCCAACCATGGAGCAAGGACGGACCACACCCGCCGCCGCTATCCACACCGGACCGTCAGTGACCGTCGCCGTGGGCACCGTGATCGGACGCCGGAGCCGGGGCTGGCGCGGGCGTCGCGTGGCGGTCCTTGCCCCCGCTGCCGTGGCCAGACCCGTGGCCCGCAGCGGGTCCGACGGGAGCCACCGCCACGGCCGAACTGCTCGATGGCGCGCGGTCGAACACCACCTGACCGTTCGAAAGGTCGTAGACGGCGATACGCAGATCGAGCTTCCCCGACGCGACCGCATTCGCCAAAATCTCGCTCTCATTGATCAGCGCGAGACGTACGCCCCGGACGTTGGCCCAAACGGCGTCGCGTACCGTCGGGTCGGCCGCTTGGGCCGGCGTCACGGGGCCGATGCACAGCTGCAGGTCGTGAACGAGGTCGTCGAGAGCGGGTGAGCCCGCTGAAGTTCCCCAAGGCGTCCCCAACGCGGCCTTGACGGTGCCGCACGACGTATGGCCGAGAACGACCAACAGCTTGGAGCCCAGGTGTTCGACGGCGTACTCGAGGCTTGCGACGAGGTGCTCATCGACGCTGTTGCCAGCAGAACGCACGACAAACAGCTCGCCGAGACCTTGGTCGAAGACGATCTCCGGGGCCACGCGGCTGTCGGCGCAAGTCAGGACCATCGTGTGCGGGCTTTGCCCCGCCGCCAATCCGGCCCGATCTGTGGGCGTTGCGCCGAGGTGGGTCATTTTGCCAGCAATGAACCGTTGATTTCCCTCGAGGATATCCGCCAGAGCCTCGACGGCAGGCCGCCCCTCCGTCTCGCTAGCCTCCGCGACGAGCGGCGCGAAGATTGCTGCCCACATGTTCACCTCGGGTGCTCTATCGGCGCCGAAGGCTCGTTCCTGAGGGCACCCCGCGCCTACCCGCGCTACGATGACGCGCGAGGTACCGATGCGCGCATTTTTCTGGGTCTTTGCCACCCTCATGGCTTGCGGAGACGTCGCCACCTCGACCGACCCCGACGCGGTGCCAGAAAACTGCTCCAACGCCGCCGACGACGACGGTGACGGCAACGTCGACTGCGCCGACGACGAATGCGCCTGCCCCGAGATCTGTGCCAACGACGTGGACGACGACCGCGACGGCTTGGCGGACTGTGATGACGACGACTGCGACGGCGACTGCCCCGAGGTCTGCACCGACGGCCGGGACAACGACGGAGACGGAACGGTCGATTGCCTCGACCGGGACTGCGTCACGCCCGAATGCGCCGAAGACTGCGGCGACGACCGCGACAACGACGGGGACGGCGCCATCGATTGCTCCGACACCGATTGCAACCTCGACACGTGCGACGAGCTGTGCGCGGACGGACGCGACAACGACGGCGACGGCGCGATGGACTGCGACGACGCGGATTGCGACGGCGACTGCCCCGAGAACTGCGCGGACGGACGCGACAACGACGGCGACGGCGCGATGGACTGCGACGACACCAACTGCGAAGTCGAGTGTCCAGAGGACTGCCTGAACTTCGCAGACGACGACGCGGACGGGGACATCGACTGCGACGACGCCGAGTGCTCCGTCGCCTGCGACACCGACCTCGACGGCTTCCTCAATCAGACACACGGCGGGGACGACTGCGACGACAACGACCCGTTCGTCAATCCGCTGGCCCAGGAGGTTTGCAACGGCGTCGACGATGACTGCAACGGGCTCACCGACCTCGCCGACCTGAGCCTCGACCCCACGACCCTGACCGCCTACCACCCCGACGACGACGCCGACGGCTTCGGTGCCCGCAACACGCCGATCACGTGGGAGTGCTTGCAGCCCGAGGGCATGTCCGTTGGCGATCTGGACTGCGACGACGCCAACGCGGCGATCAACCCTTCGGCCAACGAGATTTGCGACGGCCTCGACAACGATTGCGACAACCTCCGCGATGACGGCGACCCGTCCGTCGATCTGACGACGGCCACGGACTGGTACACGGACGCCGACGGCGACGGCTTTGGAGACCCAGATGTCTCGATCTTCGCGTGCAATCCGCCCGCGAATACCGTCGACAACGACGACGACTGTGACGACCTGGACCCCTTGATTCTTTCCGAAGCCGACTGGCTGCCGGACGAGGACATGGACGGCTACGGCTTCGGCATCGCCTACGGCGCCGCGAGCTGTACGCCGCCGCTGGTCGGCAGCTGGGCGAGTGAGGCCGCTGGCGTCGATTGCGATGACAGCCAGTTCGGTGTGAATCCGGGCGCCGTCGAAGTCTGCTCCGGAATCGACGAAGACTGCGACCTGATGATCGACGAGGAAGACGACTCGCTCGACGAATCCACCCTGATCACCTGGTACCCGGACGTCGACGAAGACGGCTTCGGCAGCAAGGCCGATTCGCCTATCGAGACCTGCTTCTCGGCCGCTCCTTACGACGTCGTGGACCGCACAGACTGCGACGACACGAACCCCGACATCCATCCGCTCGCGCAGGAAATCTGCGACGGCGTCGACAACGACTGTGACACCCGCAAGGACGACGCCGACCCCTCGGTCGACCTGTCCACAGCCACCGATTGGTTCTTGGACCTCGACGGCGACGGCTTCGGCATCCCCGGCGGCGCCATTTTCGCTTGCGCGCCTCCTGCGGGTCGCGTGGACAATGACGACGATTGCGACGACACGGATCCGCTCATCTTCGCGCCCGGCGACTGGGTGGAGGACACCGACAGCGACGGCTACGGCGAGGGCCCACTGTACGGCGTCGTCAGCTGCGACCCGCCCGAGCCGGGTTGGGTGAGCGAGTACCTCGACGAGGACTGCGCGCCCACCGATCTGACCATCCACCCCGGCGCGGAAGAAGTCTGCGAAGACGGCATCGACCAGGACTGCAACGGCCTCGACAAGAACTGCGCGCCGCTGAGCTCGCCGGCCTACAGCGCTGACAAGGTCTTTGATGATGAGACCGGTTCCACCGCGATGACGACGGCGTGGGACGGCATGTCCTACTACACTTGCTCCGGCGGCAGCAGCGCAGGCGACCGCCTCGCCGAGTACGACGCCACGGGCTCGCTCGTTGGCAAGTTCGCCCCAAGCATCGACTTCCGTTCCGTCTTCACACTCGGCGACGGCGTCAGTCCCATCTACGCCCGCGGCTACGCATCTGCAGACATCCTGGAGCGCGTCGCTCCCGCCATGTTCGTCAAGCACCTGACGCTTGCGGGCGGCATCGCCGACGCCCAATCGGCCGTCGCGTGGGACGACACTCGCTCCGAGTACATCGCCTTCACCAGTGGGACGCTCACCCGTTGGGACGCCACGGGTGCCAAGGTCGGTACGCTGGTCTTCGCCGGCTACGGCGCCGGCGGCGAAAACGTGTACCCGCAGAATCGTGGCGTCGCGACGGCCGGTGGCTACTACTTCACGTACCACAACGGCACTTTGTCCGCGTGGGACGAGACGGGTGCCCGCGTGGCCACCACGACCCTGACGGGCGCAGGCAAGACCTTCGACTCGCATTTCAGCCTGTCCTACGCCGACAGCCGCATCTGGATTGTCGACGGCGCCTACGGCACGTGGCGCGGCTACCCGATCGACCTCTGATCAGGGGCTTCGCAACAGCACGAAGTAGTGATCGAGCGCCGTCTCGCCCTTGTAGGCGGAGCCAATGGTCACACCTGCCCCCACATCGCGCATGAAGTCGCGCGTATGGTGGTACACGAAGCGTTGAAGGCCGCGCGTATTGGGGACGACGCGGGGCCAGACAGCAGGTACCGCCGTGTCGGGAACCACGTAGTAGTCGACCACGACGCTGCCACGGCTCCACCAAGCCTCGGACGGATCGATGGGCCGCGCGACGAAGTAGCCGGGCCCCAGCAAGGGTCGGCTGGTCCCTTCGTTGAAGCCATAGGCCCGGTCGCCACCTTCACGGGGGCGCGCAAAGTGCTTCTCGAAGTCCCGAAAGGGCGGGGGCAACGGGAGCGTGTTCCGCCCGACGTGCACGACGGGCGCGTCGCGGGGCGCAAACGCGTCGATGGCCAACGGCGCCGCGGCGGCGGCCTTCTCGTAGAGACGGCGCTGATCGCGACGGGAAAGCCCGCGCAAGGCGACGCGGCGCGCCGACCACGTCATCGCCTCCAGCAACCGCGCCAGGGACGCTATCCCCACGTCGGGATCGTGAATCATCGTCCTCAACGGCATGTCACCTCCAGATGCCGACGCCGACCTCGATGCGGACGACGTCGTCCCGTCGCAACCCCGCCGCCCCACCGTCCCCCGCCACGAGAGAAAGGGCGCGTCGGTCCCAACCGAGCCCCCCTACCAAGGCGACAGTCTCCGTGGCGCGCCGTCCCCCCTGGAATTCGACGGTAGTAGCCAAGGGCAGGCTCAACCCAGGTGTGCGGACCTCGACGGTCCCTACGACTCGCCAGTCCGCATCGCGCCAATCGACGGCGACGCCCGCCGCTGGTCCCGCGAGCACGTAGGTCGGGTCCGACTCACCCAATGTCCACGCCGTGACCGTCTCCACATGGGTCCCCAGGTGGGCGTAGAAGCCCGCCACGCGGTCCGCGGTGCGCCGATGCCACCCCACCAGCGCCGCGGCGCCCGCTTCCGCCGTGGGACCCCCTGTATGGGCTTCGCCGCCAAGCACCCCACGCGACGCCACCCGAGCACCGAGCCACTTGTTGGGCCACCACTCCAAGTCCAGCGCGAGCCCGGCACCGACCTGCGCCTCCTCGTCGTCGAGCAACGCGTCGTCGAGCCCCTCCTGCCGCCCGAGCACGCCATGAAAGACGGGGCGCAATCCCGCGAACAGAACGAGATCGTCGACGCCGGGTGGCGGCGGGGTCAGATCCGGCACGTCCGTGAACGAGGTCACGTAGCCGCTCCACACCACGGCCCCGCCCTCATCGGTCGCTTGCAAAACAAAGGGGCGCTCCAACGGAGCGACGGTCGAAGGGTACCCGTCCACGAACCACCCCGTCGCCCGTTGACCAATCTCGCTGGTCGCCATCGACCGGCTGGCACCCGCGTAGAGCGACCGGATGGGGTGACCCATCGGAAACAGGGCCTCGGGTGGCGACCAATCCGGGTCCAACGATTTCGCCGCCGCCAGACTGGCCACGGCCAGCTCAACTTGGCCGCGTACGAAGCGGATCAGAGCATGCTGCCGATGGACGAGGGCCGCTTCTCGCGGCGTGACCAGCGCGTCGAGACAAGGCAATGCCGCCTCGAAACGAGCGGCGTGGTCACCGAATGCGCGAGGATCGACCCGCGAGTAGGCGCCAAGCAAATCGTCGGACGCGTCCACCAACTCCGTCCCCGGATTCGCAGGACAGTCCGCCCGTGCCGCAAGCGCCAGCCACCACACCGTCAAACGGTAGCAGGCTGCCACCAAAAGGCCAGCCCTAAGGCACCTGTTTTTCGCGCCCCGCCCATGCCCTAGCGGCGGCTACCGACCGCGCTGCTGCGCGACGTCAGGCGCTCCATCAAGCCGTCCACGCCGCCGTAGCACTTCGCGTCGACAGCAAACGGCTCGCCCCCGAAGGCCTCCAAGTCTGCAGCCAACCGCCGTGAGAGGGTCGCGACGGCCTCCTTTGTGGGGTCGTCGACAAGCACGGCAAGGCGTTCGCACCCGAACGCAGCACCAAGCTCACCCATCGAACCCAGCCCTCGACGGAACACCTTAGCTGCACGGCGCGCGAAGGCCGCCCGGTCCGCAGGCGCTGAAGGCAGTGAGCGCAAGGAAACCCCAACCAAGGCCAGTTCTCGGCCCTTCACCGCGGCCAGACGAAGATGTTCCTCGGCCACACTCCGAAACGCGTCGGTGGTCAGCAAACCCGTTTCAGAGTCGATCAACGTCGCGTCAAACACGGACCGCCCCAACGCGTGTGCCGCTTCCTCGGCAAGCTCCGCAAGGGTCTCCTCGACGTCGGCCTGACACATCTTCAGGGCCCGAGACCACGTGACCGTCACAACTCCCGCATTTGGAATCGGCGCGTGCAGCGTCGTGAGGCCACGCTCGGGCGCATAGTGCCATCGCACGCGCCCCGAATCGAAGGCCTCCGCCGGACCGGCCGTTCCGCGCTGAAATCGCATCGGCGCGCCACCGTTGCCCTGCGCACCCAAGAGGTCGCCCTCCGCAGCGTCGATCGCTCGTACGACGAGTTGGTCGTCCTTTGCCTGATGGACAGAGACGAGAACCCGACTCGCGTCGAGGACGCGGCGCAAGATCTGGGCAAACCGGCGCGCGACGCCGTCGGCCGTTCGGGAGCACCGCAATTCGTCGAGACCGGACAACTCCGCTCGGACCCGAGCCGAGGTCACGACCTCGTCGACAAGCAACCCCAGAAAATGCGTCGCCTGACGGAGCCACGCCACGCCGTAGGGGTCCTCCCGCTCCTTCGCCGTCACAATGGCGGCGACGACCCGCCGATCTCGTCCCAAAAGGGGCCAGATCGTCTGACCGCCGAGCTTGCGCACAGGCTCGGCGCGCAGATCCGCGACGTGAACCTCGATGCCGGACCTCAGGCGAACCCCTAGCGGACCCTCGAGCTCGATCGCAATCCCATGAGCCTCCGGCAAGGCATCCACCATGTCGATCGGCCGAAGCCGAGAACCGTCACTGCTGAGCAGCAGGACGGGCCCCGTGCCCGCCAACTTGGCCCTCAACTGGGCGAGGAGCAGCACCCGCCGGGTAGGGACGTCGGCCTCAGCCATGAGCCGCCCAACAAGGTCCAGAACGATGGTCGCGCGGTGGCTTTCCACACTGACGGCTGCGGAATCGGCCATCTGGCCTCCGTTCATCCCCTCGGATCAGCCGGGGCCACGTTCGAGCCCTTCTTGCGGATTCGCCCCTTTCGGGTTCAACCTTGCATGGGGGCGTCAACCATGTCGCAGTCCACTTCTCGAACTTTGGGGCGCCAGCAGGTCATCGGCGGCGTCCTGGGGCTGCTGATCGTTGCGGTCGGCGCGATGTGGTGGTCGGCCTCACCGACCCTCTCAGAGCCCGGCACGAACGCAAAGGGCGTCCTCGTATCGGGCCAGCACACTCCGATGCGGCCTGCCCGGAAGCTCGATCCGAACGCCCGCCACGATCCGCAGGGCAAGTCGAGCGGGGGCGGAAGCAAGCCGCGCGCCAAGGCGTCGACCGACGCGTTCGCCAAGGCGGGCAAGGCCCGCCTGTTGGGCGCCGCCTTGCGGGCCGGAATCGACGGGTCGGGCCAGGGCCTTCGCGCCATGAACCCGCCCTCTGCGAACGGGGGAGGCGGTTCGGGCGGCGGCGGCGGCGCATCGGGCGGTGGCGGCGGCAGCGCAGGAGGCGGCCAGGCGCCTGGAGCCGATGGCCCCGGCACGGTGGCCAGCGGCCGTGAAACCGTCATGGACGCCGCTCCCTGAACGTGCGCAACGTCATCTTCTGCGCGCCTTTCGCGCAGTTCCCCGCGACCCGCCGCTTTGCTCGGGCTTTGGCCCAGCTCGAAGGCGTGCGCCTGCTCGGCATCTTCCAACAGCCCCCCACGGGCGAGGCGCAGCGCTGGTTTGCCGACACAGCGATCGTCGCCGATACGCTCGACAGCCGCCAGCTCATCGCCGCAGCGACGCGTCTGAGCGCGCAGCACGGGACGATATTCCGGGCCGTTGGCATCCTTGAGAACATGCAGGACGCCCTCGCCGACGTCCGCGCCCACTTCGGGCTCCCGGGCCCGACGCCAGCGACCACGGCACGCTTCCGCGACAAGGCGCTGATGAAGACGACGTTGGCGCGCGCCGGCTTGCCTGTCGCCGAGCATCGCCTTCTCGAGAGCGCAGACGACGCGCGCTGGTTTGCACGCAAACACGGCTTTCCCATCATCCTCAAACCGCCGGCCGGTGCGGGCTGCAAAGCGACCTACCGTTGCGACGACCCTACCCAACTGGAAGCGGCCCTCCGCGAGTCGCAACCAAGCAAGGCGCGGGCCGTCTTGGCAGAGGAATTCCTCCAAGGAAGCGAGTACAGCTTCGAGACGATCTGCATCGAGGGTATTCCGAGATTCGTCAGTATCAGCCGCTATTTTCCTGGGCCGCTGGAAGTTGTGAGGAACCCCCACCTGCAGTGGGTTTGCCTTCTTCCCCGCGACATTTCGGGACCCCAATGGGAGGCTGCACGGGCCATGGGGTTGGCGGCCGTCACCCGACTCGGCATGGGCACGGGGCTTACGCACATGGAGTGGTTCGAGCGCCCCGACGGACGACTCGCCATCGGCGAAATCGCTATGCGACCGCCGGGAGCCCAGATCGTGAGCCTGATGGGGTGGGCGCACGACACGGACATGTACCGGGCGTGGGCGCGGGCGGTCATCGACCACGCCTTCGACGGTCCGTGGGAGCGCAAGTACGCCGTAGCTTGCTGCTATTTGCGCGGCGCCGGGCGGGGCCGCATCGTCGCCGTCGACGGCCTTGACGAGGCCCAGCGCGCGATCGGCAGCCTCGTCGTCGACTCCAAGCTGCCTGAGGTCGGCGCGATGAAGTCCGACAGCTACGAGGGCGACGGCTACGCCATTCTGCGCCACCCCGACACCGCGACGGTCGCGGCCGCCGCGCGGACCCTCATCGAGACTGTGCGGGTACGGTATTCGGGCTGAGGCATCTCGCCGTCACGTGCAGATGGTCGCGGTGCCCCGCCGCGGGCTGAAGCAACCCCGGGCTGTCCGCGGTTCCGACAAGCCGCACCGAACCCACGCCCACCGGCCCACCGGCCTCCAACGCTCGGATGAGACTGGCGTCCAACAGAATGCGTTCGATGCGCCCGCTTTCCCCCAAGTGGCGAACAAATCGAAGCGTCGCCTCACGGTCGAGCTGGTCCACGGGCACGGGCCGCCACGGCCACGGTTGATGGCCGCCGACCCACCAAAGCCCAACGTCCGCATCGAGTCCGAAGCGGTGCCTCGAATGGGGCGGAAAGGGTCCTCCCTTCGGCCGGGACATGTCGCCGACCACGAGCGGGGCCAGTCCTGGCAGGGCGCGATGCGTCGCACGTGCTGCGTACGCGATGGTGTCGAGGAGAACGTCCTGAGCGTACGTTCGCCCGGCGTCGATGACCGTCCAAAGCACGCCGTCATCGGGCATTGACGCCAGGCCAGCCTGAGGAATCTGATCACAGATCGGCGCCGAACCCCGTGGCGGCGTCAGCGCGCTGACGCGATCGGCCACGGCGTGCTCGTAGGGGCCGGTGGCTGCCCACGTTTGGGCGCAGCACCACAACATGACCGTCCGCATAGGCCCTCATAGAGCCCCGCGTGGCAGCCTGCACACCTGCCGGACGGATCGCCCATTTCATCGATCGAGAGGAACGCAGGGGCGTGCTGGAGTGGCTGGCCGCCTTGCGTCCCATTTGGGAGCTTCGCACCCCCGAGCCGCCCACTGACGGCGTCGCCCAGCGGCGGCTGCTCCGCCCTGTTGGGTGGCTGGACCGGTCCCTGTTCAAGTTCGTCGACCCGAAACGGCAACGGCCGCCCCTGAGGGACGGCCGTTGGTTCGCTGCGCTCGAGAGCGTCAGATGCAGACGCCGCCGCCGTCCGGGCCGGCGTGCGGGCAGTGCGTCGCCGCGTCGGAAGCGGCCGCGCCGAGGTGGTACACGCGGCAGCCGAGCGTGTTGCCGCCGGTCTCGCCGGAGCAGCCCACTTCCCACATCGCGCAATCGGTCTCACAGGTGGCCTGGTCGGCGTAGGTGCCAACACAGGTGGCCATCGCGTCCGTACAGAAATCGGCGCAGGTCGTCGCTTCGGCGGCGCAGGTCGTGCCGTCCGTCGTGGCGGGGGTCGTGCCGTCCGTCGTCGCGGCCGAGTCGCTCGTGGTCGCATCCGTGGTGTCGCCGCACGCGCCGAGAACGAGCAGGGCGCCAACAAAGTACTTGCTCATGTGCATCTCCTTGACCGGTTGGTCGTGGCCTCATCATCCGACAACACGCCAACGTCAAGGGCACCATGAAGGGAATAGCCTAAGGCACCGTCCGACACGCTCGAGAAACCGATGACTTCCTTGCTTCTCTTGTGCTTTTCTCTGGCCCAGGCCACCACCGAGATCGGACCCGAGCCGACGACTGACGCCACGGAAACGGCGGCGCCGGACCGCAAGGCCGTCCTTCAGGCGGCCGTACAGCTCGAACTGGCGGGTTTCCAGAAGATGTTGGACCTCACGTCCGAACTGGCCAAGGGCAAGGGCCGAAGCTTGCCCGCTGAAGCGAAGACCGCCCACAAGGAAGCAAGTGAACTCGCGAAGGCGGCAAGCGCGTCCGCGAAGGCGGGCGAACACGTCGCCGCGTGGCGCCAACTGCGCGAAGCCTGGGGAAAAAATGCGCCCGCCATCAAGTACGTGATGCAGGCGGCTCCGGCCGAGGAATTGGCTCCCCTCCTAGGTGCCTACCTCGACCACCTCGGCGCCCGAATCGACGCCCTGGCCCCCCTCATCGGCGGCGACGCCCCGGCCGATGCCACCTCTCACTTCACGACGGCCAAGTCTCTCTTTGCCGAGGCCAAGGACATTCATGCAACGGGCGACGCGCGCCAAGCCTTCGCCAAGGCGCGAGAGGCCATTACCGAACTCGATCTCGCCTTCCGGGCCGTCTTCAAGGCGGGCCGAGAGGGGCGCGGACGCGATCAGTCCGGCGAGGACTGACCCAGGTCGTCCCGGCCCCAGCACACCACGCGCTCGGGCGGCGTCGACAAGGCACACGCGTTGTAGGTTCCGGCGGAAACCTGCTGGAACGTGCCTGGCGGCGGCGCGGCTTGCCCGTCGTCGTCAAGGCCCCAGCACTGGACCTGCAGGTCCGTTCGGATGGCACAGCTGTGGACGGCGCCGCCACTGACCTGATGAAAGAAGTCAAAGGCGCTTGGGCTGGACTGGTTGGCGTCATCGGCGCCCCAACATTGGGCCTTCGTGTCCGTGTCGATGGCACAGGTGTGGGACACCGCCGCCCCTACCTGCAGGAAGGACCCCGAAGCCGCCGACGTCTGCCCGAACGTGTTGAGACCCCAGCAGCTCACGGCGCCATCAGCCTTCACCGCACACGTGTGCGCATGACCTGCGTCGATCGACACGAACGGGCCCGTCGGCTCCAAGGAACGGTCGTTGTCGTCGTTGCCCCAGCAGTCCGTGGCGCCTGCCGCGTCGAGTGCACAACAGTGTTCGCCGCCGCAGTCCATCGTGACAAACGGACCGGGCGGCGCCGACGTCTGCCCGAATTCGTTGCTGCCCCAGCACACCGGCGTCCCCGCCGCGTCGAGCGCACACGAGTGTTCCAGGCCCACGGTGATGACGACAAACCCGTCGCCCGAAGGTGCCCCGCTGACCTGCGCCTTGGTGTCGTCGCCCCAGCACGCGACCTGACCGGCGTCGTTCAGCCAGCACCCGTGAACGTCGCCAACGCTCACACGCTGAACGTAGACGCCCGGCCAGGTCCACACGGGCGGCGGAATCGTGGGTGGGTCGGTATTCGTGTCCGTCCCGGTTTCCGTCGGGCCATCCGACGTCGCGGGGTCGCTTCCGTCGGAGGTGCCTGCACCGTCGCCCGAGCACGCAGCCAACACGACCCACCACGATGCGCTCATTGGCCCTCCTGCAGGGCCGCTATCCGCCCGACGGAGGGCCCGGCCCTCAAAGGAGGACCGAACCGCATCGAGACCCCAAGGGGGGTGAAACAAAAGCAGAACCGACCGGTTCACATCAGGTCGATGCCAAGGCTGAAGCAAGTCCCGTGCCAACCCAACGACGACGCTGCGAACGGACTCGACGCGCCGACGGATCCGTCCTCGGGGCCGATGGGCCGGAACAAGTTGTTCCATTCCCTGTTCCGGACTGACCCTCAGGGCCGAGGCAGCGGCCGTCCCGAAAACGTCCCACCGTGCCAACAGACGACAGACCCGGCAGCGGCCACGCCACACGCCGACTCAGCGCCCACCGTGAGGTCGAGCAGCCCACCTGGCCCCTCGACGGGGTCGATGCCGCCTGGACCCCAGCATCGCGCGGCTTCGGCAAAGCGAGCGCAGAACCTCCAACCGCCCCCAGGCGCCGCGCCGCCCTCTACTTGCAGCGCCCCATCCCACGACGGCGACGCTACGCCGTCGCATACGACTTGACCGTCGATCTGGAGGGCGCACGTCGCGGTCCCGGCGACCGCAACCTCGACAAAGCCGCCCGTTTCACCGAGCGGCAAGGCGGGTCCCAACCCCCAGCAGCGCACGCTACCCTGCTCATCGAGCCCACACGTCCGCCAAAGGTCGGCGTCCATCGCCATGAGGCGTTCTGACGGCGCCTGCAGCTGGCCATAGGTGTCGTCGCCCCAGCAGCGGACGCCTCCCGTGGCGGCGGCACACCCGTGCCGTGCGCCGGCTGCGACATCGAGGAACACGCCTTTGGGAACCGAGGTTCGCTCTTCCCTCTCGGCGTAGCCCCACGCCGCCAACCGGCCGTCGGAGCGCAAACCGACGACGTGATGAAGGCCGACGGCCAACTCGACGAACGTGCCTGGCAACGGCTCGGGATCGAGCATGGCGTTCGGCCACGCCGAGCAGTGCACCTTGGCGTCGGCCGCAAGACCGCACCAGCGTCCCTCTCCGACGTCGACGGTGACCACGCGCGGGGCGGGTGGGACGATGGTTTCCGCCGGCGCGGACCCACAAGCTAGGGCGATCGGCCACACCCGGCGTCCGTAGCCGTTGATCGCAGGCGCTGCACCGGCTACCCCCCCGCCCCCCAGGGAGCCTCCTCATGCGACCTCTTGCCTTCGCTCTGGCCTTCTTGGTCGGATGCACCGAGTACGAGATCACGAAGTTTGACGGCGTGGATGTGTTCTACCAGGACCCGCCGGCGTCCGTGGACGTCCTCATCGTCGTCGACAATTCGGGCAGCATGCAGCCGTTTCAAGAGAAGTTGGCCACCGAATTCGACGGCTTCGTCACCTACTTCGAGTCCGCAGGCGTCGACTACCAGGTGGCCGTGACGACCACGGCCGTTGCGCCGTCCATCGCCTACGGGGCCTGCACGCCGGCCATCATCAATGACCTTCCCGCTCCCGGCGAAATCGTGGACGGGACGATCATCACGGCTGACACACCCGACGCTGACCAGGTGTTCGCCGACCTCGTGAGCGTCGGGACCTGTGGTAGCGCTTCCGAAATGGGCCTCGAGGCAGCATGGATCGCGCTCGGTATCAAGGGGAATGATGAAAACGAGGCCTTCCTCCGCGACAACGCGATGTTGTCCGTGCTCATCGTCTCCGACGAACAGGACAGCAGCCCCCGTCCCGTTCACGAGTACCTCAACGATTTCCAGTCCCAGGTCAAGGACCCCGACGTTCGGGACAGCTTCAACCTGTCCGGTTTCGTCGTCACCGAGGTCGACAATTGTGAAGGCGAACAGGCGATGAACGCTCGGGTCGGTACCCGGTACATCGAGGGCATCGAGCAGACGTCTGGCATCCAGGCCGACATCTGCGCCGACGACTACACCGCGCGCATCGAGGACCTGTCGATCCGCGCTGCGCGCATGGTCGACACGTTCTACCTGTCGAAGACGCCGGACGTCAGCAGCATCATCGTCGAGGTCAACGACGAGGAGTGGCTTTGCCAGGACGGCGCATGGACCTACGAAGAGGTCGCGAACCCAGATGGTGACGACGGCCTCGTTCCCGCCATTGTCTTCGATCGGACCACCCTGCCTCCGCCCGCTTCGACGATCCTGGTCTCCTACTTCTCGGGTGGCGGCGACCCCATCGACTTCTGCGCCGAGGAAGCCAGCGGGACGGTCCCATGAGGGCGCTCCTTTTCCTGCTCGCAGCGGTCTCCTGCGGCGGAAGTGACCTCGGCGAGCCCGAGTGCGTCGATCACGGCGAATGTGCCACTGGCGAGCTCTGTGTCGACGAGACGTGCCGCGTCGTCGAGTGCGTGTCGTCCGAGATCTGCTCGCTCGGCAGCTACTGCAGCCCCGAGACCCACGCCTGTGTCGAAGGCTGCGAAGTCGAAGCGGACTGCCTGCCTGGCGACATCTGTGACAGCTCCGCGAATGCCTGCGTGACCCCTACGTCCTGTGTGGACACCGAGCTCGACTGCCCGATCGGAACGGTCTGCCAAGACAACGGCGAATGTAAGGCGATCCCGGGCCTGTGCGGCGAATGTGACCGCCCCACGGATTGCAATGCGAACGCCGAGTGCATCAGCTTTATCGGCGATCCGTCGCCCTACTGCTGGGGCACATGCTCCGACCAAGCGGACTGCCCGCACGGCTTCGACTGCGTCAACGTGGGTGGCGGCTACGGCGAAGTCTGCGTCGGCGAGTGCGCGTGGTTCCTCGAGCAGGGTCTCGTCACGCCGTAGCGCCGAATGAAGGCGGCCTACTCTCCGACGGCGAGCAACGGGCTCGTCGCGCGCCAGTGCTTGTCGAGCGCGACCGCCAGAGGCGCTCCCGTGAGTGGGAATTCTGGGGGGCGGACGCCGTCGGGTACCTGAAGAAAGGCCACGGCACCGCCGACGCGTCCGGCTTCCGCTTGGATGCGCACCGCAGTGCTCAGATTGCCGGAGGTGTAGGCCACCTCGGCCAAGCCCTGAGCGTCGGTCCGAATCGTCACGGGCATCGTGCCACCGCCATGCTCGACGGCCAGGCTGACCTCGACGTTGGGGACCGGCAGTCCAAACGCATCGACTGTCGCCACGCGAACGGGCATTTCTGCCACGCCGTCATTCCGGACCGTGCGACGGCCCGGCGTCAGAACGACATGCCGCAGGGGATTCTCGCTTGCGGCGGAACGCACCTGGCACCGCACCTCGACCGCCGAGCCGACCGCCGGCTGGAACGACTGCGTGTAGGTGCCCGCGCCGGCGTCCTTCATCACGCCTGTGGCCTTGGCGCCGAAGGCGGCACACTCAACGGCGCGCCCGGCAAGGCCGTTGCCGGCCGCGTCGAGCGCCTTGGCCGTCAGATCGAGCGTTCCTTTGGACGTGTCCGCGGTCAGCTCCACGCGGTCCGGACGGGCGGGGACCAGCGTCGTGTCGACGCGCACCGGCGGCGCCGCGCTTCCCTCGACGGTCACCTCCAACCACGCCGGAGTCGCCTGCGGGACGTCGGTCGCCGTCCACGTCAGTTCGTACCGCCCGCCCTCCTTGAGCTTGGCCTCTGTCGCGGCCCCGTGGCTCGCCTTGACGACGAGCTTGGCCGTGCCGTCCGGCTTGCCTTTGGCGTCGACGTGGAGGAGCGCGACGGGAACCGGAACACCCGCCGGCACGTTGCGCGGCAGCGGCATGAAGCCGACCCGCGGTCCTTCGACGATGCCGAGGTCGAGCGGTTCTTCGCGGACCTTGCCGGCGGGGTCGACGCGCACGACCGTCCCCTTCGCGACCCCTGGCGGAACCTCAGCGACGATGACCGCGCCTTTGGGCCCGCCCTGCATCGGGCCGAACTCGCGGTCCCCTACCCGCAGCATGACGACTTCCTCGACGCCGGCCGTGATCGTGTACGGGCGCGTGATCGAGACCGGCAGCGTGACCCAACCGTAGGCGGGGCCCGTCGCGCCCTCGTCGTGGACGCCGACGACGGCGACGTAAGGCGACGTCGACTTGGCGTTGGCGCCCAAGTGTACCTTGTGTACACCACCCCCCAAGGCCAACGGCTTGTCCGCCGTTCCGACGTTCGTCGTCGCACGCACCCAGGTGCCAAGGTCGCCGCCCGTCGCCGTCACCATCGCGTCGTGACGCTGGCCGACGACGAGGTGGTCGGGGACGGACTTCACCTCCAACTTCTGCGGCCACGGCGCAAGGACGAGGATCATCGCGGAGCTGTTCACGAGCTTCTTGTCCGGCGTGCGCCCGTTGATCGCGACGTTGACGTCCATCGGTTCCGAGAGGTGCGGCGGAACGAAGGTGAAGCTGTAGATGCCTGGGACGACCTCGGCCCACCCTGACGCGCTCCCGCGGGAAGCCCGCGATGTCAGCCGCAGGTCCTTCATGGGCTGACCTTTGGTGTCCAGCGCGATCAACGTCACCTCGACCGCCCTGGCGTCCCCGGCCACCTCGCTGACCGTCAGGATCTCCACCAGGCCGTCGTCCGAAAGGGGTGCAGCCAATGCCATGGTCGCGAGCAACAGGGGTGCCATCGGGCCTCCGTGCGCGCATCTACCTGGATTCTGGCGTCGCGTAGGCGCCTTGACGCTCACTGAACGATGTGCATGGCTCGGAAACGCTGATCCGCGGTTTCGCGGTCCTTACAGGCCTGCCCGTTCGTCTCGATTCCGCCGTCGTCGGACAACACCCACCAGCCCGTCGCAGTCGGCACGATCGCTTCCGCCCGCAAGCCCGAAGGGACGTCCACGACGTGCTGCGCACCGCCGTCCCGCGGCACCCACCGGTAAATCGCATGACCCTCGTCCGCCGACGACACGGCGCCTGCGAGCACCATCAGCGCCGGCCCCTGAACCACGAGGTCGCGCACTCCGCGCCCACCAAGGTCCAACGTATGCATCATCCCGCCCTGGGCGGTCAATGCCACCACCCGGGCGCGACCCTGACTGTCCAGAGGTCCGCGAAAGCCAATCCACCAAGTCCCGTCAGGCGTCTTCGCAGCGCCCTCGATGTTGAGACCCCCCGGCGTCTTGGGCGGCAAGGTCGACGCGGGCGCCAGCCAGTCCGCCACGCCCGGAACCGCTGCCAATCGGTCCAGCAGATCGGTCTGGCGCGGGCCCACGGCGCGGATCCCGACGTGCGTTCCATCCCATGTCAGCCGTGTAGGCAACACGACCGCGCGGTCGGGGGCTTCTTCGCCGTCTTTCTTTCGGCCGTGGGATCCCACCCACCACGCCTCCTCGCCCAACACCGCGACGGCTTCCAGGTCGCGCTCGGCGCTGCTCCCGAAAAGGGCCGAGAGGCCGAGGCTCACGACCGGGGCGCCACCTCGGGCCGGGTCGTAAACGCGAAGGACGTCGTCCTCGTCGCCTGCCACCACCCAGCGTTCACCGACCGCAACTGCGGCCGAAGCGTCACACGTCCCCTCGAACCAGCGGACGCCGTCTTCGTCCATCGGCGCCTGCCCGCGAGCGCACCCCGCGAGCAGCGCGATCACTTACCGAAGCCGGACAGGCCCGGGTAGCAGTCCCACTTGCCGTTCCAGCCCTGGAACATGCCGTACAAGGGCACGAACCACAGCGGGATGAGCAGAAGGTAGAGAACCGCGCCGATGCCGCAGGTGATCGTCGAGATGATGCTCACCAGAATGAAGCCGATGAGGTTCACCACGCCCATCACGAGGGCCTGGGTCGCATGGTACTTGACGAACGGCTTGTCCGCGAAGACGAGCATGAGGACCACGGGCCCGAGCAGCCAAGTGATCATGCCGAGCACATGAGCCAAAAGACCGAACATCTTGTCGTCCGAGGTCGGCTCTTCTCCAACCGTCGTTGCGTGCGTGGCCATCGTGCCTCCTGAGCCGCCCGCTTAGCTCCTTGACGCCAAACGGCCACCGACCCTCACTGGGGCAGGCCTGCCGACTCGCTTTCCAGCAGGCGAATGCGGTCCCGCAACGATGCCGCCGTCTCGAAGTCGAGCCGCGCCGCCGCCTCCCGCATCTCTTTGCGTAGCCCTTCGAGGAGTCGTCCCAAAGCGCGCGGATCGCCCGGGCCAACGAGTTGAACGACCGGGGGCGCCCCCACCTCCCCGCCAAGCATCCGGGCAAGCGGGCTGTCGTTGGCGCGCAAGATGGTCGTCGGAGTGATCCCGTGGGCCATGTTGTAGGCCTCCTGGATCGCGCGACGGCGCTGGGTCTCGCCGATGGCGCGCGCCATGTTCTCCGTGACCCGGTCGGCGTAAAGGATGACGTGGCCGGCCACGTTGCGGGCCGCGCGCCCCATCGTCTGGATCAGGCTTCGCTCGTTGCGGAGGAAGCCCTCGCGGTCGGCGTCCATCACGACGACGAGCGACACCTCGGGCAGATCCAGCCCTTCGCGCAGCAAGTTGATCCCCACGAGCACGTCGAAGACGCCCGCGCGCAGGTCGCGAAGGATCTCGATGCGCTCCAACGTGTCGACGTCTGCGTGCAGCCAGCGCACTTTGAGGCCGACCTCGGCCCAGAACTCGGCCAGCTCCTGAGCCATCCGTTTCGTCATCACGGTGACGAGCGTCCGCTCGCCCTTCGCGATGCGCAAGCGGATCTCGGACAAGGCATCGTCGACCTGGATGTTCGACGGCCGCACCTCCACGGTCGGGTCGAGCAGGCCCGTGGGGCGGATGATCTGCTCGACGAGCCGCCCCTCGGCGGCCCGGCGCTCCCAGTCCCCTGGCGTCGCCGACACGTGGATGGCCTGCCGGACGAGCACTCGGAACTCATCAAAGGTGAGCGGCCGGTTGTCCAGCGCGCTCGGCAGCCGGAATCCGTGTTCGACGAGCACCTCTTTGCGGGCGCGGTCGCCACGCGACATCCCGCCAAGCTGCGGCAAGCTGATGTGGGACTCGTCGACCACAAGCAGCCAGTCCTTCGCGAAGTACTCGACCAGGGTCGGTGGGGGCATCCCGGCCGGACGCTGGCTGAGGTGCCGGCTGTAGTTCTCGATGCCTTTGCAGCGACCCGTTTCCCGGATCATCTCGAGATCCTGCAGCGTGCGCTGTTCGAGGCGCTGGGCCTCGAGCAGTCGGTCGCCGGCCCGCAGCGTTTCCAGGTTGGCGATGAGCTCCGTCGAAATCGTCTCGATCGCAGCCGTCAGACGGTCTTGGGGCGTCACGTAGTGGCTCGCCGGGTAGATCGCGGCGCGCTCCAACGCGCCCACCTTTCGCCCTCGTAGCGGGTCGATCAGGGAGATCTGCTCGACCTCGTCACCGAAGAGCTCGACACGAATCGCGACGTCGTCTTCGTAGGCGGGGAAGATGTCGATGACGTCGCCACGGACCCGGAACGTCCCCCGCCGGAAGTCGAGGTCGTTGCGTTCGTACTGAATCTCGACGAGCTTCCTCAGCATCGCCTCGCGGGCCACCTCTCGGCCCACTTCCAGGTGGAGCAACATGCCCTGGTAGGCTTCCGCGCTTCCTAGGCCGTAGATGCAGGAGACA
>SXOB01000091.1 GCA_005776945.1 Pseudomonadota bacterium
CCATGTGCAGGGAGCCCGTGACGTTGGGCGGCGGGATGACGATCGAAAACGGTTCGCCGGGGGCGCTCGGGTCCGCGACAAATAGGCGGGCGTCCTCCCAGGCGCTCGACCAGCGCCGGGCTGCGTCGGCGGCGTCGTACGTCGGCGTCATCGGTTCCATGGCGTCTCCGGCGGGGCGGGCGTCTAACGCGGGGCGTCCATTGGACTGCGCACCCAAGCGGCGGTCTGTTCCGACGCGTAGCAGAGGTCGTCGCCCTGCTCGAAACGAAAGTCGTAGTCGAAGAACCAGGTGCCGCGAAACTGACGCTTCTTCGTCACCTGCAGCTTCGCGCGAACCGGAGGCCCGATCGCGCCCATCCGGCCGAATCGCGCCTGCCGGATGTGCGTGCCGAACCCTACCCAGCCTTGGCTTGGCCTCATGTTCATCGCGTACACCGCGTGAAGGGCCCCGAGCGTTCCCGTCGCCTGGATGACCACCGCGCCCGGCAGGTGGCGCGGATGCCCAGGCCAAGGGCGCTGCGCATCGACCAACAGGCCGAGGCGTTGGGTGTCGATGACCGCGTGCACGGCGTTCTCATCGATGCTTTCGACATCGTGGATGAACCACGCCTCGGGGGCGTACAAGCACTCGTCCACGAAATCGGCCGGGATCGGCACGCTCAATCCGCGACGAAGATCTGGGTGAACCAAGTGCCAGATTCGCCGGTGGCAATGCCGATGCCGGTGCGATCCCAGTCCCCTTGGATGTTCTCGTAGTGCGGGGGCGAGTCGATCCACCCTTGAACTGCCACGGGGATGGGGTCGTCATAGCCCTGGTTCCAGGCGACGTTTTCGCCCGCCGAAGTCAGGGGGATCGCCAGCGAGATGGCATCGACGCGCGCGTCAAATCCGTCATGCCCAAAGGCGACAACGCCGTCCTGCATGTCCTCGCTGTGTCCGCGGACCGACGGTCCGATCGCGACCTCCACCTCCAAAGGGTCCAGGCCCAGGCCGATGCGGACATCATTGACGGCGTCGATCGCGGCGAGTTCGTCTGACCGGTAGGCAAAGCTCGGCTCAGAAGTCGATTCTCCTGTGCAAGCCAAGGCCAACGCAAGGAGCATGGCACCCTCCCCGGTCGCGCCTATCGCACTGCCCGTTCGGCCTCGCGAAGCTCGGTGTTCGCCGGACCCGCTGCCGCTCGGAGGGCTGCGCGCACCGCTTCATAGGTCCACGGGTCGAGCTGGTGGGTGCCTGCTACTTTCGCGAGGTCCAACCCCAATTCTTCGGCGACGCCCTGGGCGTAGGTCAACCGCGCTCGGCGACCGCGAGGGAAGTGGAGGGCTGCGAGGCCAACTTCGGACGGCGGCAGTTCGTCGAGCAAGTTCTCCGCGTCCGCGTCGTCCAAGGTGACGACCGTCTTGAGACCCGCCGCCATTCGAGCCGTGATCAGTTCGCCGGCCAACCGAACGCGACACGTTCCTTTCGACAGCCACTTTGGTTGATCGAGCAGGAGCGATCCGCGGGCCACGAGCGCGTCAGGCCAGCGCATGGTCCTGAGGCGCGCGATGCAGACACTCTCGAATCGACGGGCGTCCAAGCGAACGAGATCGGGGCCAAGGAGGACCTGAGCGACCGCGGATCGGCCGACCCCGGTCGGGCCACACAACACCACGACGGATCGATCGCGAAGTGACCTTGGCAGCGGGCGCCGGCCCGAAAACTCGGCACAGGTTCCCGTGACCAAGGTCGTTCGGCTGGAGCCAACGGGGCGGTGCATCAACGCTCCGTACGAAGGTGGCTCTCCCGTGTCAACGCTCCAAAGCGAAGTTGGTCCTGATCTAAACAAACGGACCAACCTATGCTTTCGTCGACGCCGACGGACGAAGCTCCCTCCCCGCAGAGGGCTAGCTGAGGGGTCGACGCGGAGACGGCGCGCGCGCGTGAATCCACTCTACGATCGCCGCGATCGGCGTCCCGGGACCGAACACCTCATGGACGCCCGCAGCCTTGAGGCTCGCCTCGTCAGCCGACGGAACGATCCCACCCACGAGCACGGGCACGTCTCCCAACCCCGTCGCTCGCAAACCCTGAATGATCTCGGGCACCAGCCGACCGTGAGCCCCTGACAGGATGGAAATGCCAACGACCGAGACGTCCTCGTCTCGCGCTGCTGCGACGATCTCGGCCGGCGTTCGGTGCAGGCCCGTGTAGATCACTTCCATCCCAGCATCGCGCAGACCACGCGCGACGACCTGGGCCCCCCGATCGTGACCGTCGAGCCCCGGCTTCGCCAACAGGACGCGGACGCGATCGCCGCTCATCCGATCGTGGACCGCGCGATCACGAGGCGTTGGATCTCGGATGTCCCTTCGTACAACGTCGTGATGCGAGCATCGCGGTAGAGGCGCTCGACCTCGTACTCCTTGCTGAATCCGTACCCGCCGAAAATCTGCAGGGCTTCGTAGGCGCAGAAGTTCGCAGTTTCGCTCGCCATGAGCTTGGCCATCGAACACTCCGCAGATGCGCGGTCCCCCTGGCCCTTCAGCCACGCTGCCCGCCACGTGAGCAGCCGCGCGGCCTCGATGCGGCATCGCATGTCCGCGATCTTCCACTGGATGGCCTGTTGTTCAGCGATGGCCTTGCCGAAGGCCTTGCGCTCCTTGGCGTATGCGACGGCGAGGTCCAGGCAGCGCTGGGCGATGCCAAGGGACTGCGCCGCGATGCCGATTCGGCCGCCATCGAGCGTCGCCATCGCGACCTGGAATCCCTGACGCTCGGCATGGAGCAGCTGCTCCTTGGGTACGAACAAATTTTCGTAGACGAGCTCGCAGGTGCCCGAGGCGTGGAGGCCCAACTTCTCTTCGATCTTTCCCACCCTGAAGCCCGGAGTGGTCGTGTCGACGATGAAGGCGCAGACGCCCTTGTGCCTCGATGCGACGTCCAGATTGGCGTAAGTGACGCAGATGCCGGCTTGGGGCCCGTTCGTGATCCACATCTTGGCGCCGTCGAGGCGGTAGCCACCGTCGACCGGCGTGGCGCGCGTCTGTTGGGCGCCCGCGTCTGAACCGGCCATCGGCTCCGTCAGCGCGTAGCAGCCGATCCGTTCGCCCGTCGCCAGGGGCGTCAGCCATTTCGCTTTCTGTTCGTCGGTCCCAAACGCGAGGATCGGCCAGCCAGCGAGACTGTTCTGGACGCTCATGATCACGCCGACGGACGCGTCGGCGTAGCAGACCTCTTCGAGGGCGAGGACGTAGGACAACACGTCGAGACCCGCGCCGCCAAGGTCCTGGGGGACGAACATCCCGAGGAAGCCAAGCTCGCCAAGTTGTTGAACGACATCCGCCGGAAATGCGCCTGATTTGTCCCGCGCGGCGGCGCCAGGGGCCACGTGCTCGCGGGCAAACTCGCGCGCCAGGTCCTGGATCTGACGGTGTTCCTCGGAAAGCGCGAACATGTCTCCTCCTCAGCGACCCGTGAAGGTGGCTGGACGTTTGGCGAGGAAGGCCGCCATGCCCTCCTTCTGATCGGCGGTCGCAAAGCACAGGGCGAACAAGCTCCGTTCGGCGCGCTGGGCCGCCGCCAGATCGAGGTTCGCAGCCTCGTGAAGGGCCCGCTTCGCGGCGGTGAGGGCCCGCGGGGCGAGTTGGGCGAGCTCGACGGCCAACGCGAGCGCGGCTTCCTCGACGTCTCCCTCGACGACCCGGCTGGCGATGCCAAGGCGAAGCGCTTCCTGAGCGTCGATCATGCGTCCCGTCAGGCACAGGTCCAGCGCGGCGGCCGGACCGACGCGACGGATGAGTCGCTGGGTCCCGCCAAATCCAGGAATCACGCCGAGTTTGACTTCTGGCTGGCCAAACTTCGCATTCGGCCCGGCCAGGACGATGTCGGCCGCCATGGCCAACTCGCAGCCGCCACCCAATGCGAATCCGCCAACGGCGGCAATGACCGGGACGCTGAGTCCGCTGAGTCGGTCGAGAACGCGCTGACCGAGTGCGGAGAACGCCTCGGCCGCCCAGGCGTCCATTGAGGCCATCGACGCGATGTCCGCGCCTGCCACGAACGCCTTGCCGCCCGCCCCCGCCACGATCACGGCGCGAACGGACGCATCGGACTCGATGGCGCTCAGGTGCGCGTCGAGGTCGATCAGCACTTCTGGCATCAGCGCGTTGAGCGCTTGGGGGCGGTGAATCTCCAGGCGGGCGACGCCTTCGGCCGGCGACGAGCGTAGAACCGTGCTCATCGGCGTGGCTCGTGTGTGTGGAAGCCGCGTCCCGACTTGACGCCGAGCCAACCCGCTTCCACGTACTTCCGCAACAGCGGGCACGGCCGGTACTTCGGGTCGCCAAGGCCGCCGTGAAGCACTTCGAGGATGGCGAGGCACGTGTCGAGGCCGATGAAGTCCGCAAGCAACAAGGGGCCCATGGGCACGTTCGTGCCGAGCTTCATCGCGTTGTCGATGTCTTCGGCGCTACCGATCCCCTCGTAGAGCGCGAAGACGGCCTCATTGATGTACGGCATGAGGACGCGGTTGACGATGAAGCCGGGGACGTCGCGGGCGGCCACCGTCGTCTTCCCCATTCGCTCCGCCACCGCCTGAACTTCGGCGGTCGTCTCGTCCGACGTCGCGAGACCGCGAATCACCTCAACGAGGGTCATCACCGGAACGGGATTCATGAAGTGCATGCCGATGACGCGATCGGGCCGGCTCGTCTTGCTCGCGAGGAGCGTGATGCTGATGCTCGACGTATTGCTCGCGAGGATGGCGCCTTCTGACGCGACCTTGTCCAAGGTCGCGAACAGATTGCACTTCGTCTCAACGCGCTCGGTCGCCGCCTCGACGATCAGGCTGCAGCCGCTCAGCGCTTCGAGCTGGGTCGCCGTGGAGATACGAGCGAAGGCGGCGTCGGCGTCGGCAGCGGCCAGCCCCCCCTTCTTGACCTGGCGATCGAGGTTCTTCTGAATCGTCGCCGTCGCCCGTGCCAGGGCGTCGGCCGACACGTCCGTCAACGTGACGTCATAGCCAGCGACAGCGCCGACATGCGCACTCCCGTTGCCCATCTGGCCCGCTCCGACCACGCCCAATCGCGCCACGAACCCTCCCCGAAGGGCGGCGGCTAACGCGGGCTGCGGAGGTGGGCGTCGGCCTCGAGGATCACGGCCGTGCTCGCGTCGAGCGTCGCGCCAAGCACTGGCTCGTGCCACGTTCCCTACGCGTTGCAGCCCACAGGGAGGGGGACGATCGGGCCGGGCCTGACCCCGCCGCGCGCCACCAAGGTCCGCGGCAAGATCGTGACCGCTTGACTGTAGAACACGCTGAACGGCCAGCGCCGCTCGGCCACCTTCATCGCGAGATCGAGGTTCATGGGCCTCAACGTCCAAGGCAGGTGGACACCAAGGGCCGGCGCCCTTCGCGCCAATTCGACGACGAGCGAGCGGTTGGCGGGCATGTGGTTCACGATTCCCGCGCTCATCCTCTCGCGCGTCGCCACGTTGAGGGGCCGCTCAATCGCAGGCCAAAGCCAAGGAGTCAACGTGCCGGATCGGCGAAACGGCGACGCGAGCACGCTGAAGTGTCGCACCAGTCGGCCCACGCCGGGTACGTCGATGGTGATCGCGAGGCCCGCATCCCAGAGGGCGCCGGCGCCCTCGAGCGCCGCGACCGCGTCTTCCTCCGTCCGGTGCCAGGCCATGTGCGCCGGGACGTCGGGCCCCGTCGGGCGGGGTGAACGACGTCGCTCCGGCGACGGCGCGGGGTCGGGCCCGAGGATAGCGCTCGCCCCTGAGGATCCCAGGCCCCCTTGTTCTCCGTGTTCACCATCCTCGCGGCTTGTCTCGTCGACACAGCTCGCGGGCCGGATCTGGGCGCGTGCGCCGAAGCCCCCGAAGGGGTGTACAACTTCGGCGAGGCGGGCATCGGGCGATGCTTGGCTGGGCCCAGCGATCTGGCGTTCGTCGATATCGATGGCGCGCTCAGGCTGGCGGTCGTCAACGCCGACCCCTGGTACAACTTCGACTCCGGAAGCTTGCTCCTGGTGGATCCCGCGTCCCTGGACCTGAACCGCGCCGAGAACCTGAGCCATGAAATCACGTCCGAGGCCCTCCCCCTCGACCGCTTCGCGAGCAGCGTGGGGTTGGCTTCTGACCGCCCCATCGGCCTAGTGACGGGCAGACTTTCGGAGGGAGCGCCTGCGAGGGCCGCTGAGGACGATGTCGCGCTCGTGGATCTTCGCAGTGGAAGCCCCGAACTGCTCGCTCCTGGCGCCCTGACCCTTCAAGACGATCCTGGCCCTGTCGTCGTCCACTCGGAAACGCTCCGCGCTTACGTGGGAAACCTCACCGACCACAGCGTCACCGTTCTTGACCTTGGAACCGACGAGGTCCACGAGATTCCGGTGGCTGGCGAAGCGGTGGTGTCGCTCGTCGACTCCTACGAGATCGACGGCTCGGGCAGCACCTTCGAATTGGTCGATTCCGAAGTCTACGATCCCGAGTTGGCGGTCGATGACACCTGGGTCGCGACCTTCGTCGAAGCCGCATGGCGATTTTGGATTCCAGAGACCGACGGGCTGGCGTTGTGGACCAGCGGAGATGGCGTCACCTTCGAGCGTTCCGCCTTCGGCGTCCCCGACGGCCTCCTCGGACTTGTCGACGCCGACCCCGCAGCTGGGCTGCTCCTCGGAATTCCTGTCCTGTACACGGCCGCCGGTGGCAACTTGCTGCTCGTGTCGTCGGACGGCACGCCCAATGGTTGGAACGCGGCCAGCGCGGCCGTCAATGGCGGCGACGGCATCTGCGGCGCGTGGCTCTCGGGCCCCTCTCCAGCGCTTGTGGATGAACTCCCTGCCCTTTTCCACGAATCTCGCACGGCCGCGGGCGAGCCGGCCTCGATCGCTCTTGCCACGAGCGAAGATGGCTTCACTTACCGCTGCGAGGCCACCGACCTGGGTTTGCGCCCCGAGGTGGCGGGCGTCGATTCCATCGAGGACCCGAGCGTCCTGACGACAGGCCCGGCGCAGGTATTGCGCATGTGGATGGGCTTGCGGACGGGGGACATATGGTCGATCGGCCTCTCGGAGAGCGAAGACGGCCGCACCTGGTCGACCCCGGAGGTCGTTTACGACGGCCTGGGCGCCGAAGCGGCCCTGGTGGGGGCCGACTACGGATTCGCGGCGCCCCACGTCGCCTTCATCAATGGTCGGTACCAGATGACGTTCACGACGTCAGTCGCCGGCGTTGCTTGGACGGCCGTCGCTGACAGCTCGGATGGCTGGTCCTGGTCACTTCCCCTTCTTGTCGCTCCGGCCGGGACTTGGTCGGACCCATGGAGCCCGCCTCGCGTCGCCGTTCAGTTTGATGGAACGTCGTTTTGGCGTATCGAAGGCGTCGATCAGGGCCTCGCCATCACGCCGCTCATTGCCGGCGTGGATTGGATCGATCTGACGCGTGGCTACGCGATTCGGGTCGCCAGCGGTCACGTGATCACCGGCCTCGACCTCTGGCCCGGAAGTGTCGTTCAGGACGGCGGTGCCGAGGCCCTGTTCGTGACCACAGACCCCGAGGGGGCGCCCGACGTCGCCCTCCTGCGCCCCCAAGGCGCCACGTGGGACGTCACGACCGGCTTCTTGCCGAGCGCTGGCGCCGCCAACCGAAACGGCTCGTCGGACCCTGTCGCGCTCACCGTCGACGGCACAACCTATCTTTACTACGCCGGCCTTTCGACTTCAGGCACCCGTCGGATCGCGTTGGCGACCACCACAGACCTCTCGACGTTTACGCATGTCGAAAGCGAACTTGTAGCCGTCGACCCCGCTTGGGATGACGCCGAGCAGGTGCCCCACAGCACCGAGATTTTGGCCAACGGCCAGGTTCGCCTTTGGACCAGTGGCTTCGACGGCTCAACCTGGCGGATCGGGTCGGCCTTGGCCCCCGATGCCGATGGGCCGTTTGTGGCGGAAGCGGGCGAATTCGACCCCTGGGTGTTCGGGACAGGCCTGCCCGGGTCCATCGACGACTCTGGTGTCCGCGACCCCATGGTCGCTGAGATCGAAGGGGTTCGCCATCTTTGGTACTCCGCTTTTGACGGAGCCTTTTGGCATATTGGTCATGCGGTGGATGAAGGTGGCGAGTGGGTCCGGCGGACGGACGCTGAAACGGAACTTACGCGATCGGCGGCCTCTGGCTTCGTCGGAACCTACACGACCGCTGGCGTTCGCAGCCCAACTTTGCGGTCGGTCGACGCCGCGGGCGCACGATTTTGGGTCGCCGGTACAGATGGGCTCGATGCCAGGCTGGGTATGGCCCACGTCCCGTTGGGCCGCCAGTCCCCTTATGCGACGGATGCGATGTTCCTCGACGCGACCCACCCGACGGTCGGCGACGGTTTCACTTACACGACGACCCGGTCGTCCGCCGAATCCGACGTGATCGAGCTGTCCCAGTCCGTCGAAGAATTCGTCTCGCCGGGAACCGGGATGTCGAGCATGGCGCTCGACGAGGAACGCGGTCTGCTCTATGTCACGAGCAAGCTTGAGGACTACGTCTACGTCGTCGACATCGACGGCGATGTTGGCGACGCCAATGTCGACGACCTCGAAGGCCTGATGCGCGTGTCAACGGTGTCGACTGCGTTTGGTTTCCGCGATGTCCTCGTCGTCCCGCAACACGACTGGCTGTTGCTGCTCGCGGACACCCCCGACGCGGTCGTCGTCCTCCCCCGCTCGGTCATGCCGGACGACGCCGACAAAGAGGTCGAACTCGTCACGCCCCTCGGCATCTTGCCGCTGCCTGGGCCCTACGAGGACGTCGGCGAACGATCATTTGCCCCCATCGCAGGGGCCGGCATGGCCGTGTCGCCCGACGGAAGCCTCCTGCTCGTCGCGCATTTTCGCGGCAACCGCATCCACGTATTCGATTTGACGCTTGGCGATTTCGGCGTCCAGATCGCCGAAATCCCCTATGTGGGCGAAAACCCGCATCTCATTGCGTTCCACCCGGATGGTCAAACGGCCTGGGTGGCGAACTACGTCGGCGAAGTCGAGGACGACGTCGTCCACTCCAACTTGGCCATCATCGACACGAACCCCGCGAGCCCAACCTACTTGACGGTCCTGACGAGACTGGTGAACCGGTGATTGCGCTCCTGTTGTCCTGCAGCGATGACAAGCCCTACGACGGCACATTCGATCAACCATTGGCCGCTGCCATTCTCGCCGATGGACCCTTCGACGAACCCGTCGGCTACGTGGCGAATGGCGTCGGTGGGCGGATCATTCCGCTTGGATTGAAATCGGGCCGGTTCTTGACGCTGGACCCGACGGGCTCCTTCGTTCCTGGCCACGGCCTGCCCACAGGGCGCAACCGCGGCCTGTCTGGCGCCGTTGCGGTGTCCGATGGGGTTAGCGTCAACGTATACGCTTCCGACCGTCACTTTCGACAGATTCTTCGCGTTCCGCATGTGACGTCTGCCGGGCCTGATGGCCCCGTGGAATGGACCGACGAGAACCCCTTGTTGGCGTCGCCACCCACGTTTGTGGACGCCGACGCGTCGGGGGGCTTGGCCACCCTCGTTGGGCTGCAATTGCGCGATGGCTGGACGTCGACCGAGGACTGGACAGTCACCTACGATGGTGAAGAGTGGCTCGTTTCCGGGTCCCGCTCGGGTCCTCAGGGCGAAACCGCCGTGACTGGGAGAACCTACGTCGCTGACGAACGGGCGCTCACGTTCTCGATTTTCGGGGCGGCGACCGCAGGGGATCGATTCGAATTCTCCACGACGAACGGCATCGAGGAGCTCGATATCGACGGGATTCCCACCCACATGGTGGCGTCTGCAGATGGCGCCTATGTCGCCGTCCTCATCGAAGATGACCTCCTTGGCCAAAGCCGTTTGGACTGGTTCGACCCCAACACATTCGCGCTCGCTCCCTCCGCCCTGCCCTCCTACGCAGCGCCGAGCGGCCTGGCCTTCGACGAAGGGGGTGCCATCCTGTGGGTGTCCGACCGCGATGCCCCCTTGTTGTACGAAGTCCCCGTCGACGGCTCGTCCCCCATCGTCCACAGCTTGCCCTGGGCGGTGGGCGAAGTCGCCCAACTGACAGACACGAACGGCGCGTCGACGCTGTTCCTCGCGCCGATCGGAACGGGCGAGGTGTGGCGCTACGATCCCGAAGGACACCGTGTCCTCGACGTCGACTTGACGACGCCTGGCGACCAAGGAATGGACGTGGGGTCCACGGTCATCGGCCTCTCGGCGGTACAAGTGCCGTACACCACGGCGTTGCCGAACGACGACGGCGACCGCCCGATCCGGCGCTCCGTCGCCGTTTCCACGTTTGCAGGACGGGTGGTTTTCATCGAGGAACGCACAGGTTGCCTCGTCTCCGACCGCTTTGGACCACGTACGGCCATCAACGAACAATACAGCAGCTACCTGGACTACATCTCCTCCTACGACGGCGACGTGGACTTCGGCCCCTACCTCGAGCCCGACGCCGCGAGCGGCCACTGTGCAATCGTCAACAGCTGCGCGGGTCTCGCGCCGTCAGAGACGTGGCGGCTGACCTTCGACCGCAATGCCCAGCGCTGGGATGTGGACGGTTCGGTCTCTGGTGAGATGCTGACCTCGGCGGCCGAAGACGAGCGCTACCTCAGCGACGGCGGTGAAATCAGCTTCGTCGTTCGTGCGGGCGCTCAGCCCTCCCAAGATGGCATGGTGATCACCCTTCGCGTGGACGAGGGTGCGGTCAGCGTCGTTGGCGACAACGATCTGGACGGGATCCGCGAGGTCAACCTCGACACGCCTTCCCGGCCGTACGCGTTTTCCTATATCGCTGGCGAAGGCGAAGGTACGGAGCGCGCCATGGTGCTCATCCTCGGGAGTTCGGGCGACATCGTCGGCCGCATCGACCCTCAAGACGGCGTCGTCGAAGCGTCCTGGTTCTGACCGACGCGCAGGTCAGCCGAGTACGCGGCGAGCCAGATCGCGACCCAAGGCGACGCCATGAAGCGGATCGACGCGGCCCGACGCCCGCCGGATCACGCCATCCGCGCCGTTGAGGGCCGTCGCCACCAGCATGTCGCCGTCCCAGCGCGCGTGGGCCGCCACCGGGACGTGGCAGCTGCCGTCGACGGACGCCAGGAAGGCGCGTTCAATGCCCACGGCCAAGGCCGTCCGTTCGTCGTGAATCCGCGCCAGACACGCAAGGGTCTCCGTGTCATCGGCCCGGCACTGGACGGCCAAGGCGCCCTGACCGACAGCCGGAACCATCGCGTCGAGGTCGAGGTACTCGGCCACGTCGTCGAGGCGTCCCAGCCGGGCCAGGCCAGCGGCGGCGAGCACAACGGCCTCGTAGGCGCCTTCCCGAACGCGTCCGATGCGGGTGTCCACGTTGCCTCGAAGCTCTTCGATGGAGAGGTCCGGTCGCAGCGCGAGCAGCTGACATCGGCGGCGCAGGCTTCCCGTGCCGACGCGCGCGCCGGGCTCCAACTCGCCCAACGGGCGGCCGATGACGACGTCTCGGGCGTCCTCGCGTAGCGGAATGGCGGCCACGACAAGCCCCGGAACGTGACCGACCGGGAGATCCTTGAGGCTGTGAACCGCGAAATCGGCTCGGCCGTCGAGCAGGGCCTCCTCGATCTCCTTCGTAAAGAGGCCCTTGCCGCCAAGGTCGCGAAGGGGCCGGTCGACGATCTGGTCACCCCGGGTCTTGACCGGGATTCGTTCGACGGTGCGGCCCGTCACGCGGTGAATCGCGTCGGCCACGTGCCCGCTCTGCGCCCATGCGAGCGCCGAGGCCCGAGTTGCCAGCTTCATTGCCACCGTGACCTCAATCGCTTGAGCCACACGTCGTCCCCCGACTGCCCGGCCTCTTTGACCGCCCCAAGGACGGGGTGGAGCAGCCGCTTCACGAGCGCCTTCGTCATCGCATCCACGGCCTCGGCCGCCTCAGGACTGAGACCTTGGAGGGCCTTGGCGCTCCGTTCGATTTCGATCAAGCGCATCCGCTCGCCGAATTGGCTCGCGGTTCGAAGGTCCTCGGAAACGTCCAGCTCACGGAGCGACGCCAAGAAGCGCCGGGCTTCCTCGTCTACGAGGTGCCCGGCGTCGATCGCCGCCTGGCTGCGCGCTTCACGGCCGCGCTCGACGACGCGACTGAGGTCATCGATATCGAAGAGAAAGGCCTCGTCGATGGCGCCAATGGCGGGATCCAGGTTCCGCGGAACGGCCAGATCGACGAGGCAAACCGGGCGCCAACGGCGCTCCCGCATGGCAGCGGCCATCTGAGCGGCGGACAGAACGACCTTGGGGGCCCCCGTCGCGCATACGACGACGTCAGCGCGCGGGAGATGATCCTGGAGGTGTTCCCACGGAACGGCAGCGCCGCCGTGCTCCCGCGCGAGTTCGACGGCGCCGTCGAAGGTCCGGTTGGAGACCATGAGTTCGGCCGCGCCTGCACCCATGAGCGCCTTGGCCACTTGGCGCCCCATCTCGCCTGTGCCCAAAAGCAGGACGCGTCTGCCTGAGAGCCCACCAAAGATCTCGACGGCGAGATCGACGCCGGCGTTGCCAACCCCCACCGTGGACCTCCCCACGGTCGTGTCGGTGCGCACGCGCCTGGCCACGGCCAAAGCGCGCTCGGAGACGGCGCCGAGAGTGTCGCCAAGCGTCCCCACCTCGTTGGCGACGCGAACGGCCTCGCGAACCTGTCCCAGGATCTGGGGTTCGCCCACGACCAAGCTCTCAAGGCTCGACGCCACACGAAACAGGTGTCGAACCACGTCGTCGCCGGTCCTGTGCACCCAGTAGGCGTCGAGGCGTTCTCCCGTCGGCCCGCGGAAGGCTCCAACGACCTGGGCGAGCGCTTCCGGCTCACGAGGCACGGCGTAGACTTCCGTGCGGTTGCAAGTGGAGAGCACCAAGGCCTCGTCCGCGACCGCATCCTCACGCAAGCGACGAAGGAAGTCTCGGACCCCCTCCTCGTTCAATGCGACGCGTTCGCGGACGTCCACGGGGGCCGTGACGTGCGACATACCGAACAGAGCCAGGCGAGCCGCGTCAGCCACGGGCATGGAACCCATCGAGCAGCAGACTCAGGCCGAGCATCGAAAAGAGGACGCCGCCGAAACCGATCAGGCTGAACCAAGCCGTCCAACGGCCCCGCCGACCGCTTACGACCCGAAACTGCAGGCCGGCCGCGTACCAAGTCCACAACAGCAGCGTGTAGAGCACCTTGGGATCGGCGGCCCAGACCGCATGATCCAGCGCAAGGCTCGCCCAGACTCCGCCCGCGGCGATTCCAAGCGTGAGGGCCACGAAGCCGAACAGCATCGCCCGAAACATGAGCCGATCCAACGTCTCGAGGTCGGGCCCCGCGCCGATCTGGTCGAACTGCTTGGACTTCAGGCGCGCACGCGTCACCAGGTACAGGGCCCCGACGCCGGCCGAGAGCGCCAAGCCGCCGACCCCTGCGAAGACAAGCCCCAAGTGGATCGGTAGCCACATCGAGGGACCCGTCTCGTCGAGGGCAGCGATGTGCGAGACGGGCGACACTTGCGCCAGGCCAAGGGCCACGAGGGAGGCCGGAACGAGGAAACGGCCGAGCGCGCCTTGACCGCGGTGCCCGATCCCAGACCAAGCGGCAGCAATGGCGACCGCAGTCGCAGCCAACGCGTCGTGCAGCCCGGGTGCCCGGGCGCCGCTCCAGGCGCTCCAAACGAGTTCCACCGCCAAGGCTGCGGCTCCGAATCCGACGATGGCCCGATGCTGACCCTGACCCATCGGCAGGCCCGGCATCCACAGCGACCAGGTCGTTGCGCTCCATAGAAGCAGCACGACGATGTCGATCCAGCGTTCCACACAACCGCCCTAACGCGGGCCGGTGCCCCCTTGCCGAGCGCGTTCCGGGCGTTATCGTGGACGACTTGGGAGGCAGTATGGCCGGCGGTACACGTGACGTGGACGACACGACCTGGCAGACGGAAGTCCTGGGCTCGGACCAGCCGGTCCTTGTCGACTTCTGGGCCCCATGGTGTGGTCCCTGCAAGATGATTGGTCCCCACGTCGAAGCGCTCGCCGGCGAACATGCCGCGACCCTCAAGGTCGTCAAGGTCAACGTAGACACGGCACCGCGAACGGCGGCTGCCAACCGCGTGTCGAGCATCCCCGCCCTCGTCGTGTTCAAGAACGGACGGGAGGTGGGGCGGCAACTTGGCGCACAGGGAGGCTTGGCCGCGTTGCGCAAGCTCGTCTCCCCTCACCTCGGCTGATTGGTGGCCGCGGCGAGCGCCACCACCGCGGGTTTCCTGACCCTCGCCGTGAGCCCTGTGGGTAGGCTTGCCCCATTTGCCGCCCCCAACAGGGCTCGCAAGGCCACCCCCAAGATTCAACCGCTCCAATCCGAGCCGGCTCGTTGATGCGGGCGTCGCTGCGCTCGCTGCTCCAGCCCTCACTGGAGATGGATTTCGACGGCCTGTACGATGATTTCGTACGCGAGCACGGACGCGAAGACCCGCGGGCGTTCGTCGACCACCTCAGCGCATTCGGTCTGATTTCGTACGACGTGGCTCAAGCGGCGCACGAACAAATCAAAGCACCGCCAAAGGGCACACCAAGGGTGGGCATGCTGCGTTCGGCGACGCCTGCGCCCGCGTCGCCCGTGTCCCGTCCCTCCCGCGGAACGCCACCCCCAACGCAACCGCGGCTCTCCTGGCCGGCGATGGGAGAGGAGCCGCGCCGCCGCACGCTGTTCCGCCGTGCGTCCGACGGTTCGCTCGCGGAGGCTGACAGCGCGCGACCCGCAGCTCCACGCGAAGCGGTACCCCCCCCCGATGGCAATGGACGGTACACGTTTGCCGGGATCGTTGGTGAAGGCGCGATGGGGCGCGTCCACGTCGCTCGCGATGCTCACCTGCGGCGCAGGGTCGCGTTCAAGCAACTTGGTGAGGACGCCGCCTCAGAGGCTGCCCTGGCCGCCAAGTTCAGCAGCGAAGCCCGCATCACCGCGCAGCTCGATCACCCCAACATCGTACCCGTCTACGAGCTGACGTCTGAAACTGCGTACACGATGAAATTGGTCGAAGGTCGCACGCTCCAGGACATCATCGCAGAAGCGCGGGAAGACGCCATCCACAGTCGTCCGGAGCGACACACCCTCAACAGCTTGCTCGACCTCTTCCTCAAGGTCGGTGACGCCATCAGCTACGCGCACAGCCGAGGCGTGCTCCACCGCGACTTGAAGCCCGAAAACGTCATGGTCGGTGCGTTCAACCAGGTCTACGTCATGGACTGGGGCATCGCGCGGCCGCTGGACGGCAGCGTCGACGTCGACAGCGTGCCCGACGAAGGCGACCTGATCATGGGCACACCCGGGTACATGTCGCCCGAACAGGCCGACGGCCGAAACGCCGAGCTCACGTCGTCGTCCGACGAGTACGCCCTCGGCCTGCTGCTGTTCGAGTTGGTCGCTTTGCGGCCGGCCGTCACGGGGAAGACCGCCCTCGCACAGGTCATGCGCCATCAAGACGGAGAGATGGAGCCGCTGGTTCACGCCGCCGGCAAGCGCATCCCGCGCGAGTTGGTCGGCATCATTCGAAAGGCGACCCAGAAGTCACCAGCGGATCGGTACCCAAGCGTTCAAGGCCTCACCGAGGACATCCGCGACTACTTGCGGGGCGCCGAGGTCTCCGCGGCCCCGGACGGCCCCTTGCAGCGCGTGTCGCGGTGGATGGCGAACCACCGTGAAGCGACCACCGCCGGCATCACGCTGTTCTCGATGGCGGCCGTCGTACTCATCTTCGCGGTGATTACGCTTTCGCGCATGGCGGTGGCGGCGTCGGAAGGCCGTCAGCAGCGCCTCTCAACCGTGGTGGCCGCCGTGGCCCGGCAAGCGAGCGTCGTCGACGGCCAATTCGTCAAGGTGGAGGGTTTGGTGTCCGTGCTCGGCACGAGCGCCGTGGACCACCTCTTTTCGGGGAACGTGGCACCGGATGCCCTGCGACCCGCAACTTCGTACGATGCGCCAGGCGCCGGTGGGGCGATCCCGTCAGATCACTACCGCCGGCCCATCGATCTCGAACACCTCGCGTACATTCATCCTGCCGCCAACGAGACCGCAGGACGCCAGGTCGCGTCGCTTGGTCCGCTCCGGCGTCGATTCTACGAGGTCCTGCTTCGCAGCCACTCGGAAGAGGCCGCCACTTGGACAAGTAAGCGCGCCCAGCGCGCCGTTGCCGAGGTCGGGCTGCCAGCAGCGTGGACCTGGGTGGGAACTGAAGCCGGTGCCTACGTCGTTTTCCCCGGACATGGCGGTTTCGAGGCCGACTTCGACATCCGAAAGGCTCCCTCGTACCGGATGGCGCTCGATCACCGGGGACCTATTTGGGGCGCCGCTGCGGTCGACCCTTCCGGAATTGGACTCGTGCTCAGCTGCGGCCAGGGCCTTTTCGACGCCGACGACCAGCCGATCGGCGTCGCCGGCATCGACATCACCTTCGACACGCTTCGCAAGGAGTTCCTGACACCCGAGGAGTTCGTTGGCCGCAGCGGCGTCGTCGCCCATCTCCTCGACCCCGACGGGCGCGTCGTGGTGAGTTCGGCGGACACTGAGGACGCGTCGCCGCCCACGACCGTCGACCTGCCGCTGTTCGGCGAGCCAAGCGTGGTCCAGGCCGTCAAAGAGCGTAGAACGGGGTTCAAACGGGGGTTGGGCTCCAACGGCGACCAGCTCGCGGTCTACCAACGCATGAATTCCATTGGCTGGTACTTTGTCGTTTCGGGACCCGAATCGGTCCTGCTTGCCCGCATCCAGGAGAAGACGTGAGCAAAAAATTGCCGTCCTGCGGTCTCTACCGGACGACTCAGGCCCATCCCGACCGCCCCACCCAGGTCCCGGTCGGCCAGTTGGTCCATTTCCACAACCACTCTGACGCTGGGCACCCGATCATTCTGCTCCCCAAGGCCAACGTGTCGAACACGTGGAACTTCGAGTCGAAGGGTTTCCTCGTGAAGGACGCCTCGTGGTGCAGTTCGCTCGTCGGGTTGCTGCCTGAGGGGTTCTACCGCCTCGGCGAGGCGCTCCGGATGCCCGACGGCCGCGTCGTCCCCAACGGGCAGGTCGTTCAGGTAGGCTACAACCGCGCGGGAGAGCCCATCGCCTTCTTTGGCACTTGGTCTAAGGACAGCAACACGCTGACCTTTTCGACGAAGGGTAGCAAGCTCAGCGAACGCGCCATCGCGGGTCTCACTCCCCTTGCCCACGGCGGCCCGGCGATGCCGACCGCCACGGGCGGCCACCCTTGAAGCACGCGCCGGGCTTTCTTGCCCTGGTGGAGGCCGTCCGGCCCTCCGTTGTGGAGGTTTCGGTCCGCGAGGCCGTCGCTGGCGGCAGGACGCTGATCGACGTCCGAGAAGCTTCCGAAGTGGCGGACGGCCTTCCGGTCGGCGCCATGTGGTTGGCGCGCGGCATCTTGGAACGCGACATCGAATCGGTGGTCCCCGACCGAAGCGCCAAGATTGCCCTGCTGTGCGGAGGGGGCTTTCGTTCGTGTTTGGCCGCCGAATCGCTGCAGCGCATGGGCTACACCTCGGTCGTCTCCGTGGCGGGCGGGATGCGAGCCTGGCGCGACCAAGGACTCCCTACGACGGCGTTGCCAAGCGTCTAATCGGCTCGTCTGGGCGAAGGGCCTGCATCCGATTCACGACGCCCAATCTGTAGATCGCGCGCCAATTGGCCTACGCGTCCAAGGCGGCAATCGAGGAGGTCGGCCAGCGTGTCGACGTCAGTCGAGAGGGGCCCGACGGCGGTGGCAAGGCCGGCGCGGCTCAGGTTGGCGGCCATCGCCCTCCCCGCCTCCGATGTTCCCCAAGGGACGCCCTCAAAGAGGCCTGCAGGGAGGGCCCTGAGCCCAAGGGCGACGAAACCTCCGTCGCTGGCCGGAACGAGCAGCGCCGAAGCGTCTCCCCAAATGCGCAGCCAGTCCGCGATGCGCTCTGGCGTCAGGTCTGCGACGTCGGCGCCGACGAGAAGCACGCTGGGGTGGGTGGTGAGCCCCCGCGCGGCGAGTCGCCCCAGGCGAGCGCCAAGGTCGCCGTCACCCTGGTGGATGAAGCGGGTCCCGATCGGTACCGGGTAGGCACCGTCGGTGCCTCCGACGGCGCGGTCGCAGCCCTCCAACGCGTCCCAGGCGTCGAGGAACAGGGCCTCTGAGACCCGCGCCGCGAGGCCGGAGCCCCCGTCAGCGGCAAGCCGGGACTTGTTCCCGGGGCCAGGTGGTCGCGCAACGAGGACCGCGAGCAGGTGCCCTCCGCACCCCGGTCCATTAGCCCGCCGCCCGGAGGGTGCGTGGGGGCTCGAGAGCGCAGCCTGGCGGCCTTTCGATCGGCCCCATTCCGCCGCTTCCAGACCGCCCGTTTGCTCGGCGTGCTCGGCATGCAGATGATGGTCGTGGCGATTGGTTGGCAGGTCTACGACTTGTCCCATTCCACCTTCGACCTCGGGCTCGTTGGTGGCGCCCAGTTTCTGCCGCTGCTTCTGACGTGGCCCTTCGCCGGCGTCGTCGCCGATCGCTTCGACCGGAGACGCGTGGCTTTGGCGGCCTGGTCCGCTTTTCTTCTCTGCGAACTGCTGTTGTTCGCCGCAACCTGGACCGGCCAGATTTCGGTGGGGACCATCCTCGGCGTGTCGCTGCTCCTCGGGACGGCTCGGTCGTTTTCGGCTGCTGCCGGCCCCGCCTTGCTGCCAATGGTCGTGCCGGAAGAGGACTTCCCATCGGCCGCCGCTTGGAGCAGCACGGCGTTCAGCGTCGGCGTCATCGTGGGTCCGGCCCTTGGGGGCATCGCCTACGCCTGGGCTGGCGACGCGACGGGCGCCTACGGGCTGGCCATCGTGCTGCACGTGGCGGCCGTCGTGGCACTCTGGACCGTCGTTCCCTTGCGGAGCGGGCCTCCGGCGGCGCGTTCACAGAACTGGCAAGATGCCCTTGCGGGCCTACGGATCGTCTGGCAACACCCCATCCTGTTCGGGGCGATTTCCCTCGACCTCTTTGCCGTCTTCCTCGGAGGCGCTGTCGCTCTCCTGCCCGTCTACGCCCGCGACGTCTTTCACCTCGGTCCGGAGGGTCTCGGCCTCCTTCGTGCCTCCCCGGCCGTGGGCGCCACCGCCATGGCGGTTTGGCTGAGCGGCTACCCGCCCCAGCGCCGCATCGGATGGTGGCTCTACGCAACGGTGGGTGTCTTCGGACTCGCCACCATCGCGTTTGGACTGACGACGGACCTGGTCAGCGCGTGCATCTGCCTGGTCGCCGTCGGCGCATCCGACCAAATCAGCGTCTGGATCCGGCAGAATGTCGTTCAGCTTGCGACACCCGACGCCTACCGCGGTCGCGTCTCCGCCGTGGAGTACGTGTTCATCGGCGCTTCCAACGAACTCGGCGAGTTCGAATCCGGAATGTTGGCGAGCGCCGTGAGCCCTGTGTGGGCCGTCGTAGGTGGCGGGCTTGGCACCTTGGCCGTCGTTGGCGCGTCGGCGGTCGCCACCCCGCACCTGCGTAAGCTGGACCGCCTCGACGACCTTCGGGGTACCCCGTGATTGCAGGGCTCCCGTCGCTCACGGCGCGCCTCGTCGCCGGCTACCGGGCCCTTGAAGATCGCAGGAACGACGGCGTCCTCCGCGACCCCTTCGCGATCGACGCGCTTGGCATCGTCAGCCGCGCCGCCCTCCGCAGCGGCTTCGCCACCTATACACCCCACCACCGACGGCTTCAGACGAGCGTCGCCCTCCGCCACCGCGCTCTGGACGACGGCATGTTGGCCGAGGTCGCCGCCGGCGCTTCGCGTGTACTCATCCTCGGCGCCGGCTTTGACGCCCGCGCTTGGCGATTTCCCGACGCGCTGCGCGACGTCCGCGTGGCCGAGGTCGACGCCCCAAGCACCTCGGCGCTCAAAGCCAAGCTCAGCGTACGCTGGCCCGGGCGGCCGCCCGAACGCTTGACGACGGACTTCGCGCAAGAGGACCTTGGCGACGCGCTGGACCGCCACGGTTGGGGCGACGCGGAACGGACATGCGTGCTCTGGGAGGGCGTCACCATGTACCTCCCAGCTTCGGCCATCAAGGCGACGCTTGGTGCCCTCGCCCCGCGGTTGGCGCCGGGCTCGGCGGTCTGGCTGGACGGCTGGGCCCCGTCGACGGCGGTGCATGCCTTCGAGCGACAACTCGTCCGCCTCGTCGGCGAGCCCATCCGTTGGTCCGGACGCCCGGACGACCTCCTCAGGCTGGCCAGCCCCCACGGTTATGACCTCACTGTTGCCTCGAATTCGGCTGAACTTGGGGCTCGCTACGCACCCCGACGGCCGGTCCACCCCGCATCCTGGGTCGCCCGACTGGAGCGCTCGTGATCGCCCTCTTGGCCTGCAAACTACCCTTTACGCCCGACCCTCTCAGCGTGTCCATCACGTCCGACGCCGTCGAGGGGCGCATTCCCTTCGCAGCACAATTGACCGCCGAAAGCGAAGCCGCAACGTTTACGTGGACGTTGCCAGACGGTTCCACGTCCGCTGGGCATACGCTCGAATGGACGGGCCTTTCTACGGGGGACGCCGTTTTTTCGGTCGTTGCCACGGATGGGGACCGAACAGCTACGGCTGACATCACCCTGACCGTCACGAAAGCCCTCTGTCCTGCAGTCGGTGAACCGTCCTCCAAGGGAACGGTCGAAGACGAGGAACTCACCGAGATCAGCGGCGTCGCCGAGTCGGCGACCGACCCCGGTACGCTGTACGTGATCGAAGACGCCAACAATCCCGCCGAGCTGGTTGGACTCAACGCCAAGGGCAACACCACGGGATGGTGGTCGCTGGATTGGGCCACAGCCCGCGACTGGGAGGACGTCACGGTGGGCCCGGACATCGCAACCGGCGATTCGATGGTCTGGATTGCGGACATCGGCGACAACGAACCGCTCGACCGCGAGTCGGTGTTCGTCGCCGTGGTCCCAGAGCCGGTGCCAGGCACCGCCAACGGCGCCGTCGACGGCTTCGAAATCGAGCTGACCTATGCGGACGGCCCCCACGACGCGGAAGCCATGTTCGTCGACCCCGTCACCGGCGACCTCATCGTCGTCGGCAAGGACTACGAGGGGGAGGCACGCATCTGGCGCAAGGCCGCCCCCCATGGACCCGGTGAAGCGGAGTTGGAGGAGATTGCTGTCCTCGACTTTTCCGAGGACCCGTTGTCGGGCGGCGCCGTGACCGCCGCGACGATTTCGCCGCTTGGCGACCTCATCGTCATTCGGACCTACTCGTCGCTTGGCTACGCGTTCCGTCGCGACCAGGCCGAACCTCTCGAAGCCGCCTTCGACAGCAAGCCGTGCGAAGTCGAATTGCCCAACGAGGCGCAGTCCGAGAGCATCGGCTTCGCCGCGGACGGGACGGGGTGGTGGACGGTCTCGGAGGCAGGAACGTCAGGCGACGCACCCGACGTCTGGTTTACACCGCGTGAATAGCAAGCTGGTCGCAGCCTACGACGTCAGCGCGCCGTGACTGCGAACTCCTCGGGGTGTTTGCCAAGGGTGGCGCGCACGACGACACGGCGCCCGACCTGCCGCTCGACGGCTTCCAAATCGTCGAAGCGCTCGCCGTACAGCTCGTCGGCCAACGCTGGTGCGACGTCGACCGTGAGGACGGCCGCGTCCGGCGTACGGTGCGCGACCCGGCGCAACTCGCGCAACACGTCGTAGACGAGCGTGGCCCGGGCGCGCAACTGGCCCGTGCCCTTGCAGGTCGAACACGCCTCGTTGAGGTAGCGGTCCAGGCCCTCCTGGGTGCGCTTGCGCGTCATCTCGACCATGCCCAACTCGGAGATCTTGAGCACGTTCGTCCGCGCCCGGTCCTTCTTCAGGGCCTCCTCGAGCGCCTTGTAGACCCGGTCGCGATTCGCTTCGCGGTCCATGTCGATGAAGTCGAGGATGATGATGCCGCCCATATTGCGAAGGCGTAGTTGGTAGACGATTTCTTGGACGGCCTCGAGATTGATCTTGAGGGTCGTCTCTTCCAGCGACGTCGAGCCCACATACCGGCCCGAGTTGACGTCGATGGCCATGAGCGCCTCGGCCTGGTCGATGACGAGGTAGCCGCCCGACTTCAGCCAGACCTTTCGACCCAACGCCCTGTGAATCTCGGTTTCGACGCCGTAAGTATCGAAGATCGGCTCGGCGCCGCGGTACTGTTGCACGCGGTTGCCAGCGCCAGCATCCCCCAAGAACGCCCGCACTTCTTCCGCCGTCGAGGCGTCATCCAGGATGACGCGGTGAATTTCGCGGTCGACGATGTCCCGCAGCAAGCGGATGACGAGGCCAACCTCTTCGTGCAGTAGGCTGGGGGCCTTCCGGGTGGCGCGCTGCTCCGCGACCTTGTCCCAGGTGCGCTCCAGGTACTCCATGTCGGCCTTCAAGGACTCGGTCGACTGGCCTTCGCACACGGTCCGGACGATGTACCCATGGCCCTTGCGGCGGTGGCGGTCCACAAACTCCCGAAGGCGCCGTCGGTCCTTGTCCCGCTCGATCCGGCGGCTGATGCCGACGTGGTCCACGGTCGGCATGCACACGAGGTAGCGGCCGGGAATGGCGATGTGTGTCGTGACGCGCGCACCCTTCGTGCCGATCGGGTCCTTGCTCACTTGCACGAGCAACTCTTGGCCCTCGCTGAGCAGGTCCTGGATCGCTGGCATGCCCGGCTTGGGGGAGCTGCGCGCGCCCTCCTCAGGCACGTCTTCGATTTCTTCCTCAGCGTCCTCCGTCCCCCGTCCAATCATTTCGGGGACGATGTCGCCGACGTACAGGAAGGCGGCGCGTTCCATGCCGACGTCGACGAACGCAGCCTGCATGCCGGGTAGGACGCGTACGACCTTTCCAAGGTAGATGTTTCCGACGTACCCGCGCTCGTCACCGCGATCGATGTGCAACTCGGCGAGTTGCCCGTCCTCCATCAACGCGACGCGTGTTTCCCGCCCGGTTCGGTTGCAAAGAATCTCGGTGGCCAAGGTGTGCTCCCGCCGGACGTGGCGGGAGGGCGACCCTCGACCGCTACGTCACTGGCAACAAGGTGTGAGATCGGGCCGGGTGGAGCAGCCATCGTCGCGTCATCTGCGCGCTTCGGGTCCACATCCCCTCCGGCGGGCGAAAGGTCGCCCCACCCCTTGTGCCGTCAACTTCCCCTTTCGTCAAGTCCTTCCGCTCGCCGCAGCGCGGCGAACTTGAGGTAGGCGCCCTCGGCATGATTCAGCGCGACCGGATGATCTGCCGGTTCTGCCCCCTTGGCCACCCAACTCCAGGGACCGTCGAGCCCTTCGCGGACAGCCTGCAGCCAACGGTCCGCCGGAAGGCGGCCGGTGCACGACGCCGTCACCATCAGCCCCCCCGGGGCCACGGACGCCTCGTGGTGGCGATGCAGCTTCCGATAGGCCGAAAACGCTGCGCCAACGCTGGTCGCATTGTGGGCAAGGGACGGCGGGTCCAAGACGAGGAGGTCGACGGGCCGCTGCGGTTGCCACGTGAACGCGTCCTTGGCTTCGAATCCGTGGACCTCTGGCGCGAGGCCATTGAGCCGGAAGTTGTCCTTCGCGTCCTCCAGCGCGGCCGCCGAGATGTCGACGCTCACCACGCGGGTTGCCCCGCCCAGCGCCGCAGCAACAGAAAAGCCACCATTGTAGGAGAACAGGTTCGCGACCTTCGCGCCGCGGGACCACTGCCGAACCATCCGCCTGTGTTCACGCTGGTCGAGGAAGAGGCCCGTCTTCTGACCCACGCGGGGCCGGGCGAGCAGCAACATGCCGTATTCGGAGATCACGACCTCATCGGGCGGTTGGCCCCAGAGGTCCTCCGCACCGGATCGGTCGTCGACGACACCTACGCCGAGCCGCCTCAGCCCGTGGCGCGCCCATGGCAAGGTGCGAAGGGCGTCGACGATGTCGGGCAGCCAGGGTTCCCAACCCGCCGCATAGAGGCGAACGACCGCCAATTCGTCGTACCGGTCGACGACGAGGCCGCCGAGGCCGTCTCCTTCTCCGTGGACGAGGCGCATACCCGTCACGTCGGCGCCAAACATGCGCTCGCGGTGCCGGGCCGCGGCAAGAATGCGCGAGCGAATGAGCTGAGGGAGGGAGGAGGGCCGGTCGCGCGACAACATCCGGACGGCGATGGCGCCTCGGTCGCTGAGGCCGTAGCCCAACGTGCGGCCGCGCCCGTCGACGACCATGACCAACTCCCCGCCCGGCGGATCGACGCCGGGCTCGCGGAGCACCCAAGGATGGCCGCGGCTCACCGGGACGGCGGTCGACGCTGGGACGAACACGCGAATCACGGCGACTCCGGGCCGCGCGCTAACGAATCGAATGCGGTGATGCCCCCCGGCGTCCTTGGCGCATGGAGGATGGGATGCGTACGATGTTTCTCGGCGCCTTGGCTACGGGTTGTGTCGTTTACGAAGACGACGTCCATGTCGTTCCCGCGCCGGTCGTCGTTCCGGCCGATGGACCGCCTTGGGTCGACGGCGCCGACGCCTTTGTCTGGTACGACGCCTACACCGGCGACTTTCCTTGGACCTTCGAGGCCTGGGTCGGCGATCCCATGGGCCCCTACGACGTTGTAGACGTCTGGGCCGACGTGTGGGACGAGTGGGCGGGCGGCATTTACGTCGGCAGCTACCAACTTCTGCCCACGTCCGATCCGGCCTACTACGCAGTGTCCGTCGGCTACACGGGCCTCGACCCCTATTGGGGCGGGTACACCGTCGATGTCGCGGCCTACGACGCCCAGGGGTCCTACACTTGGATCACGATCATCCCGGCAACACTCTGACGCACACCTGCAGCAGACTGCGGGGCTAGGCCGGGGGCATGTTGCCCCCCGGCCCTCGCCTTCCATCGTTTCTTCAAATGGCCCAGTGGGCGACGCGGCCGATTGAATTCTTGACCGCGACCCAACGGAAGTACGGCGACACGTTCACGTTGCGGCTGCTGGGGTTCGGCGAATCCGTCTTCTTGAGCCATCCCGACGACGTCGCTGCCGTATTTGCCTCAGACGGCGACACCCTGCGCGCCGGCGAAGGCAACGACATCCTGTTGCCCTTCTTGGGCGTCGATAGCGTCCTTGTGCAGGATGGCCCCAAGCACCGGCGCGCGCGCAAGCTCATGATGCATCCCTTCCATGGCCAGCGGATGCGCCTGTACGGCGCCACGATGCTCAAGGTATCCAGGGACGCCGTGTCGAATTGGACGCCCGGTTCGACCGTCCGTGTCCTTGACGCCAGCCAACGGCTGTCGCTCGACGTCATCCTCCGCGTCGTCTTTGGCTTCGACGGGGCGGGCTTCGACCGAGCGCGCACGGTCATCGTCGACGCCATGGAGGCGATCACGCCGGCCGTCGTGTTTTTTCCGCTCCTTCAGCGGGACCTCGGGCCCCTTTCGCCAGGACGGCGCCTCCAACAGCGTGGGGCCGTCCAAGACGCCCTGCTGGATGAGGTCATCCGCGATCGACGGGCCACGCCAGGCGGGCACGACGTCCTGTCCATGCTGCTCGAAGCCCGGGACGAGGCCGGCGAGCCCATGTCCGATACCGAGGTGCGCAGTCAACTCCTCACCCTGCTCACGGCAGGTCACGAGACGACGGCGACCGCTCTTGCCTGGGCCATGCACCACCTGGCCCGAGACCCGGAGGCGCGGGCGCGCGTGGCCGAGGAGATCCAAGGGGTCGAGGACCCCGCGGCGCTCGCCAAGCTGCCGTTTCTGGGGGCCGTGTGCAACGAGGCCCTTCGCCTGGTCCCCGTACTCCCGATCGTCATGCGCGTAGTTCGCGGATCTTGGTCCTTGCGCGACCAGGTCCTTCCGCTCGGGTCACGCGTCGCGCCCTGCATCACCCTCGTGCACCGCAGGCCCGACTTGTACCCGGACCCTGAGGCTTTCGTCCCCGAGCGATTCCTGGACCGGCGATTCGGCCCGTCCGAGTTCTTTCCGTTCGGAGGCGGGGGCCGGCGTTGCATCGGCGCTGCATTCGCCGAGTACGAAATGAGGATCGCCCTCGCGGAAATGGTACGCAAGGCCGGAGACTTTCGACCGGTCGACGCCAGCGTCGGCTACGCGCGCCGACACATCACGATGGCCCCAGCCGACGGCGCCAGGATCGCCATCGCCTGATCAGCGCTCCCGGATCTCGACGGTGACCACAGCCGTTCCTCCTACAGGGGGGACAAACTGAATGGGCAGCGTCGCGTCGACGGCGCAGTTGGCCGCTGAGCGGGCATGGGGGCCAATGGCGTTCGCCTCTTCGACGCGACCGAATTCGTCGATGACGATTCGCATCGTGACGGGGCCCGCCGATACGCAAGGTTCGTAGGCGCCCGCGGCCCGACTGAGGGCCGCACCCACGTCACCGGCCTCGATGCCTCCCACGACCCAAGGCTCGCCAACCGCCACGGGAGCGGAATCCGCGTGGGCCATACAGCCCGTCGCCATACGAAGCAAAGGCACGATCATGGGCACCTCGGGCTTCTCTTCGGCCCCGAGCTTGGTGCCTTGAGCCGTTCGAGAACGCGGACGATGGCGGCCGCGTCCGCGACGCCATTCCACAACACGACGGCGTCGCTGAACGGCGCGACACCTGACGTCTCTCCCTTCCCGACGATGGCGCTGATGACGCGAACACCCAACCTCCTTCGAGCTTGGGCCACCCGGTCGACGACGTGAACCGATGCTCGCGCCAACCCGTCAGTCACGACCAGAATGTCGGCGTCGCGGAGGTCAGCGCCCTCAATCCGGTCGAGTGCGCGCAGCAGGGGGACATCGAAGTCCGTTCCGTTGCGGAAGCCCAAAGCCAAAAAATCAAGCAGAGCTCCAAGGCCTCCCGGACCCGCCCCGACACGCCGTTCGATGGCCTCCCCCACGCCCCCGAACAACACCAGGTGAAGGGCCCGTCCCCGCGGAACCAACCGGCGAGCGAGGCCAAGGACGAGGCCCTTGGCAAGGTCCTCGGGCGCCCCGTTCATCGACGCACTCGTGTCGATGCAAACGACGAGGGGGCCGCCCCGTCGCTCGCCTAGCGGCGCGTCCGCCCCGTGTTGGAGGTCGAATATGGCCAGCCGCCGTTCCGCCCATCGTGTCCACCCGAGGTCCTCGGTTTCGGGGTCGCACAACAGCGCAAGTTCGGAGGGCAGCGCGCGACTCGGGTCCCCACCGACGACGACGCCGACGAGGTCGGCGCCACCCCCCTCAGGCGAGCGCCCCTCCGATCGAGAGCGCCGACGCCCGAGCGCGTCCGCCAGCGCCAGCCAGGTCGGCAGCTTGGCCAACATGTGGGCACCCGCCTCGATTCGCGACAACCACTCCGCGTCGAGTGCGGCCGCCTCCGTTCCCGGCCACAAGCGCCCCAATGCCGCGACGGCGCGGTCAGCGTCGCCGACCCGCGATTCGGCGGCTTGAATGGCCTGAGCGACGCGCTCAGCCGTCAGAGATCTCTCGGGCGCCGACCGATCCGCCGCGTCCAAGCTCCGCCAGAGGTCCATGGCCGTGCGAACGCCGGCCTCGACTGCGAGGAAAGGGCGGCCTCGGCAGAGGCGTTCGAGGCCGGCCCAGGACGCCGGGGCGAGGGACGCGACAAGGCGTCCGATCGGGCTCGGCGCGTCGCCGCCGACAAGGCTTCCAGCGAGTTCGGAAGCCAGGTGCCGAAGCGCGCGTTCGCCAGCGTCGGACCCGGGGGGAAGCGCCGGATGCGCCTCCACGGCGTACCGAATCGTCACAACTCGGGCGGCGGAGGCACGCCGTTTCCATTGGCGCGACGACGGACAGCCGCCAAAGCCGTGGCCGCGCCCCGCTGATGGTGGGCTGCGAGCGCCGCGATCCAGCCATCGGGCGACGCTCCCTCGACAAAGGCGATGAAGGCAGCGCCCGTCACGGTCAATAGCGCAGACGCCTCCGGACCCTCGGGCGTGGCCCCCCGGTCCTCGCGTTCACCCGCCAGGGACAGCGCCACCGGGGCCTCGTCGTCGATCTGCAGCTGAAGGACGGCCGCAAGCCCAAAAGTTCGCCGAGGCGCCTTTGGCAGCGCGGCGAGGACCGCCACCGCCGCCGACATCGCATTCGCAAGTTGGGCTTCATAGGCGTCGAGCCGTCGGGCCTGGTCCACGACTCGACGGCGACGCTCCGCCACGGCGGCTGACCAGCCAGCCGGAATCCCCTCGAGAAAGGAGCGCTGCTGAAACGCGGCCACGGTGGCCCGCTCGCGCTCCGCCAAGGACTCAGCTCGGGCTGTCAGCGCCGCGCGTAGCCTCGCAACCTGTGCGCGCCGCCCCTCCATTCGGGTCGTCCAGTCGCCGGACGGTGGCGCCTCGATGGGGGCGTCCACATCTGTCGGAGGTACGCGGTCGTGCGCGAGCAACCAACCAAGCACTCGGATGGGATCGGACTCCGGGCGTTCCAACGCCGCAAGCACCGCGTCGCGCACCTCCGCCGCCCGTTCCGGGGTCGGCGCGAGAACGTAGGGCAACAGCAACAGGTCCAATTCGTCGACGCTTGGCCGCCCGTCCCAGGCCGCCGCGGCCTGAAGCCATCGTACCGCAGCGGCCCACCGGCGGTCCGAAACGCCCCAGTTGGCCCGCCCGGCCGTCATCCAGATTCGCAGCAGCACCTCGTCCAGGCCCGCGGCCAACGGCAGCGTCGCTGCCACGGCCCGCCGCGCCAGAACTTCGTCGTGCGTCAGGCGAAGCGACTCGGCGGGCGCAAAAGGAGCGCGCCGCGCGAGCGCGACGCTCAAGAAGTTGTCCGCCCCCATCACGGGGGCCACCGAAAGGCGAACGAGGAACCGGTCCAGAAGCGCGTCGAGCGCTTCGTCGCCGTCGGGCATCTCATTGGAGGCCCCGATGACGGCGTGAAGGGGCGACGTCGTTCGGACGCGTCCGTTGTGGAACACGCGCTCGTTGAGAAGCCCGAGCAAGCTGTTGAGGATCGCGGAGTTGGCCTTGAACACCTCGTCGAGGAACGCAACATGGGCCCGCGGGAGGTATCCGTCCGTCAGGCGGCGGTACTCCTCGGCCTTCAGTGCGGGCAGACTGACGGGACCGAGGAGCTCGTCGGGCTGGGTAAATCGCGTCAGCAAATACTCGAAGTGGTCGACGTTCTTGAGGCAATGGGCCACCGCGCGCGCCAACGCCGATTTGCCCGTCCCCGGGGGCCCGAGCAGCAGCACGTGTTCGCCCGCGAGTACGGCGAGCAGCGAGAGCCTTGCCGCAGCACGCCGCTCGGCGAATGTCGCGTCGAGCGCTTGAATCAGGGACTTCAGCCTGACCGCTGTCGGGTCGTCCACCGCTGGGACGCGATGGACCCCGGGGCGCTGAACAGGCCAAGGCCCCACGGAAGCGGGCGCGATCGGGTTCCGCGCCGTGTCCTGAGCCAACGCATCCGCGTAGGCGCGCGCTGCCTCTTGGCTGGCCGCGGGCACGTCTTGTGCGAGGAGCGTGGCCGCCAGTCGGGCCCCCGCATCGCCAAGGTCCGTTCCAGGCCGAAAGCGAAGGGCACCGCCTCCGTCCCAAGCAGCGACGTCGCTTGCGCCAAGCCAATCGACGAGTCCGTCGATTCGGCTCTCGTCTTCCTTGGTCACGCTTCGTGCGGCCTCAACCAGGGCCGTTCGATGCGTTTCTGCGGCGACGAGCAGGGCCCCCAGCGCGACCGCGGCCACGTGGGGATCCCGGGGCAATACGCCCCTCCCCTCGCGGGTCGTCATACCGGGGACCTCGGGCCAGGTCATCGGTCCCCTCTACCGCCTCCAGGCGACCCTGGCCCGTTAGCCTCCGGCCCGGAGACGCCATGTGGACGCTTTGGGTCGCGCTGGCCACCGCCCAGAATTCGGTCGACGACCCCACGCCTTGGCAGGACGCTGCCGCCGCCATGCCCAACGGCCCGGCCGGCTGCTGGGAAGTCGTTGGCGAAGTCGCGTACGGCCACGACGTCGGGCGCTGGGTCCGCGCGCAGGGCGACGCCGTCGTCTATGGTCGTCTCGTCGATGGCGTCTGGAGCACGATGACGGTGCACAACGCGGGCCACCGTACCGAGGACCGCAACGGCCTGGCGACCACGGTCTACGCACACGATCACGCCGTCATTCCGCTGTTCGGCTTCGTCGAGGGCGGGTCGATTGCGATCTCGAACAAGCAGGTCCAGGTCGAGATCTCGCCCGACGGCAACGAACCCAAGAATTTCCTTCGGTCCGTCCTGAATTCCTTCTCCGATGCGGTCGAAGTCGCGACGGTCCGATGGGACGAAGGGCGCGCAGGCCGGGAACTCAATGCGACCCGCAAAGCGGTCAAAGGCAACGGCTGGGTTGACGTTTCCGCCTTCTTTCCAAGCGGAGGGACCGTTCCTACGGAATTGGACGTGACGGCCCCAACCATCCCCTTCGGCATCAGTCGCGTCTCCGATGCCACGATGTCGCTTCGAACGGTCAATGGCCCCACGCCGGGCCTGCCCAAAGCCGAAGCCTACCGCATCGAGGGCAAGATCTTTGGCCTGATTCCGGTCTCCTTGAGGCAGACGATCCGCTACCGGTCCGTCCTACCCTGCGCGCCGTCGACTCCTGCAGCCGCCCAGGAGCCAGTTGTTCCTCCGCCGCCTGTCGTCGCGCCGGAGCCGGAGATTGCCCCTGAGATCTTGGTCGTCCCCGAAGGTCAGGGCGTCCAGGAGACGACCACGGGGACATCGCCACACTCGGGGTGACCGGCGAGCGTCGCGGTGGCCAAGACGGCCTCGCCCTCGCCGCGCGCCACCGTCGTGTCGATGTCGTCCCCGTAGAGCGTGGACAGCCCCTGCAGGCCCGCGAGCATCGGGTGATCGTCGTTGCCGAAGGTGACGTCGTAGTCCTCGCCGACGTTGTTGTTGGTCGGAGCACCACAGTACGACGTCCCATTTCCAACGAAGTCGAGGTGGGTGGACTCCGCCATGGAGAAGCCATGGCCCCAGGACCATGCCATGTCGTCACCCTGAATCACGACGCCGCCGCCGGCCGCCGCGAAAGCGCCGAGCGCGTCGATCGCCCCTTGGTCGTCGGGCGGATACCCAGGGTTGGAGTACCAAACGACGTCGTAGCCATCGATATCGTCGGCATCGATCCCGCCTTCACCTTCCTCCAGGTAGTCGACCTGCCAACCGGCGTCGGCGAGCACGGTCGCCACCCATGCGGCGTCGTCGCGGAACTCATTGTGATGATTGTCGTCGAGCACGACGAGTACCGCCGGGTCCTCAACCGGTGTCACCCATCCCACGGTATTCGTGGCCAACGTCTCGGATACCCCGGGCGTCATGTGGGGGTTCGTCATCGTCAGCAACATCACCGCGAGATTGCCTGTCGGGTCGACCGGACAATCGAGGTGAAGCGTATCGACGGTGACGCCCTCGGTGAGTTCCGTGCCATCCGACCACGACCACGTGGTGCGGATCCAGACCGGACCGCAGCTGTCTTCAGGCAACTCAGCGCAGACCCGTGTCGTGCTGTCGAAGTAGTCGGCGACGAGGTCAAAGACGCCGTCGATCTCGGATTCGTCGTCGATTGGCAGGTGTCGTGCGCCCGTAGCGTCCGCCAGCGCTTCCAGGCCGACATGGTCGACGTCGTTGCCCAAGCCGATCGTGTAGATCGGTGTCGTTTGACCCTGGACGGACAGGCTGAACAGGTCGTCGTACGTCGTGTCGATGCCGTCGCCAGGCCAAAGGTCGTGGTCGTAATCCTGCTGATCCGCGCTGTTGTTTTCGCGGCCGTCCGTAAATGCGACGACGCCGAGACGGTCGCTGGCCTCGCAGAACGAGCCAAGGTCGTGGAAGGTGTTGTCGCCGCCTAGGCCAAGCAGGGCGCCGCCAAGCGTTTCGTTGCCCATCCTGATGCCGTCGTTGAGCGCCGTCCAGCCGTCGGCGACGTAGGTCTCGGCAATCGCGTCGGCGAACGTCGCGGCGGCGTCGGTCACCGGCAGCAACACGGCGGCATTCGTGCTCACGCGGGTCAGCGACGCGCGACCGCCGCCATCGAGGACGCCGTCGGCCAGCGCCTGGGCGCCGGCCTGAAGTTCATCGACAAAACCGTCCTCGGAGCCTGAATTGTCGAGCACGAGGGCCAGGTCACCCACGCCGCCGTCCACACACGTCACCTCGGTTTCCTCAACCGGAACGAAGCCAGAATCGGGCCCTTCGGTCGACACTTCCACCGTCAGTGTCAGCTTGCCGTCGTCGCAGGCGACCGCGGCCCCGGAAGGGTCCGTGACGAGGACGTGGAGCCCGACGTAAGCCGACCCAGGGCCGTGCCCGCCGCGAACGCGCTGGACCGAGACGTCGGTTTCGGGGCCCGCGGGGACCACGCGTTGAACGAATGCGAGGTCGTTGCATCCCGTGAGCGCCATGACGATGGACCAGGGAGCCATGAATTCCTCCGCAGCGTCACTGAAGCCGCCGGATCGGATTGGAGCAAGGCTTTCCTTTTTCGGCCCCTTACGGCGAAACTCAAGCCGGTTCCGGCCGAACCCTCACGATCACCTTTCCGCGCGGCCCTTCGGCCTGTCGCGCATGGGCTTCACGAATCGCGCTCAGCGGCAGCTCGGAGTCGATGCCGATCGTCAGGCGACCGGACTCGGCCTCAGTCCGCAGTCGGTCCAAGTCCGCCGCCGATCCGCGCTTGAGCACGTGGTGAAAGCGGACGCCCCGCATCGCCGCGCGCACGGACCAGCCCGCCATGTGGACCCCCGCAAGCAGGGTCCCGATCCACGCTCCGCGCTCGGCCACGAGTTCCGGTAGGTCGGCGACGATCGTCACGACGCGAGTGCCGCGTCGCGCCCTGCGGGTCAGCTCATCATGGTCGACGTCCGCGGCCACGACCACGACGTCAGCTTGGCCGACTTCAGCCATCCAATCGCCGCGACGGTCGATGGCCCGCGCGCCGAGGTCCTCCACCGCACGACTACGCGAGGTGGAGCAGGTCCCGATGACGGTCGCCCCGCGCGACAGCGCCAACTGCACCGCGACCTGCCCAACCGCCCCGCTCGCGCCATGGACGAGGCAGCGCTCTGACGACCGAAGTCCAGCCCGGTCCAAGCACTGCAGGGCCGTGAGCCCCACGAGGGGCATCGCTGCGGCCTGGGCAAAGGTCCATCCCGCCGGCATCGTGGACACATCGTTGGCGCTGACGACGGTCCGCTCCATGGCGGTGCCAGGGCAACTGTGATGCGGCGAGCCCCAAACGCGGTCGCCAACCTTCAGCGCGGTGACGCCGGCACCGACTGTGGCGACGACGCCGCTGAAATCGAGCCCGGTTCCATGCGGCAAACGCCAGCCCAACAACAGGCGATGGCTACCGGCGCGAATCTTGATGTCCACCGGATTGACCGAACTGCAGACGACGTCTACGGCGACTTCGCCGCGCCCAGGCGTCGGTTCGGGAATGTCGTCGATCGACAGGTGCTCTTCGCCACCCCAAGCGTGGAAGCGAGCGGCTTTCAGGGCGACCTCCAAGGTAAGCCGTCGATGGCCTTGTCGGCCGACGTGAGGGCCGACTCTATCCAGGTACGTACGTCAGAAACCCCGAGCGGGGTTGGGGACAAGGCGGGCAAGGGATCGAAGGCCGCGGCGATGATGCCCTGTTCCGACCAATCCAAGGCGGTCGCCGACGCAGCGATGAACCTCATCCGATGGGCCGGCGCCAACGTGTCGACTTTGTTCACGATGACGAGCGTTGGCCGCCCAAGCGCGCGGATCCGGGCGAACTCATCGCGCTCGCGCTGCTGGATGCCACCTTGTGCGCTCACGACAAAGAGGAAGACGTCAATGCAAGCGATCGCTCGCCGCGCCTCCTCGGTCACGCCCTCGTCGACGTCGCCCAAGCCCGGCGCATTGACGACGAAGGTCGCCGGCGTGTCGGGCAAACGCCAGACCTCGGCTCTACGGGTACTGCCCGCCACCGGGGAGACGTTGCCGGTATCGACGCCAAACAGCGCCCGAAGGGCCGCGTCTTTCCCCGCCGATGGGGGCCCCATCACCCCGATCGTCACGCGGTGCCTGAGCGATGCGCGCAGACCGGCGACGGCCACGACCGCAGCGGTGAATCGACCATCATCGGGCCGACCCAGCCAGTAGCTGGCCAACGCCATCCACAGCGGTCCCAACAGCGGCCCCGTCACCAACACAGCGGCCACTGCGGGCGCGAATCGCCATCCGGCAGGCAAGGCGACGTCTGGCCCCGAGGCCTCAGCAGCCAACGCGGCCACGCTCCGCTCGTCTTCCTCCACATCGCCCGACGACGTGGAGCCAAGGCGCCCCAACAGCTCAGCGACAGCCTCTCGCCAGGGAGGGCCATCCCCGCTTCGAAATGTGGCATTCGCGAGCAAGTGCCCACCCGATCGCCGCAACGTCTTGGCGAGGATCGCGGCCCAATCGGCGCCGGGCGCGGGCGCGACCCGCAGCAAGGTCGACAAGTCCGTCAACTCGCCGGGGTGGCATCGCGCGAGCAGGGGGTCGAGGTCGGGGTCTACGGACGACGTTGGCGCCACGACTCGGCCTCAGCGTCGAACACGTCGCGCAGTTCGGGACCCGAGATCTGGCCGTTGCGGGCCATATACGCGATGGCGGCCATCCCGACGCCCCATGTCGTCGCCCCGGCGATGCTTGCGCCAAGCGCGCTCGCTGCGATCGTCGCGATTTGACCCCCGGGGACATAGCCGGCGACCTTCGCAGCCTCGATGGCCCACTTCACGAAGCCCCGCCCCGCCGCCGCCAGCACCTCGCCAAGGATGAAGACGGCGACGTCGCGGTCGACGGGGTGACGGTGGACGGCGGCGATGTCCAAGATCAACTTGACCTGGATGGCGGTCACCGCGGCGGCGTCGACGCCCGGAAGTGGGACGGCGCCCGCGGCAGCCGCTTGTTTGGCCGCGCGCGCCACAACGCCACGACAGGCAGCCGCCTTGTCGCGCAACTGTCGCGCAACGAGAAGCCCCTTTCCTTGATCGGCGAGGCGGTCGTGCAGCCACGCGGCGACCCGATCGATGCCGACGGGGGCATCGGCCAGGGCCGGATGGGGGTCAAAGGCCACGACGGCCGCGTCGTCGGGGGACACATCGAGTTGCCGCAACGTCGCAGCGACGAAGTCGTCGCGTTCGTTCGGGCGGATGAGATCGATCTTGTTGACGGCGACCAGGATGGGGCGCCCAAGCCGGCGAAGGGCAATGAGGTCGCTCCGCTCGTCGGCCGTTGCGCCACCGTCGGCGTTCAGCACATAGACGAAGGCATCGACGCGGTCGAGGATGGCACGAGCGGAGGCGTCGACTTCCTTGCGGACGTCGCCGAAGCCCGGCGTATTGACCACGAGGACCTGGCCGTTGATGTCTAGGGCCGCCACCCGCACGCGGTCGGTGCTCCCAGGCACCGGGTCGATCTGCCCAAAGTCGAGCCCGAACAGGGCACGAATCCCGCTGTCCTTCCCCGAAGAGGCCGACCCGACAAACGCGATGGCCACCGTCTGCTCAAGGGCCGCGGCGACGTCGCGCGAGGCCAACTCCCAGCCCGGCGCCACGGCCACAGCCATCGGGAGCTCGCTCACGACTGCCGCCCAAGCGCCACGATGTGGTCGAAGTGCGCGTCGCTCACCCCGCAGACCGACAAACGGGACCCCTTCCGGGCCACCTCGATCCCCTCCAACTGGGGATCTGCCTTGATTTCGGCCAACGCAACGACGCGGGAAAAGCGCTCGACGAACCCCACAGTCACCCACGACCAACGGCTTCCGTCCGGAGGCGCGGTCTCGTCGTAGTAGTCGCTCGCTTGGTCGAACTGGGTGGGGTCGGGAGACGCCGTCGACACGACGCGGCCGACCCCCGCAACGCCGCTAGGGACGGCGTTGCTGTGGTAAAACAACACGAGGTCGCCGACCTGCATCGCACGCAAGAAGTTGCGTGCCGTGAAGTTGCGGACGCCTTCCCAAGTCGTCGAGTTGTCGCGCTCGAGGTCGTCAATCCCGTAGACGTCGGGCTCAGACTTAGCGAGCCACCGGGCCATCACCACCTCGGCGACCCCCTACTGGGGCGGCGCCCGGCGGGCCATCAGGGCTCGACGACAGGGCTTGCTTCGGCACCCGTTCCCACCTGCACCACCGCTTGCCAGGCCGGCGCGGCCAACGGATCGGTCACATCGAAGAGGGCGACGCCATCGAGATCGGACACGGCAGTCGCGACGACGACGGGCGACGTGAGGCCCAGACAAGGGCCGCCGAGAACCTTTGGACACGGACCGACGCCCACGTCGCCGTTGATCATGGCCACCTTGGCGCCACCGCCGGCATTGGACACGCGCAGCAACGTACCGTCCGCGTTGACGACCGCTTCGAGGAGAACGCCGACGGGCAGCGAGGCGACGACGCGGTCCTCTGGAGCCGCGGAGTCCTCGGGGAAGAGCACGAGGGCGTCGGTCTCCGGCGCACATGCAGCCAAGAGCACAAAGGGGATGAAGCGCACGGGAACCTCTCACCCTCTTCGTCGGATCACTGCGCTCTGCGGTTGAGGCCGCGGGCCGCCCCGGGTAGCGGCAGTACCCGGAGGAACTATGCCCTTGTCCGCCCCGACCCCCCTTCCCTTCGGCCGCGTCACCTGGCAGGCCGGCGACGGCGTGGCCCTACTCACGCTACAGAACCCGCCCGCAAATGGCTACTCCCACGAGATGATGCGGGATCTGGACGAGGCCGTCGTCCGGGCCCGATTCGACGAAAGCGTGCATTGCATCATCATCGCAGGGGCCGGGGAACGGTTTTTCTGTGCGGGCGCCGACATCGCGATGCTCCATACGGTCACGCCAACCTTCAAGTACAACTTCTGCCTTCACGCCAACGAGACGCTGCTTCGCCTGGAGCACACGCCCAAACTGGTGATCGCAGCACTAGGCGGCCATTGCGTTGGCGGGGGGCTCGAAATTGCCCTCGCATGCGATCTGCGCATTGCGCGCCGGGGCTCGGGGAAAACGGGCCTTCCCGAGGTTGCGTTGGGGGTGCTGCCCGGAACGGGCGGTACCCAGAGGCTCGTCCGCCAGGTTGGCAAGGCGCGTGCGATCGACTGGATGACGAGCGGGCGCCTGTTTGACTACGATGAGGCCCTTGCTGTCGGACTCGTCGACCGGGTATTCGATGCCTCCGACGACGCCTCATTCATGGTCGCCGTCCTTGAGGCCGCCGCAGCCTACGTGCCGCCCAAACGGGCGTCGCTCGCCGTGGGGTTGATCAAGCGCGCCGCCCAATCGGGTGCCGACCTGCCGTTGGAGTCCGGCCTCGCGTTGGAGCGCGAATTTCAAGCGCGGCTTTTTGCGTCCGACGATTGCAAGGAGGGTCTCGCCGCCTACGTCGGCAAGAGGACCCCGACGTTCACGGGACGTTGACCGCACCCATCTCGGCCCGGCGTACTGCCCGCAGCGCTTCCTCTACGCGCCTCAGCCGCGGATCGGGAACCCGACCGTCGCCGTTCCAACGCGCGATCAGGCCGTCGGCGAGCTGGATGGCGGCGTCCCTTCGCTCGGCCTCCATTGCGCCTCGGTAGTCGTCGAGAAGGGCCTCGAGTGGCGTTGTTCCAGCCTTCGGGCCGTCGAGCGTCCGCACGAGATCTTCGGCGGAGGACAACTCCGCCGCCAGCGCGCCGTGGGCCGCCAGCCGTCGCGCTTCAGCCGCATCGGGACCTGTAACGACGAGGCCCATTTCCACGGCCACGGCGAGGCCGAGGCCCGCAGCGATGGCCGAGAACCCCATCGCCATGAACAGCCCGGGCCGTAGGTCCCGCGCTTTGCGTGGTGCATGTGGGCGCTCGCGGTTCGCTGAGCGGCGGCCCTCAAGGTCCAGCGCAGGTCGATCGGTGTCCACCCGCATCGACGGCGCGGGCATTCCCAGCTCCTCTCGGAGCGCGTCGAGTTCATCGACGGGAACGTCGGGCACAGCCTTGCTGCGGCCGTCGGACAACTCCCCCCAAAGGCGCTCCTCGGTTGTCTCAACGACGTGGGCTCGCCCATCGGACAACTCGGGGCCCTCCGCGTCGGCTGCGTCGGCCGAACCCGGCGAGAGGCGCCGCCAGGGGTAGGGAACCGTCAACCTTCCTCCGGCGGTAGCGTACCGGGCGGCACGGGGTTCGGCCACTCCGTCGGACGCTTGGAGGCGACGACTACGGGGCTGCGAACGCGAATTCCGCCCAGACGCCGGTCGAGTCGCGCCAGCGCATCGCTCCTACCCAGTCGCCACCATCCAACCTGCTGTCGATGTCCAGCACATCCCCCTCGACGGACAGCGTCCCCTCGAGGGTCGCGCTGTCCAATTCGACCGCAAACGACGAGTCAGACTCCTCGCTGGAAAACGCGCTGCCGGTAAACAGCGTCTCCATCCAGCCATCGTCCGTCGCCACTTCGGCCGCGAAACCGACCTCGTACGTCGGCACACAACCCGCCCCGGTGCCAACGACTCGGACCTCCTGCGACGCTGCAAACGTGAGCCGGGCGGGATGAACGTCGTCACCCACGATTTCGCCCAGCCATGTCCCCTCGACCGCTGCTGCCAGCGACGCGGCGACCGGGTCCCCCTCGATGTCGTCCATCACCATGGCCGAAGACGCCAAACAGTCCGTGGTCGTGTGCGTCACCGCGCTGTCGACTCGTGCGACCGAACCAGCAACGGTCAACTCTTCGGCGGCACACGCAAGCAAGGCAAGAACGAACATGTCCCCACGCTAGCCGGGGTTGCTGCCTCGCTTGTCACGGATTGTCGCCAAGCGTCACGAAATCCCCCTGTGCTTGATCTTCCAAGGGTCAGCGTTCCGCGGTTCCACCGCTCGTCCGACGGGACCGCTGACGCTCTCGGGATAGGCAACGTCTATGCAGCTGCGCAATCTCACGATCGTCGTCCGGGACTTGGACATCGCCACCCGGCTTTTCAACGCTTTGGGCCACGACGTCGCATCCCAACGGTGGTCGGCGTCGTGGAAGGCGATGTCGCGAGAGGTGGCCTGCGGGCCGGCGACGATTCATCTCTTGTCGCCCACGTCAGGCGAGGGCGCAGTGGCGCGGCGCCTCGCCCGGCGTGGTCCGGGACTGCACAGCCTACTGTTCGACGTCGCGGATGCCGTGGGCTTCGCATCGATGTTGCGCGAGCGCGGGGTGGAATCGGCTCCGAATGGCGACCAACTCTGGGTAGATCCGCGGCAGACCCACGGCGCCCTTCTGGGGTTTGCGTCCGACCTAGGCGATCCCGCCACGGCTAGCGGGCCGCGCTTGGGACACGTCGGTTGGCTGGTCCGCGACATCGACGAGGCGCGCGAATTCCTCAGCCGCGTCGGCTTCCCCACCCATCCCGCCACGCTTGACGACGAGGTCGACGCGCTGTTTGCGCGCATCGACACCGTTCCCGTTGCCGTCTTGCTCATTTCACCGGCCTTCGGCGGGCCGTTCGCCCGGGATCTTGAAGCGCGGGGCGTAGGCCTTCATCACATCCAGTTCGAAGTGCCCCAACTCGAACCCGTCGTGCAGAGCTTGCGGCAAGCAGGGTTCGAGATGACCCCTTCGGCGCCTACGGGCCCAGTGGGCCGGCGACGCTGGTTCGTGAGCCCCAAGGACCTTGGTTTCCTCGTCGAATTGGTCGGTTGACCGGTGTGGAGCCGCTGGCTCGACGTGGAGCGGACGACGGTCCTCCCGCGCTTGCTCGCCGCCATGGCCTTGCTCGGCTGGCTGCTCTCCCAAGCCATGGGACCTGGCGCCTTCGACGTCTCGGGTGAGCCGGTCGGAGCTGACTTTCTCGCTCTGTGGACGGGTGCACGCCTCGCGTTGACGGGAAACGACCCGCTGGATTTCGCGGCACAACATGCGTTGCAGGTCGCCGAGTTGGGACCGGCCGTTCGGCTCCACGCCTGGGTGAGCCCGCCGTGGACGGCGGTCCTGCTCTCACCCTGGGCTGCGCTCCCCTACCTGACGGCGCTGGCCGCCTGGTGGGGGGCGACCTTCCTCGCCTGGTTGCTTTCCCTTCGAGCGCTTTCGCGAGACTTGAATCCGGGACGTGGGCCGGAGGGCATTACCCTGGCGCTCTGTTTCTTCCCGACCCTCGCGGCGGGGTTTTACGGCCAAGCGACACCGTTGTGGACGGCACTCATCGCGGTCGGCGTCGTGCTCTGGCGGCGCAGCCGGAGCTTTGCCGCAGGCCTCGTGCTCGCCACCCTCGTCCTCAAACCGCAGTTGCTCCTGCCGGCCGTCGCTTGGGGCCTAGGGCGCCGAGACCTTCCCCTCCTCGGTGGGCTGACCGTCGGGTGCGCCCTTTGGATTGGGATCTCGGAGTTGTTGGTTCCGGGCGGCACGGTGAATTGGTTGGAGCGCGTCCCCGACATCGCGGCCATGCTCCGGTCTGATGCCTACCCGGTGTGGGGCCACGTCAGCGCGCTGGGATGGTGGACCAACCCGCTTCATGGTCTGGCGCCTTCGCTCGTCGATCCACTGGTGACCGCCACGGGTTTGGGGCTCGCGGGAGCGTCCACCTGGCTCGCGATGCGCGCTGGCGACGACCGCAGGTCAGCCCAAAGTGATCGGCACTTCGCGGCGGCCCTCGCCGTCGGGCTCATGGCCCTGCCCCATCTGTACTTGTACGACCTTGGCATCCTCGTCGTCCCCTTGGCCCTTGCGGCAAATGGGACCGCCAGCCATCGGGATCGGCCCCTCGACGGCGGGCGGTTTCTGGTGGCGACCGCAGCCCTCTGGTTGGCGACATTCGCAGGACCCTATGTGACGCTGGCCATGGACGGTGCTTCGCGGGCCTGGTTCGGATTCCCCGCGGCGCTGTGTGTGGTCTTTCCTGTGGTCCTCGGATGGGCGTGGGTCGCGGTCACGCCAAGTCAGGCCGAACGTTAGCGGCCACCATGCACCGCGCTCCGACCACTGTCTCTCATGATTCGGGTTTGCCGCCTGCCCTCGCCGATTTCTTGATCCAAGGCTGGGCGCCGCGGGCCGAGCATGCCCTACCGCCTGTCCCCGCCTGCTTCGCCGCTCGGCGCGCACAGCTGGCGGCTCAGTTTCCGGGTGCGGCCCTTGCGATTCCGACCGGCCATGAGAAAGTACGGTCCAACGACACGACTTACCGTTTCCGACCCGGCAGCGACTTCGCTTGGCTCACCGGCTGCCATGAACCGGACAACGTGCTCGTCCTGACCCATGGCGCCGAGGGTCCCCAGTGGCGCCTGTACGTCGAGCCCGTTCACCGGGGCGACACCAGCTTCTTCACCGACCGCTCCAAAGGCGAGTTGTGGGTCGGGGCGCGGATGGGCGTGGACGGCAGCCGCCGCCGCTACGGCTTCGACGACGTGCGTCCCCTTGGCGACCTCCAAGCCGACCTCGACGCTCTGAGCGACGTCCACCTCGTCCGCGGCCTCAGCGACGTGTTGGATGCCCGCCACACGCCCAGTCCAGGGGACACCGCGCTGGCCTCAGCGCTGTCGGAACTGCGCCTGATCAAAGACGAAGACGAGGTGGAGGCGCTCCGCCGCGTGATTGCCTCCACCCATCGCGGCTTCGAGGACGTCATTCGGGGACTTCCGACGATGCGCACGGAGCGAGACGTCGAAGTCGCCTTCTACGCGCGTGCGCGGACCGAGGGAAACGACGTTGGCTACGGCACCATCGCCGCCGCTGGTGCCCACGCCACCATCCTGCATTGGACCCGAAACGACGCGCCTTTGCGACAAGGCGACCTGTTTCTGCTGGACGCAGGCGTCGAAGGCCATGACCTGTATACGGCGGATATCACGCGAACGTTTCCCCTTTCCGGCCAGTTTTCGCCGACTCAACGCGCCATCTATGAGCTCGTGTACAAGGCGAGCCGAGAGGCCATGGCAATGGTCCGGCCCGGCATCGACTTCATGGCGCCCAATCGCCGCGCCATGGAGGTCTTGGCCACCGGCCTCGAGCGCCTCGGCATCCTCGACAACGCAACGGTGGCGCTGGCGTCCGAGCACCAGTTTTATCGGCGGTACAGCCTGCACAACATCAGCCACATGTTGGGCATCGACGTGCATGATTGCGCGAAGGCGCGGGCCGAGACGTACCGTTTCGGCGCACTTCGCCCAGGGATGGTGTTCACCATCGAACCGGGCCTTTACTTTCAGCCCGACGACATGACAGTACCCGAAGAAGTGCGCGGCATTGGGGTTCGCATTGAAGACGACATCCTCGTCACGGCCGATGGGTACGAGAACCTGTCGGCCGCGATTCCGAGCGATCCGGACGACGTCGAGGCCTGGATGGCCCGCGTCCAGGGACGCACCAGCTAGCCCCGGCTAGACCGGCAGACAGAGGCCAAACCAAAATTCCCCTTCCCATTCCTGTGGCTTGCACACGGAAGCCGGGGGGCAGTCGGGAATTGCGGGGTCACACAACGTCCAGCAGCGCCCATCGATGGGCGAACAGGTGAGACCGGCCGCGCAGGCGTCGAAAAGGCAGAAGTCACCCTGGCCTTGTTCGCTGGTGGGTACACATGCGTTCGTGTCCAGGTCGACGGGAACGCAGCTCTCCGCGTAGGCCTCAGGCTCGCAGTCGTCTGCAAGGACCGTGCAGCTGTGCCAAGGGGCGCCGCAGACGCCCGTCTCCGTCGTCACGAGGCCGTCCACCGGCAAGCAGAGGCCATCGGGCCCACAGTCCGCACCAGGGTCATACGGACGGTCACAAGCCTCCGCGCAGCGGTGGACCGTGAGGTCACAGACACCTTCGGCGCAGTCCCGGTCGTCGAAGCAGAAGGCACCCGTCGGTTCAGCGGCCGGACGCAAAAGGAGGTCGATGGACGCCAAGTCGGCGTCCGCGTAGGCGACCCCCGCCACAACCACGAGCCTTGGCACCCTCAACGCATCGAGGTCGACGAGCGGATCCGCGTCGAGCACGAGCAGGTCGGCGCGCTGCCCCTTCGCGACGCGTCCGCGATCGTCGAATCCTGCACTTTCCGCGGCAACCGCCGTCGCCGCAACCAGCGAATCGAAGGGGTCCATCCCAAGTTCGACGAGACCCACCAGTTCGGTGTGGAGGCCCACGCCATGCCAGACGCCCGCGTAGCCGGCGTCGGACGCAGGAACGACGAGGTCGGAGCCCCGAGCGATCATCGCCGCGAGATGATCGGCGGCATTGTCCTGCCAAGACTCCCAGGTCGCGCCGGCCACCGGGTCGTCCAAAACAGCCGCGTCCGCAGCCGCAGCCCATGAGTTGAGGACCACGACGGGAACGGTGTCCGACGGCGGGTCCAATGGGCCACCGTCCGCCAAACGGGGCAGGCCGCTGAAGGCGCCAAGGGTGCTTTGTACCCACACATCGAGGTCGAGGACGTCGGCTGTGTGACCATCGACGAAACAGGGATGTGCAAGAACGTCGATGCCCGCAGCTGCCGCGGAAAGGGCATCCCCCGCAGTGTCTACATGGGCGACCCGAAGGAAATGGTCGGGCAAGCCGGAAATGGCAGCCACCAACGCCTCTTCCGGCAAGCGCGGTGTAGGCCAAGGTGTGGTCGTCGTGTCCGTGAGCGCCGCCTTGAGTCCGTCCGCACCGTTGGCGACGAGCCAATCGGCGTAGACTGCGCCGTCATCGCCAGATTCGGCGAACGCACAACGGTCGGTGTCGGGAAACACCTCGCATGGGTGAGAGAGCGGGGTCGTCAGCATCGGCCCGAGCGCCTTCATGGAAGGACCAAGCACGTCGCCGGCGTCGATGCGGTCCCGAAGGCCAAACGTCTCAGCGGGACCCCCAACATCGACGACGCTGGTCACCCCGTGCCGGAGCTGCGCCCGCAGCGCGTCCGCAAGGGTGTCACCCACCCAAGCCGTGGTCCCGGACAACGTGAGATGAACATGGCTGTCGATCAAACCGGGCGTCAACCACAAGCCAGCAAGGTCGTCGCGGCTTGTGCCTCCGACGGGGGCCGCGGAAAGCTCCGCCTCGATATGACCGTCCAATACGACGACCCACCGATTCGATCGGACCCCATCCGCGTCGATCACCGTGACGTCTGGCAGCACCCAGGCCTCGTCTGGCAGCGCCGATGGCGGGGTCTCGGAAGTTGACGGCGACGGGCGCAAGAGGTCGGTGGCCGGTGGCGGTGCGGCGCACGAAAACAGGAGGGAGATCACGCTTGGGACTGGCTGTAGCAAACGCTCGACCAGAAGCGACAAACCGCTTCTTCTAGCCCCGCGTCGTAGGGTTCACATGAGGTCACGTCGGCCAAGTAACGTGGCCGTCCGGCTCGAGGTCGCGACCCCCGCCATCGCCCCCCAACCGATTCTCCCAAGTGGGCCCTGCTGTTGGCTTGCTCGGGCAACAGTCGGAGGCGGTGGCCGGGCGTCAGATCGACATTCGCCGCGGACCCCGGTGAACGCAACCTGCAATGGAACCCCGAAAATCCGGTTGCGGAGGCGCTTCGAGCCCGGCTGATTCATGGGACGGGCCTGCAGGAAACGACGCCATGTTCGGCTGGGGTTTCTCAACGGGGTCAGCTTTCGTTGGGTGCCTGGGCGAAGCGCGAAATCAGATATTTCTGCTGGAATATTCGCGGAATCCACAGCGGCTCACCTGCTTCGCATCCTCGCATCGATAGCGGGCACCATCACGGGCAACTTGGCGCATCGGCCACCACCGGCTCTAGGGCCATGAAGGGCGCTTACGGGACAAGTTCCATGAACACCGCGGCCAGGCCATGCCGATCCCAAGCGCGACGCCCTCAATCGTGGATGGCACGGGACGCCAGCGCCGAACGCCAGCAGCCCCGGCGGCACCAGGGTTGCCGGCGGGGGACGCAGCGCGTCCTGGGGGTTAGCCACCGGGCGGCCCCTCCTCGGCCACCCGCGGTGGACTCGTCACCGGAGACCCCATGTCGCCCATTCTGTTGACCCTGGCGCTGTCGCCCGTTGCCGCCGCGTTCGAAATCGTCCTTCCGCCGCTGATCTCCGACGGCGTCGACGCCAAGGCCATCGCCGGCCTGACCCAACTGCTCGCCAGCGAGTTGGAATTTGCGTCCGGGGTCGACGGCGTCAACGCCTTGGCGACGCGTCCGACCGAACTCACGACCAAGTGCTTGGCAAGCACGACCTGCCTGCGAACGATCGCGACATCCGGCGGCGGCGACGCCGTCGTCACAGGCGTCCTCCACAATCAGGGCGCGACCTATCGCCTGGAACTGGTCTACTTCGACGCGACTGCTGGGACCGTAGTTCGCCGGCTTGACCAAGTAGTCCCCGTGGATCCGACCGCGCTCGCCAACGGCATGACCGGCATCGTCCAGTCGCTGCTTACCGGGTCGAGCGCCGCCGCAGCAGAAGCTGCAGCGCCAAGCGAAGACGATTTCTCGGGACCCGCAGACGAAGACGAATTGCTTGTAGGTGGACTGGTCGCCCCGGCCCCGACCGCTGCGCCATCGGCGGCAGCCAAGGCCGCCGAGGCCGCACGAGCAGCGGAAGCCGCACGCGTGGCTGAGGCTGCGCGCGTCGCAGAGGCCGCACGTATTGCCGAGGCCGCGAAAGCCGCTGAAGCCGCACGCGCCGCAGCCGCGAAAGCCGCGGAGGCCGCGCGCGCCGAGGCGGCCCGGGTCGCCGCGTTGGCGGCCGCGCCGGCTCCGGTCGTCGACGATGGTGACATCGGAGACATCCAATTCGGCGGCAGCGCCGCCGATGTCACCGCCGAGGACTTGGACGCGATTCAGTTCGGCGCCCCCGTGGCCGCACCCGCCCCGCCCGTCGTTGCGGACCTTGACGCACCGGAACCCCGGGCGACGCCGCCCAAATCCACGACGCCGCCAGCGCGCGCCACCCCGCCGCCCACGCGCGAAACACCGTCGCGGAGCACCGCGTCCGTCGAGAAGCCGAAGGCGAAGGATGATGGTGACGATCCCAAGCGATTCACCGTCGCGCTTCGCGGTGGCTACGCCAACTACTACCGCTTCAACTTCGCCACGGCAGGTGGTGAAGGCGCCGTGCGCATCGCGGGCCCCGTCAACGCCCTTCTCGGCGTAGAAGCCTGGAACGTCCAGCGCACGCTGCCCCCGGACTTGGCCGTCATCGAGGGCAAGGCCAAGGCATGGGAAGCCATCGTCCCGGTCCAAGCGGGCCTCGCCATTCGACCTGACCTGAAGGGTGCCCAGCCCTGGTTCGGCGGGGATTTGATCTTCGCGAACTACTACCGCGACGCAATCGGCTCCGATTGGGCCGTTGGCGGGCGCGCCCGTGCCGGAGTCGACGTTTGGCTGGCCGACGCGGTTGGACTCCAGTTCCACGGCGCCCTTGGCTACTGGAAGGGCAAGACGTTCCCCCTCATTGAGCAAGGCGTGATGGAGGCTGGGATTCTCCCGCAACTCACGGCCGGCGTCGTGTTCGGCCTCTGACGCGTCCACGATGAGTTTGAAGCGTCGCGACGTCCGCCTCCCCTCCGAGATTCGATGCCGGAAGCGCTGACGGATCTCAGCCTCGGCGCAGGGTTGGTCTGCGTCGCGTTGGCCCTGCTCATCGTGTTTGCCGTCGTCGGTACACGCGGCGGGTGGCACCCCATTCTCGCCGCGCGCGCCTACCGAATCCTCGCGGCGGAACGTGGCCTGCACCTCGACACTCGAGGCCTCGCGGTCCACGGGCACATCGGGGATCGAGCGGTTTGGATCGGAGAGGTCGCGGTCGGTCATGGCCCCGAACGCCGCCGCCAGATCCTCGCCACGGTCGGCTTCAGGCGCCCGCTGGGCCTTGGTTTTCGCATTCGCCGCAAAGGGCGTGGGTCTCGTAAACGGACGCAGATTCCGATTCCCCACAAGCGGCTCGCAAGACGAATCGAAGTGGCGTGCGACGATCCCGAAAGGGCGACTCAGCTTCTAGGTGGCCCTGTCCTCGACGCGCTCCTCGCGATTTCCTCGCGCTGGCCGGACCTCCAGGTCGACGATACCCGCGTCCGTCTCCGCCTCCGCCGCGCCGAAGCGGGCCCGGACCGTCTGCGCGACCTGCTGGCCTCCCTCGAGGGGCTGGCCAGCGCAATCGAGAGCGCGCGCTTGGGGCTGGGGCCCATGGTTCCGTTGGACACCTGGCGGGCGGCCGCCGAGCGACTCGGGCTGACACTGGAGGAGGGCCTCCCTGCCCTCAGCGGGCAGCTCAACGGTCACTCGGTCGTCGCCTGCGCCATGCGGGATGGGGTGCGCATCGTGGTCGACGTGCGGGTCCGCCGCGCCGGCCCCCGTTTGGGCCTCTCTCTCTCTCTTCAGCCCATGGACGTTCCCCCATCCCTGCTCGGCCAGGACATCCCGATGGGCGATGCCGCATTCGATCAGGCCTTCGTCGTCAAAGGGTGGGACCCTGGACGCGTTCGCGACGCCGTGGGACCCGAGGCGCGCTCGCGGCTCATAGCGTTGAGCCAACGCGCAACGCTCCGCGTCGACGACGACGTCGTCACCGCCCAATTCCCCTGCCTAGACCTCGCTGACGACCTGTTGGAAGTCTTAGGGTGTGCGGTTGCGCTCGATGGGGGCCGGTGATTCGGACGACACGTCTGGGCTCTGGTCCAGCGTGACGTCCGAAATGTCCACGTCCACGTTGGACACCTTGGCGCGGAGCGCGCCGCGTCCGTCCACCGCGTAGGCTTCCGCCAAGCCCGCCGTCACGAGACGCTGAACACTGGCGCGCCGATCCTCCGGAGTGTCAGGGATGCCGTGCCCCTTCCAGCGATGAAGGAAGTACTGGCTCCCGACGAACCCGCCACCGGCGCTGAAGTGCAACTCCGCCCGCCTCAGCTCGCGCAACATGTTCTTGTCGGTCTCTTCCTCAGGCATGGCCGTCGTCGGTGCAGTGGCCTCTGACCCCGACTCCACATCGGTGACGGAGAAAGCGTCCAGGTGGCGCCCAAGGTCGAGCGTCGACCAGGCCGCACGCGTCAGCGAGCGGGACATCGCCGCCGAATGGAAGGTCGCTACCCAGACGACCTTGCCGAAGGACCTCGCGGCCTCCGCGGCCGGAACGACGTCTGCATCCCCAGAAAACAGTACGGCAATGTCGTAGCTGTCGCGGGCCGCATGCAGAATCACGTCGGCGACCAAGCTTGTGTCGACCTGCTTCTCCTCGGTGTAGACGATGTCCTGATGACAATGTGGGCACTCACGCGAGGCGGCCCTGCGATTGAAGCGATGGACAAAAAAGCCAGGCCTCCGCTCCAAGTCCTCCAGGAGCGTCGTCAGGCCGTTGCGCTCACTGTGCTCTTCGCCTGGCACAGGTACGCCGGTGTAGTAGAAGGCGGCGAACATACGCGTACCACCGACGTGATCGACAACCCAGCGCGCAAGGCGGCCGTGGTCGATCCAGCGGTCGTTGACCGCTCGCCGGAGGTCCTTCATGTGGTTTTTGCCATCGAAGAACAGAGCAACGCGCAAAGTCACCTACCAAAGCAGATCCCCGTCCGCCTAACCCGAGCGGTGGCTCACTCCAGAAGCTGACTCCGCCGCCGGTCGGAGGTTCCTTCAGCTGCGGAGGGCCGACGACGATGCGGTCAGGAGGATGTCCTGAAGGCGACGGCCCATGGCGGGCGCGTCCGTCACGCTGCCATCGAGCAACAGCGCTTCGTCGAGCAACATGCGCATGATGGGCGCGGCAGCGTCGGCCTTGCCCGCCTCGTGCAGGCCACACAAGTTGCGCACGAGAGGATGGGCCGTGTTGAGTTCCAAAACTCGGCGGGCAGCACCCACCTGTTGGTTCGCACTCCTCAGGATTCGCTCCATGTTGGCCGACATGCCATCATCGGCATCGACGAGCACTACGGCGCTGTCGGTGAGCCGCGAACTTGCGCGCACGTCGGTCACGGCGTCGCCAAGGATATCCTTGGCCCAGGGCGCAAAAGCGGTCAAATCGACGCGTTCGTTGTCGTCGTGGCCCAAATCCAATTCGCCGCGCGACGCGCTCTTGATGGGCACGCCCTCGTAGCTGTCGAGCACCTGGACGAGCCATTCGTCGACCGGGTCGGTGAGCAGGATGACCTCATGCCCCTTCTTTCGGAACACCTCGAGATGGGGGCTCGCGAGTGCAGCCTCTCTCGACGAGGCCGTCAGGTACCAAATCGCCTCCTGCCCCTCGACGCGCGCGGCCAGAATGTCGGCGAGGCTCCGCAGACCGTCGGCCCCCTCACAGGTCGTCGTGTGAAAGCGCAGCAGTGGGCGCAGCGCATCGCCATATTCGGTCGACGCATGCCAAAAGCCCTCTTTGAGCAGAACGCCGAATTCGCGCCAAATCGCGTCCCACCCCACCTTGGGTGCGGTGTCTCCCTCGGCAGGCAATTTGGCGTGCTTCTCGAACTCTTTGAGCACACGCTTGGTGAGAAGGTCGCGCAATTTGCGAACCACGGGCGCTTTTTGCACCATTTCTCGGCTGACGTTGAGCGGCAGGTCTTCGCAGTCGACGACCCCCCGAACGAACCGAAGCCAGTCCGGCAGCAGGTCGCGCGCGTGCTCGTCGATCAGGATGCGGCGCGCGTGCAGGCGAGGCCCACGGACGGCCTCCTGATGGAACAGGTCGTAGGGGCGACGCGCAGGGACAAAGAGCAGGCTGCGCACCTGGACGGGGCTGTCCACAGCAAACGACATCCGCAGGGCCGGGTCCGACCAATCGAACGAGATTTGCTTGTAGAATTCGTTCGCGTCTGCGTCGCTGACCTGGTTGGCCGGCTCCATCCAAAGCGCTCTACCCGCATTCGCCTTCTCTTGGTCGACAAACACCGTCCAAGGCAAGAAATTGCTGTGCTTGCGGACGACGGTGCGCAAGCGCGGAGCATCGGCGAATTCGGCCGCATCTTCGCGAAGGAAGAGCGTCACCGCGGTGCCTCGGGTGGCCCGATCGCCAGGGCCGACTTCAAACGCGCCCTTGCCAGCCGACTCCCAGCGGACCGGTGTCGAATCGGGCTCCGCCGACAATGTCTGCACAACGACCCGATCGGCGACCATGAACGAGGCATAGAATCCGAGGCCAAATTGCCCGATCAGATTGGGTGCCCCTTCGGACCCCGTGTGAGCCGCCACGAAGGCCTTGGTTCCACTTCGGGCGATGGTCCCGAGGTTCTCCACAGCCTCGGCCTCGGTCATCCCGATGCCGTCGTCCGTGATCGTGATGGTCTTGGCGACGGCGTCGACCACCACCCGAACGCCCGGCTCCTCTCCCGCCAAGCGGAGATCTCGCCGTGTGAGTTCCAGGAAGCGGGCTTTGTCGAGCGCATCCGCCGCGTTGCTGATCAGCTCCCGAAGGAAGACCTCGCGGTCCGAATACACGCTGTGGATCATCAGGTCGAGGAGCTGCTGCACCTCCGCCTTGAAGCCATGTTCCGTCACGACCACCTCGAAGCGACGCACGGATAGGCACCTGGGACCTGCCGACAAGGCCCCGGTGCCGTTCCCGCCCGATGTGGCTGGTGCGGGGCCCGCCGACATCGCTTCGGTCGAGGTAGACGGGGCGCGGAGGGGCCATGCGGGTCGTCGTGGTTGGCGCGGGGCAGCAGGGAGTGTGTTCGGCCTGGGCGCTGGCCAGCGCAGGGCTCGAAGTCGTCCTCGTCGACGTCTCCGCCGACGCAGCCCGACTTGGAGCCGCCCGTATTCGGGCGCTTGTTCCAAGCGCAGTCGTCGTCGACGCCGCAGCCGATGTCCGGACTCCCGGTTCTTTGAAGACGTCCCTTTCAGGTGCGGCCGCCGTCCTGAGCTGTGCCCCCTACGCCTTCAACGCGTTCGTCGCCGACGCGGCCATCGAAGCCAAGGCTCACTACGTAGACCTCGGCGGCAACACAGCCGTCTCTAGGTCCATTCTGGCCAAGGGCGACGCAGCCCGATCGGTCGGCGTCAGCCTCATCCCCGATTGTGGCTTGGCGCCTGGTCTTGGCACGACGCTGACGATGGCCCTCCTCGGTCGCCACCCCGCAGGGAAACATGTCGACGTGCTGTGCGGGGGGCTGCCGGTCCGACCCTTGCCCCCGCTTGGGTACCACCTCGTGTTCAGCCTCGCGGGCCTGCTGAACGAGTACAGCGGAACGGCCGAGGTCATCACCGACGGTGCCGTCCAAGAGGTATCGACGCTGGACCCCCCGAGGTCCCACCACGTCCCCGAACTCGGCTCGCTGGAGTCCTGTCGCACTTCCGGAGGGGTCGGGACCGCATGTGAGACCCTCGCCGGACGCCTCCGCCACTTCGAATACCGAACGCTGCGTTGGCCGGGCCACTGGAACAAAGTTCGAGCGTGGTCCGAGGCCGGTCTCCTCGCGTTGGACCCCGTCGACATCCGAGGCTCGCAAGTGGTTCCGCGCGAGGTGTTGGCGGCCCTGCTGGCGCCCCGCTTGGTTCCGCCACCGGGAGCCAAGGACCTCGTCGTGATGGTGGCTGAAATGCCGGGCACGGCGACGTTCCGGTTGCTGGACTACGGCGACGACACCACGGGCTTCACCGCCATGGAACGTTGCACGGCCATTCCGGCTGTCATCGTCACCCTTCTCGCAACCCGTGGCCGCACGAAGATCGGAGGCGTTCCGCTCGAACTCGCTGTCGACGCCGAGGAATTCCTGGCGGAATTCTCCAACTGGCCGCTCGATTTGCGCTACGACGCCTAGCAGGCTGCTGCAAAAGAGGGCGAAACGCTCGCCGGCGTGCCGGCGAGCGTGATGACCGGCGCCGTCCGTTGCGAGCGCGCGAGGGCGCCCGATCCCGCAAGGAACGGGGTGCAAGGCGAGGAAAGCCGTACCGTGCGTACGGCGACCGAGCCTGGGG
>SXOB01000092.1 GCA_005776945.1 Pseudomonadota bacterium
CGGACGTCGCGTCCGCCTCGGGGAGGATCCGCACCATCTTCTCGTCACTGAACCTGCTCTTCCGCATCGTCCCTCTCCGTCTCTGCGACGACGAGGCCGATCCAACGCTTCAAGTGGACCGAAATTCCGGGAGCAGGTCACTTGGGCGAAGTAGCCATCGCCGTCGGCATCCAATCTCGTTGGCGAAGCGTCGTCCAAGGGGGGCGTTGCGCATCCGCTGAGCGCCAAGATCGCGAACGCTGTACCGGGAACACGCGTCCAGGCCTTCATCTCGGCCCCCACAGAAGTCGGGTAACCGACCGTTCCAACCTCACAACTACGATAGTCCTCATTTCGCCTTGTACGCGCGCGCCCCGCCGAGGCGGAGCTTCTTCATTCTCGACAACAGCGTGTTCGGATGCAGTCCGAGCGTTTGCGCGGCCCCTCCAGCCCCGTGAACGCGTCCCCCCGCGCTGTGCAGGACAGCCACAATGTGTTCCCGCTCGACCTCCTCCAGCGTCCGGCTCGCACGCAGGGTCGGCGGAACGGGCGGCGAGTCGAAGCGGAGTACGGGCCATTCGGACAACAGGGTCGCACGTTCGATGGCGTGGATGAGCTCCCGAACATTGCCCGGCCACAGGCGCCCGCTGAGCGCCGCTGCCGCTCGCTCGTCGAGCACGAACGGACCGCGGCCGGTACGCGCCTGGATCCGCTCGAGGACGCCCCGAGCGATGGGCAAGACGTCCTCGGGTCGGGCGCGCAACGGCGGCAGCACGATCGGGACGACGGCCAGCCGCCAATACAGATCCTCCCGGAACCGCCCCGCCGACACCTCTGCCGCGAGGTCTCGATTCGTCGCTGAGACGACCCGCGCGTCCGATGAGACGGTCCGATCGCTGCCAACCGGCTCGAAGGTCCCCGACTGCAGCGCGCGCAGGAGCTTGGCCTGAAGCTCAAGCGGAAGCTCGCCGATTTCGTCAAGGAACAACGTGCCGCCCCTCGCGGCCACGAAGCGACCCGGTCGGTCGGTGGTCGCGCCGGAGAACGCTCCCCGAACATGCCCGAACAGTTCCGATTCGATGATCGCGCCCGGCAGGGCCGCACAGTTGACGCGGACAAGGGGGCCGCCTCGCCGCGGGCTCCAGGCGTGGATCGCGCCTGCCAACACGTCCTTTCCAGTACCCGTCTCCCCGAGCAACAACATGGGCGCGGTCGACGATGCCACCTGGCGCGCCGTGGCCACCACGGCCCTCATCGCCGGGCTCCGAGACGCCTCCAACAGCTCGGACTCCGTGACGTCGTCCAAACGACGCGCGAGGTCCCGGGCCCGCTGTTCAAGCACGTTTCGCTCGCCCGCAAGGCGGACGTTGTCCTCCCCGGTCTCGATAGCGACAGCCAACAGGCGCCCGAAAACCCCCATGAGCGCCACCTGGTTCGCGTCGGCCACGCCGCACGTGCGTCGGTCTACCGTCACGATGCCAAGATTCGTGTCCCGTGCTCGGAGCGGCGCGACCATGCAGAAGTGGCCATGGGGCAATTCCAACACCCCGTCGAAGGGGTCCGCATCGTCGGGCCCGTGGTCCTCGAAGGCGCGCGCTGCCCCTTCTCGGAGCACAGAAACGAGCCCGGGGTGCTCCCGCCACTTCAGTCCGTGCCGCTGGACGGCTCGACTTCGCAGCGGCCCGCGCGCAACTCGGACGCGAAGCGCGTCGCCATCGAGCTGCATGACCGTGGCGAGGTCGAAGGGGACGACCCCTCCGAGGGCATCGAGGGCATCGGCGATGAGCCGATCCACGCTGATCCGGGAAGCCATCACGACATCTCGTGGTTTGGGTTCGGCACTGCCGTTATCCCGAGATGTCGTCACGCAGGATCACGAACTATCGTGATCCGGATCCAACATGCCTCAACGAGACCGTTCCCAGCGTGCTTGGGACAGTGGCACGCCACCTGCATAAGGGGCGGACCGGACACAACGTCCGCACAGGAGGAACCCATGCCGGAACTCAAGGGCACCAAGACCCATCAGAATCTCAAGGACGCGTTCGCCGGCGAGAGCCAAGCCAACCGGCGATACCTCTACTTTGCGAAGGTCGCCGACGTGGAAGGCTACCCGCAGATCGCGGCGAACTTTCGCGACACCGCCGAGGGCGAGACCGGGCACGCCCATGGGCACCTCGACTACCTCAAGCGCGTCGGCGATCCCGCAACGGGCCTGCCGCTCGGCGACACGGCCGTGAACCTCGCGGCGTCCATCGCCGGCGAGACCCACGAATACACGGACATGTGCCCGCACCTGGCGCGGACGGCCCGCGATGAAGGGTTCGCCGAAATCGCCGACTGGTTCGAGACGCTGGCGAAGGCCGAGAAGTCTCACGCCGGTCGTTTCCAGAAGATGCTCGACGAGAATTTCTAACCCTCGTCTCGCTGCCGGCCCCGGCCGGCAGCGCACCCACCTGCAACCCCGGGGGAATCGGTGTCGTCGAACAGCATCGTCTCGTACCACCCAACCGCAGGCCTTTCCTACGATCCCACGGAGTCCATCTATTGGGACGCCGACGCACTTCGCGCCGAGACCACCCGCGTTTTCGAGGTGTGCCATGGCTGCCGGATGTGCTTCAAGTTCTGTGACAGTTTTCCAAATCTCTTTGAGTTCATCGAAAAAACCGAAGGCGAAGACGTCCGCAAGCTGACGGGCGAGCAGATCGACGCCGTCATGGGCGATTGCTTTCAGTGCAAGTTGTGCGAAGTCCAGTGTCCGTACACCCCGCGCGAAAATCACGAATTCCAGCTCGATTTCCCCAAACTCGTGCACCGCTGGTCGGCTCAGCGCCATCGCCGGGTCGGCGCCGGGCTCCGCGAGCGGATTCTCGGCGACCCCGACCAAGCCGGACGCATCGCGCGATGGCTTCCGTCCGTCGCCAATCGGTTGAATCGCTCCAGCCTGCATCGGTGGTTCGGTGAGAAGCTGCTTGGGATCCATCGCGACGCACGACTCCCGAACTGGGCGCCGACCTCGTTCGAGACCTGGGCGCGCGGCGCGGGACGCGTGCGGCCTGCGGAAGACGGCATCGAAATCGTCTTGTTTCCGACGTGTACCGTCCAAAACCACGAGCCAGACATCGGGCGCGATACCCTCGAGGTTCTCGACCGCAACGGCGCCTCCTCAGCCTGTACCGAGGGGCTCGCCTGCTGTGGCATGCCGGCGTGGGAACATGGCGACCTGCCCGCCGTCACCCGCCAGGCGGCCGCGACGCTCGACGTCCTGATGCCCTACGTCGCACGCGGGGCCAAGGTCCTCGTGCTGCAGCCGAGCTGCGCGATGATGCTGCGGCGCGAATGGCCCACCATGCTTGACGGCCCCGACCGCCAACGGGCCAAGCGCTTGGCCGAAGCGGTGGTCGAGCCCGGCGAGTGGCTTTGGTCGATCCGCAAAGAGGCCCGCTTCAACACCGACTTCAAGACGGGCCCAGGCGAAACCGTGCACTACCACGTCCCCTGTCACCTCCGCGCCCAAGCTGTCGGTTTTCGCAGCCGGGAATTGCTTAAGAAATTGCCCGGAGTGACGTCGGTTCCCGCCGTCACCGAATGCTGCGGGCACGACGGCACCTACGCGATGAAGGTCGAGTCGCACGACGCGAGTGCGCGCATCGGGCAACGGGCCTTTGACGGGATGAAAGAAGGCAACTCCGAGGTCTGGGTGACGGACTGCGCGCTGGCCGGACTACAATTCGAACAACACGCGGGGCGGCGCGCCCTGCACCCGATGACGGTCCTCGCTCGCTCCTACCGCGGCGAGTCCTTCGCACCCCTACGAAAGCCATGACCCACCTCGTCCGCCGCTCCGACCTCCTCGACTACGCCACGTTCACGGACCACCGCGAAGCGCTGTGGCCCACGGTTGCGGCCGCAAAACGGCATCGCCGTGTCACGCTGGGGCCCTACCTCACGCTCCTCTTTGAAAACGCCACGACCGTACGTTGGCAGGTCCAGGAGATGATGCGTGTCGAACGCCTCGTGCGCGAAGCCGACATCCACCACGAACTGGAAACTTACAACGCGCTTCTGGGCGGACCTGGAGAGTTGGGCGCCGTTCTCCTCGTGGAGATCGCCGAGGAGGCGCGACGGCCGGAATTGCTGAGGGCGTGGCGTCCGCTGCCTGGCCACTTGTTCGCGGTATCGGGCGACGGGCGACGAGCCGCCGCCACCTTCGACATGGCCCAGGTTGGCGACGACCGCCTGTCGAGCGTTCAGTACATCCGATTCCCTGTCGGAGCCGATGTCCCAGCCCGCATCGTCATCGACCTGGAGGGCCTCGCATGCGACGTCGCCCTGACGCTCGAGACCCGGCACGCGCTCGGCGAGGACTTGGATCCCGGGTGACGTTCTGGTATCGGCCGCGCCCTCGACCTTGGCGCCAACCCGGCCGCTGCGCCCACCCCGCCAACGGTGACACCCCCGTGACACGCCCCCGGGGTCCGGCGTCATAGACCCGACCGGCGCCTCGACCTTGAGCGCCAGGGAGTGCCATGGAGCCCGCTCGCCCGGTTCCCGTCGCCGTCGTCGGCATCAGCGCCCTCTTTCCCGGCTCGATCGATGCGCCGGGCTTCTGGCGCGACATCGTGTCCGGCCGCGATCTCGTGACGGATGTCCCCGCGACCCACTGGCTCATCGAGGACTACTACGACCCCGATCCCGAGGCGCTCGACAAGACCTACGCCAAGCGCGGCGCCTTCATCCGAGACGTCCCGTTTGACCCCATGGAGTGGGGCGTCCCGCCGAGCATCGTGCCGGCGACCGACACCACCCAACTCCTGAGCCTGATCCTCGCGAAAGCCGCGCTGGACGACGCGTCCGGCGGCCGCTCCGCCGAGATGAACAAGGAGCGCATGAGCGTGATTTTGGGCGTCACCGGCGCTCAAGAATTGCTCGGAACGATGGTCAGCCGATTGCAAAAACCGGCGTGGGTCAAGGGCCTACGTGAGGCTGGGCTCCCGGAGGACGACGTTCAGCGCGCCGCAGAGCGCATCGCCGCCCAGTACGTGCCTTGGCAGGAGTCGTCCTTCCCCGGCCTGCTCGGCAACGTCGTCGCGGGCCGCATCGCCAACCGCCTCGACCTTGGCGGCACGAACTGCGTGACGGACGCCGCGTGTGCAAGTTCGTTCTCGGCGCTCTCCATGGCGCTCAACGAGCTGTACCTTGGCCAGGCCGACGTCGTCCTCACGGGCGGCTGCGACACGATGAACGACATCTTCATGTACCTGTGCTTCAGCAAGACGCCCGCGCTGTCGCCGTCGGGGGACTGTCGCCCCTTCTCCGACAAGGCGGACGGCACGCTTCTCGGCGAGGGCATCGGCCTCTTCGCGCTCAAGCGCCTCTCCGACGCCGAACGAGATGGCAACGCGATCTACGCGGTCATCCGCGCCGTCGGAGCGTCGTCGGACGGCCGCGCCAAGTCCGTCTATGCCCCCGTCCCCCAGGGTCAGGAAAAGGCGCTTCGCCGCACGTACGAGATGGCCGGCTACGGCCCCGAGACGGTCGAGCTCGTCGAGGCCCACGGCACAGGCACCAAAGCCGGCGACGCCGCCGAGTTTGAGGGCCTGCGCCTCGCCTTTGACGCCTCCGGCCGCACGGACCGCCAGTGGTGTGCTCTCGGCTCGGTGAAATCGCAGATCGGCCACACCAAGGCCGCCGCGGGCGCCGCTGGCCTCTTCAAGGCGGTCATGGCCCTGCACCACCGCGTCTTGCCGCCCACCGCCAAGGTGGACCGCCCCAACCCCAAGTTGGCCCTCGGCGAAAGTCCGTTCCACCTCAACACGACCGCCAGGCCGTGGATTCGCGCGGACGACCACCCTCGCCGCGCAAGTGTGTCCAGTTTCGGCTTCGGCGGCAGCAACTTCCACGTCGCGGTCGAAGAGTACACGGGTCCCTCCCGCCCTGGGCGCGGCCGCTTCGGGCCCGACGAATTGGTCGTGATCACCGGGGCGACGCCCGACGCCGTCGCCGCGGCCGCCCAAGCGATGGTCGCCAGAGCCCACGAGGAAGGGCAGTTGCGCCGCCTCGCATGGGAGACGGCCCAGCAGGCGGACCTCAGCCAGCCTGCGCGCCTGGCCATTGTCGCGACCGACGAGGCCGACTTGCGTGAGAAGCTGCAGGCCGGCGCCCGCGCCGCGCTCTCCTCGCCCCAGGCCCACTTGCCCAACGGCATCAGCTGGCAGATGGGCGGTGACACGGGCCGCATCGCCTTCCTCTTCCCGGGGCAAGGCAGCCAGTACGTCGGCATGGGCGCCGACCTCGCCATGGCCTACGACACCGTCCGCGCCCCATTCGACGACGCCGCCGGCGCATTGGGACTCCACCACATCATTTGGCCGCGGTCCGCGTTTGACGACGTCGTTCGCGGCGCCCAAGACGAGGCCCTGCGCGCCACGGAAGTCGCCCAGCCGGCCCTTGGTCTCCTGTCGCTCGCGATGGCCGACATGCTCGCGAAGCTTGGCCTGACGGCGGACGCGACGGCCGGCCACTCCTACGGCGAGGTATCCGCGCTCGTCGCCGCGGGCGTCCTCGCCCGCGAGGACCTGAGCCGCGTCAGCCGCGCTCGCGGCGAACGCATGCGCGACGCCGGCCGCTCGACGCCGGGCGCCATGTTGGCGGTGCCGCGGCCCGTCCACGACGTCCAACATGCGCTCGGCAACGGCGTCGTCGTCGCCAACATCAACGCGCCCAAGCAGACTGTACTCTCGGGGCCGCGCGACGCGATCGAAGCCCTGGCCAAGCGGCTCGGCGACCAAGGCATCGAGTGCAAGCGACTTCCGGTCGCGACGGCCTTCCACAGCGCCATCGTCGCCCCGGCCGTCGACGCGTTCGCCAACGACCTTGCCGACGTGACGTTCAGCCCGCCGAAGCTGCCAGTGTGGTCCAACCCGACCGGGGCCGCCCACAGCAGCGATCCCTCCGCCATCCGCTCCGCGCTCGCGTCCCAGCTCGGCGCTCCCGTCCAGTGGGTCGAGACGATCCGCAGCATGGCCGAGGCCGGCGTCCGCACCTTCGTCGAGGTTGGCGCGGGCAGCGTGCTGACCAACCTCGTCGGCGAAATTCTCGAAGGGCGTGAACACGTCGCCGTCGCGATGGACCGCCGCAAGCGCAACGGCCTCACGAGCCTGCACCATGCGTTGGCTCGCCTCGTCACGGCGGGCGCGCCGCTTCGCCTGGCCGCCTTGTGGGAGGGCTACTCCGAGCCCCTGGACGTCGCGGGACGCGCAAAACCCAAGCTTCAACTTGCCATCAACGGCTCGAACTACGGCAAGCCCTACCCGCCGCCCGGGGGCGCCGCAGCCCTGCCGAAGCCGAACCCCCCTCGACCGCTGCCGGCGCCCAAGGTCGTCGAGCGCATCGTCCACGTTCCATCACCGGTCGCCCAAGCGGCCCCATCTCCGTTTCCGGCCGCAACAGCGGCCGCATTCCCAACCCAAGGAGCCGATCCCATGGCCGATCCGAGCTGGTTGGCTGCGTTCCACGAAACGCAGCGCGCGACCGCCGAAGCCCACGCCGCCTTCCAGCGCGCGATGGCCGAAGCCCACCTCGGCTTCCTCCGCACGATGGAAGCCTCACTTGGCGGCCTTGGCGCCGCCGCCGGAGCGCCGCCCTACGTGGCCGCGCCGCCCGCGTGGCCCACCCAAGCACCAAGCTGGCCGGCCACACCGCCGCCAACCTGGCAGGCCCCCGCGCCCCAGGCCATCGCGGCGGCACCGGCGTGGCCTCCCGCCCAGTCGTGGGCGCCGCCGCCCCCACCGGCACCGCCGCCCGTGATCGCGACGGCGCCGGCCCCGGCGATGGCCCCGCTCGTCCAAAACGGCGCCGACGTCGTCCGGCCACCCATTCTGCCAACCCCGATTTCGGCGCACGCGGCCCCGGTCGCCGCCGCGCCCGTCGACCTGACGAAACTTCTCCTCGACGTAGTTTCGCAGAAGACCGGCTACCCCGCCGAGATGTTGGCGATGCACATGACGCTTGAAGCGGACCTCGGCGTCGACAGCATCAAGCGCGTCGAAATCCTCTCCGCCCTCCGCGAGCGCGCCCCGGGCCTGCCGGAAGTCGACCCCTCGGAAATGGCCAAGCTCGTGACGCTCGGCCAAATCGTGGACCGCCTGGGATCCGCGGCACCGGCCCCCGCCACCACAATCGCCGCACCGTCCTCTGCAGCTGTCGCCGACCTCCCGAAACTACTTCTCGAGGTGGTCAGCGCGAAGACCGGCTACCCCGCCGAAATGCTCGCGATGCACATGACGCTCGAAGCCGATTTGGGCGTCGACAGCATCAAGCGCGTAGAAATCCTCTCGGCACTTCGGGAACGGGCGCCAGGACTCCCTGAGGTCGACCCCTCCGAAATGGCCAAGCTGACGACGCTTGGTCAAATCGTCGAGCGCCTCGGAAACGTGGCGGTCGTCGCGGCCACGCCATCTGCCCCCACGGGCGTGGCCGCAACACCATCAGCGGGACCCGTCCCGCGGTGGGGGCTGGAATTTGTGTCGACGCCACCGTCCGGACTGGGTCTGGCCGGGTTGACCGGGGACGTTCTCGTCACCGGGCACCCGACCGTCGGTCCGGCGCTGGCGGCGGCGCTCGCGTCGCGGGGCCTCCGGGCCCGCTACGTTGTCCAAGCCGAGCCGGCGGACGCGCTGGTTGCGCTGCACGGCCTCGGCGACGGCGACCTCCCGACGGCCACTGCGGCCATGGAGGGCGCCTTCCTGGCGGCCCAAACCGTCGCCCCAAGGCTCACAGCCGGTGGCGCCTTCGTCGGCGTCCAAGACACCGGGGGCCGCTTCGCGCCAAGCCTCGAGCGCGCCTGGTGGGGCGGGCTCAGCGGCCTCGTCAAAACGGCCATGCTCGAATGGCCCGGACCCTGCAAGGTCATCGATTTGGAGCGCGCGGGTCGCAGCGACGACGCCTTGGCAACCGCCATCGCCGACGAACTCACCCAGGGCGGCGCCGACCTCGAAGTCGGCCTGCCGGCGGCGGGCGCCCGCGGGACCCTTCGCAGTGTCGTTCGGACCGTCGCCGCCGACCTCGAAGGCCTGACGCCAAAGGACGTCGTCGTCGCCTCTGGCGGCGCTCGCGGCGTGACCGCGCGATGCCTCATCGAAGCGGCCCGAGCCAGCCGCGCCAAGTTCGTGCTGCTTGGGCGCACCGCGCTGGCCGCCGAGACCGCGGCGGTCGCAGCCGCCCGCACCGACGCCGAAATCCAAGCCACCTTGCTTGCAGCCGCGCGCGAACGCGGCGAAATGCCTCGCCCCGCGGACCTCAAGCGCGCCGTGGCGGCCATCCGTGCCGGCCGCGACGTCCGTGAGACGTTGGCGGCCATCGCCAAAGCCGGCGGCGAGGCCCGCTACGAGGCGGCGGACGCGTCCGACGTACGCGCCGTGTCCGCAGCCCTCGACCGCGTCCGCGCCGAATGGGGCCCCGTCACGGCAATCGTCCACGGCGCAGGCGTCCTCGCGGACCGCAAGATCACCGACTTGAGTCTCGACGCCTGGCGCTCCGTCTACGACACGAAGGTGCGCGGCCTGCACACGCTGCTCGCGGCGACACAGGCCGACCCCATCCGTTGGGTCCTCAACTTCGGGTCGATCGCCGGCCGCTGCGGCAACGTAGGCCAGGCCGCATACAGCGCCGCCAACGAAGTCCTTTCGCGTGCCGCGGCCGCGCTGGACAACGGCGCGGGCCGGCGGGCGCGCTGCCTCGCATGGGGCCCTTGGCGCGGCGGAATGGTCGATGCCGGACTCGAAGCCCACTTCAAGGCGATGGGCGTCACTCTCGTGGATTTGGACGCGGGCGCCCGCGCCTTTGTGGCCGAATTGCGCGACGGTTCGTCGGGCACGGAAGTCGTCCTCGGTACGGAACCCTCCGCTGGCGCCATCGCCGGTGGGCCGCCCCGGCCCACGCGCTTCTCCGTGCACACGTCACAGGCCAGCCACCCCTACTTGCGGGGCCATGTCATCCGGGACGTACCCGTCGTGCCCGTGACGCTGGTCATGGAGTGGTTTGCGCGGGCCGCCGCAGGCTGCCGCCCGGACCGCCACATGATGAGGCTGAGCGACATCGCCGTTCGGCGCGGAATTCAGCTCTCGCATTTCGAAAATGGGGGCGATTGGTTCGAAATCGTCGCGACGCCAAAAGGCGACGCGATGGGCCTCGAATTGCGCAATGCCGCCGGTGCCGTCCACTACGCGGCCACCGCCGAATACGGCGAGGCGGGTTCGGCCCCTAGCGCCACCGCCGCGCCGTCTGTCCCCGCGTGGTCCGGCCGCACGGTCTACGACGGCGACGTCCTGTTCCACGGCGACGGATTCCGGGTGATTCGCGACGTCGACGGCGTCGGGACGGCGGGGGCCGTCGGCACGCTCGACGGCCTCGTCGCCGCCGGCTGGGGCGCCGGACCCTGGCGAAGCGACCCTGCCGCCCTCGACGGTGGCCTGCAACTCGCGCTGTTGTGGGGCCGCGAGGTCCTTGGTGGCGCGACGCTGCCAATGTCGGTCGGGGCATGGAAGAGGTACGAATCGGGCCCCGCCGAAGGCCCCTGGCGCGCGGTGCTCAGAGCCGTCCGCCATGGGCGCGACAAGGCCGTTGCAGACATCGCCTTCGAGACGGCCGACGGCCGCGTCCACAGCGAGTTGCACGGCGTGGAAGTCATCCTTCGCCCTGGGGCCGCGGCGCGCTGACATGGCCTTCGAACCGATCGCCATCGTCGGGCGGGGATGTGTGCTGCCGGGCGCCTTGGACGCCGAGGCGCTCTGGGCTGCCGCCCGCGACGGCCTCGACCTCGTCACCTCGCCCCCTGCCGACCGCTGGCGCCTGTCGCCCGGTGCCGCGCTGAGCACAGCAACGAGCGGAACCGTCGATCGGGCATCGAGCGACCGCGGCGGCACGATTCACGGGGCCGAGGCCCACCTCGCCGGCCGCGCCCAGCAGCGCCCCTACGGCGTACCGTGGGAGGAGCTCGCGGGCCTGGATCCGCTCGTTCATTTCCTTCTCGACGCGTCGCGCCAGGCCCTGGACGAAGCTGGCGTCGAAGGCAGCGCGCGCGTCGGCGCCGTGATCGGGTCCCTCGGCTACGCGACCTCGGCGGCCTCCGCCCACGCCGAGGCCTTCTGGCGCGCCCGCAACGGACTGTCGGCCGACCCCGTGGACCCGCGCAACCGCTTCCACATGGGCTGGCCGGTCCACGTGTTGGGCCGCGCGCTGGGGGTCAGCGGACCGCGCTTCGCCCTCGACGCGGCCTGCGCGAGCAGCCTCTACGCCATTTCGGCCGCGGCCGACCTGCTCCACGACAGACGCGCAGACGTCGTGCTGGCCGGCGCCGTCAACCGCAGCGATGACCTGTTCCTCCACGTCGGCTTCACGGCCTTGGGCGCGATGTCCAAGACCGGCCAGTCGCGCCCGTTCCACGCCGAGGCTGACGGCCTCCTACCGGCCGAAGGATCCGCGGTCGTGGCGCTCATGCGCCTCGCCGACGCGCGGCGCTCTGGCCGGTCCATTCTCGGCGTCATCCGCGGCATCGGTCTCGCCAATGACGGCCGTGGCCGGGGCCTGCTCGTTCCGATGTCCGAAGGCCAGGTCCGAGCCATGAGGCAGGCATGGCATCGCGCTGACCTCGATCCGCGCACCGTCGGCTTGGTGGAATGCCACGCCACGGGCACCGTCCTCGGGGACGGCACCGAGTTGGAGAGCCTCCGCGCCGTCTTCGGCGACGCTGCAGACGTCCCGCTTGGCAGCCTCAAGGGCAACCTCGGTCACCTGATCACGGCGGCCGGCGGGTCGGCACTCATCAAGGTTCTTGGCGCCCTGCGCGATGGCATCCGGCCACCCACGCTCCACGTAGAACGTCCCCATCCAGGGCTCGTAGCGCCGCTCCGCGTGTTGACGGCGTCAGAACCGTGGCCCGACGACGTCCCCCGCCGCGCCGCCATCGACGCGTTTGGGTTCGGGGGCAACGACGCGCACCTCATCGTCGAAGCCCATGACCCCGACCTTGGCGACGCCGGCGTGCCCGTCGTCCGCGTACCCGTCGCCATCGTAGGCATGGGCGCCGCCGTTGGCGACGGCCACGGCGTCGACGCGTGGTGTGACGGCGAAGCCGGCCGCCGGGCAAAACACGCAATCCTGCCGCTGGCCGGCCTCAAGTTCCCCCCTGCCGATCTTGCCGCGAGCCTGGGGCAGCAGACGCGCCTGCTGGAGGCCACCGTCGAGGCCATCGGCGCCTTGGCCCTTCCGCGCGAACGGACGGGCGTTTGGGTAGGTGCACAGTCCGACCCCACGACCTCCCGCTACGGCCTGCGCTGGCGCCTGGCCGATGAACCTGCTGAGGCAAGCTGGACGCAGAACGCGCGCGACGCCGCGATGCCTCCGCTCGACGCGGCCTCGGTCGTCGGCCACATGCCGAACATCCCGGCCAACCGCATCGGCTCCCAATTTGACCTCGCGGGTCTGGGCTTCGTCATCGCCGCCGAGGAGCGGTCTGGCACCGTGGCCCTCGATCTCGCCTGCCGCGCGCTCGCCGCGGGCGAGGTCGATTTCGCGGTCGTAGGCGCCACCGACCTGTCGTGTGAGCCGGCTCACGCGTCGGCCGTCGCAGCCGTCCTGCAGCGCGCACCCCCGGGCGACGCTGCCATCTGCCTCGTCCTGCGCCGGGCTGCCGACGTCGAGGCCGGCGACGTCCTCGCCCTGATCGACGACCGCATCGCGCCTGTCGCCCACCTCGATGTCGACGACATCGGCGCCCGGTGGGGACACGCCCACGCCGCTTCTGGGCTGCTTGCGGTCGCCTGGGCCGCCCTCGGCGACGCCCCCTGTGAGGTCGAAGTCACCGCACTCGATGGCCCCACCGACCACATCCGCGTGGCGCCGCGACGCCGGCCCACCCCCTCGGTCGCCCAAGGGCCGTTCACCACCGTCGCCTGCCACCGCCCGGAGGTCGTCTTGCCCCCGTCCCATTCGGACGTCCTGCCGCTCGCGCCCCCCTTGGTGGCCCCGCCGGCGACCTCTTCGGATCCCGCGTGGCCCGCGGCTTCCGCGTCGGCCGACCACTGGCGCGTCGCCGCCGCCCCACCGCCCGCGACCGAACCGACCCTCCCCGTCGCGCCTTCACCGACCCCACCGCCGCTCGGCGCTCCGATGGCCGCGCCCGCCCCCTTGGCGATGGCCCAGACATGGGCCGCCCCCCAACGGCCAGGGTCGCCATTGCCCGCCCATCTCGCAGCGACAGCGCGCCAAATCGGCGCCGTCCACGCCCACCACGTCGCCCAACTGTCCATCGCGCACGCCGCCTTCCTACACGCGCGTGCCGAGCAGACCGCGTTGCTCCTTCGTGTCCGCGGTGGCGCTCCGATGCCAAGCGCCGGACAACCGTCGTGGATCGCGCCGCCGACGCCCGCCGCGCTGCCCGCCGAGCCCGTTCCCACGCAGCCCCCTCAGGTCGCGCCGCCCGCCGTCCTGGCCGTGCCGCCGCCTGCGCCCAAGGCGCCAGCCGCACCCGCCCTCGCCCGGCTGGACCCGTCCACGCTTCCCGGACCTCGCTTCGACCGTGCGCAGCTCGAGCACCTCGCCTCGGGCCGGATTTCGGAGCTGTTCGGCGAACGTTTTGCCCCGCAAGATGGCCACGACCGCCAGGTCCGTATGCCGGAACCCCCGCTACTCCTTGCCGACCGAGTCCTCGGAATTCGCGGCGAACCGGCGTCGATGGGGCTCGGCACCATCTGGACCGAAACCGACATCACGGCGGATTCCTGGTACCTGCACGACGGCGCCATGCCCGCGGGCGTCCTCATCGAGTCCGGCCAAGCCGACCTGTTGCTGATTTCGTGGCTCGGAATCGACCTGCACAACCGGGGGGAACGCGTTTACCGCCTACTCGGCTGCGACCTTACCTATCGCTCACGCCTCCCGGGCCCAGGCACCACGCTTCGCTACGAAATCCACGTCGACGGCCACGCGAAACATGGCGATATTCGCCTGTTCTTCTTCCACTACGATTGCGTCGCTCGCGATGGCGGGCCCATTCTCCAGGTACGCAACGGCCAAGCCGGGTTCTTCACGGACGCCGAATTGGACGATTCAGGCGGTATCCTCTGGTCGCCCGAAGAGGCCGGGCCGACGGCCGACAGTCGCGTCGACGCGCCGGCCTTGCTGCCGACGCGCACCCACTACGACCGAACGCTGGTCGAGTCCTTCGGGCGGGGCGACGCGGCCACGACGTTTGGGCCCGGCTACGAGTGGCTTTCGACCCACGTTCGGACACCGCGGATCAGCGGTCCTCCGATGTTGTTCTTCTCGGAGGTCACCCACCTCAACGTCGAGGGTGGTCCCTGGGGACGCGGCTACCTGCGCGCCGTACACAACTTCTCGCCCGACGACTGGTTCTTCAAGGGCCATTTCAAGGGCGACCCCTGTATGCCTGGCACCCTCATGTTCGAGGGGTGCCTGCACGCGATGGCGTTTTACGCCACCTCCCTTGGCGCCACGCTCAGGCGTGACGGGTGGAAATGGGAGCCCGTTCCGGACGTCACCTACCCGTTGCGCTGTCGCGGCCAGGCCATTCCGTCGAGCAAGGAACTCGTCTACGAAGTGTTCGTCGACGGCTACGAAATCGGCGAGCACACGGTTTTGTGGGCCGACCTCCTGTGCACGATCGACGGCCTGAAGGCCTTTCACGCCAAGCGGGTTGGCATCCGCCTCGTTCCCGATTTCCCGATCTCCAGCCGCCCCGACTTGCTTGACGGGTACGTCGAGCCCAAGCCGGTCGCCGTGATCGATGGGTTTCCCTTCGACTACAAGAGCCTCATGGCCTGCGCCTGGGGCCCACCGAGCCAAGCCTTCGGGGCGCCCTTCGGCAAATACGACCAAGGGCGGCACGTGGCCCGTCTGCCAGGTCCGCCGTACCATTTCATGAGTCGCGTCCTTCGGATCGAAGGCAAGATGGGCGACGTTCGGGCCGGAGCCCTCGTCGAATTGGAATACGACATTCCCGAGAGCGCCTGGTATTTCGATGAAATGGGCAGCCGCACGATGCCCTTCGCCGTCCTGCTCGAAGCGGCTCTGCAGCCCTGCGGATGGCTGGCCGTTTTCGTCGGCTCCGCGCTCAACGTCGAGCACGACCTGTTCTTCCGCAACCTCGACGGCAACGGCGTCCTGCACCAGGAACTGCTGCCGTCCACAGGAACGTTGAGGACCGTTTCGCGGCTCAAGTCCGTCTCGAATGCCGCGGGCATGATCGTCGAGTCCTTCGAGGTCCACTGCTACGTCGGCGACGTCGAAGTCTACACGCTCGACACCGTCTTCGGGTTCTTCCCCCGCGAGAGCCTGGCCAACCAAGTTGGCATCGTGGCGACCGACGAGGAGCGCGCGCGGCTCGCGGAGCCGTCCGACGTCCGCTACGACATCGTCGGCCGCGACTTCGGTGCCCGGGCGCCCGCACTTCCGGGCGCCAAGTTGATGATGATCGACCGCATCACAGGCTTGTGGCCCACAGGTGGTGTCGCTGGGCTCGGTCGCGTTCGCGCCGAAAAGGACGTCGACCCCAACGAGTGGTTCTTCAAGGCGCATTTCTACACAGACCCGGTGCAGCCCGGCTCGCTTGGCCTCGAGGCGATGCTTCAGGCCTTGATGGTCTTCATGGCCGATCGCCGCATGGGCGAGGGTTTGGCCCGGCCCCGCTTCGAGCCCATCGGCATCTCGACGCGCCTGAAATGGAAGTACCGCGGCCAGGTCGTGCCGCGGAACAAGATCGTCGCCGTCGATCTCGACATCGTCGAAATTCAACGCGACGAGCGCGGCGTGACTGTGGTCGCCAACGGCTACCTCTGGGTGGACGGATTGCGAATCTACGGCGCCGAAGGCATGGCCATGCGGCTCGTCGACGGAGACCCGGCCGACGGCGTGCACCTGGACCCGACGCGAAATGCCTATGTGGCCGACCATGCGCCCACGTGGACGATTCCAGCGTTACCGGCGATGGAACTGCTCGATCGCCTCGTCCCGCCGGGCGCGCGCTCCGTTCGCGACTTCAAGGTACTCAGTTGGGTCCCGGCCCCCGTGGATTTGCGCGTGGAAGGCGACGCGACGCACCGTACGCTGATCGCCCGGCACGACGGCGAGTGGCGGCAGGTCGCCTCCGCCCGGTTCGACGCCATGCCTTCCGCTCCACCGAACGCCTGGCGCCTTCGCGGCCTTTCCGTCGCACCCGACCCCTACGCAGCAGGAACGCTGTTCCATGGCCCTTCCCTGCAGGCCCTCACGGGACTGCGGATCGGCGCCAAGGGTTCGGTGGCGGACCTCGACCTCGACCGACTGAAGTGGCCCCCCGGCGCGTGGTCGGCCGGCCTCCTGGACGCCGCCACCCACGGCATCCCGCACGATGCGCTGTCCAAGTGGTTCGACGACGTCCCCGACGACGTTGCCGCCTACCCGATCGCCATTCCGTCGCTTGACTGGTTCGCTGCGCCTCCCACGTCCGGACGGGCCACGGTGGTGGCGCGCCCTGTGGGCCGAGTCGACCCGCGCACCGTCGCCGTCGAGGTCCAGATCCTCGTCGGAACCGACGTCGTTGCCCAGTTCCTGCTCCACGAAATTCTCGTTCCCAAGGGACCCGTAGGACGCGCGGAACCGCTCGCGCGCCGCGCCTTCCTCACCGGTCATGCCACCCCGGGTGTGGGACTCGCCACGACCGGCGCGACGACGGTCCTGCGCCGCGCCGATGTGGTGGCCTCCGACTGGCTTCCCGGCACCGTTGCGAGCGTCTACGGGACCCCGTCGGATGCGACCTCTATCGCCGTTCGCGAACACGCCGCCGCACCGCTTGGCCTCCATCCCCGCGACGTGGCTTGGGACGGCCACCGGGCAACCACCCCAACCCGCCCCTTCCACCACCTCGTCGCGCGCGTGGAAACCGACCTGCAGACCGTCCGAGTCGACGGCACCTGGGAGTTCGACGCGCGGGCGGTCCGCGGCTTCTGGGACGCTTGGTTTCGTTCCCCTCCGTGGCCAGTTGAAGACCTGATCTACGGTCTGATCCGACGCTACGTCGGCGACGTCATCGTCGCCGACCCTGCCGCGCTGCACGGCATCGCCGGCCGAAGCGCCCTGGTCCTTGCGAACCACCAGGTCGGTATCGAGAGCCTCATCGGCGGCGTCGTCGCCGGCGCCCTCTTGCGGGGTCCCACCGTCACCGTGGCCAAGGTGGAGCACCGGGAGAGTTGGCTCGGTTCGCTGATCCGCGAGAACTTCGAATGGCCGGGCACGCGCGACCCCGACGCGATCACGTTCTTCGACCGGGCGGATCCCTCCAGCCTGCCCGCACTCGTCGAGCGGCTGAGCGCCGAGATGGTGACCCGCCGACCGCGCCATGTCATGGTGCACGTGGAAGGCACGCGCTCGACGTCCTGCGCGGTGCCCGTCTCCCGCATGAGCGGTACCTTCGTCGACATGGCCGTCGAGCGGCAGTTGCCCATCGTTCCGTTGCGGTTCGTCGGCGGTCTGCCACGCGAACCGGTCACGGATCGCCTTGAGTTCCCCGTTGCACATGGGCGACAGACGCTCATCTTCGGGGCGCCGATCCTACCCGAAACGCTCTCTTCGTTGCCCTACAAGGACCGCAAGGGCGCCGTCATCGACGCACTCAATGCGCTTGGACCCGGGGCGGAGTTCGAGCAGCCGGGCACCCCCGACCCCGCCTTCGAGCAGTCCGTCCGCACGTGGCAGGCCGAGCGCGGCGTCCCCGAGGTGGACGCCGTCATGGCACAGGTTCTCGTCGAGACGACGGAGCCAAGTGAAGACACCCGCCGACTCGTTGACGCGATGCTCCGCAAGCGCCCACTGGAGGGCGACGACCCCGTCACCCGCTGGCTCCAGCGCGCTGCCACCCGCTTTGGCGGCCGAACGACCTGAACGACGGATCGAAGGACGGTGCACGGACCGCCGTCCATCGGCATACCATGCCCGAGGAGACACCCATGTGGTTCGCCCTGATGACGTTCGCTCAAGCGGCCGACTGGACCCCTTCCCCTGCCTTTGAGGCGGGAGCACGCGCCCTTGCGGCCCGACACGACTCCTCCTGCGAGGCGGTCGAAGCGCTGACGACGGACCCGGTCGCGTTGCTGCGTGAGCTCGTGGACCACGCTGCCGCACCCCCTTGGGTGCCGATGCGGGCCGCCGATTGCTTGGCCTCGCGCCATGCCGAGGCCGCCAAGGTCGACATCCTGGCTTGGATCGCGGACCCCGAACGCAAGGGTCTCGCCTGGGTCGCCCTCGATCGGCTGGATGTGATGCCAGAGCCGATCGCCATCGAACTTGCGGCCGCGGCGGCCGTGGCGCCTGAGCCCGACCGGTCGCTCCGCCGCATCGCCAAGTCAGAACGTACGGCCGTCCGGGCCGCAGCGGGGCTGCCATGACACGATTTCTACCCCTCCTCGCACTCCTGGGGTGCGGCCTCTTCGACGGCCCCTTGACCGAGGCCACCACAGAAATCGATGGCGGTTTGCGAGTCGAGACCCGGCAGGCCTCTACGCGACCCAATGGCCTCCTCGCCGTCGAAGTCGAGATCGAGGAGGGAACGACCGCCGTCCAGGTCGTCGGCGAATCGGGCGAATTCGTTTCGTTCGAACGCGTCATCGATCCTGAAAACGACACGCGCCTGACCTGGGAGGACTGGTATTACAGCCCCTATAGCCTGACCTACGCGATTTTCGGATTCGACCGGGCCACTGCCATCAACTGGCCCATTCGCAAGGATGAAGGTACGCTTACGCCTGGCACGTGGACCTTTGAATTGTCGACGCTCGACAATCAGGGCTACTACGTCGGCGAAGCCGACGTCGACCTCACCATCGTGAGCAAGGTCGATCCGGACTTCAAGAACGGAAATGTCGTCGCGACCATCGCCTGGGCTCAGGGGATGGAAGACGACCCCGACGTCGTAGAGGGCGTCGAGGCGGCCGTCGAACGTTGGCGCGAGGTTTGGGCGGGCATGGGCGCCACGCTTGAGGTCACCTACGAATCGACGAACCTCGACCCGCTGCTGCCCTTTGCCAATACGGGTGGCCAAGAGGTGGCAACGGCGACCGCGGACAAACCTACCGGCAACCTGTTCGTCGTCATCGGCGACGAAGTCGACGGCGAATCGGACACCTACGGCATCGCTGGCGGCATCCCAGGTCCATTGCCGTCCACGACGATGACGTACGTGGTGGCCTCGTGGCTCACGCACGCCGGCCCAAACGGCAAGTTGGACGACGAAGAGTCGCGGCTCATGGGCGAAACGCTGGCCCACGAGGCGGGCCATTTCATCGGATTGTTCCACCCCGTGGAATTCGGCTACGAGTACTTCGACGCCCTCTCTGACACGCCAGAATGTGGTGGATACGTCGATTGTGAGGCCGAAATGGCCGACAATCTCATGTATCCCTACCCCATCTGCGATTATTCGGCGGGAACCTGCCTACCCCAGGACGTGCTCACGAAGGAGCAACAGGACGTCGCGCACCGCTACGTCGGAATCAACTGAGCGACGGGCCCTCATAGCGGTCGCCGTCCGACCAGATTCCAGCGCGTTGCCAGGCACCACCACCGAACTCCAGCAGCACCGCGGTGCCAGGCGCCATCGGTACCAGCGCGCCTGATAGCGCGTGCACAAGGTGCTCCCACACGGGATTGTGGCCAACCATCGCAACGGTTCCCGCCTCGGGCTCGACGTGGCCCATGGCCGCCAACGCGTCGTGTACGCCGCCAAGGTAAAGGTCGCGAACCACACGCACTTCGGCGCCCAACGCCGCGGCCGTCGCCAATGCGCGAGCTGCGGGGCTCGAAAGGACCAGGTCGGGTCGCCACCCGGACGCCGCCAACGACTGGCCAAGTCGCTCGACGGCGGCTCGCCCAGCGGGCGTCAATTCGCGGTCGCGGTCCTGGGATGCAACGCCCGCGTGACCGTGCCGAACGACGACGAGCCGCATCATGGCAGGTCCTCCCGAACCCAGCCTGCTGCCGTCTCCGTCAGGGTAAAGGTCGGCCAGAAATCGGGGTCGAGCCGGAACGTGCTGACGTCCTCGCTGCCGTCGATTTTTTGAACCCGGAGGCGCACGGGCTCCCCTGGATCGTGGGCCACAATGGCGGCGATGAGCGCGTCCAACGTGGGTACCGGTGTGTCGCCAAGCGCAATCAAGCGACGCGACGAGCGCATTCCACCCCTGGAGGCCGGCGAGCCGTACCACATCCACGACACGACTACGCCCCCCGGGGGCATGGCCTGCTGACGCGCCACTTCCGGATGGGCCTCGTGCAGCACAAGACCCGCCCAGTTGACGACACGTTCGACGCCCGCGCCCGACCGCGCCACCGGGCTCAGTGAGACGACCACGGGCAGACCGTCGCGCACCACAACGAGTTGGAAGGAGCCTCGGCGTCGAGCATCGTCCAACAGGCCGATGTCCGTCAGCGGCGCGCCGTCGACTTCCAGGAGCAGGTCCCCGTCGCGCAGCACCTCGGCCGCGGCGCTGCCTCCCTCACGGCGCACGACCTCGTAGACAACACCCCGATCGCCCCGCAAATCACGCAAGTCGGCAAGGTGCGCGGAGTCCACGCCCCGCTCCGCTGCGTGAGCCAGCGACACGGCTCCGACGTCGAAGCCGACACTGCCTCCACCGGGCGAATCGCCTGCGCGCAAGGCCTCGATCGCATGTAAGAACACGGCCGATGGCAGGCCGAAAAAGCGGCGCTCGTCGCCCTCCGGTTCGTAAAAGGAAGCGTGCAGGGCAACGACGCGCCCGCGCTTGTCCAACAGGACGCCACCGTGGGTGGTCACCTTGCTTTCGAGCTCGACCAAGTCCACGTTCGTCTCCATGAACGTGGGAACGCGAGACGGGGTCTGTTCGAGGAGGCGGATGTCGTCGATCGTCGTCTCCAACCAGCGCACGACGTGGTCGCCGTCGATTCCGACCTGAATAACGTCGTCGTCGACCGCCAAATCGCGATCGACGAAGGTCACTTCGCCCGGCAACCGGCCGCCGAAGGGCGCCGGGTCGACCCGAATCATCGCGACGTTGTGCTCGGGGTCAAGCCAAACCAACTTCGCCGGCACGCGTTGGGTCCCTGCGAACGTCACCGTCAGGTCCCCAAGGGAGACGGGTACCGTGTCGCGGTCCGTGATCAACAGGCCGCGATCGGCATCGACGACGGCGCCAACCCCGACGAAATGAGTGTCCTTCGCGCCCGCAACCGGAAACGGGATGTCGAATTCGACGACCGCGAGGCCGGGAGCGACAGCGCGAACATGGCGTTCCGGTACGTCGATCGGGAGCGGGGACGGCAAAGGGGGAACTTGAGCCGGCTCAGCCGTCTCTCGCGTCACGCACGGCCAACGGCCCGTCGCGTCGTCTCGACGGCAGTCCCGCAAGGCATGCCACCGATGATCGATCCTGAGAACAGACTCCACCGTGTGACGGGGATCCGAGGACTTCTGCCAACGTACCGGAACCCGAGCGCCATCGGGAAGCGCAGCCAGCGCGTCGACCGCATCGTCCAAGTTCAGCACTTCAGCGCGGTCAATGTGCGTGATCACCGCATTGGCTGGCACCCCTGCATTCGCCAATTCGTAGCCCGGCGTGGCGACGAACACGCCCCGCTGCGGGCGGACGTGATTGCGCGACACCATGAGCGACACGTCGTGCAGCACGGCCCGCGAAAATTCCACGTACCGATCGGGCGTGATCGCGTGGAGGTCGCGAACTGGGACGTCGAAGCTCCGGCGTCGCCCCCCGCGCTCGACAACCAAGGACAGCTTTTGATCCACGGCGTCGTCGACGACCCCTTCGAGATCGAGGAAGCCAGTGACGTCGCGCCCACCAATTTGCACGAGCACGTCGCCCGGCAACAGGCCCGCACGTTGACCCGGCCCCTCCGGCAACACCTCGGCCACGACGAGCAACCCCGTCGCGCCGGGGATTGCGGCCCGCACGTGTTGTTCCACCCCGTCGCTGAGGCCGAGGCGTTCCAGTTCATGGAACGGTGCGTGTTCGAAGATCACGCCGACGTCGCCGCGCGGGACGGCCCTTCCAGCCCGCAGCAGATCGAGTGCACGGACCGCACGTTCGAGGGGAAGGTAGAAACTCGACGCGGCGCGGGTCGCCCCACCGGCGTTCAGCGCGACCACCCGGCCCGCGATGTCGACGACCGGCGACCCGGACGATCCACCGGAGGTGTTCGACGCAGCCTGGTAGTAGAACGTGTTGAAGTCATTGTAGGTGTCCAGCCCGTAGGCCGGGGCGTTGCGGTCCAGGCGCGCGAGGGTCCCGTCCAAGATGGAGAGCTTCTCCCCTGCATCGTTGCCGACGACCCGAATCTCCATCCCGACGCGAGCGGCTCCCGGCGACAGGGCGAGTTCCACGACGTCCATGTGCTTCAACAGCGACGGATCAAAGCGGTAGAAGCCGAAGTCGTGTACCGGGTCTCGGTAGGCGGCGATGAGCGGGACCTCCTCGTTGTCCAAAAACACGGCGCGGGCGACCACCGGCCCGGCGTGCACCATGTGCCGATTCGTGAGGAGCCAGCCGCGCTCGGCGTCGACGACAAAGCCGGTCCCTTGGCTGACGCCCGCGTTTTCGGTGTCGAAATTCCGAACGCCCGTCACCTGAATGCTGACAACCGCCGGGGCCACGCGATCGAGCGTGGTCGGCCAAGTCGGTGCTGGCGCCGCGACGCCTTCCGACACCCACAACAGCCACCACATCGGTCACCGCCCCACGGGATCCGTCGGTTAGCACGGCCGGCCATGCGCGCCCCCGGGGTCCACACACTGTTCGAGAACGTCGTGCTGCACGTTGTGCAAGCGGACAGTCCCGGCCCGACCGCCCTCATCCAGGCCGGCATCCACGGCGACGAAATCGCTGGGGTACACGCCATCGAGGAGTTGATCGAGGCTGGCTACCGCCCCCACCGCGGCCGCCTCCTTCTCGTTCCCGTCATGAATCCGCCGGCCTACCGAGCGCGTACGCGCGCCGCCCCCCAAGGGCAGGACCTCAACCGCTCCTTCCCCGGGAATGCAAGCAGCTCGGTCCGCGAGGAACGGCTCGCCGCAGCCTTCATGGACCTCGTCCACACCGAGGCGCCTGCCCTTGTCGCCACGCTACACGAATCGAAATCGCGACACGATCCAGCCGTCCACCCCTCGTTCGGGCAGACGCTCGTCTACGGCGTTGAGCCCTGCCCCCCTTGGGTCTCTGCTGCGGTCGACCGACTCAATCAGTACGACGACGTCGGCACCGAGCGCTGGGCGACGTTTCACTACCCCGTCGCCACGAGCAGCACCGAGGTGATCGTCGACCGCTTCGGCTGCGTCGGCACATGCGTCGAGACATGGATGGGGCTGCCGGAGGCCCGTCGGGTCGTCTGGCAACGCCGCGTGGTCGACGCCTTGCTCGTGATGGCGGGCTTGCGCGACGAGGAGACCTCATGACCGTGCCGCTTCGGACTCGATTTGCGCCCTCACCGACGGGCTCGTTGCACGTCGGCGGCGTTCGAACGGCGCTGTATTGCCGGCTCGTTGCGCGGCAGACCGGGGGGCGCTTCCTCCTGCGAATCGAGGACACCGATCGGGCGCGAAGCACGGAGGAGGCTGCGTCGGGCATCGTCGCCGACCTGCGCTGGCTCGGCCTCACCTGGGACGAAGGCCCCGATGCGCCGAGCGCCTGTGGCCCCTTCTTCCAGAGCCAGCGCCTTGAGCGCTACGACGAGGTCCTGCGCTCCCTCTTGGCCTCTGGCCACGCCTACGAGGCCTGGGAGGACGCCGCCGAACTCGCCGCCATGCGCCAGGCCGCCGAAGCCGCAGGAGACGCCCTCCGCTACCGCCGGCGACAGGTGTCGGCTGCCCAGGTGGAGGCATGGAAGGCCGAAGGTCGCCGCCCCGTCGTGCGCCTCGCCGCCCCCAACAAGGACGTCACCCACGACGACGTCATCCTCGGACCCGTCACCGTGGAGGCCGCACAGCTCGACGACTTCGTGCTTCGCAAGGCCGACGGCTTCCCGACCTACCATTTCGCCGTCGTCGTCGACGACCATGACATGGGAATCGACCTCGTGCTCCGTGGCCAAGAGCACCTGATGAACACCCACAAACACCTGCAGATCTACGAGGCTCTGGGCTGGACGCCGCCCCGAGCTGGCCACCTGCCCCTCATCTTCAATCCCACGGGGACGAAGATGAGCAAGCGGGACAAGGCACGGGTCGCCCGTGAAGCCGTCCGCGCCAAGGCCGCTGCATCCTCGCACGGCAAAGACCTCGCGTGGCTGGCGGAACTCACGGGGCTGCCTGTCGCCGAGCTCGCCGCATTCATGGCCAAGACGAACGACGGCGTCGCGACGGCGACCCTGATCGCGCAGCGTTTGAACGTCGCCCTGCCCCTCATCGAGGTGGCCGACTTCCGGATGCAAGGATTCCTCCCCGAGGCCATCGTCAACATGATGGCGCTGCTCGGCTTCGGCACCGAGGACGGCCGCGAGGTGCTCTCGCAGGAGGAGCTCGCCGAGGTCTTCGACCTGCGCCGCGTCAACCTGACCGCCGCCCGGTTCGACGAAACGAAGGCGCGCTGGATGAACGGACAGTGGATGGTGCGCCTTTCCCCAGACGCCCTGGCCAAGCACTTCGAAGCCTGGTGCGCCCTGACCGACAGTCCGTTTGCCCGGTGGACGGCGGACCGCCGCACGCGGCTGCTCGAGAACTACAAGGCGCGCGCCTCGACGTTCGCCGAGCTCGCCGTCGCCGCCCGCGCCTACCTCGTCGCCCCAGATTCCTGGGATGAGGCCGCCCTGCGCAAGCACCTAGGCATCGAAGGCCGCCAGGCCCTTTCCGCCGTTCGCGCCGCCCTTGGCGACCTCGAGGACGACGCACCAGCGACGGTGTCGGCCACGGTCGCGGCCGTCGCGGAACGCCTGGGATTGGGCCTCGGAAAGGTCGCCCAACCCTTGCGCGTCGCGTTCATGGGCGTCCCCGTCAGCCCGCCCATCGAGGAAACCTACGCGCTCCTTGGCCGAGAGGAGGCCCTCTCCCGCATCGACCGCCTACTTGCCCACCTGGGCTGACGCCGGTTCCGGCTCTGCGCGCACTTTGGTCGTGAAGGCCCACGCCACACCGATGCTGGCTACGTACAGGGCCATCAGCGGAATCGCGAGCAGGGTCTGCGTGAGCACGTCCGGCGGCGTGATGAGCGCAGCCAAGATGAAGATGGCAACGATGGCGTAGCGAAACGCGCGAATCATGTCGCGGTGGTCGATGAGGCCCATACGCGCGAGGAAGAACGTCACCACGGGCAGTTGGAAGGACAGGCCAAAGGCGCCCATCATCCGCAAGACCGCCGAGAGGTAGCCGTCGACGGATACCATGGCCTGCGCGTCGACCACGGTGACGAAGAACGGAAACGCATTGGGAAAGATGACGTAGTAACAAAAGGCGGCACCGCTCAGAAACAAGCCCGTGCTGGTCAGCGTGAGCGGCAACACGATGCGCCGCTCCGTCTTGTAGAGACCTGGCGCGATGAACTGCCAGACCTGCCACGTGACAAATGGGCTCGACGCCACCAAGCCGGTCGCGATGGCGACATGCATCGTGACGTACATCCCCTCGAAGGGGCTACCGATGAGCGAGAGGCCCCCTACCACCCCGGCATCCGCGAGCGCCTGATCGAACGGAGCCCGAAGAAACGCAAGGATCGGGTCGACCGTCCAGAAGCCCGCCCCGGTGAAGAGAAGGAGCGCGAGGAGGGATTTGATCAGGCGATCGCGCAGCTCACGCAGGTGATCGAGGAGCGGCATGCGCGCCTGCTCGACTTCGTCCTCCGGGTCGGGCGCAGCCGTTGGCGTCGTCACCGCGTTTCCGCTCGGACGGGCGCGGGATCTTCTGGGTCGCCGTGACCAGGTGCCGGAGGCGCAAGAACCGGCGGGGTTTCCGCCGCCTCCACACCTGGGAGGGTGGCTGGCTGGGCGGCTGCCCCGCTTGCCGTCGCGCGGGCGCGTTCTTCGGTCAACTGGCGGCGACGCTCTTGGAGTTTGGCGTAGCGTTCAGCCGCTTCCTGGCGGTCAGCCTCCAACATGAAGGCACGGCGCAGGTCGTCGGCCGTCCGCCGCGCCTGGCCGTACCAACGGCCCGCTTGACGCATCAAGCGAGGCAATTCTTCCGGGCCGACCACGACCAGCGCGACAAGCCCGATCACAACGAGTTCGGTGAAGCCGACCCCGAGCACGGGCGCCCCCAAAGCCCCCCTAACCGGTGGCCCGACGACGAGGCTGCGGCTACCGCGACACGGTCGGAGGACACATGTTGTCTTGGATCATCGCCACAGGCGCCCTCGCCGTCACGCCAGGGCCCTGCAAGCTGCCCGAAGGCGTCCGCCCCGCCCAGCCGCGCCCCGCCTGGGTCTACGAGGCCGTGAGCACCACGCACCCGCTGCGCATCCACTGGATCGACCCCGCAGCGGAGACGCGGGCCATGCAGGCGCTCGCCGCGGCAGAGTTGTCGTGGGACATCCAAGTCACCCAGATGGGCTTTCGCGCGCCCTTGCTGCCAGATCTCGCCGACGGCGAGGAATTCGACATCTACATGGCCCCCATCGGCTGGGGCTACGCCTACGTGACGGCGGATGAGTGGCCGTACGTCGACCCCGTCCCTGGCGACGGTTTCAACGGCGCGAGCGCCTATATGGTCATCGACGAAGGCCTGAGCGAGGCCTGGATCGACTCCTACATCGCGCACGAGTTCCAACACGTCAGCCAATACGCGACGGACTTCTCCGAGTGGACCCTACCCATTTGGGAGTCGGTCGCCACGGCCGCCCAGGAATGGACGCTGGGTTGGCCGGCCAGCGACTGGGACTACGACGTCAACGGGTTCCAGGCCGTTCCCTGGGCACCCACCGTGCTCGCCGACCAATACGAACTTGTCGGGACCTTCGGCGCGATGCGCGCCTACAACTTCGAATACGGTGGGGCCCTCTGGGTGATGCACCTGGACCGCACCTACGGTACTGGCGACGGCGCCCTTGGCGTCGCACTTTGGCAAAACGCGGCCCAGGAAGGGTACCCCAACGAGCCCGACGCGCTGGACGCGGTGGCCGCCACGGCCGGCACGACCGTCGGCGGATTCTTGTCGACGCTGGCCCGCGACCGCTGGCTCGTGGGACCCGAGTGGGACACCCGCGGCCTGTTTGAGGCTCAGTACTGGTCGGAGGGCGACATCCCGTCCCACGACACGATCGCGACGCCGGCGTTGCCCGCCACCTGGACGCCTTCGGAGCCCCCGATGGTCGTCGGACAGGCCTTCGTGGACATCGACTTGGAAGCCCTGGACCCCGCCAAGGACCTTCGCATCGTCGCACGTTCGGACGGCGGCGCGCTCAGCGGCCTCACCGTGTTGTGGTGGCGGACCGATGGGACCGCCGGCGACGCGGTTGCCGACGGCGTGAACCCAGAAATCCGAGTGCCTGCTGGGGACCTCGACCGCGTCGTCGTCGCGGTCAGCCACGCCGGTCATCCGTCGTGGGACGGAGACGACGACGCCTACCAGGAAGGCGACCACGTCGTGGACTTCGATCTGTCCGACCCGCTGCCGCCCCCGCCGCCGACGACCACGCCGCCGGGCGGGACAACCGCGCCGCCGCCGACCGACCCGCCGACCGACCCCTCGGATCCGACCGACCCAGGCACGACGCCAACCAACGACGGCGACTCCGCGGACCCCCCTTCCGAGGATGCCGGCAAGGGCTGCAAGTGCGACCAGAGCGGCACAGGCTCTTGGGGCCTTTGGCTCGGCGCCCTCGCCCTGGTCCGCCGCCGTCGATGATCGACGTCTACGGCGCCTGGTCCTCGAACCCGATGAAGGTTCGCCTCGGGCTCGAGGAACTAGGCCTTCCCTACCGTTGGCACGACCTGGACCTCGGAAAGCGCGAGCAGCGCACCCCCGAGCACCTCGCCCGCCACCCACGCGGCAAGGTGCCCGTCTTGATGGCCGACGGCGTGCGCGTCTTCGAATCCAACGCCGCCCTCGTTTGGCTGGGGGAGCGCACCGGGCGCCTATGGCCCACGGACTCGGCGGGCCGGGGCGAGGCGCTGTCGTGGATGTTCACCGAGGCCGCCGCCTTTCAGGAAGCGGCCGGCACCTTTTTCTGGGCCCGTGCCGTGGCACCACGCTTTGGACGACCGCCAACGCCGGACGCCGAACTGGCGGTGGCGACGAAGAAGCTCCGACCCCTCCTCGACGTGCTCACCCAGCGTCTTGAAGACGGCCCGTACCTACTCGGCGATTTTTCGCTCGTCGATTGCGCCTACGGCGCGTGGTTCCCCGTGATCGACCTGACCGATCATCCCGCCCTGGCCGCGTGGCTCGAGCGGATGAGGTCGCGCCCGTCTTGGGCCGCGTGCGCCGTCGAGCGGACCTACGGGCTGGCTTGACAGCGACGCTGTGCTGCGACGGCCGCTACGCACAGGGGCTGGAGCAAGAGCAGGGCCAGGGCCCCCGTGAGCCCCCATCGGTCCGCCACGGCACCGATGATGAGCGGAAGGACGATGTCGAGCGTCCCGACGACGCGTAAGCACGCAGCGACGGTGCCAGGTCGATCGGGCACACAAGCGTAGGCGAGGGCCGTCGTCAAGGGCCAAAGGGGGGCCGCGAAGGCGCCGATCAGGAGCGAGACAGGTACGGCCGCTACCGGCGGAAGCGCCAGCCAAAGGCACCAGGCCGGGATCAGCGCGCAGGCACTGACAAGCAACGTCGTCTCCGGCCGCCACTGCAGCCGCTCGACAACGGCCAACCCGGCGAGTGCGCCCACCGCAAACGCGCCTGCAGAGAGGCCGAGCGCCTCCTCGCCGAGACCCGCCCGCCACAACCACGTCGACGTCGTAGCGACCCAGATTTCGTCGAACAGCGTACACACGGTGGCCGCCAATGCGGCCCACCACAATGGCGCACTACTCCACCACTCGGTCCCGCTGTCCGATTCCTCGTCGTCGCCACCTGAGGCCTCCCCTCCAGGCTCCACAACGTCGCAAAGGCAAGACCGACGGCCGCAAGGGCCCCGATTCCGCAAAGGGTCCGCCACCCAAGTCCGGCCATTCCAAGCGCCGCGAACGCGAGCGGCCCCATGAGGTCGCCGGCGGCGCCGAACGCGGCCCACCTCGACAAGGTGGCGGGGACCGACCGCGCTGTTGCGACCAGCTCGACCTCTGCCAAGCCGGTGGACAGGCCGCTGCCGATACCCCAGACCGAAACGCCGACGGCCACCGCGGTCCAACTGTTCGCAACAGCAAGCAGCAGATGGCCGACGCCCATGGCCATCAACGCGCCAAAAAGCAGGTTTCGACGCCCTACCCGGTCCGACCATGCCAAACCGAAGGGTTCGACGACCGTCCCTATGACGACGGGCACGGCAAAGATCGCTGCCGCGGCAGAAGACAGACCACCACCGAGCGACGACGCAAGTTCTGGCGTCGCCAACATCGGCGCGCCCGCGGTCGCCTCGTCGAGCGCGGCCACGAGCAACAAACCCAACATCGGTTGGCGTCAGATGGGTTCGGTCAGGCGTCGCATGCCCGATTCTACCCCAGGGGAGCCGCTTCCAGTTGCCCTTGTACGAACTCGGCAACGAGGCGAGCATCCACCGACTTTCGCGGCACTGCGACCAAAGCCGGAACAAGGCGACCCCGCACGGAGGCCACGCTGCCCCGGTCGCGCTCTGCCTCCGCAAGCGCCGCTACGAATCGGAGCAGGCCCACGAGTCGATCCGCCGGTGCCGTCGCATGGGCTGCCGCCCGCTCGAACAGACCCCGTGCACGTTCCAGGTCCCCTTCCTGAGCCTCCAAAGCGCCACACCAGGCCGAAAACAGCGCCGAAGGTCCCGCCAAGCCCGCATTCTCCAGCAGGTTGATGGCCCGAGAGTAGTAGTCGCGTGCCGCCGTTCGGTTGCCAGACACGTGCTGGGCGATGCCAAGGTAGCCCATGTCGTAGCCCTCGAGGGCGGGGTCCCGAAGCGCGCGATGAAGCGAAAGCGATTGTAGGAGATGACGCCGCGCCTCATCGCGGCGACCGGCCGTCAAATGGGCGCGCCCAAGCAAAGACATCGACATCGCCTCGCAACGTCGCGCGCTGCCCAATCCAGCAAGTCGGACGGCGAGTTCCAGCGGTTCAATGACCTCCTCGACCAGGCCTTGGGACAGGTCGACGGCGGCCCCGGCCGACAGACTCATCGCATGCAGGGTCCGGTCGCCAACCTCCTCAGCCAAGCGCGCCGCTTCACGGAAGCAACTTCGCGCGTCGCCCGAACGCCCCTGAACACGCCGAATCTGGCCCAAGTGCTCCAAGGCCTCGGCCTCCGCTCCTCGAATTTCCAAGGCGCGCGCACGGGAGAGCGCCCGGCACAGCGCTTCCTCGCCGCCGGCGACATCCGACGCGGCGACCCGTGCAGCGCCCAACGCCACCTCAGCGCGCGTCGCATCATGAACCTCAGACGCGTCGAGAAGCGCGGCGACCGCTCGTTCGAAGTGGTCCAGGCTGGCCTTGGCGGCACCCGTGCTCCCAAGGCAACGACCGGCCTCGAGGTAGCAGCGCCCCAAGATGGCGCCGTCACCGCGCGACATCGCACCGGTTCGAACCCGCTCCAAGTCCGCGAGCGCCTCGCCGGGGCGATTCGCCTCCCGCCAAAGCGTGGCGCGCGCCAACAAGAGGCCATCGAGGTCCGGACCCGCTTGGGTGTTCTCGATGGCGGCGTCGAGGCGCGGCCGTTCGACCTCGAACAGGCCGTAATGGGAGTTCACGTCCTGGAGCGCCAGCCACGCTCGAGCCGCCGTGGGAGCGTCGTTTCCAGTCGCCAAAGCGAGCAACGCGTCGGCCTGGGCGACCTTTCTCGCCGCGACTTCCGGCGCGTGCCGCCCAAGCGCCCACGCCTCCCAACGAGCGACGTCGGACAACACGCGTTCGGCAAGGCCCGCGGCCACCTCACGTCGATCGTCAGCGGAAATTCGAACGCGGAGTAGATCCGCGACGGCGGGATGCAACGCCCAGCGATCGAGACCCGCCGTATCGAGGGCAAACACGGACCGAAGCAGACCCCGACCGTGAAACGACGCGAGGAGAGGCAGGTCGGCGCCGACGACGGCAGCCAGGTCGGCGGGCGCCAGAGGACACGGGACCGCCGCACACCGCAACAGCGCGTCGCGAGACGGTCCTGGTAGCCGCACGAAGATTTCGTCGAGTACGCCTGCCTCGCCAACGTCGGAGTCACCGAGGCGCACAAGCAACTCGTCTGGGGCCGCCACGAGGAGCAGCGAAGCCAGCAAGGACAAGGCGAGTGGCGACCCGCCAACCCGATCCACAAGCGCGGCAAGACTGGCCTGGTTCACCGCCGGGGCCCCGAGGGAGGCGGCTCGTTCCGCGAGGTACTCGGCCGCTGGGCTGTCGCCGCTCGACGTCCGCACAGGCAGCGGTCCAACTTCCCACACCACCTCGCCAGGAAGGCCCAGTCGTTCGGGCGCCACGGCGACGATGCGAAGCGCCGGGGCCGCGCGCAACCACTCGCCGAGTTCCTCGCGAACCTCCGGACCCACGGCGTCAATGAGGAGCGTCGTCCGGTCCCTTTGCGCCAAGGCAAACCCAAGTTGCTCGGTGGCCGCCGCCCGCCCGGCCCCTCGGCCCAACGACAAGTCCATGGACACGGCTACGCCACGAAACAAGGCGGCGGCGGTAGCGTCGCCGCACCGTACCGGGACCACGTCGCCCGCCTCGGACCGGAGGCGGTGGGCCAGATTGGACAACAGCGCGCTCCGGCCACTCCCCGGCGGACCGATCAGCGTAAGGTGACGGACGCCAAGACCAAGGAGCTCCGCCATCCCAGCCAGGGCCCGTTCAGGCCCCCAAGCCGGACGGCCGGGCAGTGCGGCCGCACGCGGGGGCGCGGGCGCAAAGTCCAGGTCCCGAGGCAACCCCTGGTAGAGGCGACATCGGCCACGAAAGCCGGCCAGCGCCACACCGCCCAAATCCCGCAGCACGAGCGCGGCCCCACCGAGGTCCGTCCAACAGCTCTCCGTGAGCAACATCTGGCCTGGCACGGCCACGTGAAGGACGCGCGCGATGTGGTCGACGGCGGGTCCATCGGCCAGCTCATGCGTGAGGCTGGCCGGCCCGACGTGGATGGCCACACGAAGGTCGCGCCGCGCGGTGCGCGCCTCCCTCAGCGCGACACTGGCCGCCGCGATGGCCGACCGCACGTCGCCATGGACGAACAGCATGCCTTGGGCCGCCGAGGCCACCTCGCGCGCACCCGCACGCGCGCCCTCGAAGTCGCCCCCGTAGAGGGCCAGGACGTGAGCGCCGGGTCGGAGCATCGTTGCCGCGTCAGCGCGGCAGGACCAAGTCGTAGAAGTGAGTTTCGTCGCGCAGTACGACGGCCAAGGCCTCCCCGTTGGCCGAGATGGACAAACTCTCTGGCGCGGCGGGAGTTTCGACCTCACCGAGCATCAGGCCCGAAGCGCCATCCAACCAAAGGAGCGCGCCCACGTCGCCCCGCGACACGGCCACCGTGGCGGCCGCGCGATCTCCGGCTGCGTCGAGCGCCGTGATCGCGCCATCGACGTCGGTGGTCCAACGAACGAGTCCGTTGGCCTCGATGGCCGTCACAACGTGACCACCCAGTTCGGCGACGTAGGCCACCGAGGCGAGGTCGTCCCACACGACGAGGTCGGCGGCGCCGGGGATCTCCGCTTCCACGCCGCCCACACCGAGGATTCGGGTGCCCGAAGCGCCGACCACAACGACCTGATCTTCGTCGATAGCGTCGAAGCCGCGTCCACAGTCCGCCTCGACCACGCGACCGCTGTCCGTCCAGACCACGCTGCAGGCGCCAGCCTGATCGACCCAAGCGACCACTTCCCCATCGACCAACCGGGCGTCGACGACGCCAGGGACGTCGATCGACATCACACGGTCTTCGACACGGCTCGATTCCACGAGGTCCACGCGATCGGCGCCGACCACGGCCGCAGTCTCCGGACCGAGCTCAGTGTCCCCCGCATCCGTCACGGTTTCGCCTTCGCCCGGCATGTCGTAGTCGCCCGTCACCGTTCCGTTGATGGTCTGGAAGGGGCAGCTGACGTCGTACATGCCCGCGCGCCCTGTTTCGCCGTTGTCGAACAACTCGACACCGGCCGTTGGCGTACGGAGCGTGGACCGGAAGGCCACCGGCGAGCGCGCCTCGTCCGTGCCACCACACGCCAGCAGGTACATCAAGTACGACATCACGCCTCCCAGCCCCTAGGGGCACCATAGCTTGGACCCCCACGAACGTCCGGTCGCAAACAAAATGCACCTACTCGATGGACCCATTGGCACAGAATTAGCTCGCCGAGGGGTCTGCCTCCCCCTTCCAGCCTGGTCCGCCAACGCCAATCTGACCCACCCTGACATCGTCTACGACATTGTTCGCGACTATGTCGCGGCCGGCGCCACATCGTTCATCACGAACACGTTTCGGACCACGCCCACGTCCATGGGTGACGAGTGGCGGCGCGGCTTGATCGCCGCAGTCCAGCTGTCACGATCGGCCATCCCTCCGACCGCCCAACTGCTCGGTTCGCTCGCCCCAGTCGACGACTGCTACCGGCCCGACCTCTCCCCTCCCGACGCCGAAGACCGCCATCGGGTCGTGGCGCAAGCCCTCGCGGACGCTGGCGTCGACGCCATCCTATGCGAGACCTTTGCACACCCGGGCGAGGCCGTGGCCGCAGTCCGGGCCAGCGTCGCAACGGGCCTGCCAGTCTGGTTGGCGCTGACTCCGGGCCCGCATGCCACGCTCATGTCGCCCTCAGCGCTCAGGCGGGTCGGCGCCGAAGCCTTCGAGGCCGGCGCCAAGTGCGTGCTGGTCAATTGCGTCGACCATCGGCTCGCCGAGTCCTACGTCCAAGCGCTCGCCTCGCTTGGCGGGCGGTGGGGCGCCTACCCCAATGCTGGGGAGGACTTTGGTGTCGTCCCCCTTCATCGGGCGCGGCGCGCCGGGCTGGCCAAACGCATGGTCCGGTGGCGCGATCAAGGTGCCCACGCCCTCGGCCTCTGCTGCGGCTTCACGCCCCAAGATCTCGCACGACTCGCCGTCCGCCTCGTCAAACGCGGCTGACAACGCCGATCGTCAGGGAGCTGCCGGTCCGTCCCCTAGTCCAAGGAGAGCGCGCGCCTCCCCCCGCGCCTCCGGCGCCACGTAGATGCGCGCGATGACGTGTTCGTCGGCATACCGAACAAACACGCGGCTCGCCTCGTCCAGCCGCGTCGCCGGCCCGGTGCGATCGCCGGCGGCACCGGGCAAGACCCAAATCGCCGGCGCGCCTCGGCGCTTGCGGCCGACCGCTGCGTATCGGGACAGCCGCTGGGCCGACGCGGTGTGAATCACGTCCAAGCCCGCCGAGACGAGCGCCGCAACGCTGGCCGACAAGTCCGTCGCCTGCGCAGTCCCGTGCCGCTCCAAGACGCGCTTGTAAGGCTGGTGTCGGACGACCCGTTGGGCAAACGGGTGCTTCGATGCCCGCAAATGCGCAAGCACGTGGGTGTCGTCGACGTCCAGGTAGGCACCGAGGTCCGAGGGAATGCGCCAACCATCCGATCCGTCGGCCATGTAGCGCTTGAGCAATTCCTCGTAGACCACCGACTTGTGGTGGAAGTAGACCATCAGGAACATGTGATGGCGCGCAAGCAAGAAGTGATCGAACGCGTACAGGGCCGCTCGGTCCAAGGCCAGGTGCAGGCCGCCGTCAACGACCCAACAACCCAGGTTGGACATGAGCCACGGGACGTCGACCTGGCCGTACCGAGCGCCCGTGTAGAACGCGTCGCGGACAAGGTAGTCCAGCCGGTCGACGTCGAGTTCTGAGCTCACGATTTGACCGAGCATCGGCCGAATGTCGAGGCCACCGTCCATCAGCAGGTCGTCTTCGAGCCGAACGTCGGGACTGATGACGGCCGCCACGTGGCGCCAGGAAAACGGGAAATTGCGATCGATCGTGGCACCGAGGTCGGTCTGCTCCAGGATCGCAACGGTGTAGTCTTCGTGCGTCGCCCGCCGGGGCAGGGGTGCCCGGCGCAACGACCGGAGGGCCAACGCTTGGACGTCGGGCATCGCGAACTCGATGCAGTGGCTGAAGGGACCGTGACCGACGTCGTGGGTCAGCGCCGCCATCCGAACGAGGGCACGGTAGACGTTCCGTTTCCTCGGGCTGGAGAACGTCCACTCAGCCGTGGCGCGGTCGAATGCGAGCCCAGCCAAGTGCAGAACGCCGAGCGAATGAGCGTACCGCGAATGGGTGGCCCCCGGAAACGGCACCTGGGAGAAGCCCGTCGCACGGATGCCCCTCAGACGTTGAACCCACGCGTGATCCGCGACCGCCAATTCGGCGGCATCCAGCGTCATCGCCCCATGGATCGGATCTCGGATCTCCATGCCCGACGCGTTGCTCCCAGGGGTCGGCGGGCATAACAGGCGGGCCCGTCGGCGCGCGGACGCACGGAGCCCTGTACCCATGCGACCCATCGGCCACATCGGCCAACTCCGCGAGCGCTCCGTGCTGTACCACAGCGCGTTCGGATTCGCGTCTGTGGTTGGCTTGGAGTCGGACCGAGCGTCCCTTGAGTGGGAGGTCCCAAGCGAGAACCTCCCCACGAAAGTCCCCGCAGAGACCCTTGTACGCATTTACGCGCAAACGCCCGAAGGCGGCTTTTTCTGGCGTTCCGTCCACGACCGCCAGGAGCTGGTCCGGGAGTTGGCCGAAGACCCCGCCGGGTCGCTCGCCGCCATCCTTGCGGACCTGAACGGTCCCCAGCGTTCGGCAGATGTCCGCGACTGGTTGCTCGGCCGTAAGCTGATGAGCGCTTCGGCCTTTGGTCCGTGGTGGCGCACGGCGACTGCCGCGGCTTCCCAAGACACTCGCTTCGACTTCAACGGCGACGCGGTGAGCCTGCGCTCGCCCGAATCGCCCTCCGACCCGCACGCACGCCTCGCGACGCCCATGTTGTCGCCGGGCCGACGCCTGGACCTCGCCGTCGAAGCCCGGAACGCACTCGGGGAATCGGCGTACCTCGAACAGGTTCTCACCGCGTGGCGGACGGGCGGGACGCAAGTGCGCGAACTTGCACTCGCCGCTGTGCGCGACTTCCCTGCCGACGCCGTTTTCCGGGGCCTGCTCGCGGCGGGCCCAGAGGGCGTCGAGTCCATTTTGCACGCGATTCGCCGAGGCCCGTGGACGCCCGAGGCCGTGTCTTCGGCCGTCCACGCCGAACTCGTCGACGTCGTCGTCTGCGGTACGAACGAAGGTGGGCCGCTCGACGTCGAAGGGCGACTCGCCGCGGCCCTGTGCCGATGGGGCAGCCCGGTCGCCGAACGGATGTTGTCCGACGTCGCGTCCACAATGGACGGTCGTCGGCTGATCCGTGCCACGTTGGCGGCGCTACCTGCCCGCCGCGGCGAACAGCTCGCCTTGGTCCTGCTATCAGACGCGCTTGGCAACGATGACCCCAAAACGGCTCGCTGGCTCGCCAGCGAAGCCCTTGGCTTGGCGCTGGTCGAAGCCGCCGAGATGGCCGACCGCCTCGACAGCACTCAGCCGGCCCTCGCCGACTGGTTTCGCAACGAATTTCGGTCCACCGACGGACCCATGCGGATGGTGCCCGACGACTCGCTCGACGACACAGCACACACGGCCGAAATCGATCTCAGCGGTCTCACAGACGGCCCCATCTCCCTGGCGGACCTGCCCGCCCGCAGCGGTGCGTCGCTTCTCGGGCTCGGGCTGGCGATGGCTCGCGCGCTGGCGCACCATCACAAGGACCAGCGGATCGTGAATCCCACGGCGCGCACGTGCCGAGTGCTGCCCGACGAGACCATGGAAATCGACATTCTCGAATCCACTTTCGAGTCGCGGCGCCCGGAGGGTGAACACGCGAGTGCGGTGGGGGACGTCGCCGCGGGCGCGATGTTGCTCCTCGAGTGCATGTTGGCGCGCCCTTGGCCCCATTCGGTGCTCGGTTGTCGCGCCATTCCCTACCTGCGCGCCGTGATTCCACACCTTGCGCCAAGCGTATTGGCGCCGCTCGACGCCGCATTGCACCCCGACAGCGCCCTTCGACCCGCCGACGGGCTCGCCTGGCTCGCGATGTGGCAACAGGCGGCCCTCGCGGAGGAAAAGCGTGGCTACACCGTCCATGATCCCGCGGCGCGGACGAACATTGGCTACGACTCCCACATCGGGCGGATGAAGGTCCTCGCGTCCCAAACGAACCAGGACGCGATCTTCGCGAACAGCCGCGGCCCCATCAGCCTACTCGTGCTGTGCGACGGCATCAGCACGGCCAACGCGGGTTCTGGCGACGTCGCGTCTTCGATTGCCTCCCATGTGGTCGCAAACCTCTGGGAAGTGGCCCTCCCTCGCCTCGCCAGCGCGCCTTCCGCGGAAGTGCGCGACTTCCTGGATCGGGCGCTCAAATCGGCCAATGCTGCAGTTTGTGACGCTGCGCTTCGCTTCGCCGGAGGCAATCTCGATGGCCGTGTCCCCATGGGCACCACCGTCGTCCTTGCCATCGTCCACGGCAATGTCGTCCACCTCGCCTGGCTCGGCGATTCCCGGGCATACTTGGTCGGCCCGTACGGCGCCTCGCTCATCACCGCGGACGAAAACCAAGCGTGTGAGCGCCTCAAGGCCTGGCACTTGTCCTATGTCGACCACTGGGAACCCGCGGGCTTCGCGCTCGTCGGGTACCTCGGGCACTTCAATGAGCTGTTGCGTGCCGAGGCACTGCCCGCCCATCACATCACGTTTACCCTCATCCCTGGCGAGCGCCTCCTTCTCTGCAGCGACGGAGTGACCGACTACGTTGGCGAGTCCCATCCTGAGGTCGCCGCGGCGCTTGCGACGCTCGTCCGCCAGGACGACCTGGACGAGGCCGCGCGCGGCCTGGTCGCGCTGGCCAATCGCGGCGGGGGCGGCGACAACTGCTCGGCCATCATCGCGAGTCTTTGGTGAGCGGATTTCTCGCCGACATTGCCCAACGCGTGCTGCTGTTCGACGGGGCCATGGGGTCCGAGTTCTACCGCCGAGGCGTCTTCATCAACCGGGCGTTCGAAGAGCTCAACGTCGCCGACACCGAACTCGTGGAGTCGATTCACGCCGACTACCTCCGTGCAGGCGCGGAGGTCCTGACGACGAATACCTTCGGCGCCAACCCCATCCGACTCCGGGATTTCGGCCTCGCCGAGCGGACCGACGAAATCAACCGGGCCGGTGTTCGGCTCGCCCGAAAGGCGGCAGCGGGACGCGCATACGTCGCCGCATCCATCGGCCCGACCGGCCATGGCCTGGCCCCCACGGGTCGGCTCGACCCGGGCGCCGCCTTCGCCGCCTTCCGCCAACAGGCCGCCGCCCTTGAACAGGAGGGGCCGGACCTGTTCCTCTTGGAGACGTTTTACGACGTCCGGGAGCTCTGGCAGGCCGTTCGCGCCGTGCGCGCGGTCAGCGAACGGCCCCTCGTCGCCTGCATCGCCGTCAATCCCGACCCGGTCACGGGCGGCCCCCCAGCCGACGCCGTGGACCGGCTCGTTCAAGTGGCGAGCTGGAAGGTCGATGCCGTCGGAGTCAACTGCGGCGCCGGCCCCCGGACGGTCCTCGAAGTCATCGAAGCCGCCGCCCACCGGGTCGGCAAGCCCATCCTCGCGCAGCCCAACGCCGGGCACCCTCAGGACGTCGACGGCCGGCGCATGTACATGGCGAGCCCCGAGTACATGGCCGAGTATGCGCGACGACTCGCGCAGAAAGGCGCCAGGATGGTCGGCGGATGTTGTGGAACGACGCCCGCGATGATTCGCGAGATGCGCTCATTCTTGCGCAGCGTTCGGCCCGCCGCCCTTCCCGCCGAAGTCCGTGAAGCGGCCGCCGAGCCGGCCGGCCTCCCCCCGGTGCCGGTCGCCGAGCGTACGGAGTTCGCGCGCCGCCTTTACTCGGGCAAGTTCTGCGTTTCCGTCGAGCTCGACCCCCCTCGGGGTCTGGACCCGGAGCGAAGCGTGCGCGGCGCAGCGTGGCTCAAGGCCCGAGGAATCGACGTCATCAATATCGCGGACGGGCCTCGCGCCACCGCACGAATGGGCCCCATGGCGCTTGGCCTGCTCGCCCGTGGCGCGTCGGGAATCGAGTCCGTCATCCACTACTGCTGCCGCGACCGCAATCTGCTTGGCATGCAAATGGACTTGATCGGTGCACACGCGTTGGGAATGCGCAACGTGCTCGCGGTGACTGGCGATCCGCCCAAAATGGGAACCTACCCCGACGCAACGGCCGTATTCGACATCGACAGCATCGGACTGATCACCGGTATCCAACAGCTGAACCGGGGCCTCGATTTTTCCGGACGCCCGTTGGGTGAGGGTGAACAAACGGCCCTATTTGTCGGGGCCGGCTGCAATCCCGCACACGTCGATCTCGACCTCGAGGTGGACCGGTTCGAGCGAAAAGTCGCCGCTGGCGCCGAGTTCTTCTTCAGCCAGCCCGTCTACGACGAAGCGATGCTATTCCATTTCCTCGATCGGACGGATCGGGTGCCAAAGGTCCCCTTCCTCGTCGGAATCCTCCCACTGGCAAGTTCGAAGAATGCGGAGTTCCTGCACAACGAGGTTCCAGGGATGCAGATTCCCGAGGCCGTCCGCGACCGGATGCGTCAGGCCGGCGGGCGCGATGCGCAACGCGAGGTCGGCATCGCGATTGCGCGCGAAACGCTGGAACGGGTCCGCGAACACCCGCGCGTGCGTGGGGTCTATGTGTACCCGCCGTTCGGCAGCTACCAGCGGGTCATCGACGTCGTCGGGGAACTCGCGACCCCAGAGTGACTGCCCTCCAGAAACTACCAACTCACGAGGGCCCAGACCACGACCAGCGCCAGGCTGACGACGAGCAGCCAAGGCACAGGGGGGCGGTCGATCGCGTCGATCGCTGCGCGCAACGCCGGGGCGTCAGGGAAGCGGGCCGCCGGACTCCGAGAGAGGCACCGGCGGACGAGCGACTCCACGCCGTCCTCGACCTGAACGGCCGGCGCCGCGGACTGGAAGGACGGCACGTCACCGTCCAAATGCGCGTCCAGGGTGGCGCGACGTCCGGAGCCTGAGAACGGCCAGGTCCCCGTCAACAGCCGAAACATCAGGATGCCAAGCCCGTAGATGTCGGTCCGCGCGTCCGTCGACTGCCGCGTGACCTGCTCGGGGGCAACGCTGTGCGGGGACCCGAAAACCCGCTCCGGGTCCGCGCGGCCCGTAGGATCCTCGCGGCCCTCGATGCGAGCGACGCCAAAGTCGAGCAACGTGATGTGGTCACCAACGCCGAGCAAGACGTTGGACGGCTTGACGTCTCGGTGCACGATGCCCCGGCTGTGGGCATGAGCGAGTACGTCCGTGAGCTGGCGCGCGATCCGCGAGACGCGGGACCAGGGCAGCGGCCCCGAGAGCAGGACATCGCCCAATCGGGACCCGTCCACAAACGGCATCACAAGGAACCGCGGACCGTCTCCAAAGCCCAAGAGCCGTACGCCATGGGGATGGTCCATCCGGCGAAGCGCCTCGATCTCGACGTCGAATAGCGCGTTGAGCAGGTCGCGCTCAGCATCATCCACCTCGGTCTCCAGGACCTTGATGGCCACGCGAGCCGAGCCGTCCACCTCTTCGCCCACATAGACCCGTCCCATGGAGCCGCGCGCGATTCGCTCTCCGACTCGCCAACGCCCACCCAGTACGGTGCCGACGGAAACCGGCTCCAGCCGCCCTCCCGACCACCCTTATCCCAGCGACCCGAACCGACGGCCCGGCCGATTCAGGGAGCCCCTTCGGGCAGCAAGCGAAACACCAACCGGTCGGGGTCTGGAATGGCCCGCTTTGCAGCGGCCACGACCGCCGCCGGATCGACGGCGTCGGCCAGCGTCACCCATTCGGCGACGTCGTCCAGCGATCGCTCCCCACGAGCAACGCTCGTCAACTGCCCCATCCACCAGCCATCCGTTTCGATCGACCGCTCATGTTCTCGTTTCCGCGACACGACGACGTCGTCGAAGACGCGCGCATCGGGAGGGGCCTGGGTCGACGCCACGAGCAAGCGCTCCACCTCCCCCAACAACTCGTCGACGCGGCCGGGGTCGCACGTGAACGACACCGTCACCACGCTCTCCATCACCGGGAACCGGGACATCCCGCCAGACACCCCAACGCCGTACACACCACTGCGCTTTTCGCGCAACTCTTCGCGCAGCACAGTCCGAAGGACCCCCAACCAGACGTCGAACGCGTGCCGTTCCTTGGCCGTCCCCTCGTAGACCCCCAACGTTTGCCATTGAGCGGAGGCCTTCGGTTCGGTCCCCGCACGCGTCGTCTCCGACGCCGACGCCGCTCGATTCGCGCCATCGTCTCCCCGGAGTTCCCCACGGCCCGTCGTCGGCAATGTCGCCATCCAACGCTCCAGCGCGCCGGCGAGTGCAGCCTCTTCGACGGCGCCGACCACCACGACGGTCGACTCCGAAAAGTCGGCAAAGCGCTCTCGCCACACCCGCTCCGAGGCCACACGGTCCATGGCCTGCAGGTCCTCGACCAAAAGCGCCCGGTGGCGGACGTCCCCGGCGAAGAGCGTACGATCGATCGCGTCGCGCCACCGCCGCTCCGGATCCAACATCTGCCGCTCGGCCCCAGTCAGGCGCAGTTCCTTCTCACGCGCAAAACCGTCCTCCGTGAAGCGGGGTTGGGTCGCGACGAGGTGCATCAGCTCGAACAACTCATCGACGCGCGATGCCCGCCCAGATCCATGCAGGCCCTCGTCGTGAGCGCCAAGCCAAGCGGAGGCGGAAAGTCCCGTCCCTGCCAGGCGCTTGCGGAGCGCAACGGCGTCGAACCCGCCGTAGCCAGACTGGCCGACGATTCCCCCGGCGGTGACGGCCGCGACGTAATCGGCGTCGGAGACATGTCCGGTCCCGCCGGGACTCTGTACCTGCACGGAAATGCCGTCTGCGGTTTCGTCGTTGGCGCGGAACAGCACCCGGACGCCGTTGGAGAGCTCAAATCGAACAACGCCGGTGGCGGCGTCAACCTCCCGGGACACCACTTTGCCGGCCGGCGGCGGCTCCGGCACCAACGGCGCGTTGCTCATCGAGTCAAGCCACGCCTCGGGGCGCGCCCGATCCAACGCCGCAAGACCACGCAACACGTCGCCTTCCGTCGGCATGGGCGTGGCCACAGGCGCGAAGAACTCAGCGATCCGACCATCGCCGTCAACGACTTCGGCGAGGCGGCTGCGCACGTCGCCCGCCGCGATCGTCGGCAGCAACTCGTCGGCCAGCGCCCGCTCTGCGACGATGCCTGGTACGGGTTCACCGGAAAGCGCATGGCGGACGAGTTCGTCGGCGAGACGCGGCGAAGGCGTGTGCTCGACCTCCGTCGCGGCCTTGTCCATCGCTTCCAGGGCGACGGCTTTGGCGCGCGCCAGCTCCCCTTCGGTCGGACCATGCACGACGAAGCGACGCACCTCGGTGTGAGCCGCGAGCAACGCAGGGAGCGCCTCCCCTTCTCGTGCGCCAACAGTGACCGTGAAGGTGCCCTCGATAGGCGTCGTGCGACCAAAACCAGCGGACGCTCCCAGGTACGGCGCATCGGGTCTCTGACTGACCTCGGCAAGCCGCTCGTTGAGGATTGCGGCCACCAAATTGTCGACGAGACCCGCGCGGTACCCCTCCCGCGTGGGACGCTCCGGGCGGTCCATCGTGTGGACCAACCGGCCAGACGTCGCAGGCATCTCCGGATCGGTGACGGTGATGACCCGCGTGCCAGGTTGATCGGGGATGGAGGGAGGTGGCACCTCCTTGTGGCTCTCCGATGTCCAGGCCGCGAACCGTTCGCGCACCTGCTCGAGCACTTTGGCGGGGTCCACGTCGCCGACGACCACCACCGCCGCGAGGTCCGGTCGGTACCAGGCGTCGACGAACCGGCGGGCGGCCGAGACTTCGAGCGCTTCGAGTGATGCCAAGGTGCCGATCGGCAGCCGGTCCGCGTGGGCCGAACCCGCGAGCTCGATGGGGAGTACCTGGTCCAGGATTCGGGACCCCATGCCCTGGCGGCGTCGCCACTCCTCGATGATGACGCCGCGCTCTTTGTCGAACTCGGCGGGATCGAGTTTTTGGGCAGCCATCTGATCGAACAGGACGTCGAGGGCCTCGCCAAGAAGGGCGGGGTCGTCCGTAGGAACCGTCAGGTCGTAGACCGTCTCGTCGAACGACGTATGGGCATTGACGTCGGAACCGAAGCGCATCCCGAAGGACTCGAGCTTGTGCACGAGTTCCGCGCCCGTGAATCGCTCCGTGCTGTTGAAGGCCATGTGCTCGACGAAGTGGGCCACACCGCGCTGATCGTCCTCTTCCACCGCGCTGCCAACGCCGAACGCACCGCGGAGAAACGCACGCCGTTCAGGGGTGCCGTTGGCGCGCACAAATACCCGAAGGCCATTGGGCAACACTTCGCTCACGATGGCACCGTCGAGCGGAAGGAGGTCGTCGGGGGGCGCGGCCGGGCGCGAGCAGGCAAGCAGGAGGAAGAGCATCCGCCAGCCTACGTCGCGCCTTGGGGCGCTGCCAGCGGAAGCCACATGCCCGCGATGCCGCGGGCCGATCCGGGCGCGCTAGACGGATGGACTCTGCGGAGGGTCCGGTGGCCAGAGAACGCCAGTCATTCAAGTGTACCTCCTGCAACTACGTTTCCGTCCGATGGCTCGGACGCTGTCCGCAGTGCCAGGCCTGGTCCACCCTGGAACCCGAAGGGCCTGCGCTCGAGGCACCGGCGGCGCTGCCCAAGGTCACGATGCTCAGCGACGTGCCAGTCGACGGCCCCGAAGTGCGAGTGCGGACCGGCATTGCGGAGTTCGACCGCGTGCTCGGCGGCGGCCTCGTCCTCGGCAGCCTCACCCTGCTTGGCGGCGACCCCGGCATCGGCAAGAGCACGCTCCTGCTGATGGCGGCCGAGCAGCTCGCCCGACGCGGCGGCGGGGTCCTCTACGCATCAGGCGAAGAGTCAGCCCAACAAATTCGGCTTCGTGCCGATCGCCTTGGCGTCGTCGATGCCGAGATCGCGCTGCTCGCGGAAACGGATTTCGACCGCATCGAGGCGAGCGCCCGCGACCGCCGTCCCCAGGTGCTCATCGTCGACAGCATCCAGACTGTGACGCTCGGTCAAGGCCCACCGGGCTCCGTCGTCCAGATTCGGGAGATCGCACATCGGGCGATGACGATGGCGAAGTCCACCGGCATTGCCGTCTTGCTCGTCGGCCACGTCACACGTAGCGGTGATCTCGCTGGGCCCAAGGTCCTCGAGCACCTCGTCGACACCGTCCTCACATTCGAAGGAGACGGGCGCACCGGACTTCGCGTTCTTCGCGCCGCGAAGAATCGATTCGGCGCCGCCGGCGAGCTCGGCCTCTTCGAGATGGCCGAAGAGGGTCTGGTTCAGGTGCCCGATGCGTCCGCGCGCCTGCTTGGCGAACGTAGTGCGGGGATGGCCGGCACCGCAGTCGTCGCGGCGCTGGAAGGCACGCGCCCGGTCCTGGCCGAGGTCCAGGCCCTCGTCGGTCGGTCGGGCAACCCCATGCCTGCACGCACGACCGTGGGTATCGATCGCCAGCGCCTGCTCATGGTCGCGGCGGTCCTAGGAAAAGCGCAGCTGCCGCTGCACGACCGCGATGTGTTCGCCAATGCGGCCGGCGGCTTGCACCTCGTCGAGCCCGCCGCCGATCTTGGACTCGTCGCCGCCATCGCGTCTTCCTGGTCCGAACGGCCGCTTCCTGCTGACACGATCTGGATTGGCGAGGTGGGCCTCGTGGGAGAGGTACGGTCCGTCAGCCATCCTCGGGCTCGCCTCCGCGAAGCGGTTCGCCATGGCTTTCGTCGCGCCGTCGTACCGCAGGCTTGGCCGGCCGACGTGGATGCAACCATCGAGCTGACGCGCGTCCGTTCCGTCGCCGACGCCCTACGGCTGCTTCGTGCCGGCGATTGACCGCTCGCGGCCCCTGACCGCGCCATCAGTCGCTAGCAGCGAACCCAAACGCGTCCGCTGAGGACGTCTCGGCCGAGGACAAGCCCTGCTGAACCGTCAGCGAACTCAAGGCTCACGGGCACGTTTCGGCCGCCCACTTCGATGACCACGTCCTTCCGGCCCCGACCCCCAGGTACGGACCACGACGAATGTGGGCGGGTGGGATCGAGGACGGCTTCGACGTCGGCGCCATCGACGCGAACCTGGGTCGTCCAGCCGAGGACAACGGCCTCGTCGGCCATGTCATAGACGAGCCCATCGCCGTCGTCGACCGTCGCATCCTCGTCCACCCCCGAAAGCCCGTCCGGCTCCAGCGTCGGATCGAGATCCTCGACGGGGCCGTCCTCCGAAAACGGGTCCAGCCCGCCGACCGTCTCTTCGGGCCAAGGACCCTCGAACACGTCGTCGGGTGCCGGGACGCGGCCCACGCGTCAGTACCCGCCCGTGAACCGCCAAGCTGCGCGGTTGAGCGTGACCATCAGAGCGACCCCGAACAAGATGGCCGAGACCGCCATGCCGAGGTCCGGGAGTCCACCGATGTTGTCGAGGCCCGAAAACCCGACGTGGGCGAAGTCCTCGTTGAGGCCGACTCGGACGCCGTCACCGCCCGGAACGTGGCCCCAGGCGTAGTACATGGTGCGAATGCCGTAGCCCAGGCTCAGGCCCGCAACGGGAATCCCAAGCAGGTAGGGGAGCCGGGTCTCGTCGTCTCGCGCGTCCATCGCCACTCCAGGCGCCGGCCCTAACGCGCGCCTCCCGCCTGCCCAACGGGCGAGCTACGCCGCGAGCCCCGTGTCCCCCGTTCTGCGATTCGCCCGCAAGCACCTTCGGCCGTACCTGCCTTGGTACCTTGCCGGGACGGCCGCGCTCGTCCTGACCAACGGAATCATGGCATCCATCCCCCTCGTGGCAGCCGAGGGGATCGACGCGTTGCCAGAACGTGCGCCGGTCCTGCGTGCCGCGCTCCACGTGGCCCTGCTCGGGGGCGTCGTCATTGCGGTCCGTACAGCCAGCCGGCTCCTCTTCTTTACCCCTGGCCGCTTTGTTGAAGTCGCACTGCGCCGCGACCTTTTCGAAGCCGTGCTTCGCCAACGCGAGGACTTCCTCGGCCAATTCCCGACCGGTGACCTCGTCAACCGCACCAACTCGGATGTCGGGAACGTCCGCATGTTGGCGGGTTTCGTGGCCCTTGCGCTGCTCAACGCAATGACCGCGACCGCCACCGTGGGTGTGCAACTCGCGCGGCTCGACCCGTGGCTCGCAATTTGGACGTTGACGACTCTCTGCGGCGCCACGGCCCTGTCGATGATGGCCGTCCAGAGAATGCTGGCCCTCGTCCGAAAGATCCAGGAAGCCGGCAGCGCCCTGGCCGACGCTGCCTTGCAGGCATTCCAAGGTGTCTCCGCCCTCCAAGCGTGGCAAGCCGAGGCGTCCATCGGCGCCCAGGTTGGCGCCATCGCGGAGAGGTGGCGGGCCTTGAACCAGCGGCGTTCACAGCTTCGCGTCGCCATCGGCCCCATGCTCGGTTTGTCTACGGCGATTGGCACCTTCGGGCTGTTGTGGACCGCTGACGATCGCGTGGCCAACGGTTCGCTGACCAGCGGCGAAATCGTCGCATTCGTCGCCCTCGTGGGCACCCTCGCCAGCCCGCTGCGGTCAGTCAGCTTCGTTGCGAGTCTCGCGCGCCAAGCGACGGCGAGCATCGAGCGCATCGAGGCCATCTTGGACGCGCCCGTCGAGCGCCCAGACCTGCCGAATCCCACGCCAGCGCCTACCCGGCCCCCGACGATCCAACTCCGTCATTTGACGTTTGCGTGGCCGGGTGCGCCGACCCCTGCGTTGTCCAACCTCAGCATCGACATCCCGGCCGGTGCGACCGTTGGAATCGTCGGCCCCACGGGCTCAGGCAAGAGCACCCTGCTGCAACTGCTGGCGCGCCGAACGGAGCCGCCGCGCGAACAGATCTTCGTGGACGGCGCCGACCTCGCCGGCATCGACCTTCTCGGTTGGCGCGCAGCAACGACATTCGTGCCCCAAAAAGCCTTCCTCTTCTCGGAGAGCGTTCGGGACAACATCGCGCTTGGTCGGCCCGTCGATGTCATGGCCATTGCCGAACGTGCCGCGTTGCACGACGACCTGGCGTCGCTGGCCAACGGACTGGACACGATCGTCGGCGAGGCTGGCACCATGCTCAGCGGCGGCCAACGCCAACGGGTCGCGCTTGCCCGGGGGTTGGCGCGCGAACCCGTGCTTCTCGTCTTGGACGACGTCCTGAGCGCCGTTGACGCCACAACCGAGCGCGCTCTGCTCGCGACCCTCGCCAACGCCGGACAACGGCCGACCACGCTCATCGTCAGCCATCGGCTTTCGGCCGTCAAGGACGCCGACCTGATCGTCGTCCTGGACCAGGGCCGCGCCGTCGAGACAGGGACCCACGGTGCGCTGCTTGCCCGCAACGGGTCCTACGCCGAACTCTGGCGCCTCCAAACGACGGAGGCCGAATGAGCGGCGACATCGGCTTGTTGGCGCGCGCGACGAGGTGGATGCGCGGCGACCGGTGGCTCTGGCTTGGCGCCCTGGTCGCAGCACTGCTGGCCACGGCCTTCGGCCTGGCACAGCCCATTCTGCTTGGCCGAATTGTCGACGCCCTCGTGGCGCAGGACGCGGCCGCGACCGATCTGTCGTTGGCATGGCTCGGCTGTGTGGTGGCTGTCTTTCTATGTGAGGCCAGCTACCTCCTATGGCTGTCCGCTGGCGCGCTCGGCGCCATCACCCGGTTGCGTGGCGACCTCTTCGCCCACATTCTCGCCCGACCCCTTGAATGGCACGACCGGGAGCCGTCTGGCCGCCTGCTTTCCCGTGTGACGAGCGACGTGGAAGCGCTCGGCGAGACGCTGACGGCGGGAGCCGTGACCCTCGTGCTCGACGTCCTCGTCATCGTCGGCGTCGTCGCAACGATGTTCTGGCTCGACGTCCGCTTGACCGCCGTTCTGCTGCTCGTCGCGCCGCCACTGGCGCTCATCGTCGACGTCTGCCGGCGCAAGATGCGGACCTACTTTGTCGACATCCGCAACGCGCTCGCTGAGCTGACAGCTTTTGTCAGCGAGCGTTTGGCAGGACACGCCATCGTCCAGCTCTACTCCGACGAGGTGCGCGCGCGCGGCCAACATGAGGCGCGCCTGCTGTCCTACCGAAATGCCTCGATCTGGAACAACGTCTGGGACGCGCTCTTGTTCGCGGTCGTCGACGGGGTTTCCGCCGGAACCCTGGGCCTCATGCTGGCCTGGGCCGCCAATGCCCCGGACGTTGCGACCGCGGGACTGCTCGCCGCCTTTGTCGACTGCATCGCCCGCCTGTTCACCCCCGTCCGCGAGCTCTCTGGCAAAGTCGCGATTCTCCAGCGCGCAAGTACGAGCCTCGAGAAGATCTTCGCGATTCTCGACGACACGACCGACCTGCCGCGCGGCCGAACCCAGTTGCCGCACCCGCCGTCGCGAATCGAGGCCAAGGGCCTCAGTTTCGCCTACCCAGGCGGCCCCACGGTCCTGCAGGACGTCGACCTCGCCGTCGAGCGAGGACAAACGGTCGCTTTGGTCGGTCGCACTGGCTCCGGCAAGAGTACCCTCGCCAAGCTGTTCGCCCGCGCCATTGGCGGCCATCGCGGGCAGCTGACCTTCGACGGTCTGGACGTCGACTCGCTGGACCCCGCTACGGTCCGCGCCCATGTCGGCGTGGTCCAACAGGACGCTCGCCTGTTCACAGGTACGGTCCGCTCGAACTTGTCGCTCGGCGCGAACCTCCCCGATGACCGCCTGATGGCAGCGCTAAATGCCGCGCAAGCCCACGAAATCGCCCTCCGCCTCGGCGGTCTCGACGGACAAGTCGCCGCCGGCGGGCGAAACCTGTCGGTCGGGGAGGCCCAACTCCTCGCCTTCGCCCGGGCGCTGGCCCACAACCGCCCTATTGTCGTGCTCGATGAACCCACCGCATCGGTCGACAGCGCAACGGAGCACCGGATGGACGGCGCCACGCGCGCCCTCCTTCGAGGCCGCACGGTCATCCTCGTCGCCCATCGTCTGAGCACCGTGGCGCAGGCGGATCAAATCTGCGTGATGGAAGGCGGACGCATCGTCGAGCGCGGCCGCCACGCCGATCTGCTGGCGTCCGGCGGCCGGTATGCCGAGCTATGGCACGCCGCGGCCGGGCATTGAATGCCGCACGCCGCGCCGACGTCTACGCCGATGGAGGACCCATGACCCGATTTGCCCCGTTCCTTGGTCTCGCCTTTGCCCTCGTAGCGATGGCCGATGAGCCCGCGGCCCCGCCCGCGCCCCCGACCCCACCCGCAGCGACGCCCGACCCGGCGAACATCGATTGCACGCTGCGCCCAGACGCGACGGCCGTCGCCAATTGCGAAGCCGCGAAGGCGGCGGCGTTGGCCGACTGCAGCACGCTGACGGACGTCGACGCCAAGGCCAAGTGCGAAGCCGACAAGGCGACAGCGCTGACGCTCCTCACGCCCCAGCCGGGCAAGAAGGCGAAGGCCAAGAAGTCGAACACCAACCGGATGGAAGCCGAGTCCACCGACGAGTGAGGTTCGCCCCTTCGAGGGCGTCTAGCAGACTGCTGCAAAAGGGCGAAACGCACGCCGGCGTGCCGGCGTGCGTGATGACCGGCGCCGTCCGACACGAGCCCGCGAGGGCGCCCGATCCCGCAAGGAACGGGGTGCAAGGCGAGGAAAGCCGTACCGAGCGTACGGCGACCGAGCCTGGGTCCCCGTGACGCCGCGGGGCGGGATGCCCCCGCGGGCGCAGCAGGACGGCGCTTTGCAGCAGCCTGCTAAGCCAGGATCATCCGGGTGTAGGCGCCAACGAAGAACGTGATGAGCAGAACGCCGACCATCGTCTGGCTCGTGTTGAGCACGCGGAAGCGGTGGTCGTCGTCGCCAAAGTCCCAGCCCGTGTTCACCGCGATGAGCGATTGGGCCGAAACGTAGAGGATGCCGAAGAAAGGCACCTCCCGCATCTTCATCGGCTTGCCGTCGTACTGCAGCTCCGTTTCGGCGCAGACGGTCCGGTAGAGCAGCGCATACACCAAGACGAGCCCGGCAGCGGTGAAGACGAGGTTCCGCAGGCGGACACCCCAGCCGAAACACGTCTGGAAGATCCCAAGGTCGACGACGAGCGCCGTCACCTTCTCCAAGGGCCCGCCCAAGCGCCAACGCGACATGCTGCCGTGGTGTTGGATCCACCACCACGCGTCGTCTTCCGCCGTCGTCATTCCCCGATCGCCGTAGCTGGCCTTCAGCGCGATCCACTCGTCGGACAGGTAATCGTAGCAGGTCGCGACGAGCGCATCATCGGACAGTGTTTCGCCGCGGAGGATGCGCTCGATCCGCACGTCTGTTCGATCCGGCCCGTCTTGGGCGCATCGCTCGTAGAACAGGCGATGGCGGCCATCGCCCTGCATGACCTGTTCGGGCGCGATCTGGAACGAGCTGATTTCGGCACCGTAGAAGCTCAAGTCCGCGTGGGTCGCGAAGGAGGCATCCGTAAGAGAGATTCGGCCAGCGACGTTCGCGTCATCAAGGACCAAGCCGCGTTCGAAGTGGGCCATGTTGAACGCCACCTCGGTCCCGAAGATCGTCGTGAAGTCGGCCAGCCCGTTCCACGCCGACCGCTCGAAGTGCGTTTCTCCGAGGAACTGCGCATTGAAAAAGCTCGCGATGGTTGGCGTCCCCGGCTGTCCAAAGGTGACGCCCTCGAAGACCGTGTACCCGCCAAAGACCGTGTTCGCGAAGCTGATATTGCCTAGGATTCTGGCATTGAGATCGTCGAGCTGCGTCACGCCGTAGGAGGACCGCGTCGTCAGTGGCGCGTCCGCGTCCTCGTCGCCCTGGTAGCGCCGGTACAGCGGCAGCAGGCCCGACAGGTCTTCGCGCACCGCATGGCGCGTCACCTCGTCCAACGAGAAGCGCGTTCGGCCCCGCACGCGCGCATCCATGAACCATGCGTCGCCAGAGAAGGTCGTACCCAGCGCGTCGAGTTCTCCAACGTCGACGTCCTTGACGTTGACCGTGCCGGCGAAGCGCGCCCGCGAGAGGTTGAAGTTCCCCGCTACGCGGGTCGTGCCGAAGTTCGCTTCGCCGCCGAAGTTGGCGTCCTCGAAGGTGGCACCCCGCTGGAACTCGCATTGGTCGAAGCGCACCGAGGCATCGAACACGGTGCTGTTGAAGTACACGTCCCGAAGCGACGTCACGCCCGTGAACGTCGTGTCGGCGCGATACCGGCTGCCACCGAAGTAGACCGCTTGGTGCATCCGTAGGTTCTTGAAGTTCGCGTCTTCGCCGAAACTGGCGAAGCGGAACTCGGTCACGCCACGGAACTCCGCCCCCTTGAAATCGGCCGCCTTTTCGAAGACGGCCATCGGAAAGTACGCGCGCCCCCCGTCCACGACGACGCCGGCGAAGTTGGCTCGGCCCGCGAACACGGCGTCTCGAAACATCAGGTCTTGAGCTGCACTGGCCGGAATCGTCTTGCTTCGATTCGGCTCGCCTTCCCACGTCTTGCCGACATCGACGTCGCCGAGGGCAATGGAGCGGAACACGAGCGTGCCCAACCGCGCATCCGGCACCCGCACGCGCCCTACGACACACCTCTCCAGTTGGATCTTCTCCGGAAGGTCGGTGATGCCCGTCAGGTCGAAGTCCGGCACGTAGCAGTAGCGGGCCATTTCGCCCTTGCGCGCCAGGTCCAAGACGTCCGCCGTGGTCATCGGCACCAACGTGCGCGCCTCCCCTTTGCTCGTGACGTAGAGGACGGCCTCGCGGCCGGCGACCACCTCGCTCACCAGGGAGCGAACATGGGCGAAGGCCTCGGCAACCAGCCCATCACGGTCAGGGTGACGCGAGGCGATGCGCAGTACCTGAATGGCCCGGTGGACGTCCGTCTTGAAGCCTTCCCGGTACGCCGCTGCGCTGCCGGCGACGTCGCCCACCACCTCGAGGAGCAGGGCCTCCCGAAGAACACCCTTCAAATCGAGGTAGCGATCGACTTCACTCGCTGCGAGTTGCGCCTCCGCCGCCGATCGCGCACCGGCCGCGTCGCCAGCCGCAAGCCGCTCCGCGACGACCGCCTCGTGTACGCGCGGGTCGCCCACGTCCGGAGCCGGCTCCGCGTGGGCGGAGACGAGTTGGAAGAACAACCACAAGGCCATCCACGCACCCGCCACGTCAGTCGACCGCCGGGTTGCGCGCAACCACCCAAACTTGATCATCCGAGAAGGCCGGAGAATCCGACCCCAGCGTCCACCACATCGCGTTGTCCGAACCGTGGGCGGCGCACTCCGCGCTGGAAAGGACGCCGTTGGCATCGGCGTCGTTGGCAACTCCACACTCAGGGGTGTCGTCCAGCGGGTCCGTCTGGGAACCGTCCTTCTCCGTCGTATGGAAGAGGCCAAGGAAGTGCCCCCCTTCGTGGGCCATCACGCGCCCGACGTCCGTCGGAGCCGTGGCGAGGTCGAGCGTCGCGATCGCGACGCCGGACTTGCTGGTGCGGGACAGCGACGCGGCTCCAGGTGGCCCGGCCGCAATTCCGAGAATGGTCGCGCCGCCCGCCGTCGTGTTGGCGATGTCCGTGACGAAGAAGAACGTGACGACGCGGTCGTTGAATGGCGACGCCGTTTCGAACAGCGCACCCAACTCCGAGGCATCGTCGTCCGACACCTCGATGACGGTGAAGGCCGCCGAATCACCCTCAAAATCCACGTAGCTGACAGCGACATCGACACCGGCGGCCGACCAGTCGCCAAGGAACGTGTCGAGCGCCGTCTGGAAGTTGGCGTCGGTTTGTGCGGTCGTCGCGTCCAACCCGTCGACTCCGACGAACACGAGGTCCACGAGCAAGGTTGGACGCTCGCTGACGGTATCCACGCGATGCCGCGCCTCACAGGACACCGAACCGCCCGCGCCGGCCCCCACAAACCACCGAAGCGTCCAATCACCCGCCTCGGAGGCGAGGCGCGGGGACACCGGCAGCAAGCCGACGGCACGGTCGTCGAGGAAGTCCGAGCGGAAGCCCCCATAGGCGCCGGGGTCGTCGCCTTGGTACGCCAACGTGCCCGACGGGGTCGTCAGGTCGTAGATCGCGCCAACGGCGGAGGGCCCGAAGTCGCCGCAGGTCACCATCGTGGAGGTCGTGCCTTCCGGCACACTCACGACCATGGGTTCGCTGTACCAACCCGTGTCAGACACGTCGTGCGTGCCTAGGTCCGCAGCGACGATCTCCTCAGCCGGCGGACCATCGGTCGTCGCAGCCGGTTCTCCGCAGGCCAGCCACAGCGCGATCACGGCGCCCCCACGCGCTCAAGAACGGACACGACATGGCCGGCGGGCTCCACAAGGCGCCGCTCAGCCGCCAACGCCGCAGCCGCGGGCGTCCCCATGGCCAGCAGCGCGTGCGCCGCCGCCGCCCGCATCTGTACGTCGGTGGACGCAAGCGCTTCGCCGACCTCGTTCAATGCGGCGTCACCAAAGCCCGCGGCCAGGGCGCCAACCGCTTTTCGACGAAGGACGGCCTCTGGTGCCGTTCGAAACTGGCCGACCAGAAAGGCCTGCACCTCAGACGTCGGGAAGAGGCGCAACGCCGACACCGCGCGACCTCGCCGGCTCGGCGGGACCGCGGGATCTGTGGCGACCGAGATCAGCCGGCCTGCCGCTTCGGGCCCCATGGACGCGAAAGCTGCGACGTCAGGAACCCCTTCATAGGCGCCAAGCACGTCGAGAATGGCGTCGTCGGCCGCCCAAACGGACCACGCCCACAAGGCCACGAACGCTGTTGGCATCGTTCCTCCATTCCGTCGCCGCTAACGCCGTCCGGCCCAGCAGGGATATGCCGCGCCGACGGAGGCCAGGTGACGCCGCTCGGACACGGCCGATACATCCCCGTACGGACGCTGGACACGACGGGACCCGTCCCGTTGTGGCTCGCGTTCGACGCGAACCTGGGCGAATGGCGGGCCCTTCGCTGGTTGCGGGGCGACGATCGCCACGACAGCTCCCACAACGCCAGCTTCGAGGCGGAGGCCGCGGCGCTGACGGCCATCCGCCACGCCAACGTCGTCACCTTGCACGACAAGGGCCGCGACGCCCACGGTGCCTGGCTGGTGCTCGACGCCCCCGTCGGCGGCGACATCGGCGCCCGCCTGGAGCAAATCGGCCCCCTCACGCCCCGCCAGGTGACGGAAGTCGCCTGGGCAGCCGCCAACGCACTCAGCGCCGTTCACGCCGCAGGCTTCGCCCACCTCGACGTCCGGCCGAGCCACCTCTTCATCGACTTTCAGGGCGTCGTCCGACTCGGCGGCTTCAGCTTTTCCGTCAAAGGCGGGCCTCAGTCGAATGACCTTGATGCCCTTGGCCTGACCCTGTACGCCCTCGCGTCTGGCCACATCGCGCCCAACCGCGCCGGCATGCGCCTGTCTACGCTGCCGGCCACGCTGGTCGAGCTGATTCGGGCCACGGATGCGCCGCCCGGCCAGGTCGTCCTGCCCGATCGGATCCGGGATCTTGCTGAAGCCCAGTTGGGCGAGCTCGACGAAGACCCGTTTGACACCCCGACGATGGCTGAGGCCCTCAAGCTGCCGACCATCCGGGTCCCGGGGTCGACGGGCACGCCGGCACCGGCGCCCGTGCGCACGCCCATTCATATCGGGCGCACCGAAGCCCCACCGACGGGAACCCCGGGGGGACAACTCCGCCGCCCAGCGACAGCCGAACCCAACCGCTACGCGACGCCTGCTCCGACCGAGCGCGGGCAGACCCCCCTTGGCGATCGAAACGCCATTGCGACCCTGAAGGCCCACACGCGGGACGCATTCCCGGTCACGATCGAGGCCCCCATGCCCGATCGGCTCTTTGACGACGATGGCGTCGGCAGCCGTGCCCAACTCGAGGAGGCCGCAGTCCCCCTGCCAATAGCGCCGACTCCGCGCCCCGTGCCCGCCGACACCGGCTCCCCTGTAGACCTCACCCGCAACGTCTTCATCGGCCTGTTCGCCTTCCTGCTCCTCGCTGGGGGCGTCGCCATCGGATTCGGCCACAACACCGTGAACAGCGCACGCATGGACGCCATGGGCTACCGCGCCCGGTGGTTCCAGGAGATGGCATCTGAGCTGACGCTTATCGACGAGATTCGCGAACTCGGCGGCGGCAGCGAATCGTTGTCCACGGCGTGGACCGCCTTCGAATCAGCCCCCGAGGCCGAAAAGACGGCAGCCGCTGGCGCCTACGTCGACCAGCTCAACGCGGTTTGGGCGGCTACGCCCAAAGGCTCGCGGTCCGCCGGCCTCGATCAGCGGGTGCGCGGCGTCAGCAAGGCCCGCAAGGAGTTCGAGCGCAGCGTCGCCGTATGGGACCTGTCCACGCAACACGGCCTCGGTGCCCTTGCATTCACCCTCGGAGTTGCGCCCGGACCCGCGGCCGCACCGCCCTGATCGCCGCCGCTCAGTCCAAGTCTGAGCGGGGCGCCGGTTTCCTTGTCGCGACCCAAACCGCGAGCGCCCCGGCCGCGACCACGAGACCGACTAAAAACAGGGCGGGCAACAAAACCATCGGACTCGTTTTCCGGTAGGTCAAGTAGTAGGACACCGTCTCCTGCGACGTCACGGGGTGCGAACCCGACCACGTTGTGGCCGCCATCATCGTCGTGAGTGTGCCATCGAGCGACGTGTCGTTCTCCGCGCCGACGACCCACGTCCGCGTGACGCCGTCTTTGGCGGGCACCACGCCAAGCCGCGCGGTCACACCAGGAAACGGCGGAGCAAAGCCGAATCCAAGCCGATCCTTAAGCGTCAATTTCATCGGTGGCGGGACCGGAACCGGGCCGAACGTCGCGCGGTGCACCTCGGCCGCAACACCCTCCCAGGACACGTCGTCGACAACGCCGAGCCGGGTACGGCCCGGGCAGGTGAGCATCACCTGAGGCTCTGAACCCGCCAGAGGCCGAATCGCCGAAGCACAAGCCTCAATCGACTCGATGCCAACGGCGGACGCTCGCGTCACGACCGCCTCCAATTCACTCTCAAGCGGCACGCGCCACTCCGGCGGCAGTTGGGTGGTCGCGCCGGCCCCCTCGAGCGCCGTCCCAAACGCTACGGCCTTCGGGGGCCGACGAACCTCGAGGTCCGCGACGACCCGATCTCGAGCCGACGAGAGCCCGGAGGCCCGCGAGCCCGGACCCGCGATCAACACGTAGAACATTGCGTCGGCGATGGGGACCACGGCGCCCACCATCGCGCCCTTACCCCCGTCGCCGAACAGGAATCCGGCGTCGACGAACACCACGTCCCGGTCGCCCACCTTGGCGGCTCGCGCGGCGGATACCGTCCCGTCCTTGCCGCTCATCTCTTCGACTTTGGCGAGGAAGGTCGAGCCCCAAGCGTCGGCGGGCCCCGTCAGCGGAACCTGGCCCGTGGAACTCCAAGCGAGCAGGTGCATGCCATTGTCATGCGTCTTCCCGCGAAAGTCGCTGTCGGACCACCGGGACATATGCCAAGTGGACGACGGGAGATCGAGGCGCACGCCGAGGTCGCCGAGGAGGTACTCGGGGGCATCGGCGTGGGCCGAGAAGGCAATCAAGAGGGCGGTGATCATGGCGCCGCCGTTACCCCGCAGGCGCCGACGGGGCGGTCAGGCCCGCGTCAAAGACGCCGAACGGCGACGACGCCAAAGGACCCACAGCCACACGCCTCCGGGCGCGAAGGCAGGGGCCGTACGGCACCCTTCGCCGGGTGCGCGTCCAGCCGCAGCACCGGCATCCGCGGACGGCGGACCGCCACAGCCACAGCCCCCGAGGTCGTCATCGGGCGGCAGGCCAGCTTCGCGCGCATTCGTCGCACCTGGCGTCGGCGCGCCGGCCACGTCCCAATCCTCCGCCGAGTTGGTGTCGACGCCATCGGCCATCCGGGCGAGGCTCTCCGCTTCCCCAGGGGATGGACTCGGTACGGCGACGTCCGAAGCGTCATCGGGCAAAGCGTCGAGGTTTCCTTCATCGCCGGCGTAGACCACCGTGTCGACCTCGGTCCCCATACAGTCGATCAGTCGGATTCCGTCCCCGTCCGTCCCGTTTCCAATGGACAGGGCGACGACCACGTCCGCCTCGTCGACAAATTCGCCTCCGATGACCAGGAATCCGCCCGCGGGAATGGTCGTGCCGCCAGGAAGCACGACATCGACGAGATCGATGTCGTCGGCCTGCCCTGCAAACGCGAGGCCCCAACCGGCGACGGACACGTCCGCGGCCGACGCGTTGAACAGTTCGACCCACTCCTTACCGTCGTCCGTGCTGTCCGCGTCCACGAGCGCTTCATTGAGGGTCACCGAGCCGTCGGTCGGCATGCAGACCACGGGGGGCACCTCCGGGTTGGAGGCGCCCGGCGATGGCTCGGCGATCACGAAGTCTGCAGCGTTCGCGTTGGTGTCGTGGCCGTCGGAGATGCGCGCAAGGCTGGCCCCTTCGGCGGGCTTCGGTGCAAGCGATTCCGCAGCGCCTCCCGCGTCGTCTTCCCAACCATCCTCGTTGACGGGCCCGTAGACGACCGTGTCGACAACGCCCCCTTCACAATCCACAAGGCGGACGCCGTCAGCGTTGCTTCCTGCATTTCCGAGGCTGAGCGTCGCGGTGACGTCGACACCCTCCACGGCCCCCACCCAAAGGTGACCGCCCGCGACCACGATCACCCCGGCCGCGAAGGTGTGATCCACCGCGAACTCTTGGGTCCCGCTCTGCAGGGTCCAATCGTCCAGCCGGACATCCATCGGTCCCGCGTTGTACAGCTCCACCCATTCGAAGTCGGTGTCCGTGCCATCGGGGTCAGGAAGGAACTCGTTGATCACCACCGTTCCGCCCACCTCGCACACGGCGGGCGGGACGAAGGGGTTTCCTGTCCCAGGGGTCGGCTCGCCGACGATGAAATCGTCTCCCGAAAAGTCGGTGTCGGTGCCGTTCGATCGCCTCGCCGTCGACAACCCCGAAGCGAGGTCCGCGATCGAGACAGCTGAGAGTCCGAAATCGTCGATTAGACCGTCCGTGTTTTCCGCGCCGTAGATGACCGTGTCGACGACATTGCCCATCCCGTCGAGGAGCCGAAGGCCGTCGGCGCTCGACGTCCCATTGCCCAGATCGAGCGTGACGACCAAAGGTGCGCCCGAGGAGGCTTCGCCCACCCACAAATAGTCGCCTTCCGCCATCGATCCCGCTCCCGTCAGCGGGATCACCTTGTCGAAGTCGGACTTCGCGCGCTCGAGCTGGTAGAACCCGACATCCACGGGCCCCGGGCCAGCGTTGTAGAGTTCGACCCACTCAAATCCGAAGTCGCCGCCATCGTTGTCCGGGTCGGCAACGAATTCGTTGATCACCACTCCGGCACCCGCGCCGGAGGCGAGAAGCCAGAGCGTGCTCATTTCAGCTGCGCCGGCGGCGCATGAGCGCGATGAGACCGAGACCGACGGCCACCGCGGCTCCGCTGCCGGTGGCGTCCTCGCACGCGCAGTCTTCCGACGCCGAAGCGCCCCCGGTGTCCCCGGTATCGTAGGGCTCCGTCCCGCTTCCGGTGCCCGTGCCCGTGCCCGTGCCCGTGCCCGTGCCGGTGCCGGTGCCGGTGCCCGTGCCCGTGCCGGTGCCCGTGCCCGTGCCGGTAGGAGGAGTCGTGGGCGGAATCGTGGTGCCCGTCTCGGCGAATCCGGTTTCGCCGGTGGGCTGCGTCGTCCCTGTGCCGCCACTGTCCGTCGGCTCGGTACCGGAGTCTTCCACCACTGCAAACGCCAAGGCACCAAAGACCATCAGAATGCTGCTCATGCCCCCCCTCCACCCGGAGGCTAGCGCGACGGGTTCGACCCGCCCAACCCGTCACGCGGCCGTTCTCATCCGGGCGTCGCGTTACGCGCGCCTCTTGCGAGGTCCCCTTGATCCGTACCCTGTTGCGTTCTTCAGTTGCCGCGACCACCCTTGCGTTTGCGCTCGCCTGCTCCGGGATGGGCGGAAGCGACGTCGAAGGCGACTGGAAGTTCTACCCGAACGACCAAGAGCTCCGGTTCTTCAAGATCATCGTCAAGGCCTCCAAGGGCGTTCCCTTGGACAAGCTGGAGGACGACCTCGGTCCGCTCAACGCCGAAGAGCGGTCCTTGTACAATCAGGTCAAGGCCAACCCCAACGACCCCGCCGTCCGTGGCATCGTCGAAATTACGGACCAGATGAAAACGAGCAAGGTCGCCATCACGTCCGACCATTTCACGATCTCCGACAAAGCGGGCAAGGCGATTGTGGACGAGACCTACGAAGTCACCTCCACAAACGGCAACGTGCACAATGTCAAGCTCGCCTCGGGGGAGACGCACGCGTGGACCGTCGACGGTGACACCATCCACGCGGCCGTACTCACCCCGGTCGACTACACGTTCACGCTCAAGCGTCGCTGAGCCTCAATTCGGGCGCGTCGTCCACTGCCCCTCGACGCGGGCCGCGGCCGCAACCTTGGGCCAGGGCGCGGAACGCAAGGCGTCCCATGTGCAGCCGGCGAGCGCCTCTCGCTGACGCGCATCGGGCATGTTGACGGTCACCAAAGGATCCGAGTCGGCCGCCAGGTCGACCAGCCACGACACTTCGGCCTCCGAGAGTTGAGCGCCGACCGTGCACGCGTGCAGGAACTCGAGCTGCGCGTCCACTGCATGCCCGGCCGCCGCAAGATCCATCCCCTCGACAGGGCCGATTTGCATTGACTGTCTACGGCGGTCGCGCACCAACGTCGGTTGCCGAAGCTCCGGCGACGGCAGGTCGCGGACGACCCAAGGCACGGACGCCCCGTCCAGGCGGCCAAGTGCAGCCAACGCGTCGAGCCATTGGACAGCCGCTGACCAAGTCAGGTCGGGGGCCAGCGCGACGTCGACCGTACCCGGTGGCCATCGCGCCCCCAGGGCGGCAAGCGCCGCCGAATCCGAGGCTCCACACCAAGTCGTGGGGGAGGTCGGACCACACGTGGGGTCCGGCATCCATCGGTGTCCAGCCGTCCCCATGTCGAGCCCGGTCGTTCCGGCGTGCACCCGACCCAACGCCCCATCGCCCGCCCATCGGTTGATCGACCACGCGCCGACCGGGGAGAACTCACCGCGGTCGCCCTCGTCCAAGTCGACGAGGAAGTGAACCCGGTCCTCACCGGCCGCCCGGAGCGTGGTGACCACAGTGTCCAGCTGAGCAATCGTCACATTGGGGGCCGCGGCGACGACGATCCCGTTCCCAACGGCCCATCGGCATTGGCCTCGCCCTTCCCCCATGAACCACCTGAGGTCGCGCCCCATGTCGGCCGACAGCCCAGCGTCCGTCCAACTCCGGGGCGACGCACCTTCCACAGTCACCGCCGTTGCGTCCGCGGTCACGGCCGGCTGACAAACGCCGCCCCGTGCAACCCGGGCATGTCTGGAGACGGGTAGTTCCAGGCCGCCGAACCGGGGGGCGTAGCGCCCCCAGGTGGACGCTTCCAAGCCGGTCGCCCGCGACCCCACCCGGTCCACGATTCGGCCCACGGGCACAATCTGGTCGCCATCCGCCAATTCGCGATGCAGCACCGACGCGAGCAATGCGCTTTCAGGTCCGCCCGCGGCCAAAAACGCCTCGTCGGAGCGGTAAACGCCGAGTTCGGCCACTCGGCACCCCTGCCACATGTTCAGCGTGGCTTCGCGAGTCAGCGGATCGCGCGGCGTCCAAGATCCAGGTTCGCACAATTCTTCCGCGGCGCGCTGAGCTGCTTCCACACCTTGTGCGCTGCCGCCGGCGACGGCCTGCGCCCACCCGAGCCCCCAGTCGCGAACCCACAACGGCAAGCTCGGGCACTCCTGATCCAGCGCCGCGGCCAGGCCGGCCTCCGGGTTGGCCCCAGCCGCTGCCGCGGCCACACGCTCGAGCCGGGCGGCATCACAAGGTGACGCGCAGCCCCATAAGGCCCACAACCAGGGGACGACGCCCATGGCGTGCGATTAGCTCGCGAACCGGAGGACGCCATGCGAACTGCGCTCGCTTGGGGCGTCCACGCCTACACCGCGCTCGGCCTCCCCCTGGCGCTGGCCCAGGCGGTCGCCATCGTCAGTGGCGACGTGGCGTGGTTCTTCTTTCTCAACTGCGCTGCCGTCTTCGTCGACGGCACGGATGGCATGATGGCCCGCGCCGTCCGGGTCCGCGAGGTTCTGCCCGAATTCGACGGGCGCAAGCTGGACGACGTCACCGACTTCCTCACCTTTGCCTTTCTGCCCGCCTTCGCCGTCCTGTCCTTGGACCTCGTCCCTGACGCATTCCGTTGGCCGCTCGCCGCCGCGATGGTCATGTCGAGCGGCTACGGTTTCAGCCAGGAGCGAGCGAAAACAGACGAGAGCTTTGTAGGGTTCCCGTCCTACTGGAACATCCTCCTGCTCTACGCCGTCCTGCTCGACGCCTCTGAGATGGCCACAGCCGCCGCCATCGCGGTCTGCGCCGCCCTCGTCTTCGTCCCCCTTCACTACGCCTACCCGACGAAGACCGTGAGCTTTCGCGCCGTCACGCTTGGGGGCGGCGTCGTCTGGGGGCTGACGCTGACGGTGCTGACACTGGCCATAAACGCGCCCTGGACACGGACCGTTGCGCTCGTCAGCCTCGCCTACCCAGCCTGGTACCTCATCGTGAGCATCCGCTTGCACCTGCGCCTTTCGGCAGCCCCTTCCCGCTGAGAGCGCCCCTTGGGCCGGCGCCCTTGCCCGATTATCAAGCCGCCATCGAGGCGACTCATGGCCACGCGCAACCTCTCCGCCGCAGACTTCGAATCGACGCTCAAGTCCAACCCGATCGTCTTACTGGACTTCTGGGCGTCGTGGTGTGGTCCGTGCCGTACCTTTGCGCCCGTCTTCGAGGCCGCTGCCGATCGACACCCCGACGTCATCTTCGGTAAGATCGACACGGACGCCGAGAACCAGCTGTCCGGGGAACTTGGGATCCAGTCCATCCCGACCGTGATGGCCTTTCGCGACGGTATTCTGCTCTTCAGGCAGCCAGGCATGTTGCCAGCCGCCGCCCTCGAGGACCTGATCGGCCAGATTCGAGGTTTGGACATGGACGTCGTACGCAAGCAGGTGGCCGAGACGCCCGCGATGCCCCCGTCGCGTTAGCGCGCCGCCCCATTGCGGGGCGGGTCATGATCACGGTATCGGGCGTCACCAAGGGGTTCGCCGGGCGCACCCTGTTCAAGGACGTCGACTGCAGTTTTGCGCCCGGGCGCAACTACGCGCTGACGGGCCCCAATGGGTCGGGCAAGTCCACGTTCATGCGCATCCTCATCGGGGATGAGGACACGGACAAAGGGCATGTGAACCGCCCCAAGCGGACCGGCTGGCTCCGCCAAGACCACGCGGTGTTCGACCACCTTGACGCCGTGTCAGCCGTCATCTCCGGCAACGAATCCCTATGGAAGGCGCTCGTTGAGCGCGACGCTCTGTTGTCCCGCGATGACCTGTCCGACGAAGAAGGCGAGCGCCTCGGCGAGCTCGAAATGATTGTCGCGGAGGAAGACGGCTACGAGGCCGAGACCCATGCCGCCGTGTTGCTCACCGGCCTCGGTGTCCCCGACGCCAACTTCCGCCGCAAGCTCTCCGAGCTGCAAGGGGGCGAAAAGGTCCGCGTGCTCGTGGCGCGCGCCCTGTTCGGCAAGCCCGACGCGCTGCTCCTCGACGAACCCACCAACCACCTGGACATGGACTCCATCCAGTGGTTGGAGGAGTTTCTCGTACGCTACCAGGGCGTCCTGGTCGTCATCAGCCATGACCGGCGTTTCCTCAACAGCGTGGCCGACCACGTCGCCGACATCGACTTCGAGACCATCATCACGTACGTCGGCAACTACGACGAAATGGTCCGGACCAAGGCAGAAGCCCGGACCCGGTCCGAGAAGGACGTGTCGGAGCGCGACAAGAAGATCAGCCAGCTCCAGGAGTTCGTGTCGCGCTTTGCGGCGGGCACCCGCGCCAGCCAAACGCGCGCACGCCAGAAGCAAATCGAAAAGCTGCGTCCCGACGAAATTCGACGCAGCAACATCGCGCGACCGTTCATCCGGTTCCCCGCTGGCGAACCGAGTGGACGGGACGTGCTCGGCGTCCGCGACCTCGCCTGCCGCTACGGTGAACGCGCGGTTTTCGAGGGCTTTCACGCCGACGTCTTGCGCGGTGACCGCGTCGCCATCCTCGGCCGCAACGGCGTCGGCAAGACCAGCCTGCTCAACCGGTTGCTCGACCCCGCCGAATCGGACGCCAAGCGCGTTCGTTGGGGCCACAACACGCGCATCGGCGTGTTTGGCCACGACCACCGCGATCAGATCGCCAAGGGAACGACCGTCTACCAGTGGCTGTTCGACCAACGCCCTGAAGTCGGCGAGCAAAACGTTCGCGCCATCCTCGGCCGCATGCTGTTCAGCGGAACGGACGGCGGAAAGCCGACGACGACGCTGTCCGGCGGCGAGGCGGCCAGGCTCGTCCTCTGCAAGCAGATTCTGCTCGAGCCCAACGTCCTGATTCTCGATGAACCGACCGACCACCTCGACCTCGAGAGCATCTCCGCCCTGCGAGAATGCATCGAGAAGTATGAAGGAACGATGTTCTACGTCACCCACGACCGCGATCTCGCCGCCGCCGCAAATCGCATCTGGGCCTACGCCGATGACGGCCATCTCGTGGACTTCGCCGGGGACCTCGACGCGTGGCTGGCCTGGCACGAGAAGCACTGGAAGGCGACCGGAACCTGACCGCCCTCCGCGGATTAGGCGCGCCCGGGGAGGTAGCGAATGTGGTGGATATTGGCGCTTGCCTGCGGCGACGACGCCTCCGGCCCTGCGACAGGCCCGGGTTCGACCACGGATCCAGGAACCGACGGGCCCACGGGCAGCGCCGAAGGCGGCCTGTGCTCTGACCCCGCCGTCAACCCGTTCCTTGGCACCTGCATCGAGACCTTCCTGGCCGACTGCTTCGTGCCGACAGGCGAATGCACGACCACGGAGTCCGGGCTCAGCTTCACGTTCACGTGGGAGAACGGCGCCTCCATGTCGTTCGACCTGTTGAGCGTCGAAATCTCAGGCGAATCGGGCGTCTGTGCCACCGGAACGGTAGACATGGGTGGCGGCGACTGCGTGTCTCGAACGACGTACACCCGGACCACCGACGGCGCGACGCAAGTCTGGTGCATGCACGCAGACGGCTCCGCCACGGTCACCTGCGACGACGATTCGGCTACGACCTACACGAGCGCCGAGTTCGCCGCCGGTGGCGCCTGCGGCTTCGCGAGCGGAGACGCCGGGACCTGCGACCCGCCCGCTCTCGGCTTCTGAGTTGGACGGGAGGCCCTCCGTCGCCGGCCGAGTGACCGAGGCTGAGGGCCGTCTCGTGCTCACGGTGGCCCCAGAACTGGCGACGCTCCCCGCATTTGCCGAGGTCCTGCTGCGTCCCGCGGAGCGATGGCGGAATGGCGCCGAGCCGCACTTGCCCCTGCTCGCCAGCGACCGCCTCGCTGGCAGTTTCACTTTCGACGCGCGCGGCGCCCGCTCTACGGCGGCCTTGGCGGAGGAGCGCGGTGGCAACGAAGCCGCCGCCGCCGAACTCCTCGCGCGCATGCTCGACCGACTCGACGGCGCCTCTCTCATCGAGGGTGCCGTCGGTCCGTTTGGACCGTCTACGGTCCTCGTCGACACCGACGGCCGCACACGCTGGGCCGCATGGGGCCTGCCTTCTCCCATCCGCGCGTCGCTCGACGGCGTTTGGTCGCCGAATCCGGCAACCCTGCTGGCCGCCGCCCCCGAACTGCTCGACGGGGCCTCCCCGGACGGGCGGACCGACCTGTACTCGGCGTGTATGGTCGCAGCATGGGTCGCCTTGGGCCGTGCGCCGATCGAGTTGGACACCCCCGACCTGCTCGACGTTCTCTCCCGTGGCGTCTCTCCCAGAGACTGGGGCGTCAGTCCACGCTTCGCAGCTGTGCTTTCTCGAGGCCTTTCCCTACGGGCCCAGGACCGTCCGAGCCCCGCGGAATTGGCGGCGGACGCCGAGGCCGCGGCCGAAGCCGCCTTCCAGGCCGGTCGCGGCGTCGACCTCGCCGCGTGGGCTGGAAGCTCCCATGATCCAGAGGCGACCGTCCTCGGCGATGGCGCCGTTTTCGAGGCCGAACAACTCAAAGGCCGAATCGAGGCCGCCGTTGAACGCGCGCGGATGGCGACGAGCGAACCCGCCCTGGTTCCCGCCGACCTTTCCGTGCGCGCCCAGCGTGCCCACGCCGCAGCCAAAGACGCCGCGGTCGGTGCCCACCGCCTCGTCGCCGCGCTTCAAGGCGCGCGAGTCACGGATCGAACGGGACCCGTCCTGCGTGCGCGGACCGCTGTAGAACGTGTCGAGCGGGCCGCCCTCGAGGCCGAGAGCATCGCCGCGACCGCACGCCAACTCGCGGCCAGCGCGATGGCGACCCGCCCCCACCGTCCCACGCTCGTGCCCGACGTGTTCCCGCCCGATCCAAGGCCGGCGCCAGCGGAGAGTGGACACCGCTTGGCGGCCGCACTCGTCGGGCGTTCGCTGCCGCTTGAAACGGTGCAGGAGCGCGCCGCGAGCGCCGCCCAAACCCGGCCCCCCGACGCCTTCGACCGACCCCATGGCCGCCTCCGGCGGCGTCACCAAGATGCGCTGGATGTTCGGAAGCTGACTCCCGACCGCGGGATGCGCACCTGGCGTCCACAGGCGCCCGCGCGGCCTCTCCGTTTCGACGTCGACCCATGGCCTGGCGAGGGCGGAGACACGTGACCGACCGCATCGGCCCCTACGAGTTGGGGTCGCCGCTTGGAAGGGGCGGGATGGGTGTCGTGTACCGAGCGCGGGACGTGCGCGACGGCCGTTCCGTCGCGCTCAAGACCGTCCTCCGATTCGACGAGCGACTGGTGTGGGGCCTCCGCCGTGAAATCAGCGCGCTCTCGCGCCTCCACCACCCCGGCATCGTCGCCATTCACGAGTCGGGGGACCACGAAGGCCTGCCCTGGTACGCCATGGATTTGCTGCGCGGAAAGACGCTCCGCCAGCTTGCAGGTACGTATGGGCCGCCCGCCCCGACCGCGGCGGTCACCGCCCCTGGCCTTGCGACGACGTCCGCATACCTCCACGCTACGCTTCGGGACACCGACCAATTCGGAAGCGCGGATTCCAGCGCCGACGACCCGGATCCGGTCGGCCAAATCGAGCCCGCCCGCGACCTTCTTCCCGCGATCACGTGGGTCCATCGCCTATGTGCGCCCCTCGCCTATCTGCACGGAGAAGGGCTCGCCCACCGCGACCTGAAGCCCGACAACATTCTCTTTGTGGACGACGAACGACCCGTCTTGGTCGACTTCGGGCTGTTGTCCCACTTCGCTGGCTCGGAGGGTCGAGAAGCCTTGGCCTTCGACGCCAGGAGCCACGGGACCGCCTCCTATCTGGCCCCCGAGATCATCCGGGGCGAAGGCGCCGACGCCCGGGCAGACCTCTATGCCCTCGGCGTCATCCTCTACGAACTGATCACGGGTCGTCTGCCGTTTCGTTCGCCCCAAGTGGCGTCGCTACTCTACCAACACCTCGAAGCGACGCCCCAGCCACCCTCAGCGCGGGTCGCGGGCGTCCCGCGCAAGCTCGACGACCTCGTGATGCGGCTCCTCGCCAAGGCCCCCGAAGATCGGATCGGCTACGCTGAAGACGTCCGACGCATCCTCGGCGACCTCGGCGCTCCGCCAGACCCGACCACGGGTCCCCCCGCCCAGACCTACCTTTACCGAGCGCGTTTGGCTGGGCGAACCTCCGAGCTTGAAATGGCCCGCAATTTTGCGGCGGTCCGGCCCCTGCAAGGCGCTCTGATCATCGAGGGCGAAGCCGGCATCGGCCGCACTCGCTTTCTTCTCGAGGTCGGGCGGCGCGCGTTGCAGCGCGGCTGTGCAGTGCTGGCCGTAGCCCTTGATGCATCGGGGACCCAAGACGCCATCGCCCGGATCGGCGACGCGCTGGCCGACCGCGCCATTGCCCAAGGGGCCGACCGCGCCGCTTGCTGGCTGGGTCCGGTCGCTGGCGTCCTGGCCCACCGCTTCCCCCGACTCGCGCCATTCGCGGCAGGGTCGTCCCCCAGCCCGCTCCCGGCAGCAGCGGCGCGGGCGCGCGAGGCCGACGCCCTCCTGCACGCGCTGTCATCTTGGGGCGACGACCGACCCACCCTCCTGCTCATCGACGATTTGCACTGGGCCGACGACTTCGTCGTCGAACTTGCCGCCGCGGCAGAGAAGAGGCGCCCCCACGGCGTAGCCGTCCTGGCCTCCACGTTGTCCGACGGCGTTCACCAAACCGTCGCCACCCTGCCGCGGGCGACGCTCCGCCGTCTGGACACGCCGGCCCAGCGCGACGTGGTCACCGACATGTTGGGCTTTGCAGAACCTCCGACGGAGTTGCTCCGGTTCGTCGCGGGTCGCAGCGAAGGCGTGCCGATGTTCATCGTGGAGTTGCTCCGCGGCCTCGTCGACCACGAATTGCTTTCGCGGGACGCAAGCGGCCGGTGGCGATTGGCCCTGGCGGCCCTCGACCCAAGCGCCGATCGGCTCTTTGCGGGCCTCGGCCTGCCCGAGAGTCTCCGAGACCTCATGGATCGACGGCTCGCCGACCTCCCGGGGGACGCGCGCATCATGCTCGCCGCCCTCGCGTTGCTGGCCACCGAAGCCCACACCCTGCTCGTTGCCGACGTCGGACGCCGCCTTGGTCTCGGCCGCCAAGGGGCCGCCGACGCGTTGGACCTCCTGCTTCGGCGGCACCTCGTCACCGAACGGGAGGGGCATCTTCGCACGGCCCATGGCGAGCTTCGCGAGCGCATCATCGGCGACCTGACAGCCGCGGAGCGCAAGGCGACCCACGCGGCCATTGCTGACGCCCTCGAGGAGTCCGCCGAGCCGGTCGCCCCAGCCCGACTCGCGCAACACCTTGAGTTCGCCGAAGAGGTCGCCAGGTCCGAGTCCGCATGGCGCTCGGCGCTGGCGCGCGGGACACAGGCCTACGCCCTGGACGACGTCGAGGCCGCCCTTCGCGGCCTCATGCGCACCGTTCCCGTCGACGGCCCCGAACAGTCTCACCTTGCCACTCGACTCAGCTCCGACGTCCTTGCGCCGCGAGGCCGCACCGGGGAGGCGAACGCCGTTCTAGACCGCGAACTCCGCGCCGCACGGGCGCGGGGTGACACGGCGGGAGAGATCGCGGTTCTGCTGCATCTTGCGGCGTTGACCGCCCAGATCGGCCGGAACGAGGACGTCGCCCATCTCCTCGCTGCGGCGCTGAGCCGCTTGGACACGGCTCCCGACGCCTGGGCGGAAACGCAGTGTCGCATCGCGTTGGCGCGCCACTGCATCGCGAGCGGTCACCTTGGCGCGGCTGAATCCGAAATCCGCTCCGCCCTTCGCCTCGCTCGCCGCTCCAAGGACCGAACCCAGGAGGGCGTCGCGCTCGTCGTTCTCGCCGAGATGGAGGTCGACCGCGAACACCCTGACGTCGCCGCGGACCTCATCCACAAGGCACTGCGACGCCTCGAACCCGATGCCCCCCGCGGGGTTCGGGCCGATGGCCTCTCCGTCTTGGCGCGCAGCCGTCGCCTCCTGGGGCGCCATGACGAAGCGATCGGCCTGTTCGACGACGCCCTCGCCATCGTCCCCGATGATGCCGTTCGTTCGGGCCAAATTCGTTGCGAGCGCGCCGCCACGCTCGCGGCGGGCGGCAGCCACCGACTTGCCCTCACGGAATTCGGCACGGCGCTAGGCCAGCTGCGCGAAGCGGGGCATCTGCACTTTCAGGCACGGGCGCTACGCGTGGCGGGCCGATGCCACGCCACCGCGGGAGATCCGAAAACGGCAGCGGTCTTGCTGGACCAAGCGGCCATGTTGGCCCAGGTGCTCGGCGACGCCCACGGCGCCGCGGCCTGTCGCGTCGAATCGGCCGACGCCCAGGCCGCGTCTCGGCCCGATCGGGCGCTGCATCTTGCCCGCCAGGCCTTCCGTGAGGCTACGGACATCGTCGACGACCGGCTGGCTGCCCAAGCTGTGGCCCTTTGGAGCCGCCTCGCGCCCGCCGAGGCGGCACCGCACCTCAGGCCATCGCTCCAGAAGGCCACCGTTCAAGGTGACATGAAGACGGCCGCCTTTCTCCATCAAGCGTTGGGCGCCGACCAAGAGGGTGTCGGGCGCCTGGCGATGTTCGCCGGCGCCTGGGAAGTCCTGGACGAACTCGTCTAGCAGGCTGCTGCAAAGGGCGAAACGCTCTCCGGCGTGCCGGGGTTCCCTACCAGAACATGCCCATTTCGAGGCGCGACGCCTCACTCATACGTTCGGGTCCCCATGGGGGGTCGAAGACGAGGTCCACCTTCACGGAGGCCACACCTGGAAGCGCGCCGACCTTGGCTTCGACGTCCGCGACGAGCACCGGGCCCATCCCGCAGCCTGGAGCCGTCAGCGTCATCGCGATGCTGACGTCGAGACCCGCGTCGCCCTCCCCCACGCCCATTTCGTAGACGAGGCCGAGGTCCACTATGTTGTGTGGGATTTCTGGGTCGTAGCAGGTGCGAAGGACATCCCAAATACGCTCTGGCGTCGTCGGCCCGTCCTCGACCTTGGCCTGAACCGGGGCCTCTCCGCCGATGGCGGCCACGTCCGCCGCCGCCACCCGGACGAGTCGCCCCGTGTCGAGTTGAACCGTGGTGTTCCCGCCAAGAACCTGTGTGATCCAACCCGTCGTACCGGCCGGCACGCGAATCGTGACGCCGTCGGGGATGAGGACGACGTGGGTGTCGGTCGCGAAGCGAACCTCCGAACTCATCGCGCCTCCGGGCTGGAGCGCTAACGCCGCCACGCGATCCGGCGCGTCGCCGGGCGTCAGAACAAGCAGGACTCCGGCAAAGGCATCACGTCCTCCAGCCCATCGGGTAGGTCCCCGGGCGGAGCCCCCATCGTGAAGCCAGCGGACACGCTGCCGCTCGCAACATCGCCGCCGTACCCATCGGGATGGAGGTGCGCCCGGACGACGACGCCAGCGTCAAACGCGACGTCCACAGGGCCCCCGTCCCGCGTGAAGGGCTGCTCGTCGACGTGGCTATGGTCCAAGATCCGTCGGTAGATCAAGGTACCCTCGGCGTCGAGGACCTCCCACCAATCCGCATAGCGGTCACAGCCCACATCCGGCGATGCAATACTGACCGCCCAAGTCGACGCGCCTTCGCTACCCGTGACGGAGACGCCAACGACGTCTGCCAGCCCTTGGCTGACGGCGCTGTCCGAGGACACTTCGGTCGCCACGCGGCAGGCCCACCAAAGCCACACGACCCCTCCCCGGTCCACGAATGGTGCCTAGATCACGCGCGGGTGCCATGCTGAACGCCATCGTCCTTTATACCACCCCCTCGTGTTCGTACTGCGTGCGAGCAAAGACGCTGCTCAACCGTCGCAACCTGACCTGGTCCGAGGTCGACGTCTCGGCTGACGAGCAAAGGGAGTGGTTGGTCGGCGAGACCGGTCGGACCACCGTCCCCCAGATCCGCATCGGATCGAGGTGGGTGGGCGGCTACACAGATTTGGCTGAGTTGGATCAATCTGGGGAGTTGGCCCGACTCGTCGCGACCCCCTCATCCTCGGGCGATCAGAGCGCAGCCTCAACGAAGTGAGCCGCAAACGACGACTCTGGGCCCGTCTCGTGACCCTGGGCCACCAAGAGTTCGACCGCGAGGCGTACGGTCGCTTCGTGGACGCGCCCGCCGGTGTCGACCTGAAAGTCTGAACCCCGATCCGGGCGCGCCGGGTCCCAGACCTCGGCGACACGGACCACCGGGTACGACATCCGGAAGTCGCTCTCCACCGCGCGACGCGCCGCATAGTTCACGCCGTCCATGAGGGCGCGCGGGTCGGTGACCGCCCCGAGCGCAGTGCCAGACGCTGTGCCCGTTCGACGCTCGACGACCATGAGAACGGCGTCCCGGTCGTCTTCCCAGGTTCCGCCCTTTGGCACCATGAGCCAGGTCTCGGTCGGCACCGCAGCCGGAATCGCCCGGACGGTCAGGTCGGACTGGACGGCGTGGGTCGCACAACCCAAAGCGGTGAGCAGAACCAACATGACGACCTCCCGTGGGTCCAGGGACCCTCGACAGCTCTTTCGACACATCGGGGCGATGATGTGAGGCCCTTGGGTCAAACGCCCGGATGTTGCGCTGTGTGGGCGGATCTTGCCGTGTTAGAGTCCGCGTGCGGTTCCCCGCCGCCCTGCCCCTCCCCCATCCCCACCCCTGCGTGACCCATGATTCTCAGCCTTTCCGTTGCCTGGGCGGTCGCCCAGGACCTGCCGGCCGTGGACGGCCAGGCCTGGTCGCCCCCCATCGATTCCCACACGACGCTCTGGACGGAGTCGAGCGCGGTTCGCGACGAAGGTTTCGCCGACGTCGCCGCCTGGACCTCCTACGGCTACCGGCCTTTGCGCGCGCTCGACAGGACCGGCGACCGCGAAGTTCTGCTCAGCGACCTTTGGACGACGGACATCGTCGGAAGCGTTCATTGGGGCCGCTTCCGCGCAGGCGCCGACCTTCCCCTCGTCTTCCTCGGAGCGGGCCTGGGGCCCACGGCCGCCGGCATCGGCGACCTCGCCGTAGACGTCAAGGCGAACGTGCTCGACGGCGCCACTGGACCCGTCGGCGCTGCGCTTGGCGGACGCCTCCAACTGCCGACGTCGTCGCTCGCGCTTCCAGTCGGCCTCGGCGGCACCGGCGGCGAGTTGTACGGCGTCCTCGACACCAAGCAGGGTCCGTTCGCCGTCGCGTTGCAGGCCGGCACGCGCAGCATTCCTCGCGCCGAGTGGGGTTCCACGGTTTTCGACGACCACTTCTTCGGTCGAGTTGCCGGCACCTACGAGGCGAGCGCCATCCTTGGCGCGTCGGCCGAGCTCGGCGTCGCGACGAATTGGTCGCCGCGCACGAACCCGGGCGGGACCGCCGCGGAGTTGCTCGGGGGCGGTTGGTGGCAGGTCGATCCGATGTGGCGGGTGCGCGCGGGCCTTGGCGCCGGCCTTGGCGTCGCCCCTGGCACGGCCGGTTTCCGGGCGCTTGCGTCGGTGGCCTATACGCCACCGGAGCGCCCCGACCGCGACCTCGATGGCCTTGCCGACCGGGAGGACCGGTGCCCGATGGTCGCCGAAGACGTCGACGGCTTTGCAGACGAAGACGGCTGCGCGGACGACGCCGTCCTCGTCAGCCTTCGCCTCTTCGACGAGCGGGGTCGCCCCGTCCCTGGTGCTCAGGTCCGTGTCGTCGGCCCTGAGACGCGCAACATCGACCCGAGCGGCCCCGTCGAATTGCACCCCGGCACCTACGAGATGCGCGCCTGGGCGGATGGCTACGACCCCGTTGAGCGCGTCCTCGTCGTTCCACCGGGCTTCAGCTTTGCGGCGGCGGTGGCGATTCCCGAACGAATCGGAACCCTCGCCGTCCGCGCCGTGGGCCCCGACGGCCGTCCAGTCCCTGCCACGTTCAGCGTATCAGGCAGCCCCATGCGGCCAGCCGACGGCCAGGCCCTGCCGCTGAGCGTCGGCGAACATGCCGTTGTGGTGTCGTCGCCAGACTACCCGGCCCAAGCCGTCAGCCTGCTGATCGAACGGGGCGACGTCCGCGAATGGACCGCCGTCTTTGGCGCGCCTTCCGCCGCACCCGGCATGCGGCCCGATGGGATCGGCGCCGTGGAGCGCGACGACTCCGCGGTTGCGGATGCCTCTCGTTCGCGCTGAGCGGTGATAGCGGCCGGCCGGAGGTTCTCGTGAAGCACCTGATCCTGGCCAGCCTGTTCCTTTCCGCCCCCGCCCTCGCTTGTCCCGGCAAGGCCGGCGGAGACGCCGCGACCACCGCGTCTTCGAAGGCCGATTGGCTCGGGTCCAACTGCGGGTACGCGACGGCCAGCATGGCGCAGAAGGTGCTGACCGACGGCGTCGACTACGCCTGGTCGGGTGTGCTGGCGAAGGCCCAGGGCGAGCTTCCAAGCGAGGTCGCCGCGCCGTTCGTCGCCAACGGCGCCCGCGTCGTCGCGAACATCGTGCTGCAGGGCGCTGACGTGACGCAGCGCCTCGACCTGCGCGGCAAGGAACTGACGGTCGACGGCGTCCGGTACGTCGTCGTCACATCTGTGGCGCCCAAGGCCACCTGAACGTGGGGCGCTGCCCCCGGTGCCAGGTCCCGCTCCTTTCGGCTGACCTCGACGGCATCCCGGTGACGCACTGTCCCCGTTGCGTCGGGGCCTGGGTGGAGACGCGACACGTCATCGGCTTCCTCGACGCGTTGGCGCCGAAGCTCGCGCCCGATGTCACCGCGAACTCCTCGCTGAACGCCGCTCCGGATCCTGGCCCTGTCGCTCGCTGCCCCGGCTGCGGCGGCGCACCGACGTTGGGTGGGTTCATGAACGCTCCTCACGTTCGCATCGATCATTGCTCCAAGTGCGCGGCGAGCTGGCTCGACGGCCCCGAGATTGGCACCATGGTTCGCCAGCGCGCCATCGCTGCTGCGAGAAGCGCCGACACTGCGCAGTGGCACGCCCAGGAGCGCGAAGGCGTCAATCGACGCCTTGGCCTCCAGATCGGTCGACGCGAGCCCCGCTTGGGCTGAACAATCCGAGGTGCCGCCTGTTCGGCGGTCACGGCGGCGGCTACAACCCGATGGGAGGCGACATGGCGCGCTGGTGGGTGTTCCTCGCGGGTTGCGGCGAGGTCACGGCGGACACGTGGGGCGAGGACTACAGCGACGCGTCCTGCAAGTTCATGCGCGACTGCCAAGAACTTGATTTCTACCGCCTCTACGAATCGGTCGATGGCTGCGTCAAGGAGCAGTCCGAATACTTCGAGAGCGTAGCGCCCATCCTCGCGACCTGTGGCTTCAATGCCACGGCGGCGGAAGAGTGCCTCGACGCGACGAAGGGGTCCTGCGAGGACTTCGCGAACGACGAGGAAGACATCCTCGTCACCTGCGGCCAGGTCTGGGACTGCGACTACGGCGGGTTCGGCACCATGCAGTGAGGGCACCGGGGGCGGCGGAGGGGCCGCCAAACGGTGACTAGGGAACGCCTCCCCGCGCGACGTAGGTGGAGATCGAGCCGGGGACCGGCACGTCGAGGATGCGCGCGCCAAATCCCCTCGGCGCCCCCGCACCCTGGTCCGAGAGTCGCACCCAGGTCACATCGCAATGGACCGCCACCGCGACGCCGTCGATGGACATCTCCACCGCGACGCGGGAACCCAGTCCGGGCAGGTGGTCCACCCTCGCGAACAGGCCGTCCACCGAGAGGTTGAGCACGCGCCCCGGCGCTCGACGACCCAAGTCCTCGACGAAGGCGGCAAGGTCACAGCGAACGCGTTCAGCGCGCGGAACCACCCGACCCCCTGATTCCATCTACCCCCGCCCGGTCACATCGGGTACGTCCGGTTGGGAGGACGGATGTGGTTGGCCGCCTTGTTGGCCTGTCGACCGAGCCCCGACGCCATCGACATGGCCGTTGAGGCCTGGGCGTTGGACTTGCATGAGCGCGGCGTCGTCCCGACCCCCTCCCAGGTCCAGGAGGCGCATGAAGCGGCGTGCTCGGCCCGCGTCCGGGCCTCCTGCGAACCTTGGGCCCAAATGCGCCCGCAAGGCCCAGACTGGCTCACGATCGACACGCGCTTCTCTGACCCATGCGACAGCGGCGACGCGCTCGCCTGCATCCTCGTCGGCTGGGCCAACAGCCGCACGATTCCGGGGCGGCCATCGCTCGACGGACGAAACCTGGAGCGTGCCTGGCAGGCCTTCGACTCGGCTTGCAGCTCAGGGCTGGCGGCCGCGTGTACCGAGCGCGCGTCCATGGCACGGCTGGGTGCGGGCACGGTGCGCGACCTTGCGGCCGCGTGGCGCGACTACGGCGTCGCATGCGACCTCGGCCACGCCCAAGGATGCAGGGAGTTGGGTAAACTCGCGCTCGAAGGGGCCGTCGTCCCTTCCAATGTGATCGACGCCCGTGCACGGCTGACTGTGGCCTGCGACGCCGGCGACGCGCTCGGTTGCGCCGCGCTGGCGGACCTCATGTTGCGCGGAGTCGACCGCGACCCCGACCCCGAGACGGCCGGCCAGCTCTGGGCCAAGGCCTGCACCTCCGGTCACGTGGACAGCTGCCTGCGACTCGGCGAGGCCCATGCCCACGGCGTCGTACCCATCGCCGTTCCCGAAGCTGCCGTGGCTCGTTTCCGCGAGGCGTGCGACGCTCAACGCCTCGCGGGTTGCGCAGGCCTCGGTGCGCTCCTTGAACGAGGCTGGGGAGCACCGCCGGACCCCACGGCCGCCATTCACGTCTTGCGAGGCGCATGCCAGTTGGGCCAACCCGCCGCCTGTCGCCGCCTCGGCGACGCCTTCGACTTCGCGCGCGGCGTCGATGGCGCCACGGCCACGGCCCCGTATGCTCAAGCATGCGATGCTGGCGACGGCGACGCGTGTTTCCAACTCGGCTGGATCTACGAAACTGGCCAAGGCGTAGCCCGCTACGAGGGCGCCGCGGAGCGCGCCTACGACCGCGGTTGCCGACAGGGACACGGACCGTCCTGTACCAACCTGGGCGCCCTGGCCCGGGACGGCCGCGGTGTCGCCGAAAACGACAGCCGCGCCAACGCGTGGTTCGGCCTTGGCTGCGACCTTGGGGACCCGTCCGCCTGCACGAACCTTGGACGTCAACTCTCACGAGGGGACGGCGGTGCCATGGACTTGCGCCGTTCGGTTTCGCTCCACGAACGCGCATGTGCCCAGGGCCTTGCGAGCGGGTGCAACAACCTTGCGATGATGATCGAAGCGGGGCGCGGCATCACCGCCGACGCAGTGTGGGCCCACTCGTTGTTCGAACATGCATGTCGAGCCGGCGACGCCGCAGCGTGCACCAACCTCGCACGCCGCTACGCCGACGGGGTCGGGATCCCGCGCGACGACGTCCGCGCCACGGACCTGCTCGACGGCGCCTGCCAGATGGGCCTCGGCGTGGCATGCACGACTTTGGCTTGGCGCCTCGCCAACGGACTGGGAGCACCGCGCGACGCCGTCCGCGCCGAAGCCGCTCGCGTGCGGGCATGTTCCCTCGGCGAGCCCTGCCCCTAGCGGGCCACAACCGCACCCTTGCGAATGCAACCGGGGATCCGCCGCGCGTCTTGCGTCTGCAGGTAGAACATGTTCTAGTTCGGTCGGGAGTAGAACATGTTTCACTCGCGTCGGATCGCCATCGTCGGGGGAGGCGGTTCTGGCATCACGGCGGCTTGGCTCCTCGACCCCTGCCATGACGTCACGCTCTTCGAGGCTGCGCCTTCGTTGGGAGGTCATGCCCACACGGTCTCCGTCGAAATCGACGGCCTGACGTGCCCCGTCGACGACGGCGCCGCCTGGTTTTCAGACCCGCTCTACCCCCACATGCTGCGGCTCCTGGAACTCGTCGGCGCGAGCACGCGACGCGTCGGCATGAGTTGGGGTTTCGAGGACACCACTCGAGACACGACGCCGTTGAACCTGCCACCCCACGGCGTGCTCGGCGCCTTCCAACTGCTCGCAAAGGGCGCGTGGTGGTCGGACCTCGTCCGCCTCGACAACGCGTTGCGTGCAGCCGAGCCGCTCGTCGCGGAGCGCAAGACGGATTGGAGGTGGACGGACTTCGTGGCCCACCACCGCCTCTCCCCCCGCTTCGCCGCCAAGGTCCTCACGCCCATCGTCGCAGGGGCCTGGGGCGCGCCCGCCGACCGCATCGCCGAAATGAGCGCGTACACCTTGCTCAAGTATATGGTCCTGCACCGGCCCTCGACCCTCGCGCCGTTCTCCTGGCACGTCCTCCGCGGTGGCGTCGCTAACTACGTCGAACGCGTCGCGAGCCACCTCACACGCGCGGTTGTCCACCGCGGTACCCCCGTCACAGCGCTGCGGCGCGACGCCCTCGGCTGGATCGTTTCGACCGAAGGCCAGGAGGCCCGGTTCGACGAGGTCGTGCTCGCAGTTGGCGCCGGCGTCGCGCAACGTCTCCTCAAGGGCGTTGCAGGTGTCGAGCGATTGGCCGCACACGTCGGCGCCGTAGAAACCTATCGGACACGGGTGGCGACGCATTCCGACGTCCGCCACATGCCTCGTCGCCGCAGCGACTGGAACGTCGCCAACCTCCGGTTTGACGGCCAGAACAGCCGGATGACGATTTGGTCCGGCCATCCGTGGGGCCTGCCCGTCTTTACGACGCCCATCGGCGAAGGTCCCTTGCCTGCACGCACGCATCACGTGTCCACTTTCGAATTGCCTCTGCTCACGCCGGATCATCACCGCGGGCAGAGGGCGCTCGGCGGCCTCCAAGGCGAGGCGGGTCTTCACATCGCCGGAGACTGGACGCGGGACATCGGTTCGCATGAGGATGCCGTCGACTCGGCGATCGCCGTTTGCGAACGCATGGCCCCCCATTCCCCCAACCTCGCGCGTCTTCGCCTGCCGCGAGTCACCCGTTTCGGAGCACCGATCGGCAACCCAGAGGGGGTCGCGGCATGACCGCCCTGCTGGCCGCCCTCGCCGTCGCCTACCTGCTCCTTCACGCCGGTCCCATGCTTGGGGCCTTTCATCGCCCGTCGATCGCCGGAGGGACCCGTTGGTCGTTCTTCCTCTCCGAGGTCTTCTTGTTCTGCGCGGTGGCACAGGCCTGGCCCGACCTGGCAACGACGTGGTGGGGACCCACCTTGCTGGTGTTTCACATCTCGAGCCACTTGCTCTACGCGGCCGCGGACGCCTTGGCTCACGACCGACTCGTCGCCTTCGCCATGGCTGACCGCAAACGCCAACCTGTCCGTTGGGCGCTCAAGGCGGTCGGCCTCGCGGCCGACGCGGCAGCCCACGCCATCTTTGTCGTCTGGGTACTCGCCCGACTGCCCACATTCTGGATTCTCGTCGCCATGACGGGCGGGGCGTTCGTCTACGTCATCACGACATCCGCCTACGTGCGCGAAGCCAAAGCGGCCGTCTGACCCTCATCGCTCCCATGGCGGCGGCTCCAAAGGCGCCTGCGCCTCGAAGCCCACGTCGATGATCTCGACCTCACGTTCGCCGCCGGGCGCCGCGTAGGTCACCGTGTCGCCTACGGTCCGGTCCATCATCGCCTTGCCCAACGGGCTGAGCCAACTGAGGATGCCCTTGGCGATGTCGACCTCGTCTTCCCCATAGATACGCCAAATGCGCGTAGCCCCGCTGTCGTCTTCGACCGTCACCGTCGCGCCAAACCGAACGCGGTCACCCGAAAGCTGACCCGGGTCGACGGGTCGGGCACGCTCCAGCCGTCCGATGAGGAATCGACGGCGGCTGTCGATCTCGCGCAGGCGCTTCTTGCCGTAGATGTACTCGGCATTCTCGGAGCGATCCCCAAGGGACGCCGCGAAGGACACCTCAGCGACGACCTTCGGGCGTTCTTCCTTCTCAAGCCACAAGACCTCGCGCTGCATCCGCTGTAGGCCTCGGACGGTGATGTAGTTGGGCGGCGCCGACACGCAGCACCCTATCGTGGAGGCGGGTGCGCCAACGTACTCGCGAGCTGCACCGACTGGGTCCATCGCAACCCGTGGTGAAGAGCGCCCAAGCCGCAGCTCAGCGCGGCTCCCGACGCCGCACTCCGATGGGCCGTGTCCACGTCCAGCGCCAAGACCGCAACGGCGCCCGTCGCACCCCCCGCCCAAAAACCGGTGGCCGCGGCGTCGGAACGGCCATCGCGACCGACCGACCACACGAGCTGCCGCTCGAGCTCAGGCCACCGTCCAGGTGTGGTGTCTGCCCATGCCGCACGCTCGGAGAATGCGTTCTCGCGGCGGCGCGCGAGGTCAAGTGCCGCAACCGCGGTCAGCCCGTGCGCTGCCCCACCTACAGCCAGCGCAATTCCCCCTTCCTTCTGGTCCTGCCAAGCCAAAGCCGCGGCAGACCCCGCGACTACCTCGGCCAAGGCGATGCCAAGGAGCCGACGGGCGGACCGACGCGCACTGGCCACCCGTTCGGCATGGACCTCCCGAACGCCGCCGTCAGCAGCGAGCGCCGCGACGACCGCGAGGGACGCGATCAGAACGTGCCGTCCTGGAGGTTCCACGTGATGTGCTTCTCGGGAATCGCCCCGATCCGCACCTTGTCGAAGGTCGCCCCGTTCCAGAGGTAGCGTCGGACTTCCCGCTGTTTGTCGGCCGCGACGTAGATCTCCACCTTCCCGTCGCCATCGAGGTCCGCGACGTGTGTGGCATGCTCGAAGCCGCCGGAATTCGGGTCGATGACGGTCGACGTGAATTTCCCGTCGTCGGACCGCTTGAGGACCCACAGGCCCGTCTTCATCGCGGCCGCGACCAAGTCGGTCTTGCCGTCATGGTCGACGTCGCCGGGGACGAGGAAGCGCGTCTGCGACTCGCCTTCGAGGGAGGCCACAATCGTCTCCGTCCAGCCCTCGGGGCCGGGGTCCATACGCAGGATTTGGACCGGATCGGTCAGCTTGGTCGTGCCGCCCTCTTTCACGACATGGCCCTCGCGGACGACGTAAAGTTCGTCTCGCTTGTCCCCATCCACGTCGGCGACGAGGATCTCCTTTGCGTGGCTGTGCTCCCACTGGGCCACCCAGCTCCGCACATACTTGCCATCCTTGAGGTCATAGCGGGCGACGGAGCCGGGCTGGCTCTCGCCGCTGCTGCGGTTGCGGTCCGAAGGCGTGCAGTAGAACTCCTTCGCGCCATCGCCATCGACGTCGCCCACTTCGATCTCATGGACGAATGTGTCCGGCTTCTCGTCCATCTGCTGGGCGGACCAGGCGCCGTCGGCACCCTCCGACGCCACCATCACCACGCCCATATCGTGCGTCGAAATCGCGATCTCGGGCGTGCCATCGGCGTTGAAGTCACCGAACTCGAAGTCCCGGAAGCGCTGGAAGCGGCCGCCCCACTTGGCCTCGACGAGGGTCGTGGCAGCCCACGAGGTGCCATCATGTTTCCAATGCCGCATTTGGGCGGGGGCGGGCGTCTCGCCTTCCTTGGGGATTTGGCCGGCCGCGATCGTCAGAAGGCCGTCGCGGTAGCCAATTGCCTTGTGGAAGACATTGCTGCCGGGGTCCTCGATGATCTCGTCCCACCAGCCTCCGTCGCCATCCGTCCGCCACAGAACGAGCTTGGCCGGCCCCGGGCTGGTCTTGCCGGCGGCCCCTTTCACGAACTGTGCTTGGGACATGAGAATCCCGCGGAGCTTACCGGGCGGCCGTTCCTTGGCGACAGGCGCCTCGGCCACGCTCACCTTGGCGCTGGCGGCAGATCCCGCACTCGCCGATCCGGCCGTTTCCGAGCCCCCGCACGCCACCAACGCCGCAAGTCCAATCACGCCCAAGCGGGTCATCCCCCCTCCCTGCGCCGTTGACTGCTCCGTCGTCCCGCCCTAGTCAAGCCCATGTCCGAGCAACGCCGGGCTTGGACCCGTCCCCTGCCCTGGGTCCTTGGCGGCACCCTGGTGCTGCTCGCCGCCCTGGCCCTGGTCTGGGTGGCCGACGCGCGCGCGGCTGCGGAGCGGCGCGCCCGCGATCAGCTTGAACGCCGCCTCGCCGAGGTGATCGAAGACTGGGAGCAGCGGCTGCTTGGAGCCATGGACGACGCCGTCACCGGCGCCCCTTTGCCGGACGACGCGCGCGAGCGGCAGGACCGCCTTCGACAGCGGTGGCCCTGGTTCGACGCCCTGTACACTTGGGAGACGGGTCGGGGAAGCCGTGGGCGAGACACGGCCCGAATCACGTGGCCGCTGGCCCCCACGGTTGAGCGCCCCGAGGTCCTTTCGCGCGTGCCCTGCCTGGAATCGGGGCGCTCAGCCGCACAGTCGTCCGCTGATCCGGACGCAATCGCTGCGATCTGGCTCGCCACGTGCGCGTCAGCACCAGAGGCGATTCGGCTCGTGGCTGTCACCGAAGCCGCGGCAACGCTGGCTTTGGCCGACAAACACGAAGGCGCCCTTGCCATCCTGGACCGCGCCGACCCCGACGGCGGCCGTGACCTCCGCACCGCTGCGAGGATCGGCTTGCCCCCATACCGTTTGGCGGCCCTGCGCAACCAACGGGCGGCCAGCCTCGCCGCCCTCGGACGAGGACCAGAGGCTGCGGCGGTCGCCCTCCGCAACGGCCTCGACATGACAAACCTCGACGCGCCTGACGCGGGACCCCTGCTCCACCTCGTCCGCTACCCAGCGCTCAGTTGGTTGCGTCGCGAAGGGGCGATGTCGGACGCCGACCGTCTCGAATCGGCGCTGATGACCGCCGAGCGCAGGGTAGCGGCGTGGCGGGAGGTGTCCGCCCGCGTCGTCGCAGACCCGCCCTCGGGTCCGTCGACGCCCGTTCCGCGCTGGTCCTGGGACCAGTACTCGACGGATCCGTTCGTGTTGTACACGGTGTGGTCGGTCGACGGCAGCGGCGCGGCGGCCCAACTCGAGCAGAAGGCCCTCCTGGCCGAGCTCTCGGCGGCCCGCGGCTTGGCCGCCTGGCGCCCTCATCTCGTCATTTCTGACGACCGCGGCGCGATCGTGGCCGGCTCCCGGCGAGGCGGCGAAGTCGTCGTCAGCGTCGATCTGCCACGGACGCTTCACTGGATCCGCGTGGGCCTACGCGAGGCCGCCATCGAAGCCGAGGTGGCCGAGGCCACCCGGTTGGCCTGGGTGCCGCTCGTCATCGTGCTCGCCGCGCTGGGCCTGGGGCTGAGCGCGCTGTTCGCCCAGACGCGCGCCGTGGCCCAAGAACATGCCCTCCTGCAGCGGCAACGCGACTTCTCCACCCGCGTCACCCATGAGTTGAAGACCCCCCTTGCGGGCATGAAGATCATGGCCGAGAACCTCGAGATCGGCGCCTTCAAGGACTCCGCACACCGGGCGGAAATGGCGAGTCGTATCGCCGCCGAAGTCGACCGATTGACGACGCGGATCGACGAGGTCCTCTCCGTCGCAAGGGAAGCGCGGGTGCCCGATCCTCAGGAGTTCGACCCCGAAGAGGCCGTCCTCGGTGCCCTTGAGATGTGGGCGGCGCGCCTGGAGGCTGCGAGCGTCGCCTTGGTCGCCGACGAGGTGCACGCGACGGACAGGATTCTCGGCGACGGTCGCGCAGTACGCGACGCCGTCGGGTGCCTGCTCGACAACGCGCTCAAGTACCGCCGGCGCGACATTTCCGACGCCACGGTCTGGGTCGAGCTTCGCCCCCAGCCCGGCGCCGTCGAGATCCGAATCATCGACAACGGCCTTGGCGTACCCGTCGCCCAACGCGAGGCGATTTTTGAGCCTTGGGTTCGGGTGGAGGGTGAACAACGCGGTGACGCCGGCGGCTACGGTCTCGGGCTCGCCCAGGTCCGCCAGGTGGCGGTCTCCCACGGCGGTGACGTTCGTTGCGAAGATGGGCGGGATGGGGGCATCGCGTTCGTTCTGCGCCTACCCACCGTGCCGACCGCCACGATGGGGTGAACGACGGTCCCGACGGGGTTACCTCCGCGGGCGGAGGCGGCGTGCGCGCGGCATTCCTGCTGAGTCTCGCGACGGGCTGCGGCGACCAAGGCGCAGCTACGCCCACCGACGGCGGCCTCCCCGTCGTGCCGCCGACCAGCGACGCCACGGACACGCCGGCCGCCCCGCGCGGCGAGGAAGGGTCCGTGATGGTGATCCAACGCCAAGCCCGCCATCCGGCGATCCCTGCGGATGTCACGGTCGCCGCCGTCTTCACGGACAGCCTGCGCAATTGGGTCAACCTGCCTGCTTGCCTTTCCCGCCGAGCCGAGGACACGTACTGCCTCGATGAACTGCCCGTCCTCGACGATACCTGGGAATCGGCCCAGCCCTACGACGACTCCATCCTCGACCCGCTGGTCACGCGCCGGGTCGGCGATGAATTGATCATAGGGCCCTGGTCCATTCCCTGGTCCTTCGACGCGCAGGCGCAGCTCGGCAGCTACTTCTCAGAGGTGACAGGGGCCTCCTCCGGGCTCATCGGCGTCCAGTTCGAGGGCGACGACTGGGCCGCCTTTGATTCGGGTCCGGTCTTGGAACTCCCCACGCTCGCCACCGTCACGGAGCCAGATCCAACCGCGTTCCACGTCTTCACCAGCGAAGGACCGGTCCCTGTACGCTGGGAACCTGGAACCGGCGACGTCTTCCTCGTGCTGACGACCTTCTTCGAAGAACGCGTCTACCGCCTGGAAGACGACGGCGTCTACGACCTCGATCTCACCGACGTGGAGTTGCTGGATGGCGACCCGGTCGACCTCGTCCTCATTCGGTGGAATGAGGCCGAGTTGCTGTCGGGCACGGACGAACTCGGCTTCATCGGAATCTCCGAGCAGTGGATCTACGGCAGCTACCGGGACCTGGGGGGGCGGGTAGAACTCGTCGCCAACGACCTGTGTGTGGATGCCGTGGAGGGCGACATCCTCCAACCCGGGACCTATTGGGGCACGACTCTCGGTCACGCCGACAACCTCAGCGGCGGCGGTTGCACCGGCTTTCCGTCGTTGGGGCCCGAAGGTTTCGCGCGGGTTTCGATCCCGCCGGGAGGCATCGCCACCTTCTCGTACACGTTGCCAAGCGACGACGCGTCCCTCTATTTGGTCACCAACTGTGTCGACGCGGGCACTTGCCTGGTCGGCTCCGACAGCACCTACGCATCCGGCACGGAGACCGTCGCCTGGTACAACGACACGCCGGACCCGCTCGACGCCGTGCTCGTCCTGGACGCATTCAAGCTCAGCGGACTCCCCGCCGTCACCGACATCTTCGTCCTCGACTACACATTGAGCGTTGTCGGGGGCGACATTCTCACGGATACCTGCGCGGAAGCCATCTCGGCGCTGCCCGTCGGCACGGGCGCGTTCGCCGGCGACCTGTCCGGCGCGGCCAATGACCTGTCACCGGTGGCGCCCTGCCTGCTCACGCCGGCCCAAGGCGGCGAAGGCTTTGCCAAGGTCCTCGTGGAAGACGGCCAGACGTTGACGGTCACCGCCAACATGCCCGACTCGGACACCGCGCTGTACCTCGTGTACAATTGCGTCCAGGCGGCCTCGTGCTTGCTTGGCGCCAACGTCGCCACGGTGGGGCCGGAAACGGTCACCTACACCAACACGACAGGCGGCCTGGAAAACATCTACATCGTCGTCGACAGCGTCAACGCCGCTGGCCCCTACAACCTCGACATCGACCTCAACTGACGGATCGCCATGCGCACGCTGCCCCTGCTCGTCCTTGCTGCCTGCGGACCCGACTCCAGCGGTACCGCGCCGCCGCCCCCCACGGAAACGGACCCTACGGGCACAAATGTCACCACGACCGTGCCCGGCGGCGAGACCGTTCGCCCTCCTTCCAGCGACGAGGGGAGCATCGTGCTCCTCCGGCGACGCTCGCCCATTCTTGAGCCGGTGTCCTACATCTACGCTGCGTTTCTCGACGACGCGCCGTCGGCCCTGAATCTGGCGCAGTGCATCGTCACGGGCGCGCCTTGCATCGAGGTGCTGCCCACCGAAGAGGACACCTGGGTCACCTTCGACGACAACAACTATTGGGACTTCCCCAATCCCGTGTGGCGGTACGTCGGCGCCGAGTTGATCGTTGGCGACTACACGTTGCCCTACCTGTTCAATCCGGCAGCCGGAACGGGCTACTACGCCGGTTTCCTCACGGCGATCGACGCCGACGACGACCCGCTCTACGGCGACCTGACCATCGAGTTGTCAGGCGAGTGGGCCGGTCACCTCGACGAGGACGATCCGACCGACGACCCCGTCCTCTACGCGGCCCCCGACCTCGATTTGATCCAGCCCGACTACAAGTCCACCCTCGATTTCGTCAACGGCGCCCCGTTGCTCTTCGAGTGGACCCCGCTCGGCGACGGCGAGGTCTACCTGATCATCGAGGCCCTCGGCGTTTCCCGGCTCTACTGGCTCGAGGACGACGGCTTCGAGGAAATCGACGTCGACGACCTCGGCCTCGGCGACGACGACCTCGCGGTCACGATCACCATGGGCCGTTGGACCCATCGCCTCCAGAACGTCGGGCCCCACGTTCTCGACGCCGTGAGCGCGTCAGAAATCGTGATGAACGGGACCTACCACTACGTTGGCAGCGCGACGCCTCTCTTCGAGGTGAACACCTGCGCGAACTCGGACGCGATGGAGCCGATCACGGAATCGGGCGTCTATTGGGGCGAATTTGGCGCGTGGTACACCGACGACCTGACGAACATCACCAATTGCCCCGACCTCACCTTCCCGTGGGCCGGCGAAGAGGGCATGTTCCCCATCCGGCTCGAAGCGAACTCGGTCCTGACGCTCGAGTACAGCAATCCCGATGGCGACGCCGCGGTTTACCTGCTTTCGAATTGCAGCAAGACGAGTTCGTGCATCGCGAACGCCGATCTGAACTACGCCGTCGGCGGGCCGGAGTACCTGACGTACTTCAACCAGACCGACGAAGCGATGGAGTTGACCCTCGTCCTCGACGGGTACATCGACGCCTTGTTCGGTGACGACACGCTCATCGGCGACATCTTCACACTCGACCTGACCATCGACGTCCTGGAAGAGCCGGAGATGTACGACGAGTGCTTGGACGCCCAGTTGCAGACCGAGCCGATGGGCGAAGGCACCTACTACACGGAGACCTTCCCGTTCACCGGCACCTTGAATCCCGGCCTCGGTGGCTGCACGGGCACGAGCTTGCCCGGTCCCGAGTCGATGACCCAAATTCGGGTCGAAGATGGTGAAACGCTGACGGCGACGCTGTCGATGACCGACGGCGACGGCGCGATCTACCTCATGTACAACTGCATCAACGTCGCGAGTTGCATCATCGGGTCCGACCTCACGCTCACCGGTCCCGAAGCTGTCGGTTTCACGAATCTCAGCGGCGCACCGACGAATGTGTACATGGTCGTGGACAGCAAAGACCAGTTGGGTCCCTACATTCTGACGGTGGACATCGCCCAGTGACGCGAACGAAGCGCCTCATCTTCGTCGTCGAGGACGATTCAACCATCGCAGCGGGCCTCGTAGCCGCGTTGGAGCACGAGGGGTTCGAAGCCATGGGCTTCGTCCAAGCCGAATCGGCCCTGCGCGCCGCGCGCACGGATCGCCCCGATCTGGTGCTGAGCGACGTCATGTTGCCAGGCATCGACGGCCGACGCTTCATGTTGGCGCTGAAGACCGAGTTCCCAAGCGTCCCGGTCATCCTGCTCACCGCCAGGTCCGACGAAATCGACCGGGTGATGGGCCTCGAAATGGGGGCCGACGACTACATCACGAAGCCCTTTTCCAGCCGGGAGGTCATCGCCCGCATCCGCGCGAGGTTGCGCGAGAGGCCGGTCGAAGACCGCGGTGCCGACGACTACACGTTCGGGAAGAGTAAGGTCGACCTGCGCCGCCCTTTGATGTGGCGAGACGGCGTGGAAATCTCGCTCACGACCCATGAAGCGGGCACGTTGTGGTACCTCATCGCCCACCGGGGCCGGGACGTCAGCCGGGAGGAACTCCTGCGCGACGTGTGGGGTCACAACCGGTTCATGACGACCAGGACCGTCGACAATCAAATCCTCAAGCTCCGGAAGAAGATTGAGGAGCCCGAAGGCGAGCCTCGACACATCCTGACGGTCCACGGCACCGGCTACCGATTCGAACCGTGACGCAGCGTCGAGAGCGTCGCGTCGTGGTGGGGCCCGGCGACTTTGGCCTGACCCTTTGTGAGTGGGGCCCCACCTCGGGCCGCGCCACCGTCCTCCTCCATGGCTTTCTCGAACAGGGAGCCGCCTGGGAGGTGGTTGCGCGCGGACTGAACCGGCGCGTCGCCGCCCCCGATCTTCGGGGCCATGGCCGCTCCGACGCCGTCGGGCCGGGCGGTTGGTACCACTTCTGGGACTATGTGGCCGACGTCGACGGCCTGCTGCACGAATTCGACGCCCCCGTTGACCTCGTCGGCCACAGCATGGGCGGCCTTGTCGCCCTGCTGCTGGCCGCCACCCGACCCGCACGCATCCACAAACTTGTCGCCATCGAGGGCCTCGGCCCGCCAGACACCACGACCCACGCGGTCGACCGTGCCATCCAGTTCCTCGACCACCGTCGCGACGTGCCCCGACATGTTCGGCTCACCGATTTGGATGACGCGGTCCGTCGCATCAGCCGCGGTGCCCCCAAGATGGACCGGGCCCTGGCGCGCGAACTCGCCGCCCGCATCACGACCGAAGATGCTTCCGGATCGGGACTGCAATGGACGTGGGATGCGCTGCATCGAGGCCGCAGCCCCACGCCCTTTTCCTCGGCCCAGGCGTCCGCCTTTCTCTCGCGCATCGACGCGCCGACGCTGTTGATCGACGGTGCCGAAACGGCCTTCCAGGTGGAGGACCATGCCCAGCGCGCTGCAGCGATTCCGAGCGCCGGCCACGTCGTGATTCCCGGCGCTGGTCACCTCGTCCACCATGACGCACCTGCGGCGTTGATTCAGGCCCTCATGGCCTTCCTGGATGCCCCGTGAACCCGCTCGTCGACCTTGGGGCAACCTTGGCCGCCAACGCGGAGGACGCCGTCGCCACCCGCGCGCGCCGCGCCATCCGTCCCCTGCGGGGAATCCGCGGCGTCCCCCTCGCCGTCGTCGCTCGCACCGCCGACACCATCTGGAAGCGCGGCATCTCGCTGCCACGCGACGCTGACGCGCTCGACGCCGCCTTCGGCACCGCGTTCGAAGACGGCCTCGTCGCCATCGCACTCGCCGCCGCGGCCCTTCCCGACTCGCCCGTCGTCGCGTCGGCATTGGGGCTCGCCTGGGCCCACCGTACCGACGACCCCACAACGGCGGACGCGCTCGGGTCCATCCTGCTCGGGGGGAGCGTCGCCCTTGCCGGCGGCGTTTCGCGCCTGGACGCCCTTCGCCAAGGCAGCGTGTGGTGTCGCCGATCCCGGTGGATGGCGGCGATGGGCCGCCTGCCCGTCCCCTTGGAAGGACCCGCGGTCGCAGGCCTTCGCGCTCGCCTCGGGACGCCGAACGTCCAATGGGTGGACGCCCCACAACGTGCCGATGTAGCGGCTCTCCTCGACGACGCGGTCAAGGCAACGGACCCGCCTCTGCACAAGGCGCTGAGGCGCATCCTGACCACCTGGTCCGCCACCGACGAAGAGGGCTGCCGCGCCTGGGCCCAGCCTCGATGGTCCCAGTTGCCGCCCGTCGTTCGGAACGCGCTGACCCGATGAGTGCCGCCATCGACCTCGCCGCCGGTTGTGTCCTCGTCTGGCTCGAAACCGACGCCACCGCCGAGGCCCCTCAATTCGAAGAACGTTCCCAGCTCCGTGTGGTCGCGTCGCCCACCTGCGCCTGGATCCGATTCGCGCTGCCGGTCGAGGTCTCGGGCTGGTCCGTCCGCGGGCGCATCGCGACGGAAGTCGGCCACAACCCGACCCTGGACCCCATCCGGACGGTCGTTGGCGGCGCCGACGCTCACGGGACGCGGTGGGTGACCGTGCATCTCGAGGACTTGTCCGGCGACGATCACGCCAACGTCGAGATCCGTCGCACTTGGGAAGGCGGCTTCGTCTGGACGCCCCATCCCGCAGCCTACGCCCATCTTTCTGGCGTCCCGTCGGACCTGCGCCAGGACCGCCGGGGCGGGTGGGTCGCGAATGCCACCTCAGACGTCGCCGTCGTCGTCGGCGCCCCGCCCGTCAAACCGCCACCCAGGACGATGCTCGACCTGACGCCGACGCGCGTCGCGACCGTGACCCTGCCACCGGGGGACCCGCAGGTCGCCTTGGCCGCGGGCGGTGCAGCGACGACGGAGATCGTCGAGACCTACAGGATTCCCGCGGCGGACGTCGAGCGATTCCTCCGCGTCGCGGTTCCCGAAGACGCCACGAACGTCGCGGCCACCTGGGACGGACCAGGCCAGACGATCACGGAGCCTGCCGCCCTCCTCCTGCGCGCCGAGCCTTCCGAGGGGCCCATCGACGTCGTCGTCCGTTGGGTCGAAAACGGGGTCCCCGCCTACGGTGAGGGGGACGACACCTCGTTCCACGGCGTCCGCGCACTGTCGGACGGCCCCCGATCGTGGTGGCTCGCCGCGGCTGGGGGCGTCACCATCCTCCCGGACCGCGCGACGCTGGTTCGCGCCCTCGCCTACCGCTTCGGCATGGCCTCCCAGCCCGAACCTGGCGCTCCGCTCTCCCTTCGCGGACGCCGACCGGATGCCGACCTTGTCGCCGACCTCCCCACCGCCCTGCGCAGCCGAGCCGTCGTGCCCTCGGAGACCCGAGCGGACCCCGTGGCGCCCCGCCGCCTCGCCCGCGCCGTCCGGAGTCGGATTCTGACCCCCGTCGAAGCGGGCCTCGTCGCCACCCTGTGGGCGCGCCAGCTTGGCATCGACGCCACCTGGACCCTCGTACGCTCCGCGCGCCTTGGACGAGGCGGCGAAGTTGGCCCCGCCGGCCACGCCGACGCGCTCGTCCGCATCGAGACCGCCGAAGGCGTCCTCTGGCTCGATCCCGCGTGCACCGTCTGCGCGCCGGGGGAGGTGCGGCCGGAGTTGACTGGGACGGCCGGTTTCGGGCCCCGGGGTCCGGAGACCCCTCCCCTCGCAACGGGCGATGTGACCACCCACCGCGACGACGAACGAACCGTCTGGACCCTGACGGGCGCAGCCGCACTTGATCTTCGTCGTGAGTTGGCCCAGTGGCCCGAGGGCGAACGCGTGGCGCGCCTCGGGGAACGCTTCGGGGGCGCAGGCGCCAAGGTCCTCTCGCTGACCGGCACCTCCGTGGCGGGCGCGGTCATGACGTTTGAGGTGGCCGATGGCGCCACACCCCGCGAACCGCTCGGGTTGCCAGCCCCCGGGCCCAACGGGGTCTGGGTGGACGTCCCCGGCACGTGGACGGCGTCTCGGCCCGCCATCGACGGCGACGGCGATGCCACCCATGACGCGCTTGGTCTGAACTACGTGCGCCGGGTCGACAGCGGCCGGGTGACTGAGACGCTCATGGTGCGCGACCGCAGCATCAGCGAAGCAGCCGCTGCGGCGTTGCGCGCCGCGCGCTCAGGTCCCTGAACGGCCCCAACACCACGCGAGCGTCGCCGCGGCCGAGATGGACGCGATCATGCCAAGCGCCATCGCCATCGAAAGCGTGATCCACGCGACCCCCGTGCCCACGCCGCGCCCCACCCATCCAAGAGCCGCGATCTCCACGTCCACGAGTCCGACGAGAAGGGCAGCCGAGGCCGCCAAGGCCAGCGCGAAGGAGACGCTGGCAGCCGCACGCGAAACGGGGCCTGCCAACGGCGGCGGGTCGACAAGGAACCGAGCAAGGTGGAGGACGCCCGCGCCGACCCATGCCACGCCGATGGGTCGCCAGCCCGCCGCCCGCAAGGCCAACCGCCCCCAAACCGGGTCCCACACGGCGGTGTCAAGTGCCAAGGTCGCCGCGGCGCCCGCCCCCCAACTCGCGACGCCCAAGCCAAGAGCGGTCCAGGCCAGCGACTCGGCGCGCGGCGCCCCCCCCAACCCTCGTCCCACACCTGCGACGCAAGCCAACGCGGCGAGGGCGGCGCCGGGTCCCATCACCGTACAAACGTCTGAATCAGACTGACGAGCGCAGGACGACCCGTCCGCAGCGAGGACGGCAGCGCGTCACAAGACCCGAAATCGTGAACCGTCGCCGACGTCGCAATCGCCTCACCGAAGGGCGCATCCAGACGGCCGAGCGCCCAACGGCCGACCCACGGGGCGAGCAGCGAAGCGGTGGCGCCCACCGGGCCTACGCCGGCCAACACGACGCAGCCGTCCTCTTGGTGGATCACCACGGCGGTCACGCGGGTGCGCACACACCCCGTGCTCGGGCAGTCCTCAACGCCTTCGTCGGCCGGTCGCGGCGTCCCACCCGCTTCGCGAACCGCCGTGGCCATCTCGGCCGCCACCAGGCTGGCCATCGCGCGCGACCGCCCCTTTCCGCGCCCGTGGACCTCGGGCCAAAAGACGTCGACCTCGGGAGCGGCCCACGCGGCCGCGGCCAAGATGGCGATCACGTCGCCGTCCGCTTCGGCCGATCCAGATGCCCCATCGGGCTGCCGTCCATTCCGTAGAGTCGCAGTCCTCCAGGCGTCATCACCACGAGTTGGGGTTCACGGCCGTCGACGGCCGGCGCCCATCGGACGGCTGACGCGTCTGACGGCACCTCGAACTTCGAATCGTCGCCTTCGGGAACACACGCCACCGACACCTGGCCTGGCACGAGCCAAGCGATGGCGACGACGTCACCAAACGGAGCGGCGTCCATCCCAACGATGAGGTCGTCTTCCGACAACGTCAGGACGTCCGGTTCGCCGCGCGCCACCAGCACCGCGGCGCGCATGCCACCCGGCTCGCGGGTGCCCTTGCGCGCGACCTTCCAAGCCAGAACCGTTGTGCCCTTGGCCGTCGCGGCCGTCGCCGCGGCCTCGTCGAACGTGGCGGGGGCCTTCCGCGGAATCGCCGTCCCTCGCGCTTCGACCGGCGCGACCACGCCGCCTTTGCAGACGACGACCGGCTGCCCACGGCCGAGCAGGCCTCGCGCCGTCGGCATCCTGGTCGACCCGACGAGCTGCTCCCCGTCCGCGTCCAGTCGATGGACGACGAGGGCGGGGCCTTCACGCGTCAGGCTCGCAAGAAAGACCGCATTGCCCTCCGCCCATGCACCGGGGCGAACGGCAGGCGTGTACCCCAGGGTGGCCGTGCGCCCGGCCTCCAGACCCGTCTTGGTTGCCACCCACCTGCCGACGACCACGCTGCCCGGCCGCGCCCAAACGGCGCCCACCACGCCGCCCGCGCCGGTGGCGGCCACAAATCGCCCGATGACCGCAGCGGGTGGGACCTGCAGCACGCCATGGTGGCTTGCGCCTCCGCGACCCGCTCGCGCCCAGCGGATGCTGTGGTTCGTCTCGTCGTCGGCATTGTCCCAGACCGCGACGACCGCGCCTTCGATGGCGGCAACCGCAGGGTCCGTTTGTACCCAGGGGGCGTCGTCGACGACGGTCACGCCGCTGCGCCCGAGCGCGGCCTGCTGGGTGGAGTCCAGCGGCAAGGAGGACACGTCGACGCCGCTGAGGTCCACGCCGGTCAGATCGACGCCGTCCAGGAGGGCGCCGTCGAGGACGGCTTCCGTCAGTACCGCCCCGCACAGCACAGCCCCACGTAGGTCGGCCCCCGCCAAATGGGCGCGCGCGAGGTCCGCTTCCTTGAAGCTCGCCCCCGCCAAGTTGGCTTTGCCGAAGTCCGCTCCTGGCAGCCGCGCCGTATCGAAGTTGGCGCCAGCGAGTTGGGCGCCCGTCCAGCGCGAGCCCGACCCGGTCGCGCCCTGCAAATGGGCCCCGGTGAGATTCGCCTCGGTAAAGTCCGTCCCGCTGAGCACGGCCTCTCGCAGGTCGATGCCAGAGAGGTCCGCCGTTCGCAGGTGGGCATCCGAGAGATCGGCCCGCCCCCAGCGCCCCTTGCGCGCCGTGGCCCCCTTCATCCTCGCGACGGCGAAGCGGGCGTCCTCGGCCGTCGACCCGTCGAGGTCGGCGCCACCGAAATCGGCCTCCGTGAAGTCTGCCCGACGCAGATCCGCACCCGAAAGGCGCGCGTCCCGAAACCGAACCCGCGTCGCCACCGCATCGACGAGCACGATCCCGTCGGCATCGACGTCCTCGAGCGTCGCGCGCACGAGCCTCGCGTCCCGAAGCGAGGCGCCGGACAGGTCCGACTTGTCCAACGTGGCCTGGCTCAGGTCCACGCCATCGAGTCCGACCTCCGCCAACTCCGACGCGAAGAGGTCGAGCGCGCCCTCTTTGCGGGCCGCGTTGAAGCCCTCCACGTCGCCAGCTGCCAATCGCGCACGCAGGTCCAACCCGCCTCCGATGGCGCCCGTTAACGCCCGGGACCCACGGCCGACGGTGGACGCGACGGGGGCCCTCGGGTACGAGCCCCGCCCTTCGTGGAGGCGGCGATGGAGTCCCCACCGGTCCCTGGGCCGGACACGTTGCAGCGCTGGCTGCTCGACATGGCGGTCATACGCCGCGTCGAAGAGCTGGCTCAAGGCGCCTACCAACAGCGCAAGATCCGCGGCTTCCTCCACCTGTACATCGGTCAGGAGGCCGTCGCGGTCGGCAGCCACGCGGCGCTCCGCAAGGATGACGTCGTCGTCACCGCCTACCGCGACCACGGCATCGCACTCGCGCGAGGCGTCAGCGCGCGCGCCGTGATGGCCGAACTGTACGGCCGCTCCACGGGCGTCTGCAAAGGGCTCGGCGGCTCGATGCACATGGCGAGCGCCGAGCACCACATTTACGGCGGCTACGGCATCGTCGGCGGCCATGTCCCGCTCGGCGCAGGCGCCGCACTCGCCTTCCAATACAGGGGCGAGTCGCGCATCAGCCTCACCTTCTTCGGCGACGGGGCGTCCAATCAAGGCGCCTTCTTCGAGGCCTTGGCCCTTGCCCAGCTGTGGAAGCTGCCGGCCATCTTCGTCTGCGAAAACAACCGCTATGCCATGGGCACGAGCGTCGAGCGCAGCTCGTACCTCACTGACATGTCGCGGCGCGGCGACGGCGTCGGCATGGTCCGCTGGCAGTTCGAGGCCTACGACCCCGTCGTCGTCTACGAGAACATCGCCAAGGCCGCAGAACACGCCCGTTCTGGCGCAGGCCCCGTCATCCTCGACGCCCAATGCTACCGCTACCGCGGCCACAGCATGTCCGACCCGGGCAAATACCGCTCGGCCGAGGAGGTCGCGGAGTACCGCAAGCGCGACCCGCTCCTGCTGACGGCCGACCGCCTTCTGGCTGCGGGCGTCTCCCAAGAGCGCATCGACGCCATCCTTGCCGAGGCCGACGCCATCGCGACCGAATCGGTGAGCTTCGCCGACGCCAGCCCTGAGCCGGAAGCCCGCGAACTGTACGACCACACCTACGTGGAGGGCACGTGAGCGTCCTGCAGATGCGCGAGGCCCTGCGCCGCGCGATGAACGAAGAGATGCGACGAGACGAACGCGTCTTCCTGATGGGCGAAGAAGTGGCCGAATACAACGGCGCCTACAAAGTCAGCGAGGGAATGCTCAAGGAATTTGGCGCCCGCCGCGTGATCGATACGCCCATCGCAGAAAACGGTTTCTTTGGCCTCGGCGTCGGCGCCGCGATGGCCGGCATTCGGCCGATCGTCGAGGTCATGACCTGGAACTTCAGCCTCGTGGCCTACGACCAGGTGATCAACAACGCCGCGAAGATCGTGCAGATGACCGCAGGCCAATATCGGTGCCCGATCGTTTTCCGCGGCCCGACCGGCGCGGCCGAAAACCTCGGCAGCCAACACAGCCAATCGCTCGAATCGATCTATGCCCATTTCCCGGGCCTCAAGGTCGTGAGCGTCTCCACGCCGCGCGACGCCGTCGGCTTGCTCAAAGCGAGCATCCGCGACGACAATCCCGTCGTGTTCATGGAATCTGAGCTGATGTACGGCCTCAAGGGCGAGGTGCCCGACGAGGAATTCATCATCCCGCTTGGCGTCGCGGATCTCAAGCGCGCTGGCGACGACGTCCTGCTCGTCACTTGGAACAAGTCGGTCCAGACATGCCTCGCCGCTGCTGAGACGCTGGCCGCCGAAGGGATCTCCGCGGCGGTCCTCGACCTTCGGACGATCCGTCCGCTCGACGAAGAGGCGCTCTACCAACACGCCGCGCGCATCGGCCGCGTGGTCGTCGTCCAAGAGGGTTTCCCCTTCGCCGGCGTGGGCGCCGAAATCGTAGCGCGCGTGCAGGAGGCCGTGTTCGACAGCCTCGACGCGCCGGTGGTCCGCGTCACCAACCGCGACGTGAACCAGCCCTACGCCACCAACCTCGAAAAACTCGTGCTGCCGGGTCCCGACCGCGTGGTCGAAACCGTCCGCAATCTGCTCCGGCGCTGAGAGGAATCCATGGCCCGATTTTGGGAGATGCCCGCCGCCAGCCCCACGATGGAGCTCGGCCTGATCGTCGCATGGCGCCTGCCCGAAGGCCAAGCCTTCGCCTCGGGCACGCTCGCGCTCGAAGTAGGGACCGACAAGGCGAATATGGAAGTGGAGATCTACGAGAAGGGGACGATGCTCAGGCATCTCGCCGTCGCAGGAGATGAGGTTCCTCCAGGCTTCCCCATCGCCATCGTCGGCGAGCCTGGCGAGGACATTTCCGCCCTCGTGGCTGAATTCGAAGCTCGCCGTGCCAAGGGTCCGGCCGTAGCGGCCGCCAAACCCGCCGCCCCCGCCGAGGCGCCGCGGGCCGCAGCGCCCGCGGCTCCCGCTCCCGTCGCCTCGCCGGCGCCGACCTCCGCAGACCGCGTCGAGCGGACCTGGATGGGGCGCACGGTCCACGAATTGTTCACCGACCCGCCGGGCGACATCCGCTACGGCGCCAAGCCGTCTGCCGTCCGAGCGAGCCCGCTGGCCAAGAAGATTGCCGCCGAGCGCGGCCTCGACCTGCGCCGCGTCCGAGGCAGCGGCCCTGGTGGGCGAATCGTTCGCGCCGACGTCGAGGGCGCCCCCCTAGCGGCCGCACCGGCCGTTCGCGGCGACGAAGTTCAGCGCCACACGCCAATGCGCCGGACCATCGCGAAGCGGCTGCTTCAGAGCCATGCCGAGACGCCCGTCTTCTTCCTGACGGTGGACCTCGACATGGCTGGGTTCGTGGCCCTGCGCGAGCAGCTCAAGGTCGCCTACCCCGACGACAAGTTGTCCTACAACGACCTCTTCTTGTTCGCGACGGCCAAGGCGGCACTTCGCCACCCCGAGGTCAACGCGAGTTGGGGTGACGAGGCCATCACGCGCCGCGGTTCCGTGGACCTCGGCGTCGCCGTGGCCCTGCCTCAGGGACTCATCACCCCCGTGATCCGGCAGGCGGAGAACCTCGACCTGCGCGGCCTCGCCAGCCAGGTCCGAGAACTCGTCAAAAAGGCGCGAGACGGAAAACTGCAGCCCGAAGAATACTCGGGAAATAGCATCACCGTCAGCAACTTGGGGATGTTCGGCATCGAGCAGTTCACGGCCATCGTGAACCCGCCGGCCAGCGTCATCCTCGCGGTGGGCGCGCTCCGGCAGGAGCCGGTCGTCAGTTCCGGCGGGCAAATCGTGGTCGGCCACCGCATGAAGGTGACGATGTCGTGCGACCACCGCGTCGTCGATGGGGCGGTTGGCGCGACCTTCCTCCAAACGCTGCGCCGCTTCGTCGAAGCGCCCGCGGCCATGTGGGTGTGAGATGGACGCGGACGTCATCGTCGTCGGAGCTGGGCCCGGTGGCTACCCCACAGCGATTCGGGCGGCGCAATTGGGCCAACGCGTCATCTGCATCGAGCGCGACCGCGTCGGTGGCGTTTGCCTGAACTGGGGCTGCATTCCAAGCAAGGCGCTGCTGAAGACCGCCGAACTCGTGCACAAAATGCGCAAGGCGTCGGATTGGGGCCTGACGGTCGGCGAAGTCGGCATCGACTACCCGGCCGTGATCGGGCGGAGCCGGAAGGTCGCCGAGAAGTTCGAGAAGGGCGTCGCCCACCTCTTCAAGAAATACGGCGTCACCCACCTCGCGGGGCAGGCCGTTGTGGATGCACCGGGCCGCGTCTCCGTCACCCTGGCGGATGGCACCGTCCAGAAGCTCACCTGCAGGACGGTCGTGCTGGCCACGGGAGCGCGTGCGCGCGTCTTCCCAGGAATCCATGTCGACGGCGAACGCGTCATGACCTACCGTGAGGCCATCGTGTCTACGCGACGCCCCGAAAAGGCCGTCGTGCTCGGCGCGGGCGCGATCGGGATGGAATTCGCCTGGTTCTGGCACGCGATGGGCGCGGCGGTCACGGTCGTCGAAGGGCGGGACGAGATCCTCCCACTCGAGGACCGCGAAGCCGGGGCCGCCGTGCGCAAGGCCATGGAAAAGACGGGCATTGCTTTCAAGACCGGCGCGATGGTCAAGACCGTCGAGAAGCAGGGCGACGGCGCCGTTGTCGTGTTCGACGACGGAGCCCAGCTGCAGGCCGACACGGTGCTCGTGGCCCTCGGCATCACGCCCAACCTCGAAGCGGCGGCCCACCTCGGTTTCGCGCTGGAGCGCGGCTTCGTCGTCGTCGACCCCGTCGGCCGCACGAATCTGCCTGGCATCTGGGCCGTCGGGGACATCACCACCCGTGGCGGCCTGGCCCACACGGCCACGGCCCAAGGCCATGCCGCGGCGGAAGCCATCGCCGGCAAACATCCGCATCCCATCCATTTCGACGCGATTCCGGCAGCGACTTACTGCCAGCCCCAGGTCGCAAGCGTTGGCCTGCGCGAGGACACGGCGAAGGCCAAAGGCCTCTCCTACAGGGTCGGTAAATTCCCATTTTCGGCGAACGGCAAAGCGTGGGGCGCGATGGCGGCCGACGGCTTCGTCAAAGTGCTCGTCGGCGACCGGGGAGAAATCCTCGGCGCGACGATCGTCGGCGCAGAGGCCACGGAGTTGCTGCCAGAGTTGGTGCTCGCAATGACGGCCGAACTCACGACCGACGAGCTGTTGTCGGCCGTCCACGCGCATCCGACGAACGCGGAAGCGGTATTCGAGGCGATTGCCTCGGCGCTGGGTGTGAGCGTTCATCTGTAGGGCACCGAACCCTGCCCCGGGCCCCAGCCCGTCGGCTCCGTAGGTCTCGCCCACGCTAGGCTAGTCCCGCCATCGGGGTGTCGTCATGGGAACCTTCGGCTTCGGCCTCTTCCAAGACGACTGCGCGATGGACGTCCGCGACCACTCCCTTGCCCTCTTGCGCCAAGGCGTCGAGGACGACGCCGCAACCGCCCAAATGCTGGGCCACTGGAAGGAGACGCTCGACGACTCCGACGAGGGTCCCGTGTTCTGGCTCGCTCTGGCGCTGACCCAGCACAACGTCGGACGCCTGAACGCACGGGTACAAGCCAGGGCTCGGGAGGTCCTTGCCACCGGAGCGGGGCTCGAGCGATGGCGCGAAGCCGGACCCGCGCAACTTCGTAAGCGAACGGCCGCCCTCACCGGCATCGACGAGGCGCTGGAGGCACCGCAGCCACCACGAAAGGCCTTCAAGGCCCCCTTTCGTGACACCTGCCCGTGGCCGGTGGGAACGCAGGTCGCGTACGAGCGCACGGACGGCGCTTGGGTCGTTCTGCATGTCGTCGGAACCGAGGTGCACGACCACGGCACCGGCACCGTCGTCCAGTGGCTGGCGGGTACCGCGGCCACACCGCCCGACGCTCCCGTCGCCTGGCCACCCGCCGCCCATCGGCTCGGGCCGCTGAGCCTCGCGCGCTGGTTGGCGGCGGCCGGCGCTTCCGACGTCCCCGCCCTCGCGTTTCAACAGGTCCTCGCCTCCATCGGCGCGCTCGACCCGGCCATCGCCAAGCGGTGGGTCCTCGACGGCGGACCCCAAAACGACTGGGCGAAGCACTACCGCGCCATCGAGAAGGCGTTGGACCGTCTGAAGGCCGGCGAACCCGCCCTCGTGCAGCGCCTGGCCAAACTAGCGGAGGAGCAGGCCCCCGGGATCAGTGGCCCCATCCACGCCTTTGCCCTCCGTCGCGTCGAGCGTGCCGGGGAGCTGCCGCGCAAGCGCACCCGGGTCCTCGGCCTCCGGCTTACAGCGTCCGTCGAACCGTTGCTCGCCGTCCGCTGGGCCGAACTCGACGACTTTCTCGCCGACGTTCAGAACAGCGGCAGTTGATCTTCGGCGGTCTCGGCGCGAATCGGCCAGGGGCCACCCAAACAACCGACGCAGGCCGACTCAAGGCCCATCGTCGCCGCGGCCGTGGCCGCCGGCATCGCAATGACGTTGTCCACGAGAAGGCGTCCCGCCAGCCCATCCTCCGACGCGTCATGAAGGGCGGCCAACAACTCCGCAGCCGGCCCCGCCAGCCCGTAGGGACACGACGCGATCTGCGGGGGCAGCGCCACCCGCAGGCCAATGGCGCTCGCGCCGGCGTCGCGCAAGGCCGATGCGGCCGTCCGGACGGCGCCACCGCTGCCAACGAGCGCTGCAATCAGCGCCACCCGCCGCCCGGAAACGAGTGTTGTCACGGCGCGCACCGAGGTCTCCTCGCCCACAAGCGCTGGCACGAGCGGTGCCCCCGACGCCGCAGCAAAGCCCTGGGCGACGATCTCCGCGCCCTCCATGGCCACGACGACGTCAAAGCCAGCCCCGGACGTTCGCGCCATCTCCCGGCCGAGCGCCAAGCGATCTGCAGCGACGGGACGCCCTTCCGGGCCCCCCTCTGGCCCGGCCACGGCGACGCGTTCCACGAGGCACGGGGACGTCGGGCGTGGCGGAAACGGCCGGATGACCCTCACGACCCGCCCGTCCAGCACCCAGACCTCGCCCGCTGGGACGAGCCGCGGCGCACGCACGCCGATGGCCCGCAACGCGCGATCGTCCGAGGCCAGGGCGACCCCGTCCCCCCAGTCGCCTACCCACATCGCGCGCAGACCCCAGGGGTCGGAGAGCACGACAAGCCGGTCTTCGGTGAGGACCGCAGCGACGTAGCCGCCCTCCAGGTCGCTGAAGGCGTCGACGACACGGTTGACGAGCCGTTTCTGGCCCGACATGGCGAGGCGCTGAAGCGCAAACTCGGCATCGCTGGCGCCGCGCAGGAGCGCGCCACGATCAAGCAATTCGCGACGAATCCGGCCCCCGCCGAGGAAGCGGCCGACGACCGTAGCCGCCGCCACCCCTGTGGCCAGCCACCCCATTGGCAAAGGCTCGTCGCCGCGAGCCACCACAGCGAGGCGCGAGGGCGACGAGACATCGGCCGTGCGAAGGGACACCCCGTCGGCCATTCGGGCGGCCAACTGAGCGCCCCCGAGCGCATCGCGCCCCGCCAAAGCCGCTGACGACGCGTGGCTGGCCGCCACGGCGAGGAAGCCGCCGCGTGCCGCCACAGAGTCCATCAGCGGGCGCCGAACACGCGCTCGTGCAACGCCCGGTACGTCTCACCGAGATCCGCGAGATCGCGCCGAAACACGTCCTTGTCGAACTTCCGGCCGGTCCCCCGTTCCCACAGACGGCAGCCGTCCGGGGTGAGTTCGTCGGCGAGCACGAGCCGGCCACCGACGCGGCCGAATTCGTACTTGATGTCGATCAGGTCGATGTCGAACTCGCCCCAGAACGTGTCGAGGCCCGTGGTCAGCGCGATCGCCGCCTCGCGCATCCATGCAAGTTCCCAAGGGCGCGCCCAACCGAGCAGGATCGCGGCATCGTCGTTGACCAACGGATCATCGAGCGGGTCGCTCTTGTAGAAGAACTCGATGAGAGGCCGCGGCAGGCGGGTGCCCTCGCGAACGCCGTAGCGCTTGGCAAAGCTCCCCGCGACGACGTTGCGGACGACAACTTCGACCGGAATGATCTCCACTTTGTGGCAGAGCTGGTCTTGGGGTCCAAGCACCTCGATGAGGTGCGTGTCGACACCGACGGGTCCGGCCACCGCGTGGAACAGGTGCGTGGAGATCGTGCAGTTCAGCGCACCTTTGCCTTGGACGCTGGCCTTCTTGACGCCGTTGAATGCGGTCGCGTCATCTTTGAAATGCAAGACGACGCGCGAAGGGTCGCTCGTCGCATACACTTGCTTCGCTTTCCCTTCGTAGAGCAATGCGCCCTGGTCCACGCCGGCCTCCACTGCGAGCCGGCCGGCTAACGCCTGGCGCGCCTCGCGGGGCCTACAAAGCCCGGCTAACGGGGGACGAGGGCACGATGGCCGGACGCCTGCTGTTGGGAGTGACCGGCGGCATCGCCGCGTACAAAGCGGCGGAGATCGCATCGGGGGCCCGAAAGTCGGGGTGGGAGGTCCGGGTCACGATGACGCCCGACGCCACGCGCTTCATTGGCGCCGTCACTTTCGAGGCGCTGACGGGTCACCGCGTGCTCCTCGATACCTTCACCCACGACGGCGCCATCGATCACATCGCCTGGGCGCGGTGGCCGACCGTGGCCCTTGTCGCACCATGCACGGCCCACACCTTGGCCCGCCTCGCCTTGGGCCTCGCCGACGACGCGCTCGCATCGACCTGGCTCGCGCTGAACCCCAACGTCCGCCGGGTGATCGCGCCCGCGATGAACCCGTCGATGTGGGCCCACCCCGCCGTCCAGGCACACGCTGCGACCCTCAAGTCGTGGGGGATGGTCTTCGTCGAACCCGTAGACAAGGTGGTCGCGTGCGGCGAATCCGGCGTCGGGGGCCTCGCCGACGTGGAGCACATTCTCGACGTCGCCCTGGCGCACTGACGGAAAGCCGCTGTCCACCAGCTCTCTAGGCGCCGACGAGTTCGAACACAAAGCCCTCAAGGACGCGATCGGGGCCCGCTTTGTGGCCGTTGAGGCGGAAGTTGACCCGGGCGATGGCGTGCAACAGGTCGGCGTCGTGAAGACGACCCGCTTGCACCTCGCGCGCCACTCGCGCGATCGCATCGGGGCGCAGCCTCGTCCGGCCCGCGGCAGCCGACTCGCCAAGGCCCGTCCGCACACACCACGCCGCCAGCGCGATCTCGCGCAGTTGCCAGGCGATCATGCCCGCAAGACGGTGGCCAGCCTCGCCACCCTTGGTGAGGCGGGCGAGCGCGACGGCAGCCCGACGCGCGTCGCGGGCGGCGATGGCCCCCGTCAAGTCCCAAACCGCGGCTTCGGCGAGGAGGGCGACCGCCTCCTCGATCGCGTCCGCGTCGATCACGCCAGCGTCCCCCACGTAGAGCGCCAGCTTTTCGACCTCCATGCTCAGGCGCCCCAAATCGGTGCCCGTCACCTCCACAAGCGCCTTGGCCTCGGCTGGCGCCATCCGCACGCCGCGCGCGGCCGCCTCGTCAAGGACAAAGGCGGCGGGCGGCACGGCTCCGGGTCCCAACGCGAGGATCGGCCCCACGGCGCCGACGGCCGCCTTGATGCGCGCATCGAGAGAACCACCGCGCTCGGACTTGGGCCACCCCGCCCCCGCCACGACGAGGGTCGCGTCGGGGTTGGGCGCCTTGGCGTAGGCCACAAGGGCATCGATGAAGTCCGGCTTGGCCTCCTCGACTTCGAGCAACACGACGAGGCGTCGAGGCGCCAGCATCGGCTGAGTCCGGGCTGCGGCTACTGCGCGCGCCGCATCCGTCTGAGACGCGCGGAAGGTCGTGTGATTGAACGCGGCCAATCCGATCTGAGGCAGGGCCGCCCCAACGATCATGGCGATCGCGCGATCGCGCAGGATGCCTGCATCGCCGATCAGCGCGTAGAGCGGTCGAAGCGGCTCGAGTTGGCGCGACAGCGTCCGCAACGGCATGGCCGCCTTTAGCCGTCGCACCGGAAGTTGACAGCGCCCCGCGCGTCGGAGACATAGGCGCGAACCGGATGTTGCTCCTCGCCCTCCACGCTGCCGCCCTCGCCGCACCGCCGGTAGAGGTACGGCCCTACCCCTTCGAGAAGGCCGCCCCGGTCAACGTACCGGAACGTAGCTTCGAAGTGGATGTCGGCCTGCGCTACCACGCGATGTCCGTACCCGACGCCGTGCTGGATCGGTGGTACTTCGACAGCGATGAGCCGAACTGGGCCTGGATCGACCCGCGGCCGGCCGCAACCATGCGCGCCATCGGCCTGCAGGCCGAGATCGACGCCGGCCCGCTCCAAGGCACCTTTTGGTCCGAATTCATCGATTCGACCGTGGTCGGCGGCTACTGGGACGACCGCGAGGATGTCCCCAACCATCTCGACGGCAAGTTCCTCGTTCCGACCGACGGGTTCGGCGCGATCGCCGCTGGCGGCACGCTCAGTTGGGACGGCGTCTTTCTGCCGAGCGAACAGACCCGCGGAGCCGTCGAACTCGCGTTCCGGATCGGTGGCGGCGTCGGCTTGGGTGTGGTGACAGGCCACCTCCAACAGTGGAATGCCGACGATTTCGGCAACCCGTCCTACAAGCGCCAGCTCGATGGCTTGCCGGCCGATGGCAGCGCCGGTTTCCCGCCGATCGTCCCCATCGTCGACGCGCTCGCTGGCCTGCGAGTGGGTTTGGGCGAGCGGCTCGACGTGGTCGCTCAGGGCGGAATCCACGGTGCCCTCGCTTGGGGCCTGACAGCGGATCTGTCTCTCTGACGGCGGGCTTGACGCTCTGGGGTGCCGCCATTAGCCGCTGCGCCCCGCTTAGGCCGGAGTTTCCGTGATCTTGGTGACCGTCCGCGAGAACGAGCCCTTCGAAAAGGCACTGCGCCGCTTCCGCCGCAAGGTCGAGCGCGAAGGCATCCGCAAGGACATCAAGAAGAACAGCTTCTACCTCAAGCCGGGTGAGCGCCGCCGCCTCAAGCAGCGCTTGGCCGAGAAGCGCCGCCGTAAGGCGAGCCGCCGTGCCGCGCGCCGCGCGGGCGGACGCCCGAACAAGGGCTAGTAGGCGCTGAGCGCCTCGACGGCCGGTGCATCGACGGCCGAAGCCTCCTGACCGACCGATTCGCGCCAGGCGATCCACGCGTCGCGAGCCATGAGCACACACGGGGTCGCCACGGCAGGCACAGTGGCGAGCGCCTCGGTCCAGCCCGCGCCGTCGCGCTGGGCACGAAAGTCTGGCTCCCGCTCCAGGCATCCGACGGCCACCGCACGCGCTTCGGCAAGCGCCCGCACGCGTTGGGTGCCCTCGGACGCGGACGCGACTCCGAGGTGGTAGCGTGCGCGCCGCCATGTCACCTCGGGCACGTCGCCTCCCATCCGTTCGGCCCTGACCAAAGCTGTGTCCACGGGTTCCAGTCCGCGCACGGGGACCGCGGCCCAGGCCCGATCCACGGCCGCCAGGGCGCGCTCCAGCCGGCCGTCGGCCCGCCGGGAGGCGCAAGCCAAGACGATCGTGAGCAGGACCACGTCGCCTCCCCACCTGGCGTTATCCCGAGCCCATGTGGTGGTGGCTCGCCTGCGCCCCGGAACCCGTCCCACGGCCCGACCCGCCGCCGGTCGCGGTTCCCGCGGACGGCGTCGCGCGCATCGAGCCCAAGCAGCTGCGGGATCTCCTGGCCAAGAGTGCGCGTCCGACGGTGATCAACTTCTGGGCCACCTGGTGCGCACCCTGTCTGGAGGAGATGCCCGCGCTCGACCTCGTCCGCCGACGCCACTCCGACGTGGACTTCCTGTTCGTGTCCTTGGACGACGAATCCGCCGCATCGCGCATCGTCCCCCTGCTTCAGCGCCACGATCTCGCGGACCTGCCTGTCCTCCTGGCCGTGGGACCGGATCCCACAAGCGTCGCCCGCGCGGTCGTCCCGAATTGGCCCGACGCCGTCCCCGTCACGGTTCTGACCGCCCCCGGGGGCCAAGTGCTGAAGACCTGGGTGGGGGCCGTCGACCCCGACAACGTCGTCTCAGCCCTGGCCAGCCCCCTGAGATAGCGCCGCGTCGGGAGGTTCCATGTGGTTGTGGCTCGCGTGCGGAGGGGGCGAACTTGAGGTCGTCGACCGCGACCCGCTCGATCGCACACCTCTGTCGGCTTCCTGCGACGACATCGATCCCGTCCGCTGCCAACTTCCGTGGCCGTCCAACACGTTCACGGTCGCAGACCCCACGCGCGAAACGGGCCTTCGCGTCAACATCGACGCGTCCAAATTGCCCATCGACGACGACCCCAGCTACCTCAACACCGCCGACGGTTTTTCGCGCGTGTCCGGCGTCGTCACGGCGATGCCGGCCAACGTCGACACCGCCAGCGTCAGCTTGGACGACCCCTGGGAGAGCCTGACGCCCGACGGTCCATTGCAAGTGATCAACGCCCAACCCGACAGCCCCAACTACGGCCGTCGCATGGGCTTCCGCGCCGAATTGCTGGACGTGTGGGGCTTGTACCTGCTGATCGGTCGCCCCGTGGAGGTCATGGAACCCAACGCCGACCACGTCGTGATCGTGACGGACGCCATCGGCACGACGGAGCGCTCGCGGTCGGTCGAGTTGGCCCTCGGCCTCGTGGAGCCCGAGACCGAGGAGGAGGCCGCGCTTGTCGGCTGGCACGCGCCAACCCGGCAGTTGATCGACGACGCTGGCGTCGACCCCGCGCGCGTCATCCGCACGTGGACATTCACGACGCGGTCCGCCGGCGACCCCACCCGCCGCCTGCACGCGATGATGGACCAGCTGACCGGGGCCCTCGACGGCGTCGGCGTCGAGATCGACAGCCTCTCCACCTCCCTGTCGCCGAGCATCGCAGGCATCGTCTTGGGACGCCTGACCCAGGTCCCGGCCTTCCTCCCCGAAGAGGGCGGATTCAATCTCGACGCGGCCGGCCTTCCCGTCGTCACCGGGACGCGTGACGTCCCGTTCCGTCTCGTACTGCCGGCCGGCGAAGGCGACTACCATGTCGCGCTTTACGGCCACGGGACTGGCGGCGACTACACGGACAGCTCCTTCGACGCTGAGTTCGCACAGAACGGACTCGCGAAGCTGAACATGCGCTTCGACGGCTGGACGGGGACCGACCTCGTCGAGACCCTGTTCGAGCTGACGACGCTGCTCAAAGGCTCGGCCAGCTCAACTCAGACCCTCCTACAGGCCTTGGCAGGCGGAAACGCCCTGCTCACCGGCATCGAGGGGCCCCTGGCGGACGCGGTTTCCGCCGACACGATCGCGGGCCAACCCAACCCCGCAGCCGGGCGCCGACCTGAGTCGGACAACGTCGCCTGGATCGGCGGGAGTATGGGCGGAACGCTCGGCGCCGTCATGGTGGCGGTCGATCACCGGCTTCGCGTTGGCGTCCTCAACGTCCCTGGCGGCGGCTGGACACACATGATTCCGTACTCGGTCATCTACACGTCCGGCTTCGGCGGCCTCGTCGAAGAGGTCTACGGCGACCCGCTCGACGTCCACCACATGATGGCGATCGCCCAGGGCAACTGGGACGAGATCGACGGCGCCGTCTACGCCGACGAGGCGCTGGCCGGCGGCGGGATCTTCCTCCTCCAGGAGTCGATGGACGACCCCATCTTGCCCAACCTCTCCACCGACATTCTCGCCAACGCACTCGGGGCGGTCGCGCTGCAGCCGGGCCTGGAGACCGTGCTTGGCCTGACCGAAGGCACGGGGCCGGTGACTTCGGGCGCAGCGCTCGAACAATTCCGCGTCCCCGACACTGGCCAGTACGATGTTCACGGTTTTGCCGCGATGCAGACGATCGCGTCGGACGCGGCGCTCGAGCAGATGACCCATCTCGTGCGCACGAGCTGGGACGGCACACCCGAAATCGTCCACCCGACGGGCTGCGACCTCGCCGAAGCCGACGGGGCCTGCGACTTCTCCGACAGCTGGTAGTCAGCGGTCCGCGAGACTCGCGTCGTGCAAAGATGTCACGAGGCCGCGTACGTCCTCCCAACAGGCGCGCGCGTAGGCGGCCGCGGAGGTGAATTCCTGGGGCCGCCGCACGGCGCCGATCTCAAGCGTGACGTCCTTGAAGGGCCATGCGCCGAGGCGATGGGCTGGCAATGCGTCTTCGCTGCCAACGATCGCGCAGGGGACGATCGCGACACCCCGCGAGTAGCAATCCATGAGCAGGCGCAGGTACACCTGTTCTTTGAGTCGGCCGTCGCGAGACCGGGTTCCTTCGGGAAACACCTGGATCCGATGTCCGCTCATTGCGAGGTCCATCACCTCGCGGCGAGCGCGTTCTCGTCCACGCGGGTCGCGCCGGTCGAAGAACACCGCGCCGGCCAGCCAACCGTACAGGCCAATGACGGGGAGCCAGAAGATCTCGTTCTTGGACAGCCCGTTGCTGCGTGTGGCGGCCATCAAAGCGACGGGGTCCACCCAACTGCGATGGTTGCACACGATCAGCGCACCTTCGCCCGGCCGAAGGTCCACGCGACCTCGTACGTGGAACCGGACCGCAAGCAGGCCGAGCACCGTTCGCGCCCAAAGCGCGGCCGCCGGCATCGCGAGGCGTTCCCGGCGCCCGCGGGGGACCACAGCGAAGGGCAACACGCCCAACGTCCCGATGACGAGGCCGCTCGCGGTGGCGCCGAAAAGCACCCCGATGCCGTACACGAAGGCGGCCACACGTTCGACGATCGACATCAGTCGCCGTGGATACCACGGCGGGTGGCTGCCTTGCGACAGGTGGGCTGCGCGTTAGGGCACCGCCCGCTGCGGGGCTGTAGCTCAACTGGGAGAGCGCCAGAATGGCATTCTGGAGGTCGTGGGTTCGAGCCCCATCAGCTCCATTCGCCTCTGCGGTCCGGCTCCCAAGCATCGTCAGGAACCATTTCGTCGTTCCGAGCATCCTGACGGGTGGAGGCGCGCGATGATTCTGCTCATCGGCCTCATGGGTTGCGGCGGTGTCGTGGATCTTGGCGACAGCGGCGATCCCCTCACCGAGCTTGAGCGCGACCGCATTCTGCGCATGGGACCGGCGCCAGCGCTGCCGCCAGATCCGACGAATGCTTGGGCGGATGATCCCGCCGCGGCCTGGTTGGGCCGCTGGCTCTTCCACGACAACCGTCTCAGCCTTGACGGCAGCGTCTCTTGCGCCACGTGCCACGATCCCGCTCTGGATTTTTCGGACGGTCTCCCCCTTTCCGAAGGCCTGGACCTGGTCCCCCGGCACACGCCCACCGTCTGGAACACGGCCCACAACCGCTGGTTCTTCTGGGACGGCCGCAAAGACTCGCTGTGGTCCCAAGCGCTCGGACCCCTCGAGTCCCCGGTCGAGCACGGCACCAATCGCCTCGCGATCGCCCACCTCATCGACGAGGACGCCGACTTGCGGGCGGCCTTCACCGCCGTCTTCGGCGCACCTCCGTCGTTCGCCGACCGGGCACGCTTCCCCGACGACGCGATGCCTGGCCCGGCGGGGGACGCCCTGACGCTGGCGTGGGACGCCATGGACCCTGCGGACCGCGACGCCGTGGATGCGCTCTTTGCCCAGTTGGGCAAGGCGATCGGGGCCTTCGAGCGGACGCTCGTGTTGGGCCCTACGCCGCTCGACACCTACGTGGAGGCGCTTGCGGCCGGCGACGAAATGGCCGGCCTCAATCCTCCCCAGGAACGCGGCTTGCGGCTCTTCGTGGGTGACGCGCAGTGCCACTTCTGCCACTCTGGCGCGCTGCAGACGAACCTGGAATTCCACAACGTGGGACTTCCAGGCAACGCCGCGGCCCCGGACTACGGCCGGTACCTTGGCATACCCCAAGTCCTCGCCGACCCCTTCAATGGCGCCGGGCTCCACAGCGACGACACCGTCGCCGGCGCGACCCACCTCGAGTTCCTCGGCCAGTTTGCCGAGCAACTCGGGCAGTTCAAAGTCCCTGGCCTCCGGGCGGTTGGCCGCACCGCCCCCTACATGCACGACGGGTCGCTCGCGACGCTCGAGGACGTCGTGGACCACTACGTCGACCAGACCACGACTCCCCCGCTTGGCCACACCGAGGAGTTGATCGCCTTCATCCCCGATCTCACCCGACGCCAGCGAAGCGACCTCGTCGGCTTCCTGCGCAACGGCCTCGATGCGCCTGCCCCCGACGTCCCGGTCGACCCGCCAGCGACGCCCTTACCGCCCTGAGGGTCGGGCCTCGAACACAGGGACCAACTCACCTTCGCGGAGGGTGAAAACGACCGGCGAGACCGGCACGGGGCCTGCATCGAACCACTCTCGGACCCCCACGCCCATGAGCAGGTCGCGCTCAGCGTCCCCACCCGCCCAAGCCAGCGCGACGTGTTCGGTCGGCACCGCGATCCGCACCTCCGGCCCCAACTCGGCGGCGACGGCCGCAGGGTCGAGGAGCACGACCGACGCCAACCCGCCGGGATCGACCAGACGGCGGTAGGAGAAGGCCGTTCCGCCCACCGCGACCCGCTCTGATTTGGCCCATCCTCCCCGGGCCCCCGCTACGGCAGCGGCCCACAACGCGTCGACCGTCGTCCCGAGAGCTGCGACTCGGGCTTCGTCCAGGAACCGGGCACGACCGTCGGCCACGTGTCGGAAGCAGACCATCACCGCACCGGCAGCGCGCGCTCGGCAAGCCGCAGGAGAGGCGTGCCCCGCCGACGCGTAGGCCAATGGCGTGTCTGCGGTCGCTGGGAAGGGCACAAAGGCCTGGGCAAGCGCGACCCGAGGCAACGCCAGCCATGCTATGAGCAGCGCCCTTGGCTGGAGGCGTCCCATGGCGTTCATCATGACTCAGGTATCCGACGACGTCATGATGTTGCTCGAATGCGAAACCACCGGCGCATTCAGCAAGAGCGACCTCGAAATCAAGCCGAACCCCATGATGGCCTTCCTCAACGGCGTCGACGCCATGGCGAAGATCGCGCGTTCGGTCGGCGACGGTGTCGTCGGACCGATGCTCGAGGCCGGATGCGACATGGACGTCACCTTCGGCATCAAGATCGACGGCGCGGGCGCGGTCCTCATCTCCCAGGACCACAACCTCTGCCAGTTCAAGGTGAACCTCAAGTTCACGCGAACGACGTAGCCGAGCGGCGAGCGGCGCCTCGTCAGCCCCCTTCGCGACACAGGCCCGCAAGCAGCGGATCCACCCGATCGTGGCGCAACAGGGTGCCAGGGGGAAACGACAGCTGCACGAGCACGGCACGGTCGCCGATCCGACCTTCGTACCTCTGAATCCATGGTCCTCTGGGCTGGGCAGTCCGCCAACTGGACGTCGACGCCGGAAACAACACCGGCACCCGCCGCCAAGATTCCGCATCCTCGTAGACGCGCGTCGCTCCTGGCGGATCCGATGCCGCGGGTCCCGGCCAAGTCGCAGTCGCCAGCGTCGCCTGGATGCCAGTCTCATCGGTCAGGCTCACGCCGCCGTCAACGCGGCCCGTCCAACCGACCGGAATGTCCCAACACAGGCCTCCCGGGACCCCTTCGGTCCACCGCGTAGGCCCGACGATGCTGCCAGCGACGTCAATCTGCCCGACCGTGGCGGTGACGGGCGCGTCGGGCACCTGCCCACGGCGAACGCAGGCGATCCACAACCAGAGGATCATCGCAGGCCAAGCCGGGCGCGATGTTCAGCCGACCCGAAGCGACGCCCGAAGCGCTCATGATCCGTCGCTGCGAGCGAGATCTTGGCGAGGCGCCGCGACTCCGCGTCTCCGGCCGCCGACTGATCGAGCCACACGGTGACGTGGCCGATCGTTCCGCCGACGATCGACCCGTCCGTCAGCCCTTCGGCCGAGGCAGCCTCAGCGTCCAAGGTTGGCGCAAGAAGCCAGGTCCGAAGCGCGCGCGAACGCCCCCAGCGCTCTGCGAGCCAGCGCCCGCCACCCCAGCCCGGCCCGATCCCTAGGCGCACTTGAACGAAGTCGAAGCGCGCCCTTGGCGTCGTCAGCAGCAGATCCGCGGCGAGGGCGAGTTCGACGCCGCCCCCGATCGCGGGGCCGTCCACCGCGCAGACGACGAGGGACGGGAGCGACCGGAGCGCATCCAGCACGCACGTCATCGCCTTGGCCATCCGTTCGGCCGCACCTGGACGCTCCGACAGGGCGAGGAGCTGTCGAAGGTGTCCCCCCGAGCAGAACGTCCCCTCGCCTCCCCGCAGGACGACCAGGGCCGGCGGGTCGGCCCGCAGCCGGATCACGGCGGTCCCCAATTCCGCCATCATGGAGACCGTCATGGCGCCGCGCGTCGCAGGCGCATCGATCGCGACGTCGGCCACGCCGTCGCCAACGACGCAGCGCAATTGCCCGTCCGCCGGCGGCGCCAGGTCTCGGAGCGCCTCGAGGTCGGCGATGGCGTCAGGGAGGGAGGACACGTCGACGCCCCGCCCGAACTGCTGCCCTCTCAGCGACCGTCCAACCGGCGACGACCGCGCCGCGGGCTCGCTCGGCGACGCGGTCGAGCACCCGCCTTTCGCGACCATCGCCCCGACGCTCGTTCCATGCGGCGCGGCCTGCACCCCGGGCATGCGCGATCGCCTGGTGGATCGCCGTTTCCACCTCATCGAGCCCCGTTCCGTTCAAGGCCGATGCTGGCACGACAGCGCGAGCCGGTTCGGCCGCCTGGAGCGCCCGAACCAAGGCGTCCGCACCTGGCCGATCGGCCTTGTGGACGACGACGACGTCGGCGATCTCGAGCAACCCCGCCTTCTGCGCCTGCACGGCATCGCCACTTTCAGGGGTCAGGACGGCGACCGTGACATCGGCCAGCTCGGCCACAGCCACCTCGCTCTGACCCACCCCGACCGTTTCGATGAGGATGCGATCCCAGCCTGTTCCGTCGAACACGTCGATGGCATCGGCCACCGCAAGGGCCAGTCCGCCGAGGTGTCCCCGACTTCCAAGCGATCGGACGAAGACGCCGTCGTCTCCCGCCACTGCGGCCATCCGGACGCGATCGCCGAGCAGCGCCCCGCCCGTCCGGGGTGAGCTCGGGTCCACGGCGATCACGGCGACGCGCTCGCCGCGGCGACGCGCCAGGGCGACCAAGGCGTCTACAAGGGTACTCTTGCCCGATCCCGGCGGCCCCGTGAGCCCCACCACGACGGGGGCTCCCGGCCCGTGCTCCCGCCGTACGGGCAACGAGGCCAGCGCCTCGTCGATCCCGTCGACGCCCGCCTCGACCCAGCTCAAGAGGCGGGCCAGCGCACGACGGTCCCCATCGCGGGCCAGAGCGGCCAGTTCCAGCGCCGTCACGGGCGGGCCTCATAGGACCAGAGCGCGGCCGCACCGTAGCGCCCGACGCGCGTGCAGACGCCGTTGGGCAGCACCTCCGGCAACTTGGTCTGCGCAGCGACTTCAACGACGACGGACGGCGCCGCGGCGAGGCTGACACCCACAAGGTGCAAGGGGTCCTCGACGTAAGGGGGATCGACAAACGCGACGTCGAAGGCACCGAGCCCTCCCACCAGGGCGCACCCATCGCCAACGAGGACCTGCACATCCGCCTGGAAGGCGTCGACCGCAGCGCGAATCAACCGCGCACGTGCGGGGTCGCGCTCGATCGCGACAACCGAAGCGCCGCGCGACCAAGCTTCGAGGGCGACCAAGCCCGATCCCGCGGCCGGATCGAGGAAGCGGCGCCCCGCGAGGTGGTGGCCCACGAGGGAGAAGAGCGCCTCACGCGTCCGCGCAGCCGTGGGTCTCACGCCCTCGGCCACGGGGACCGGCAGCAGCCGCCCCCGCGCCCGCCCGCCGGTCAGCCGGGGTCGGCCGGTCACGGCTCCGGCGTGGTCGTCGGCGGCAGGCCGCGGGGCATCGGAGCGACCGGCATGGTGTCCTTGAGGTCCCAGGAACAGCTTCCTTCGCGACACGCGCATGTGTTGAGGACCTTGAAGCACAGGCGGTCTTCACACGTGCTCATGATCGAACTGGCCGCCGCGACCGTCGTGCAGACTTCAGAACCGCAGCCCGCCGTCTTGCAGTCGGCATCCGTCGTACATTCGGACTCGGCCTGCGGGTTCTCGACACGTGCCCGGCAAGACTCGTACAGGGCCGCCGGCGTCGACGGCGGCGCCGTCTCTGCCGCTGACACGGGGACCGGGGCCGGCTCTGCGACCGACGCGGCATCCGGGGCCGACGCCGCCGGCTCCGTGCGCCGGTCCTTCCCGCCACAGGCCATCGCCAACAGCAACAACCACGCGCGCATCGGACCTCCGCGGCGCTCGCTATCTCAGGACCCCCAATCGGGCCGAACCGGCGACGTGAGGCGCAGCGGTGCCGCATACGGATGCATCACCGTTGTAGCTTCACGACCCCCAGGCATATCAGCCCCGCCCTCCTGGAGGCGCGGAGGACGCATGCGTCGTCTCATCCCTGCCCTGGCCGTCACCCTGTTCAGCGGGTGCTGGGTCGCCGAATACGACCAAGTCGGCGATGCCAGGTTTCCGCTTGAACCGCATCGGCTTTGGCCTTTGTACACCTGGAACGACGGCCAGATCGCGGCCGGCAAGACCACGGGGCCACAAGCCGCGTTGGAACAGCCGATCCCGTTCAGCCACAACATCCATGCGGGTACGCTGCAAATGCAGTGCGAGTACTGCCATGCGGAGGCCCGGCGTTCCATTCACGCCGGCGTCCCCACACTCGGCACGTGCATGAACTGCCACAGCCAAGTGAAGCTGGACAACCCCGACGTCCAGAAGATCCACATGGCTTGGTGCGGCGAGCCCAAATGTACGCTCGCCAAAGACGCGTACGGTCAGCTGGTGCCGCCTCCCAACGCCGCATCGCCGGCCTGGCAGCGCGTCCACGACCTGCCCGACTACGTCTACTTTGCCCACAAGCGCCATGTACAGGCGGGCGTCCAGTGCACGGAATGCCACGGCCAGATGTCGCTGCAGGGGCAGAAGCTTGCGGATCCCGCGAATCCTGATGCGGAACCCTCCGTCCAGGTCGTGAACGTCCGGGAGACGACCCTTCAAATGGGCTGGTGCTTGGATTGCCACGCAAGCCACCCTACGATCGACCAGAACTACGGCGAACAAGCAGACCTTCGGCGCGCTGAGCTGAAAGACTGCTGGACCTGCCACAAGTGAACGCGGGGAACCGATGAACCGTCGTGATTTCCTCTCGGCCATGGGTGTCGGCGGCGGCGCCACCGCGCTGACCGCTTGTGGCATCGACGACAACCTCTACTTTACGCCCGTGGAGACGATCCTGCCGTACGTCGTGCGGCCGGAGGCCGTCACCCCCGGCACGCCCACGCTGTTCGCCACCACCGTCGTGACGGGTGCCGACGCCTGGCCGGTCCTCGCGGTGCACCGCGAAGGCCGCGTGATCAACGTGATGGCGAACCGCCAGACGCCGCTCGCCGCGGCCGTCCCCGCAGCCGCCCTGCTCGAATTGCAGCGGCACTACAGCCCAGACCGCTTTGCCGGGCCGCTTGACGCCGGCGCGACCACGACGTGGGACGCCGCAATTCCCAAGCTCGCCTCGGCCGTGGCCAAGGCCCGCGCGGAGGGCAAGAAGGTCGCTTGGCTTGGCGGGTACCGCAGCGGGACAATCGTCGGCCTCATCCAGTCGATGACCGGCGGCGAGGCCGTCTTCTTCGAGGGCTTGGGTCGCGACGCCGAGGCCGCCGCCGCCGAGCTCGTCTTCGGGTCGCCAGCGCTGCCTCGATACGACCTCATGGGCGCGCACTACGTCCTGTCCTTCGGCGCCGACTTCTTGGGCGGCGCGTGGGGCGGCGCTGGGACGCAGAGTCAGTACGCGATGGCGCGCAGCGCCAACCACGGCAACTTCGTCGCTCGCTTCGCCCTCGTCAGCCCGCACAAGGGCCAGACCGGCGCTCGCGCCGACGACTGGTACGCGGCCGCGGCCGGCTCCGAAGCCCACGTGGCGCTCGCGGTTGCCAAGCTCGTCGCCGAGAAGAAGGGTGTGGCCTCGGCCTTCGCCGGTTGGCTCGCCGGTGCCGACGTGGCCGCAGCTGCAGCCGCCAGCGGCCTTTCCGAAGCTGCGATCGCCGAGATCGCTGAGCACTTTGCCACGCTTCCGAGCGCGGTTGCCCTCCCCGGTGGCGTCGCTGGCAGCTCTGCCGGCGCCACGGCCCTCGCGGCAGCCACCTACGTATTGAACCTCGTCACCGCGACCCCGGCCTTCTCCGCGGGCGGCTACCCGGGCCCCATTTCGACTTTGGCCCGACTCGAGGCGCTCGTCGCCGACCTGAAGGCGGGCAGCGTCGGCGTCCTGTTGGTCGACGACGGCTGCGACCTCGTCTCGCTGCTGCCCTCGGAGTTTGGCCTCGCCGAGGCCATCCGCGCGGCGGGTGCGTCGTTCAGCTTTTCCAGCCACCCGTCGGCAACCCAGGCGGCCTGCCAGGTCACCTTGCCGATTTCGGATGCCTTCGAGGACTGGGGTGACGAGGAAGTCGTCTCCGGCCTTTGGCTGGTTCGTCAGCCCTCCGGCGCTCCCGTTCGGGACACCCGGTCCCTTGGCGACATCTTGCTCGCCACGTGGCGCGCATTGGACCCAGCCGGCGCGCCGGCTGGCAACTGGCACGAGCGCGTTCGCGCCGCCTGGATTGCCGCTGCCGGCGAGATGGCACCGACGACGACCGAGGATGCCGTCGTCGCAGATGCCGAGCCAACGGGGCCGACGCCGGCCCAGCTCCGCTGGTGGGAAAGCACGCTCGCAGCTGGCTTCGTCGCCATGCCTTCGTACGTTTCCGCCCGGCCGCTCACGCCGCGCGAAGGCCAAATCACGCTGCCCGCCGCTCCTTCCGGCGACCTGGCGCTCCACGTTTACGCGCAGCCCTTCCGCCGCGACGGTCGCTACGCCAACAGCCCGTGGGCCCAAGAGACGCCGGACCCCATGACGGGCCAAGTCTGGGGCAGCTTCGTCCTGGTCCACCCGGCCACCGCCGCCAAGCTCGGCGTCGGCGACAACGACCTGCTCACCCTTGCGACCGACAAGGGGTCTCTCGACGTCGGCGTCGAGGTCCACCCGTTCGTCCGCGAAGACACCGTCGCGCTTGCATTGGGCGACGGCCACACGGGCGCGGGACGCTACGCCGACGGAACCGGCGTCAACGTCGCCGCACTCCTCGGCGCACAGCGCGACGGCAGCGGTTGCCTCGCCTGGCAGGGCGCGCGGGTTCGCGCAACCGCCAAAGGCGCAAAGGCCGACCTGGTCTCCACCTTCGGCTCCGACGACCACCTCGGCCGCGGCTGGGCCGAAGTCGTCGCGGCGAGCGCCTGGGCGCCGGTGGGCGACGCGGCTGCGGCGCACCCCGGCGACCTCGTCGGACGCCACGGCCTGCCGATGGACGTCCGCCTGCAGAAGGCCGGCATCGAAGACTTCTACGAGTTGCCCGAACACCCGGTCTACCGGTTCGGCCTCACGATCGACACTGACGCGTGCACGGGCTGCGGTGCCTGCGCGATCGCCTGCTACGCGGAGAACAACCTCCCCGTCGTCGGCAAGGTCAAGGCCAAGCAGGGCCGCGAAATGGGGTGGATCCGCGTCAACCGGTACATCACCGATGGCGACGTCCACTTCGTTCCGTTGATGTGCCAGCAGTGCGGCCACGCGCCTTGCGAGTCGGTTTGCCCCGTCCTCGCGACGTACCACACGCTCGATGGCCTCAACGCCATGATCTACAACCGCTGCGTCGGAACCCGGTACTGCGCGAATGCCTGTCCCTACGGCGCCCGGCGGTTCAACTACCACACCTACCTGTGGCCCGAACCGCTCAACCTCCAGCTCAATCCGGACGTCGTCGCCCGGACGATGGGCGTCATGGAGAAGTGCACGTTCTGCGTTCAGCGGATTCGGCGCGTCAAGGACGCGTACCGCGATCGCGGCTTCAACAACCGCGTTCCCGATGCCGCCCTGCGGAAGCTGACCGCCTGCGCCGACGCGTGCCCGTCCGACGCGATCACGTTCGGAAACCTCAACGATGAGGCCTCGGTGCCGGCATCCTCGAGGAAGTCCGGCCGCAACTACATCCCGATTCCGGAAATCCGGACCTTCCCTGCCGTCAACTACCTGGCGCGGGCCTCGTTCCACCACGCGCCGGCCGCCCATGGCGCCGGGCACGGCGAAGGCCATGGCGACGGCCACGGCGAAGGTCACGGCGACCATCATCCCACCGAAGCGGGCGGCGCCGAGCCGCCGGCCCATCACTGAGCGAGGACGCCGTGGCCAGCAACGACGCCATCTACGGCTACGACCCGCGGGACCCCGCGGCGCCCAACCGTCCGACGACCTACGGTCAGGTCAACCGCGACATCATCCGACCTCTGCTGCGCCCGACGGCCCTTTGGCTGCTGGCCATGGCCATCGTCGTGGGCATGATGGTGTGGGGCGGCTTCGCCTGGTACCAACAGATCACGATGGGCATGGGCGTGGCGGGCATCACCCACCCGGTCATGTGGGGCGTCTACATCGTCACCTTCGTGTTCTGGATCGGCATCGGCCACGCCGGGACGCTCATCAGCGCCATCCTCTTCTTGGTCTACAGCCGCTGGCGCACGGGCGTGTACCGCGCCTCTGAGGCGATGACCGTCTTCGCGGTCATGACCGCCCTCCTCTTCCCCGTGTTGCACCTTGGCCGCTGCTGGCAGGCCTACTGGTTCTTCCCGTACCCGAACCAACGCCAGCTGTGGATGAACTTCAAGTCGCCCCTCATGTGGGACGTGTTCGCCATCAGCACGTACTTCACGGTGTCGGCGGTGTTCTTCTACGTCGGCCTCGTGCCGGACATCGCCATCTTCCGCGACCACAGCAAGGGTCTGATCCGGAAGGTCTACGGCGCGATGGCACTGGGCTGGCACGGCACGGACCGGCAGTGGCACCACTACATGGCTGCCTACGGCTTCTTCGCCGCCTTCGCCGCCCCGCTGGTGCTCTCCGTCCACTCCGTCGTTTCTTGGGACTTCGCCATGGCCCCCACGGCAGGCTGGCACAGCACAATCTTCCCGCCCTACTTCGTCGCCGGCGCGATCTTCTCCGGCTGCGCAATGGTCATCAGCTTGCTGATGCCAATGACCTACCTCTTCAAGTGGGAGCCCTACGTCAACCTCTGGCACTTCGAGAACCTAGCGAAGATGTGCCTTCTGACGAGCGGCATTCTGACCTACGCCTACGGCATGGAGTACTTCATCGCCTGGTACAGCCAGAACCCCTACGAGTGGGCCATCTTCTCCTGGCGTGCCACCGGCGACTACGCATGGGCCTTCTGGCTGATGGTGTTCTGCAACTGTGTGGCACCGCTGGTCTGGTACTCGAAGAAGATGCGCACGAACCCGTGGTCGCTCTTCATCGTGGCCGCCATCATCAACGTCGGCATGTGGCTCGAGCGCTTCAACATCGTCATCAGCTCCACCGCCCACAACTTCGATCCCCAGACTTGGGCGCTCTACTCGCCCACTTGGGTCGAGGTCGGAGTCCTGATCGGCTCCGCGGGATGGTTCGGGACCTGGTTCCTCCTCTTTTGCAAGACCTTCCCGGCCGTCGCCATCACCGAAATCAAGGAGATGGTTGCGCCGCCGGTCAAGGGTGCGGGGCACTGACATGGGACACGCGGCAACCACGGTGCACCACGACGAACCCGGCGTCCGCCTCAAGGCGGTTTACGCGCACCTCGACTGCCTGCTTGCAGGCATCGCCCGGATGAAGGCCGACCACACCGAGGGCTGGACCGTGCAGTCACCGCTGCCGCGCCACGAAATCCTCGAGGCCGTCTACGAGGGGCGCCCCTCGCCGGTTCGCTGGTGGACCCTGACGGGCGCCATCGCTGGCCTGCACATCGGCTTCCTGCTTCCGGCGCTGACGGCGGCCCAGTGGCCGATGATCAACCCCGGCGGCAAGCCGGTCGTTTCGCTCGTTCCCTACGCGGTCATCATGTTCGAGTGCACGATCCTGTTCGGGTCGATCGCCACCCTGCTCGGGCTGATGTTCCACAGCGGCGTCCCCGCGATGCTCGACCGCTCCCTGAAGGACCCTCGGGTGACCGACGCGAGCTTCACCATCGTGTTCCCGTCCGCACCCCGGTCGCAGGTGGAGAAGCTGAAGGCGGCGCTCGTCGCGACCGGCGCCATCGAGGTCACCACCGGTGACGATGCAGTCTACGAGGTGCCGAATGTCTGACCGGTGGGGCATCCTGCTCGGCGCCACGCTCGCCCTCGGCCTGTCCGCAACGGCGCGCGCGCTGCCTTGGGACATCGACATGGCGGACTCGACCACCGTCAAGGCCTATGAAGCCGTCATGCTTCCGCCGCCGGAAGGCGCGGTGGCGCAGCCGAGCATGTACTCGCCGATGTCGTTCCGCCCGAACTTCCTACGCGGGTCTCCGGAAGGAGAGGCGCTACACGCCCCCTTCGACGCGACCGCCGACTCCGTCGCCCACGGCAAAAAGATGTACGACATCTACTGCCTGCCTTGCCATGGTGACGGGGCCAAGCTCGGTCCAGTCGCTCAGCCGGGCCGCTTCCCCGGTGTCGTCGCCATTTCCGGCCCCGGCGGACGCGCCGCCTCGGTTTCCGACGGCTGGCTGTACCTGACGATCCGCAACGGAAGCGCAATCATGATGCCCTACGCCTGGGCCATGAACGACGAAGAGATCTGGTCGGTCGTCCAGTACATCCGAACGATGCCCGGCGCAGCCCACGTGGCTCCCGTCCCGGCGGAGGCCCCATGAGCCACCACCACCCCGACGTGAACACCGTGATCGACGCGGTGCCCGGCCGTGTCCTGCCAGCGAGCGTCTCGATGGCCTCCATGGCGGCCATCGCGGCCGGACTCGGCGCCTTCGCGTACGGCCTTTTCGCGTCGGAGGGCGGCGCGCCCGTCGCCTGGGGCGCTTGGCTCGTCGGTACGATCTACCTGATCGGCATCAGCCAGGGCGGCGTGATGTTCTCCGTCATCCAGTCGGGCACGCTCGGCCGATGGGGCCGCCCGCTCAAGCGCGTCGCCGAAGCCTTCGGCCTCTTCCTGCCGGTCGCTTGGGTTCTTTTGCTTGTCTTCCTCGTCGCCGGTCTGAAGATCTACCCTTGGCATCCCGAGACCTGGGCCCATGGCGGGCCCGTAGCGCTCGCCCCGCACAGCGCGGAAGCGCCGGCCTCCAAGGAAATGTGGCTGACGCCCGTTGGCTTCGTCGTCCGCAACCTCGCGCTCGCCGGCCTGCTCTTTGGCCTCTCTTTCGTCTACCTGCGCGCCAGCCTGCGCCCTGACCTCATGTTGGCCGCCGCGCGCCTCGGCTCGAAGGCGCCAAGCTGGTGGTCGTGGTTCACGAGCGGCGGCGGTGACGTCTCCGCCGAGGTCGACGCCGGCCAGCGCCGTCAGCGGGCCATGGTTCCGTTGATGGGCATGTCCTACGCGCTACTCATGAGTTTCCTCGCCTTCGACCTGCTCATGTCGCTCGCCCCGTGGTGGGTTTCGAACATGTTCGGGGGCTGGATCTTCATGTCCAGCTTCTGGCTGAGCTTGGCCTTCCTGGCCCTGTTCGCGACGGCCGGCCTCGACTGGTTGGGCCTGCGTGGCTGGGTCAGCTCGACCACGACCCATACGCTCGGCCGTATGATGCTCGCGGGTACGATGTTCTGGGGGTACACGACCTTCGGCCAGCTGCTGCCCATCTGGTACACGAACATGCCCGAGGAGACGGACTACCTCCTCGTCCGCATGTACCTGCCCCAATGGCAGTGGATGTCGCAGACCGTCGCGGTGATGTGCTTCATCGCACCTTTCACCATGCTGCTTTCGCGCGGCGTGAAGAAGATGCGCTGGCCGCTCGCCGGCGTCGCCGCGATGATCGCCGTCGGCGTCTTCATGGAACGCACGCTGCTCGTCCTGCCGCAGACGTGGTGGGGCGACCATTTCCCCGTCATGGACTTCGTCGTTGTCTGCGGCGGTGTCTGGATCGGTTTCGTGGGCTTGTTCGTCCAGGTGGTCGGGCGTATTCTGGCGTCGATGCCGGCCATCCCGGTCAGCGATCCCCAGCTCGAAGAACACCCCTGGGACGTCCATGTCCATGCGCCCGGTGCCACCGCTGCCCACCACTGAGTTGGTCGCACGCCTCCCTCCGCTTTGGGCGGTGATGCTGGTCGGGTGCGACGTGTTGGCGACGTCGGAACCAACCGTCGCGTCGGACCCCAACCCCGTCTGCGACGGCCAGCTGCAGGCGGATGAAGCGTTTACCGACGCGCCGTTCGACCAAGATGGCGACGGCTTCGTCACGGGCGACGACTTCAACTGCGTCGGCTTTTACGGCCCCGAGTTCACCGACTGCGACGACACGGACCCCCAGGTCCACCCAGGCCGCTCCGAAGAGCAGTGCAACGGCGTCGACGACGACTGCTCAGAGTTCACGAAGGACGAGGTCGACGCCGACGCCGACGGCTCGCCCTTCTGCTTCGATTGCGACGACAACAACTCCGACCGCGTCCCCGACGCTGTCGAGATCTGCTGGGACGGCATCGACAACAACTGCGACGCCGTCGAAGACGAGGGTTGTGGCCCCAACTACAACGGCAGCTTCGTCAACGTGTCGCCCATCCTCTACGACTGTGCGCTGTCGACCGTGACGTTCGACTTCGACACCTTGGACGTCTTCTACAACCCCCCGTTCCTGACGATCCTCAATGCCACGGGTACCCACCCGGGCGCGCTCGACACCGAGTTGCCCTACGGCGAGACCACTTTCCTCGCGTACAGGGAGGTCAACCTCGGCACCTTCGGCAGCTGCACCGAGCAGTACGCGCTCGAAGCGACCTTCGTGGACGTCGACCACATCACGGGCACGCTCTACGCCAACTTCACGTCGGCCGTCGACTTCTTCTGCCTCGGCTGCACCATTCAAGCCTGGCCTATCGACGCCGTTCGGGTCCCCGAATTTACGCCCTGAGTCGCGCCAGCTGATCGGCGGGCCCGAAAGACGTCTCCAGGACCCCGAACTCCCCATCTCTCACATCGCAGGCGTGCCGCCCGACGACGCGGACGGCCACCGTGGTTCGCAATTCGGTCGACAGCGCCTCGGCCAGCTTCACGGTGAGCTCTTCCTGCAGCCGCGGTGGCAATGCGTGCCACTCCGCGAGCCGACGAACGCTGCCGAGGCCCAGTCCTTTGCCCGTCGACACGAAGCCTACGTCGATGCGCGCCGCGTAGGGCACGAGGTGGTGAGGGCACATTCCCGTGACGCCGATGGCCCGGAACGCGACGTACTGATCGACCGTAAGGTCCACGACGGTAAGCGTTGGCCGTAAGCCGATGGCTGCCCTGGCCTGCCAGCCCTCGAGCACACGTTCCGCCGTGCGCCCCATGGCCGGGTCCGACGACCAGCCAAGGCGACCGAGAACTCCTCGAAGGTCGGCCACGTCGTCATGCGCCATGCCACACCTCCTGAGATAGCGACCGCCGGGGCACGACCATGGGATTCCCGGACGGCATCGACATCTCGCACCCGTCGCGTCTGGACCGGTTGCGCGTAGCGTTCGCGGCCCAGGTCGCCAAGGACGTCACCGAGGCCGACGGCGTGCTGGATCTCGACGAGATCACGCTCATGATGCGGGTGTTTCCTTCGGCGCTGATGACGGCTTGCGGCTTCGTCGACGAGCGCGGAGAGCTCACCGCCGCCTTCCACGAACACCAGCGCGAAGCGGCCCGCATTCTCGTGATCGAGTTGGGCCTGGCGCTCAAGCTCGAATTGATCACCGTCTTCCATGCGGCTTGTTTCGCCGACGGCGAGTCGATGGACGCCGAGGTGGCCGTCCTTAAACGGGCTGCCACCCAACTTGGTGTCACCGACCACCAGCTCCAGCGCCATCTTCGGCTGCTGCGCGGCGAAGGAACGCCGGTCCCACCCGCGCGCTAGGCCACACGGCCAAACAAACCCATCTGCTTGTGCGCGTCGTCGCGGGGCGCTTCACTGACGCGCGTGCGCCGCGTCGGAATGTCCCAACCCGCGTCGACGGCGAGACGCTCCGACGGCGCATCCTGAAGCGCGACGGTCACACCCAGGGACCGACCGCCCAACGCGGCGTGGGCGGCCTCCAGGGCCACCTCAGGGCGGTTGTTTTCTTCCGACAGGTGGGCGAGCGCGACTTTGCGCAGGCGCCCCTCGGCGCCCGCCCGGAGCAGCTCCCCACCCTGAGCGTTGGACAGGTGCCCATGGGGGCCTTTGACGCGCGCTTTGAGCGACCACGGGTAGCTGCCGTCGAGCAACATCTGCAGGTCGTGGTTGAACTCGATGAGGGCCAGATCGACCTGCGCGAGGACCGTCTCGACGAGCCGAGTCGGGCGCCCGAGGTCGGTGACGACGGCGGCTCGGGTCGCGCCAAGCGACACCGCGTACCCGCACGGCTCGACCGTGTCGTGAGGAACCGCAAAGGGCTCAATCTCGAAACGCCCGATTCGGAAGGACTGGCCGGTATGGACGCGCCGGCGGAGGGTCGGCACACATTGCGGAGGCAGGCCGTTGCGCGTCCCCATCGTCATGTAGAACGGGACCGCCTCCCCCTGCCGGACGACGAGCCGATCGCTCAACCTGCGGGCCGCCCCTACGTGGTCGGCGTGTTCGTGGGTCACGAGGACAGCTTCGATATTCGCCCGAAGGCCGACGGCGTCCATGCGGCGCTCGATCTGCCTGGTCGAAAGCCCACAGTCGATGAGGACCCCACTCCGCTCGTCGCCGATGAACGTGCAATTGCCCCGGCTTCCAGAGGCCAGGGGCACCAGGATCAAGCGGTCGTGGGCAAGGTGGGACATGGGGAGGGAGGCGATCCGCGTAGCCTGGGGATCTGGACGCGGCCGCCCCGCCGCGCGATGCTCGCTCATGTTGCGACGCATTGGCATTCTCACCGGTGGGGGCGATGCCCCAGGACTCAACGCCGTCATTCGCGCCTTCGTCAAGGCGGGTGTCCGACACCGCAACCTCGCGATCGTCGGGGTCGAAGACAGCTTCAATGGGCTCCTCGACACGCCACGTCGCCTTCGGACCCTGGATCTGCCGAGTTGCCGGGGCCTGTTGCACCTCGGTGGCACCGTCCTCGGCACGACCAACCGTGGCGACCCCTTCGCCTGGCCGTCCCCCGAAGGCTCGCGCGACCGTAGCCGCGCGCTCGCCGTGGCTGTGGCCGACGAAGGGATCGAAGGCCTCGTCGTCATCGGCGGCGACGGCACCCAGGCCATCGCTCACGGCTTGATGACGCGTGTCGGCATCCCCGTCATCGGTGTTCCCAAGACGATCGACAACGACCTGGCCGCGACCGATGTGACCTTCGGTTTCCAGTCCGCAGTCGACTGTGCGACGGACGCGCTGGACCGCCTCCATGCAACGGCCGAGGCCCACGACCGCATCATGATCCTCGAAGTGATGGGGCGCGACGCCGGCCACATCGCGCTCCATGCCGGCGTCGCGGGCGGTGCGGACGTCATCCTCGTGCCTGAGATCGCTTGGAATGCCGAGTCCGTCGCTGCGAAGATCAACGCACGTCGTGCCGTTGGACGCCCCTTCAGCCTCGTCGTCGTGGCCGAAGGCTCTCTACCCGACGACGGCGACGCCCGGCCCGCGCGCGAGCGCCTGCGGGCGGGTCACGGCGCTGGCGCCATCGCTGCGGCGGCGTTGCACAGGGTCCTCGATGCAGACATCCGCGTGACCGTCCTCGGCCACCTCCAGCGCGGCGGCAGCCCTGTCGCCGTCGACCGCATCCTGGCGACGCGCTTCGGCGTCCATGCCGCCAATCTGGCGGCCGAACGCCGCTGGGGTCGCCTCGTGGCCCTTCAGAACGGTGCCGTGGTCGACGTTCCGCTGGGGGACGCCGTTGGGGGCGTCCGCCTGCTCTCGCCGCAAACCGACCCGCTCGTTGCCGTGGCCCGCCAAACGGGAATCGCGTTTGGCGACGAACCTACGGCGTTTTCGGCGGAAGGTTGAGCTTCGACAAGTCGATGCCCGAAAGATCGATCTCCGGCGCAGCGACCGCGGGCGCCTCCTCGGTGACCGCATTGGCCTCGATCCACCCGTACGTGTTGCCGCGGCGAACCCGAAGCCGAGTGCCGTCTTCGCAGACCACGAAGACCATCTCACCAGCCGCGAGCAGCGGGCCAGCAATCTCGGCGTCGGCGAAGCGAAGCGACGGCGTTTCAGCGAGGGCGTAGCGGACCGAACCCGGGGGGTTGGGCCCAGCGAACGCGAGGACGGCGGCGAAGATCCACATCATGGCTCAGGCTTATCCTTGGGCGTCTCGTCGAGGGGCTTGAGCCGCAGCGAGATTTCTAGCGAATGGCTGCGCACAATGCGCACCAGCTCCTCTTTGAGCTGAAGGGCCTCAAGGTACGAACGTACCTCTCTGGCGACCAGCTTGACGGCTTCGTTCTTCGCCCGGTCGCCCGTGTCGAGGAGGCCCGACACGAGTTCGCGGGTGTCGCCCGCAAGGTCTTTGCGGTCCAACAATCGGCGCGCCGCCTTTCGAAGCCGAGCCAGCCGATCGTCATCTGCGTCGTCGTCGTTCATGCGTCCCTCAGCAGCGATTCGACCACGTCGGCGGCGCGCTCGGCGGCGTCGGGTCGCGCCAAGGACCGAGCCGCTTCGCCCATGGCGGTCCGACGGGCCTCGTCGCCGGCCAAGGCCAGTACCTGCGCCACTGCAGCCTCGAGGTCCATACCGGGTTCGAGAATCAGCTCCGCCGCCCCCGCCGAAACCAGCCCGCGCGCGTTTTCTTCCTGGTGATTCTCGGTCACGTTGGGGCTCGGCACCAGCACGGAGGCCTTGCCAGCCGCGCAGAGTTCCGCGAGAGTGGAGCTTCCCGCCCGACCGACGACGAGGTCCGACGCCGCGTAGGCGAGGCGCATCTGGTCTTCGTAGCCCCGCACAACCACGCCCTCGGGGACAGTCCCGTAGGTGGCCAAGACACCGTCGAGGTTCTTCGGTCCCGTCAGATGAAGCACTTGGACGCCACGGCCGGGCCTTCGAGAAAACGCCACGGCCATCTCGTTGATTCGCGCGGCGCCGAGCGACCCGCCCACAAATGTGACGACCGGTCGAAGGGCGTCGAAGCCGTACCGAGCGCGTCCCTCGGCCCGGTCGCCCGTACCGATGGCGGGGTGGACTGGCACGCCAACGACCGTTCGTGGCGCCGTTCCTGGTAGGCGATGGCGGGTCGCCTCGTAGGTCAGCAGAACCGCCTGCGCCACCCGCGCACACAGCCGGTTCGCCATGCCTGGAACCACGTTCGCCTCGTGCACGGCGCGCGGCCGACCCAACGTCCAGGCCGCAAGGACCGGTGGAGCCGAGATGTAGCCGCCGACGCCAAGGATCGCGTGGATTCCATCGTCGCGCAGCTGGCGTCGGACCTGCAGAACCGAACGCCCAAGGCCCCACAAGAATCGCAGGCGCCCGAGAATGCCGCCTCGTGGCAGCTGCGGCGCGACCAACGCGCGGAAGGCGTAGCCCCGCTCGGGGACGACGCGCCCTTCGAGGCGTCCGGCGTCGCCGTAGTAGACGATGTCGTGCCCGCGCGCACGCAACGCGTCCGCGATCGCGAGGGCCGGGTACACGTGGCCACCGGTTCCGCCGCCAGCAAGTCCGATGCGCGCCATCAGGGAGAGTCCTCTTCGTACTCGTCGGGCAACTGTGCCAACGAGCCATCCAGGGTGTCGTCGTCCTCTTCGGTGCCGCTCGAACACTCGAGAGCCCGCCAAACGACCTCGACGGTGGCTATGTCCATCCGCTCCGCCCGCGAGATGGTCGCGCGCTGCCCCTCTTGGGCCGGATTCAGGAACTCCCACACGATCTGCCCATTCGGGTCAACCTCGAACAGGCGCGCCCGATCGGACTCGGTGATCAAGGTATTGCCATTGGGCAGCCGTTGCGCGGACCCGCGGCTCGCCGTGTAGAAGGACGACGGCGGGTCGCCTTGGTAGCGCCAGACGATCTCGCCGGTATGCGGCTCGACCTCCAGCACCCGCGACCAGCCTCGCCCAACGCCGTTGTCGAGGACGAGCAGGTTGCCGTTCGGCATGATGGTGCCGTCGTGGGGGCCCAACAGCGTCCCCTGACCCCACGACCAGACGACCTTGCGCGTCTCCCAATCGATGAGCGCCACGGCATCCTGGTTGCGCAGCGTCACGAGGACACGTCCCACCTGAAAGAGCGGGTCTCTGGCCGCCAATTCCGCGTCATCGAGAAACTGGATCGTGTTCGTATGCAACAGGTCTTTGACCCGTCCGTCGCCGACCCAAAGGCCCGCGTCTTGGAAGGTGAAGTGCTCGGGGGCGGCCGACAACGCAGCCCACACCGAGATTTCTTCCATCACGCGTCCACGCGGTCCGATGATGGCGATGAAGTCGTCTCGGAGGTCGAAGAACCGCTCGACCTCCTGGATTCGACGGTCCCGGTACAACATGGTCGCGACCCGCCCCTCGGTCATCGGGTGGATGTCGTGGTGGGCGGCGACGTCGCTGCGCCAGCGTTCGCGCCCATTCCAAGTCAGCCGCAGGAGATAGGGTGCAACCGCATCTTGACCCGCGACGACGAGGTCCCCGTTCGGCATGAGCCGGGCGCGCGCCCAGTACCCTGTCATCGGGTCGTACCAGCGCCGCAGGCGATTGCCGTCCGCGTCGATCAAATCGGTGCGCCGCAGGTTGCGGCTCGTGACCAACGTGTAGAACTTGTCGTCGGCGCCCGTGGCCCGCAACACGACGCCACCCTCGTCGTTTTCCGCCTCGGGGGCGTCCGCAAAGTCGAGGTACCCCAGGGCCGCAAGGTCTACGACCTCGTCGACGTCGATCAGAGGGGCCGGTTCGGGCGTACAGCCCACGGCAATGGCGAACCAATGGGGGGGGGTCACGAAAGGTTCCGGCCCTTCTCTACCCCGGCCGCCCTTACGTGGCGCCCACAGTCAGGACGTCGCCTTCGCGCGCAACCAGGGTGCCAGGGCGCATGGCGTCCGCCTCGGCCGCAACGGCGTCCATGAAGGCGTCGTCGTGCCCAGGGTCGTGGTGGAAGATCACGAGCCTACGGACGCCCGCGCGGTCGCAAAGGCGCACGCCCTCCTGCCACGTGCTGTGCCCCCATCCGACGAAACGGGGAAACTCCTCGTCTGTATAGGTACAATCATAGATCACCGTGTCTGCACCGTCGATCAGCGCCAGAACCGATTCATCGGGTTGCCCGGGAATGTGCTCGGTGTCCGTCACATAGGCGAGCGATCCCCCAGGACCGTCGAAGCGGTAGCCCGTCGCCCCGTTGGGATGGCGCAGCGGTGCGGTCCGAACCCGGAGCCCGACGTCGATCGTCTCCCCGGCCTTGAAGCGGGGGGTCCGAATTTGTGCCGAAAAGACGCCCGGGCGAATGGGGAAGAGCGGCGCGGCCATGTAGTCGTCGAGCACGTCGCGCAGCGTCGTCCCGTCCGCGAGGTGACCTGCCCACATCGTCACCCGATTGGACTTCTCGTAGAGGGGTGCGAAAAACGGAATCCCACAGAGATGGTCGACGTGTGTGTGGGTGAGCAGAAGGTGAAGGTCGAGGCCCGTTTGTCCCGCGAGCGATGCGCCGAGCGGACGCAAGCCCGTGCCACCATCGAGAATGAAGTGGTGAGCGCCCGCACGCACTTCAATGCAGGACGTGTTGCCACCGTACCGCGCCCAGGCAGCCCCAGGCGTGGCGATGGAGCCGCGGACGCCCCAAAAGCGAACCTCGTACATCGCCCCTCGCCTAGGGGCCTTACCGCAGACGGCGGCGGCGCAACAGGGCAACCCCCGCCAGCGCAGCCCAACCCAACCGTGTGGTTTCGCAGCCGCCCACGGACAGGATCGAACGAACCTCGACCTGGACAGCCACGTCGACGGACACCGGCGCCCCAGACCGCGCCTTGTAGGGCTTGCGACCCTCGTCGGTGACGGTCACGACGACGCTGTCCGCGCCCTTGAACCCCTCATTGGGGACGTAGGTGACCACACCTGCCGCGTCGGCCGTGGCCGTCCCATGCAAGGGCGTCGCGGCAATGGCAAAGGTCGCGAGCGCCGGATCCCCGTCGACGTCTTCGACGACGACCTTGGTCGTTCCCTCTTTGCCAACCCGCGCGACGAGCAACTCGGCCGTGGCCGTCGGGGCGTCGTTGCAGGACGGGTAGGTCGCCTTGAGGCCACTGACCTCCTCAATCCAATCGATGATGGCGTCCGGCCGCACCCAGATACCGCCATCGCGGCACGGGTACGCGGCAGGCACGCCTGCAAAGGCGCGGGACGTGATGCCGACGACGTAGTCGCCTTCGGGCGTCAAAAGGTAAAGCGGCCCACCCGAGTCGCCAAAGCACGCGTCCACGCCATTTCCGCCGGCGGCGATTTCGCCAGCCGGCTGGACCGAGGGGTTGCAGCCGGCCCAAACGCCGTTGATGAACTCCTCGGAACAGTCGGCGTCCGCCACCGAGGACTCACCCTGCATCAACGTCGTGTTGTAGCCGCTGCCCGATTCGCTGGTCACGCCATAGCCAACAATCTCGATGGGCGCGCCATCCTTGAGGTACTCGTCGAGGATGCAATCAAGGCCGACCGCACGCGGCTCGTACGAGGATCGCTCCTCCAGCACGAGGACGGCGGCGTCATATGTGGCCCAGCTGTCGGGGTACTCGATGACCTCGACGACGTCGATCTCTTCACCACCCTTGTCGACCCACCAGTCCTTGTTCCCGATGAGGACGGACGTGATGTCCGTGTTTTGGACGCAATGGCCGGCCGTGATCACGAGCTTCGGCCCGATCAAGGTACCCGTACACCCTACGTACGCATCGTAGAACACGATGCCTACCGTATCGTCCCACTTGTTCTTGACCGGCGTGCCGCCGACCACCGACTCAGGCAGCACTTCGTCGCCGATCCGCGGGGCCAGGGACGTGTCGAACATCTCGTCGCCGAGGTCTGTTCCAGTGCCGTCTTGCGCCATGCCCACGGTGGACAAAGCCATCACCATCCAGCCCATGACGCCCCCACCCCGACGCTCGTCTAACGCAGGTTACGACGCGCCCCGTCTACCGTCGTGGAGGAAGCGTGAATCCCGCAGCCTTCCCGCCCGCCCGCCGAATCGGGCGAACCGAAGCGGCCGAGTTGTGGCACAACGCCGACGACGCCGAGTTGCAGCGCTTGGCCGCGGAGGCGCGCGCGCGCTTTCACCGCCCCGACAAGGCGACGTGGCTGACGATGGCGATTGTCAACACGACGAACGTCTGCGTCGCGCGCTGCGACTACTGCGCCTTCTACGTGCTCCCGAACAAACCAGGCGCCTACGCGCTGGACGCCGACGCCATCTCCGCTCGGCTCGACGCCCTCGTGGCGTTGGGGGGAACGCTCGTTGGGTTCAACGGCGGCTTTCACCCCAAGATGAGGCTGATCGACTACGCGCGCCTGTTCCAGACGGTCCGGTCCCGGTTTCCTACGCTCGAATTCTTCGAACTCACGGTCGCCGAGTTCATGTACAGTTGCAAGGTAAGCCGCCTCTCTTACGCCGACGGCGCGGCCCTCCTCCGCGACCACGGCACCCGGTGGGTGACCGGTGGGGGCGCCGAGGTGCTGACCGACAGCTTCCGGATGCGCCACAGCCCCCTGAAGTACACCGTCGACGACTACTACGACGCCCAGCGCGCCATCCTGCTGGCCGGACTCGGCAGTACGGCCACCATGGTCATCGGCTTCGACGAGACGCTCGACGAACGCCTGGACCACCTTGAGCGCCTTCGTGACTTTCAGGACGAGGTGGGTGGCCTGCTTCCGAGCTTCCTTTGCTGGACCTACAAGCCGACGGCCACCGAGCTTGGCGGCGACGAGATCGACGCTCGCTCCTACAATCGTTGGCTCGCCATCTGTAGGCTCTACCTGGACAACTTCCGTCACATCCGCACCAGCGTTCTCACGCGCAATGCCACCGCGATGGAGGCCCTTCGCTGGGGCGCCGACGACTTTGACCTGCCGACGGAGGACGAGGTCACCCAGAAGGCCGGGGCGACGGTTTCGCACGACTTTGAGGCGCTGCTCGACGCCGCGCGCGCCCTCGGCATCACGCCTCAACGCCGCGACCCCTTTTCCATTCCCCGACTCACGGCTCCGGCCTGACCTTCGATTCGACCTGGAATCACTCCAAAAGGAGGGCGACGCGGCGGTTGATAGCCCAGGATGCTTCCGTGTCGCCGGGGACAAGGGGCCTGGACTCGCCGAAGCCGACGGGCCGCAAACGGCTCGATTCGATTCCCCGGTCGACGATGGCTTGGACCACCGCCGCCGCGCGCCTCTGCGACAGGTCCAAGTTGTGGTCGAGTTCGCCACGGTTGTCTGTGTGGCCCTCCACCCGGATGCGCGCGATCTCGGGGTGATCGGCGACGAAACCGGCAATCTCGTCGAGCAACGAAAACGACTCGGGCAGGATTCGAGCTTCGTTCGTCTCGAATTGAATCGTCTCTGAGAGCGCGATCCGCTCGCGTTGGATGGTCAGCCGAGGCGCACGAAGGATGACCACGTGGCCCGTCACCTGGGAGGGTGCCACTTTGGCCAGGGCCCGTGCTCCACCAGAACCGGGTGCCCGAACGACGATGAGGTGGGGCCCGGCGGGCACCGCGGCGCGCAGGGTCGTGCCAAACAACGGCTCGGCGGGCCCACCGTCCAGCGACACCGTCGCCCCATGGACTGCGCCCCCCGTCGTGTCGCGAACCTCGACAGCCAGGATCCCGCGCGTGTCCGCAGGCTCGAGCACAAGGCGAAGGGTGCGGTCGCTTCCGTCCAGCGATTCCGACCACCGCCCGGGAGCGAACCCCGCAGCTTCCGCTCGAACGTCCACGGTCCCGGGGTGGCGTTCGACGACGAGGCGTCCCTCCCCCGTCGTCACGCCGTCGGGGCCAGACACCGAAATCGCCGCACGCGGCAGGGACGCGTCGTTGGGGTCGACAACGACGATTTCGATCGTCCCGCTTGGGTCAGGGCACCCGTCAACGTCATCGAATCCGTCGACGTCTTCCTCGGCGTCGGGACATCGGTCGCGTTGGCCCTTCACGCCATCGCCATCGCGGTCGCCAGCAAGGGCCCATGCCGTAGCAAGCCAGGTCAGGGTCACACCGCCGCCTAACCCCTTGACGGGACCGCCACCGTGGCTACCTCCGCGCGCGCTTGAGGGTCGTCATGATCGAAATTGAGGGCGTCAGCCGTCGCTACGGCGACACCATGGCCGTCTCTGGCGTGAGCACGCGAATCGGCCGCGGCGAAATCGTCGGGCTGCTCGGCCACAACGGCGCCGGCAAAACCACACTGATGAAGATGCTCACCGGCTACATCGAGCCGTCGGAGGGCAGCCTTCGCGTCGGCGGCTGCGACGTCGTCGCGGACCGGACCGGCGCCCAACGCCACATCGGATACCTGCCCGAAAGCGCGCCTTTGTACCCAGAAATGCTCGTTCAGGACTACCTGCTGATGATGGCCGAGTTGCGGGGCGTCTCGCCCGATCGCCTCATCGGTGCCGTCGGACGGGCCGCCGCCGCGACAGGACTAGGCCAACGGATGGTCACGCCCATTGGCCATCTCTCCAAGGGCTACCGCCAGCGCGTCGGCATCGCGCAGGCCATCGTCCACGACCCCGCCGTCCTCGTGCTGGACGAACCGACGAATGGCCTCGACCCCGAACAGATCCAGTCCATCCGAACGTTGATCCGCGACCTCGGAACGCGCACGACGGTGCTGTTGTCCACCCACATCCTCCAAGAGGTAGAGGCCGTCTGCCAACGTGTCCTCGTCCTCATCGACGGGCGCCTCGTCGAAGATGCGCCGCTCGACAAGCTGCTCGCGGCGCGCGCCGTACGCATGTCGGTACACGAAGCCAGCGGCGGCGTCGAGGCGCGCCTAAGGCAGGTCCCAGGGGTCCGCGACGTCCGCCGCGTCGGCCCAGATGCCTCTTTGCCGGGATTCAACACCTGGACGATCAACGTCGACGACGCGGCACAAGCCGCTCCGGCGCTGCTGCGGTCCGGCGTCGACGCCGGTTGGACTTTGGGCGCCGTGGCGCCCGAGGTCGTCACTCTCGAATCCGTCTTTCGCAGGCTGCAGGCCGCGGCCGCTGGCGCCCCGAAGGAGGTCGCGTGAACGCGATGCTGACCGTTGCCCGCAAGGAGCTCCGCGCGCTGTTCCGGAGCCCCGTGGCGGTGCTCTTCCTCGCCGTCTTCCTCCTCGTGACGTTGTTCACCTTCTTCACTTGGTCGCTGTACTGGTCGCGCGGCCTCGCGGACGTCCGCCCACTGTTCAATTGGCTGCCCATCCTCCTCGTCTTCCTCGTGTCTGCGGTCACGATGCGAAGCTGGGCCGAGGAGCGCCGAAGCGGCACGCTCGAAGTCCTGCTCACCCTGCCCGTCGACGTTCGCGACCTCGTGGTCGGAAAATTCCTCGCTGGCCTCGCGCTGGTGGGTGTCGCTCTCGCGTTGACGCTACCCATCCCCTTCGTCGTGGCGTCCCTCGGCCCGCTCGACTGGGGTCCGGTGTTCGGCGGCTACCTGGGCGCGGCCTTGCTCGGGGGCGCCTACCTGGCCATCGGGCAGGCCATCTCGGCGCGAACGGACAATCAGGTCGTCGCGCTCATGACGACGCTGACGGTCGGCGGCGCGCTCGTCCTCATCGGTTCCGAACGCATGGCCAGCTTCGTGTCGACGGACAACGCACAGTGGCTCAGCCTGCTTGGCACCGGCAGCCGATTCTCGTCGATCGAACGCGGCGTCATCGACCTGCGGGACATCGTCTACTACGTGTCCATCGCGACGGTCGCGCTGGCGTTCAACGTCGCGACCCTTCAGTCGGGCCGCATCGACGCGGGTTCGCCGGCAGGTTCGGCTTCCCGACGCCAGCTCGCCATGACGGTGGGTTTGATCACCGCCAACGCCATCGCCGCCAACGTCTGGTTGGCCCCGATCGGCGCCCTGCGCACGGACCTGACGGAGCATGGCGAGTACAGCCTCGGCGACGCCACCCGGCGGACGCTGGCCAGCCTGCCTGAGCCGCTGACCATCACGGGCTACTTCTCGGGGCGCACCCACGAGATGCTCGCCCCGCTGGTCCCCCGCATCGAGGACTTGCTCACAGAGTACCAAGTGGCTGGCGGAGAGCGCGTCCGCGTCTCTTTCGTCGATCCGGGGACCGACCCCGCCATCGAGGAAGAAATCGGCGAGCAGTACGCCATTCGTTCCTTCCCTTTCGGCGTTTCCGATGCGCACAGCCAGGGCGTGGTGAACGCCTACTTCCACATCCTCATCCGCACCGGCGACCAGTTTGAGGTGCTCGATTTTGAGGACCTCATCGAGGTTCGCCCCGAGGCCGACGGTGTGAAAGTCGAACTGCGGAACCTCGAGTACGACGTCACCAAGACGATCCGCAAGGTGAGTCAAGAGTTCTCCGGTCTGGACACCATCCTCGCGTCGCTACCTTCGGGGTCCAAGCTCGAGCTCTTCGCCACGCCGACCCGGATTCCAACGGACTTCGCGCCGGCGCTGGACGCGATGCGCAAGGTCAGCGGCGAGTTGGCGACGGCCAGCCAGGGACGCCTCACGTTCACCGAGACCGACCCGTCGACCGACCCGGCCCTCCAACAACGCCTCGACGAGCAATTCGGCGTGCGCCCGCTCGCCGTCGACCTCTTTGGCCGCGACGTGTTCTACCAGCACCTCGTCCTCACGGCGGGCGACACCGTCGAGCGCATCCTGCCAAGGGCAGACCTCGCGGACGCCGACGTCCGTACCGCCATCGAAGCGGCCGCGAAACGCGCCGTCCCCGGGCAGCTCAAGACGGTGGCCTTGTTCACGGAGAACCCCGAGAATCCGCCGCCAAACCCGCAGATTCCGCCCCAATTCCAGCCGCCACAGCGTCAGCCAGACTACCAGCAGCTTCCCGCCTTTCTTGGCGAGACGCTGTCCGTGCGCAATGAAACGCTGGCGGAGGGCTTCGTACCCGAAGACGTCGACGTTCTCGTCCTCGGCAAGACCGGCCCGATGACCGACGAACAACGTTTTGCGGTCGACCAGTTCTTGTTGCGAGGCGGCTCCGTGGTCGCCCTTGCTGGGGCCTGGCGAGTCGCCCCCGACCAGGGCCAGTTGAAGGCGGAGAAAGAGGATGCGAGCTTGCGCAACCTGCTCGCAGGTTGGGGCGTAGACGTCGCCGACGCCATCGTCATGGACCCGCAGAACGCACCCTTCCCGATCCCAATCATGGAGCGCCGTGGCGGCTTCCAGATCCAGCGGATCGAGTTGTTGCCCTACCCGCCCTTCCCTGACATCCGAGGCGCGGGCCTCCATCGCGACCATCCGGCGCTTGGCGGCGTCGCCAGCTTGACGGCGCCGTGGGCGTCGCCCATCGATGCCTCCCGCGCGGCCAGCTCCGGCGCTGTGGCGCAAGTCATCGCCGAAACGAGCCGCGACGCTTGGCGCGACACGACCGGCGTCATCACCCCCGATCCAATTGCCCACGGCAAGCTGGGCTTCGCCCAAGGCGCCGAGCGCAAGTCTGAGGTTGTCGCCGTGACCCTCAGCGGCCGCTTTGCGAGCGCGTTCGCTGGCAAGCCCAACCCTCTGTTCGCCGGGGCGGGCGACGGCCAAGGCCGTGCGCTCGACAAGAGCATCGCCGACGGCCGACTGGTCGTTTTCGGCAGTAGCGAGATGGTCAGCGACATCATGGTGAGCATCGCGTCCGGACCGTCCGGAGAAGTCCACCGCGGCAACCTGGACCTCCTGCTCAACGCGATCGACTGGTCGGTGGAAGACACCGAGCTGTTGTCGATCCGCAGCGGCGGCGCCTACACGCGCACGCTCGAGCCGATGGAGGCCGCCGACAAACAACGGATCGAAACGCTGACTGCGGCCGCCATCCTCCTGCCGATGTTCCTGCTCGTTTTCTTCCCGCTCACGCGCAACTGGCGCGTCAAGCCGATCCCTGTGGAAGGTGCCCGATGAATCGGACGACCCAAGTCCTGGCGGGCGCGCTCGCCGTCCAGGTGGCCCTCGGCGCCATGACATGGTCCGGACGCAGCACGCCCGAACCCACCGCACTCCACCCCTTGGTCACCTTCGACCCAGCCACGGTCACGGCTGTGTCCATCACCGGGCGCACCACGCCCGGCGCCCCGGCCACGCCCGTCCAACTGGAAAAGGACGGCGACACGTGGGTCATCGCAAGCAGTCATCGGTACCCAGCCGACCCGGCCAAGGTGACCGATCTACTGGACAAGCTCGACGACCTGCAGGTCCGCGACGCGATCGCAACAACCACGGCATCCTTCAAGGAACTCGAGGTCGCCGACGACACCTTCAGTCGGAGCGTGACGATCACAAGCGCAGCCGGCCCGACGACCCTGCTCTTGGGCGGCGCCGGAGGGACCTCGATGCATGTCCGGCTGCCCGGCACAAACGAGGCGTTTTCCGTTCGCGGAACGTCGGCCTTCGCCATCGCGGATTCGGACCGTCGCTTTTGGAAGCCCGAAATCGTCGCCGTCCAACCCGACGATCTCGCGACCTGGACGATCTCGAATCCTCAGGGAACGCGGACGCTCGTGCGGTCCGCCGGCGCCTGGTCGATGCCGGACCTGCCGCCCGGCCACACGGTCGTCAGCCAGGAGGTCGACGCACTCGCGCGCATGTTGCTGACCGTGCGCATCAACGAGGTCGTGGGACAAGGCGACGACCCTGCGTGGGGTCTCGACGGCAGCACCCACGTGACGTGGACGCGGACGGTCGACGGGACCACCGTGACCGAAGGCTACGTTGTCGGCGCACTCGTCGACAACAAGCGCGCCGTCCGCGTGGACGGCAGCCCATGGGTGGTTCGCGTGGCCGCATCGAGCATCTCACGAGCGGTCGAAACCAGCTTCGACTTCGTCGACGACGGGCAGCCCGACTTCATGGGCCAAATCGGGGGCGGTCCACCGAGGTGATGCTCGGCTAAATACCGGTAGCGGAGGACCGATGGAGGACGCGAAGGAGGCCCAAGTGCAGCGCCTCGTGTCCGTAGCCATCATCGCCGCCATCGCCGTAGGATGGGGCGCCATTGTGCTCGTCGTCAACGTCGGCCTGGTCGTCGCTCTCGTCGCCACGGGGACGACCTTTGGGGAAATCGCCCAACTCAAACTGCCCCCGACCTCGCTGGTCATCACGACCGGCGTGCAGTTCTTGGCGATGGCAGCCCTGTCCATCGGGATCGCCCGGCTTGCGGCCCCGTACCGACCCTTCGGGACAACGGCCTCCTTGTTGGGCCACCGCCGAAGCTTGGGCGGGATGACGCTCCTGCTGGCCGCCGCCTGCGGCGCCACCGTCGGTTGGCTGCCGGGTTGGCTCGCCGCCACCATGCGTACGCTGTTGCCCCAACTCGAATTGGGGACCATCGGCCTCGTTCAAGGCGTCCTCCAAGAGGGCCCCTGGATTCAACGCCTCGCCATGGTCGCAATCGTCGCCGTGATCGGCCCCGTGGCTGAGGAATGGCTGTTTCGCGGTCTCCTGTACGATACCGTCCGACGCCACGCAGGGCCCATCGGCACTGTCGTCGCAACGTCCCTTGCGTTCAGCGCCTTCCACATGGATCCCGTTCAGGGCATCCCGCTGCTCTTCACGGGTGCCGTTTTTGGAGCCCTCCGCGAGGTGACTGGGAGCGTGGCGCCAGCGATTGCCGCCCACATCGCCAACAACGCGCTCGGCGTGGCCCTCGGCGTCACAGCGGTTTCGGCCGAGCCGAATCTGCTTCCGTCTGTGATCGCCGCGCTTGCGGCCTTGCTCGCGCTCGCCGGCGTCGCGCGCCGAGAAGCCCCCGTTCCGGCCTGATCAGCCGCCGACAGCGGCGAACAGGGCGGCGGCGTCGAGCAGCGTCTCGCCGTGCTTCTTGTTCGCACCCTCGACGCCAGTCTCGCCCGTCTCCTCAAGCAATGCGCGCACATCGGCGGCGTTGAGGCCGGGATCGACGGCCAACACGCCAGCCACGGCGCCCGCGACACAGGGTGTCGCCATCGATGTGCCGTCGAGCGTCTCGTTCCCGCCGCCTGTCCACGTCGACAAGATGCCGACGCCGGGGGCCGCGACGTCCACGGCGTCGCCGTAGTTCGAGAACCACGCCCAGCCGTTGTCGCCCCCCGCGGCGTCGTAGGCCGAAACTACGACGCCAAGATCGTAGCCCGCCGGCGAGACGTTCTCGGTGTCCTGCGCCTCGTTGCCCGCAGCGATGACGACGACGACACCAGCGTCCTCCAGAGCCTCGATCGCGTCCCGCATGGGGTCGGGACCCGACGTGGCCGGACCCCCCAAGGAGAGGTTGACGACGCGAATTTCGGGGTGGTCGAGCACGTACTCGAGCGCCGCGACGATGTCCGTCGTGTACCCGGCCCCGCTCGCGTCGAGCACACGAAGCGCGTGCAGGGGGACACCTGGCGCCATGCCAACCACGCCCTTGCCGTCCTGGATGGCACCAATGGTCCCGGCGACGTGCGTCCCATGCCCGTTGGGGTCCTCGCCGTCGGCAGGATCGGCGCCGGACACGGCCGCGAAGTCCTCGTAGGCCACGACGTTGAGCTGCTTGTGCGCCGTGTCGATCCCGGTGTCGATGACCGCGACCTCGATGCCATTGAGCGGGCCCAAGAACGGCCCCCCGACGCGACCGATCGACTCGGGAACCTCGTCGGGGTCGGGCGCCGTGCCGTCCGTGCCACCGCCCGTCTCGGTTTCTTCAGGGGGTACCTTCTCGGTGGGCTCGTCGAGGTGGACGTACTCGACCTCTGGTCGGTCGCGCAGGTCCGGGACCAACGCGTCGGGCAGTCGGACCGAGAAACCCTGCGTCGCGCTGTCGTAGGTATGCAGTACGTCCAGGCCGAATAGGCCGGCGAGATCGTTGGCCAGCCCTGCAACTTCGGCAGGCTCAGCGTCCAACTTCACGAAGTACACGCTCGTGAAAAGGTCCAGGTCGTCCGTCGTGCAGCCCACCATCAGGGCCAGCATCGGGAGCGTCGCCGCGCGTTTCATGTCGCCTCCAACCCTAGGACGTCCATCCAGGGCCACCTCTTCACCCGGCCGTCGCCCAGCGACGACCTGCGCGATAGCGGCGCGCCCTTGGGGGAGTCATGGCCGAGGGCATCGCCGACGTCATTGAACGCTTGGATCGACTCGAACGCTCCCTCGAACCCATCACCCATTTCGCGGCGAAGCTGCCAACGCTCGGCGACCTGCTTGGCGATTCCGCCTCCTTTGCGATGCGCGAAGCGGAGCGCCGCAACCTTGACCCCATCCTTCGCGGCCCCGAATGGCTCGACCTCGCGGGGAAGGCGATGGCGCCCGATCAAGTCGCACGGTTGGGCCGCCTCCTTGAACGCGCCGACATCGTCGATCGACTCTTGGAGGCGACACCCGCACTGGAGGCGCTCCTGGCCCGCCGGGAGCGCTTGGTGGGCCTGCTGAGCCTGCTCGACGCGATGGACGATGCCGACCTGCGCACATTGTCGACCGAAGGGGCACGCGCCGCGCGGATCCTTCGGCGCCCCGCCGTTGCGGCCGCCCTCGAAGCCGCCGACCGGGGCGGTCTCGACGTCGCCGCTCAGGCAGGCGTCGCGCTTGCCGCCACGCCGCCAAGCGAGGCAGCGCCGATGGGTTTCTTTGCCACGCTTCGAGCGTTGGGGGAGCCCGACATCGCCCGCGCCGTGGGCTGGACCTTGGCCGTGGCCCGACGCTTCGGGGCGATGTTGGGCCGCTGACGTGCCGGAATGGCCTGACGTCGAAGCCTGGGTGCGAGGCCTCCGCGCCCGTACGGTCGGTCACCCCGTCCTCTCCGTCGACCTGAAAAGCAACTTCCTCGTTCTTACCGTCGCGTACCGTCGCACCCCCGCCCCAAGCCGCGGTCGGCGTTTCCGTGTCGAAGGTCGATCGTCTGGGCAAGCGCGTCGTCTTCGGCCTTGAATCCGGCCTTCACATCGCCATCCACCCCATGATCTCGGGCCGCTTGCGTTGGCGGCCAGCGCCGTTGAAGGGCCGCGACAGCTTGCTCCACCTCGCCTTTCCGACGGGCGTGTTGACCCTCACCGAAGCGTCCAAGAAACGCCGAGCGGCAGTCCACGTCTTCGCTGACGCCGCCGGCCTGGAGACCCTGCGCAGGGCCGGTATCGACCCGCTGAACGCTGCCTTCGACGACTGGCACGCCGCGATGCGCACCGGTCGCAGGACGCTCAAGCGACTGAGACCGATCCCGACACCTTGTCGGGTGTCGGCAACGCGATGAGCGACGAGATCCTACACGCCGCGCAACTGTCCCCTCTCCGGATGGGCCCCGATCTCGACGATGAGGAGCTCCGTCGCCTCGCCCACCACACCTCTGCCGTGCTCACGCTGCACCTCGACCGTCAACTTTCAGAAGCGGGAGACGCATTCCCCGAAAACGTCACGGCGTTCCGCCCGGACCACGCGGTCCATGGGCGCTACCGGCACCCATGTCCGCGCTGTGGGGCGCCCGTGCTCCGGATCGTCCGAGGAGAGCACGAAACGAACTACTGCGCGGCATGCCAGACCGGCGGGCGCGTCCTGTCCGACCGGCTGCTCGCGCGCCTGTTGAAGGACGACTGGCCCACAACCCTCGACGCCTTCGAAGATCGCATCGGGCCCACGAAAGCTCCGAATTCCACACGTTAGACCGAACCCGAGGTCATGCATGGAATCCGTTGATCCGCGCGAAGCATACACGCGCCAACAAGCCGGTTGGACGTATGTCGACGTGCGTTCGGGGCCGGAATTCCACAGCGGGCGCCCCAACGCCTCCATCAACATTCCGGCCTTTGTGCCCGGCCCGCTCGGTATGGCCCCCATCACCACGTTCGTGGCTGACGTGCTTGCGCAATTCGACCGCGAAACCCCTCTCCTCATTGGTTGTGCCGCTGGGGGGCGCTCTATGCGCGCGATCCAGCAGCTCGAAGCGGCCGGTTTCACACGCTTGGTCAACGTCGACGGCGGGTTCCTAGGCGGCCGAGACGCCGCGGGGCGCCCCGTGGCCGGATGGCGGAACGCTGGTTTGCCGGTGGCAGCCGGTTGACGCCGCTTCACCCCGACCGCGTGCCAAGTTGGTGGGCCTCCCACGCGGCGCGCCTCGACGCCAGAGAGGACGCCCCTGACTTGAACGCCGCGCTGGACTTCGCACAGTCGTGGCTGCAGTGGGTGGCCGTGGCCTTGGTCGCGTCGGCGGGTAGCCGGTCCTTACCGAAGGACGTCGACCCCGTCTTACGTGCATTCGCCAACGGCCCGGCGACCCTGCCGACCTGGCGTGCATTGGTCGACGCTCTCCTCGAATTGCCCGAAGCCGAGCGTGTGACAGGGACCTCCCACGGGCGGGTCTATGGGCTGACCCACCCCGTGGGGGCCGCCTACGGCGCGGTTTCCCCCCTTCCAGTCGGGGCGATCCGGCTGTCCTCTTTCCTCAGCTTCCTCCAGCCAAGTGGGACCCACGATTCTGGCCCCATCGTGGCCAAGGCAATCGCAGCCCTCGCCGCCGAAGCGACTTGGATCCTCGAACATCCCGCCGTCGTCATCGAGGCCTCTTTGCCGGCGGGTGGCCGCACAACGGTCATCTACCGGCGCTTGACGGGCACGGGGTACCCGGCGAGGCAAGCACTCGTTTGTGACCCCGACCATGTGCCCCCCGTCGGTTCGGTGGTCCTATGGGACTTGTCGACGGACCCCATCCCTGTCCCGCCGTGGCTCGCGCGCTGGGACCCCGAAAGGCGGGAACTGCTCCTGTTGGGAGGTCGGACGTCGGCCCAAGGGGCATGGCGACGTGAGACAGCCAGCCCGCACCGCGTCGTCACCGAGGACGTCGAAGTCCAAGGCGCACCGAGCGCGCTGACCGGGCGATCGACGTCGCACGACACGATGTCAACGATGACGACCCACGGCATCGCGCTGTCCGACCTCATGGAGCGCTGGAACGATGACGGCGCCCGCGGAAACGAGCGCGCGCGCTCGCCCATGCCCATCCTGCGCGTCGTGGCCGGTATCGACTTGCTCCGCTTCGCGGATCTCATCCCGGGCCGCACCTTTCACATCGGTCGCAATCCCGCAGACTGCGCCATCCCCGTCCAACATGGGCGGGTCAGTCGGACGCACGCGCGGATCGACGTCGACCCTGAGGGACAGGTGTTCGTCAAAGACACCCGCAGCAGCAACGGCACCCGGGTCGATGGGCGACCCGTGGGCGACGCTGGCGTCCAGATCTTTCCCGGCGATGTCGTGCTCGTCGGCCCGGTCCCGTTGCGATTTGACGTCGTGGACGCCCCCGAGCTCGCTCGCCTGCGTCGGGCCGCTCGCCGCGAGGTGGGCGAATCCGCGTTGCTCGCACCGCGCTTTCTAGACGACCGAAACGGCCTCACGCGCTGGATCGCGGCCGATCCGACCGCGCCCGCAACCGCCATCCTCGCGCGAGGCGGCGAGATGGACGAGACCAGCTTCGCGGCACTCATCCGGCTAGGCCTGTTCGAGGCGGTCGAAGGTGACGTCGCCGTCCAACTTGGCCAGGTCGAAGCGCTCTTCCTCGTCCGCCGCGACTCCGAGATGACCGAGCGATTCGCCCAGTCGATCGGAAATGCGTTCCTCAAGACAGCGATGATCGAGCAGCCCGCTGCCGAGTTGCAGATGGTCGTCGCCACGCGCAATGCAGGCGAAAGCGCAGGTCCGTGGCTGTTGCGCTTGCGGCAGGCCATGCCGAAGGTCGGAAGTCCGGGATTCAATCTGCTCGTGCAGCGCTGACATCTGCCGCCCAAGGCCACCCTCGGTCGGGGCAGTCGGCGCGGGAGGAACCGGCTAGTCGGGGCGGCCGGAGCAACCATGTCGGTCTGGCCTGGCGGCCCTGCCCTGTCGGCATTCCGCATCGCTCGTCTGCTGCCACAGGCCCGCGCCCGGGCACCCGAGGTGGCAAGTCTGGCCTGCCGCCACCGATTCGTCGCCGACGTCTCCGCGCCGCTGTCCGCGAGGACCCAAGCCCAGATCGGGCAGCTTCTCGGTGACGACTCGCCTCCCGACTCCCTGTCAGTGACGGTTCCCCACCGCCTGATCATGCCTCGACCAGGCACGGTCTCGCCCTGGTCGTCCAAAGCGACGGACATCCTTCACCGGCTGGACTTGCGCGACGTCCGGCGCATCGAACGTGCGACCGCTTGGTGGGCCTTCGACGGGTCCGGCGCCCCCGTCTCGCGCCTGGATCGCCTTGACGACCTGCTCGCCGACGCGATGACCGAGCGCGCGGCCTCTGGCGACGAACCCATGGACCTGCTGTTCCGGCCTATGGCCCCGGCCCCCCTGGTCCGCATCCCTGTCCAAGCCAAGGGGCGGGATGCGCTCGCCGCAGCGAATCAGGCTCTCGCCCTCGCACTGTCCGACGGGGAGATCGACTACCTGGTGGACGCCTTCCGCACGTTGCGGCGGGACCCGAGCGACGCCGAACTCATGATGTTCGCGCAGGCAAACTCGGAGCACTGCCGGCACAAGGTGTTCAACGCGTCGTGGACGGTCGACGGCGAAGCCGCAGACGGCAGCCTTTTCGAACATGTCCGCCGCACCCACAGGGCCGCGCCGGGCCGCGTGCTCGTCGCGTATGAAGACAACGCCGCCATTGCTGCAGGTCCGTCAGCTCGGCGGCTCATGGTGGGCCCAGACCGAGTCTACGTCGAGGTCGACGAGCCGACCCACGTGCTCATGAAAGTGGAGACCCACAACCACCCGACCGCCATCAGCCCGAACCCTGGCGCTGGAACCGGCAACGGGGGCGAGATTCGCGACGAAGGGGCCACGGGTCGCGGTGGAAAGCCGCGCGCCGGCTTGATCGGCCTGATGACAAGCGACCTGCACCTGCCCGACCTGCCGGCACCGTGGGAGATGCCCCCGTCCAGCCCCGGCCACATCGCCACCCCCCTCGCCATCTTGTTGGAGGCGCCCATTGGAGGTGCGGCCTACAACAACGAGTTCGGCCGCCCAACGCTCGCAGGCTTCTACCGCGCCTATGAAGCCGTTCTTCCCGACGGTTCGCGTCGGGGCTACCACAAGCCGATCCTGCTCGCCGGAGGCATCGGCCACGTCCGCGACGGCCACGTCCACAAGCGGGACATCCCGCCGGGCTCCGCCCTCATCGTCCTCGGTGGGCCCGCGATGCGCATCGGCATCGGCGGCGGCGCCGCGAGTTCGATGGCGGGAGGGTCGGCGGACACATCGTTGGACTTCGCAAGCGTCCAACGGGCGAATGCCGAACTCGAGCGCCGTTGCCAGGAGGTCATCGACGCCGCCATCGCAATGGGCGATGCCAACCCGATCTTGTCGATCCACGACGTCGGCGCCGGGGGATTGTCGAACGCCCTGCCAGAGCTTGTCCATGGATCGGGCCGCGGAGCCTCGCTTCGGCTCGACGCCTTGCCCTCGGCCGACCCGTCGCTGTCTCCACTCGAGATTTGGGTGAACGAGGCCCAGGAGCGCTACGTCCTCGCGGTTTCGCCCGACCAGCTGCCCGTTCTCGAGGCCATCTGCCACCGTGAACGCTGCCCGTACGCCGTGGTCGGTCACGCGACCGAAGCCCCCCACCTTCTGGTCGACGCCGCGCCGGAGGCCCCCGTCGACCTGCCTCTCCATGTCATTCTGGGTCGGCCACCCAAGATGGAGCGGGACACGCGTCGTCCAGGGCCTGCCGTAATTCCCTCCGAAGCTAGTTTCAGGCTCGACTTCACTGAGGCGACGCACCGCGTGCTGCGGCACCCCACCGTTGCGTCAAAGACCTACCTGATCACGATCGGCGACCGCACCGTAGGAGGCCTGACAGCCAGGGACATGTTCGTAGGCCCCTGGCAGGTCCCAGTGGCCGACTGTGCCGTCGTCGCTGCGGACTTCCACGGGCGTCACGGCGAGGCGATGGCGCTTGGCGAGCGACCCCCGGTGGCCCTGATCGATCCTGCGGCAAGCGCTCGCCTGGCCCTCGCCGAGGCGCTCACCAACCTTGCGGGCGCCGACGTGCGGGCCTGGGATCAGGTCGTCCTCAGCGCCAATTGGATGGCCGCGCTCGACTTGCCGGGCGAGGACGCTCGACTCCGGGAGGCCGTCGTCGCGCTCGGCGAAGCCTGCAAGGCGCTTGGCATCTGCATCCCCGTGGGAAAAGACAGCCTGTCGATGGCAATGCGCTGGCGAGGCCCGACGGGCGAAGCAAACGCCGTACGCTCGCCCGTGTCGCTCGTTGTCAGTGCTTTCGCGCCAGTCGTCGACGTCCGCCGTACGCGGACGCCCTTGCTCAGCGCTGAAGACGCCGAGCTCTGGCTGCTCGACCTCGGTGCCGATCGGACCGGCGGCAGCATTCTCGCTCAGGTGGATCGCTCCTGGTCGGGTCGCGCGCCCGACTGCGAGGACATGAGCCTGCTTCAAGCGGCGCTGACCCAACTCGTCGACGCCCCCATGCTCGCGTGGCACGACCGGTCCGACGGCGGCCTCTGGGTGACCCTGCTCGAAATGGCGTTCGCGTCGCGCTGCGGTCTCGACATCGATTTGCCGGGAAACTCCCCCCTCGCATCTGCGTTTTCGGAAGAGGTCGGCGGCGTTCTCCAGATTGCGCGAAGCGACGTCGACCAGGTCGTCGCCGCCTTTGCAGCCGCCGGCGTCCCGCTGAAGCGACTCGGAAGAAGCCTCCCGGGCCGCCAGGTTGTCGTCCGCCACCGCGGCCAGGTCCTCTTCGATGGGGACCGCCAGGACCTGCACCGACGCTGGGAGGCCGTCTCTGCCAACGTCGCCGGTCTTCGCGACGACCCGACCTGTGTCGCCATGGCCTACGATACCCTGCTCGACGAGGGGGACCCTGGCACCGCCGTGGCCTGGTCACCTCGCGCCGCCCCTATCGTTCGCGATCGGCGGCCTCGCGTCGCCATTCTTCGCGAAGTGGGCGTCAACGGGCAACTCGAAATGGCCGCGGCCTTCCTCAAGGCCGGTTTTACCGCCGTCGACGTCACGATGACGGATCTCCTGGATGGGCGGGCGACATTGGACGACGTCGTTGGCCTCGCCGCATGCGGCGGCTTTTCCTACGGGGATGTGCTGGGGGCCGGCGGCGGCTGGGCGGCCTCCATTCTCCACCACCGCGTCCTGAGGGATGCATTCGCGACGTTTTTCGCACGCTCGGAGACCTTTGCCCTTGGCGTGTGCAACGGCTGCCAGATGATGGCCCAGCTCGGACCGCTCATCCCAGGCGCCGAGGGCTGGCCTCGCTTCCGCCGAAACCGGTCCGAACAATTCGAAGCGCGGCTCGTCAGCCTGGAACTCGCCCCATCGCCGTCCATCTTTCTCGGCCCACTCGCCGGCAGCATCCTCCCCATCGCAAGCGCCCATGGCGAAGGCCGCGCGATGTTCGCCGACGGCCGCTCCGATTTCGGCGAGCGGGTCGCGGCCCGCTACGTCGACGGCAGGGGCCGGCCCACGGAGCACTACCCGTCCAACCCAAACGGCAGTGCGGGCGGAATCGCCGCCGTGACGACCTTGGACGGGCGCGTCACCCTCATGATGCCGCACCCCGAGCGCGTCATCCGTACCGCTGCGCTGTCTTGGGCGCCGGCAGATTGGCCCGATGACAGCCCTTGGCAACACATGTTTCACGCTGCTCGCAGCTGGGTCGGATGACCAAGGCGGCGATTCGGGCCGAGGTTGCCGCTTGGCGCAAGCAGCGGGACGTGGCCTGGCTCGCGTCTCGCTCCCAGCGCATTCGCGACGCCATCGAGGCCCTCCCAGAGTTGCACGCCGCCCGCGTCGTCAACAGCTACCTGAGCCTACGCGGAGAGCCCGACCTACGGCCATTGCTCCGGCTCTGGACAGCGCAGAACCTCGTCGTGGGAACACCCGGACCCAGGGACGAATCTCCACGTGCGGTTTCATTTCCGGACGGCGCAACGCTGGATGAGGGCCCGATCGACCTGATGTTCGTGCCTGCGGTGGCCGTGGACGGGGCCGGCGCTCGCCTCGGACGTGGTGGGGGTTGGTACGACCGTTGGCTCGCGGCTCATCCCGAAACGGTCGTGGCCGCCGTAGTCTTCGACGATCAATTGCGCGCCGCCCTTCCCACCGAGCCCCACGATCGGCCTGTCCACCTCACTGTCACCGAGAGCCGCGTGATTCGGCACGGGCGCCCGATCAGCGTCGTCGCAGGCGTATGGTGGAAGGATGGAAGGCTATTCGCGGCCCGTCGGCGCCCGGACGGCGCAGAGGGCGGCCGTTGGGAGTTGCCCGGTGGCAAGGTGGAGGCCCACGAATCGCCGGCCGACGCGCTCGTTCGCGAGTGGCGGGAGGAGCTGAGCATCGACATCCAGGTCGTACGTGAGGGGCCCCGCGTCACCATCACGCGCCCCCGGGTCGTCTTGAACCTCTCGGTCTTCGCCGTGACATCGTCGCAGGACCCGCTCTTAGGACCCGACCATGACGCCTTCGCATGGCTCGCCCCGGGCGAACTCGACGCCCTAGATTGGGCTCCCGCCGATCGGGCCCTCGTCCCTCAACTCCCACGCGAATAGCAGGGCGGATGGACAACCGACGGCAGCATCATCGCCAAGACATCCGCCTTCTCGTCGAGTACACAAGCGTCGACGAGTTTCTGACGGACTGGACGGCCAACATCAGCGTCGGTGGCATGTTCCTGCGCACCGACGAACCCAGACCACGTGGATCGACGTTTCGGCTTCGGTTCCGCATTCCGGATCGCCCCACCCCCGTCGAAGCGCACGGAGAAGTGGCCTGGGTCGTACCGCCCGGCGGACGGCAGCCACCCGAAGCGGGGATGGGCATTCGGTTCACCAACGTCTCCGACGCCGACGTTCAGGACATCGCCCGCCTCATCCAAGAACGTCGGACCGCGAACGGCTAACGCCTGCCCCGCTCCAAATAGCGCGGCCCGTGTTCCACAAAGAACGCGGGCCAAGCCAGACCGTCAGGATTCGGATGCGCGTAACGAACCGCGGCGTCTGTCGGTCGGGGACGAAAACTCGCGCCGACCTCCGAGGGAGGTCGGTAAGCTCGCCGACGAACCCCGGTCCCGATGGACTCAGGGGCCCATCACCCCGCCACCCGCGCCCGAACCGCCGGACGCGCCGCCACCGAGGCCGCCACCTGCCGAACCACCGGCGCCAACGCCGCCGCCGGCCATGGACCCCAAGGGACCCGCGGCGAGTGCCACAACATTGAAGGTCTCCGAGACGCCAACACCCACGCTGCTGAGAGCGCCGATGATCACGATCGCGATCAAAGCCGCGATGAGCGCGTACTCGATCGCCGTGGCTCCCCTCTCTTCCTGACGCTTGATGAATTGACGCATGATCCCTCCAAAATGGAGCACCGTACCTCGGCGCACGCACCACCCTAATGCAAGCGTCGTGCCAACGCTAGAAGCCAGACTATCCGTAGTGATGAAAAATTTTCTCCACCAGACCGGAACGAATGGAACAGGGTGTTCCATTATGGAATGTACCGAAAACGACATCGCCGAGGGTCAGATTTCAAAATCCGCGATGTAGGCCAAAAAACCAGGACCTACGGCGCCCCGGGCGGATGTGGAACACTCAAGGTTCTTCGACCGGCCCAAAGTCCCACTCCTCGTCCTCTTCCATCGGGTCCTCCTCCGGCTCGAAGCCGTCGGCGACGTCTGCGTTCTCACCCGTACGCCCGGACGTCGTCGCAGTCGACGTCGCCCCAGTTCCGTTGGCCGCCGCCGCCTCGCGCTCCTCCCGCCGCCGCCGGACCCGCTCCAGGGCCTCCTCCCGGCTCCGAACGCGCTCGTCCTCTCCCTGACTGGCCACGGCGGTCGAGCCCACGGCCCCGCCTGTCGTCGGAATGCGGCTCGACGTACGGCTCGCTCGTTGAGCCCGACAGGAAGGCACCCGCTGCAATGTTCCCGTGCATGTGTAGTGGTACTTTCCGTCCGTTCCCTGGGCGTCCTTGAGGAAGACGGCGAAGTTCTCGAGCTTCTCGCCAAGCGTGACGACGACATCCAGCCGCAGGAGGCTGCGCGCCAAATCGTCGCGTAGCGTCAAGTCGCCGGTGATCTCGGCGGTGCCAAGGTCGGCGGCATCCAGCGTGCCCGTCTGCACCTTCGCCTTTCCATCCGTGATGTCCGCGGAAATCTCGAAGCGTGAGATCGGAATCTCCATGCCAAGGTCCGGAATGCCCTGGTTGGACAGGTCCAGCTTGGTCAGCAGAATGTCGGAGCCGACGATGCGTATGGTCCCTTCCGCCGCCTTTGCGCCCGCGCGAGCGTCGATGTCCACCGCGATGTCGATGGCGCCTTGGCCTTCGACCTGGACCCCTCCGAGGGCCAGGAGGTCCAAAACGGGGAAGCTCGGCGCATTCAGATGGACCTCGGCCGGCAACAGCGAACCGCGCTCGTCACGCATCGTCGCGACGTCGAAATCGACGTCGCCACCGCCCAGACGTACGGTACCGATGGCGCGCGGCTGCGCCGTCGCCAGCGACCAGAGCCCGACTCGGGCCCACACGGTCTCCGCGGCGAAGCGCAGTTCGTCCCCGCCGGAGCGCGAGGAGGAACGGCCGTAGACCGAGACGTCGCGGCCTCGCAGCCCCAACCACCAGGGCGAAACCTCCCCGATCTGGATTTGGGTCGCCCCATTGGACGCCTTGTTCACCTCATACCGGATGCGATCGGCGACGGCCGTCGACGGAAACGTCAACCATCCACCCAAGCCACACCAACTCGCGGTCCACGCCACGCCGGCAAGAGCCAATCCGAAGATGCGCATCATGGTTCGCTCCCATCGGCGAGGCGAATGGCCAATACGTCGAGCTTGAGATCCAATACGCGTTCTCCCGGCTTTCCGGACGCCTTGAAATTAGCCTCCTGCACCTGGATCGGGTACCCGCCCGATTCCAGTTCGTGTAGGAAGCCGACCAGCGCGTCCAGCGGAGCCTTCTGAAAGTCCACCGTGTAGTTGGCTTGTTCGAGATTGCCGACCGACTCCGGGTTGCCGCGCGCGTTGACGGACCGTAGTTTGTCACTCAGGCCATGTTCCGCCGCCAGTTTTTCGACATAGGCGGTGACAGGTGTCGCAGAATGGCTGCGAAGGCGAGATTCCGACGCCTGAAGCCGTTTCGATGCCTCGGCGAATTCCGCCTGCATTTCGTAGACGGTTTCGAGGTTCAACTTGGCTTCCCGTACCCGGCTGGCGCGGTCTTCGAGAACACCCGCGAGCAACCACCAGGTGCCCGCAACCAGGCCCAGCGCCAAGCCGGCGCCGAGCCCGAGCAACAGGCGACGGTCGCGCGGGCTCATGCCATCGAGCTGGGATCCAAGCGCGTCCATCGACGCGGACAAGCGACCGGTGGCCATCAGCCCTCCTCCCCTTCGGCGCTCGGGGCCGCGTCCCCATCGCCCTCCGCCTCTTCCAAAGCGAGCTCGGCGTCCAGCGCAATCGTAATCGGAAACCGCACGCGACCGTTCGCCAATCGCGTCTCATCCCCCTTCTCGGCGGACCGGAACCGCGGATGCGCCTTGAGCTTCTCTTCGGTCGCCGACGACGTCGCGTAGCCGTCGGCCTCGGCCTGAAACGAGACGTTTTCGCGCGTGATCGTCAGCTCCGACACCTCGACGGGGCTCGTGGCAATGGGAGGCAGAGCGCCAAACAGGTTCTGGAGGACGTCCAGGGTCGGGGGGACGCCACCGCCGTCCCCCAACACTTCGGCGCGGTGCACCGCGTCCTCGGTCAAGCCGGCCATCAAGTCGCGCGCCGCACCGCCGTCCGTCAAAGTCGCGACGTCGATCTCTGGCGCCGCCTCATGCACCACTTCGAAAATGCGAGCCTCGACGTTCGCCTGTTCCCTCACGAGGCCCTGCATTTGCCACGCGAACAGGACCAGGGCCGCCACCAGGAATGTGCCAAGGCCGGCTCCGACGTAGCCGACGCCAGCACGAAGCGCGTCGGAGCGTCCACGCCAGGAAAATTCCCCGATGCGGGCGTCGAGGCACTCCGTCGACCGGTCCAGCGCCGCCCGACCGATACTCGTGCACAGGCCGAAAGCGTCGGCCTGCACCTCACCTCGCGGGTCCATCCAGCGCGACACTGGAACTCCGAGGTCCTGCTGGAGGTAGGCCGCCAACTCCGGAATACGCGCTGAGCCACCCGTCAGCAGCACCTCCTCGACCGGCACGCCAAGGGTGTCCTCGGCCTGGATCAGGCTGGTCCGCACCTCGGCAAGCAGCAGCCCAATGGCGCTGTCCATTCCGGCGCGTGCAGCCGACGGGAGTCGCGCGTAGCCCGAGGCCTGTCGCCCACCGTCCGTGGGTTCGTCCTCCACGCCGTGTTTGCGTCGTTCAGCCTCCTCGAAGGAGATGGCCAGCGCGGCTGCAATGGCCCGGGTGAACGCGAGTCCACCTACGTCGATGGCGCGACACCAACTTGACCGGCCATTCTGCACCACCGAAACGAGTGTGCGAGCATGACCGATGTCAAGGACCGCAACGGCCTGACCGGGCTCCCCGGCCGGGATTGCGGCCGAGAACACATCGGCGTCGATGAACAACGCCGACGGATCAAGATTGGCCGCCGCACACGATTCCAGATGCCCTCGCACACTGTCCTTGCGCAGCAACCCCACCGTCACGTGGCTCTTGCCGTCAGCCGTCGTCGATCGCCACGGTAGAACCATCGACGAAAGGTCGAACGGGACCTCCGCCTCCACCGCAAAGGGCAGCGTACGCTCCACTTGGCCGCGATCGACAAAGGGCATCGACAGGCGGTGGATCGTTGCGAATTCGGCCGGCAGTGCCATCACGACCGAGTCGGCTGCCAACGGACGTAGGCTGGGTTCCGCTTCGAACAGGTCCGCCAAGGCCTCCAAGCGCGGCCCTATCCCCGGCCGTTGGCCGTCTTGCACGACGGCGCCCGCAGCGCAGTGCTCGTATTCCGTCTGACCCCGGTTCTGTTTCCAGACGGCGACGCGCACCGAATGGCTTCCAAGGTCGACCGCGATGACTCGTTGCATAGGCCTTCCGTTACCGAACAGACCAATACAGGGTTTCCCCTGTAGGGTTCTTCGTAAAATCTAGAATTGTGTGAATCTCAACCTTGGCGTCGCCAACTTCCCCAATGGAAATCACACGGAACGTCGACGTCTCCGTCGCGACGGCCTGGAGGATCTGGGGCTTGAGGGCAACGCCCAACTCTCGCTCCATCCAAGCCTTGAAATGTTGTGCGCTGGTGAAATTGACGCCGCCAAGCGACACGGGCGCGCCCCGCTTCTCCGAGATGAGGTCCACCAACTGATCGATGTACTGTTCGGACCAGTTGCCCTCGAGAAACGCGCTCAACAGCCCAAACATGACGGGTTGGTTGGCACTGTTGACGTTGACCTTTCCACCTCCGTAAATCGTCAGATGGCGTCCTACGCGCTCCCAGATGCCGTCGAGGTGCCACCCTTCAACGAGCCGGATCTCGTCCCGGGTATCGAAGGGCGCGTTCTTGGGCTTGTAGGGCGGATCCAGGCGGTCATAGAGCGTGGTTTCGGACCCGCCCTGATACATTCGGTTGTCGTCCGCGTCCGTCCAGTCCGCGAGATTCCCGATCAGTTCGTATTTGTCCAACCCAACTTCATCGAGGTAATCATCGTACCGCTCTCTCGCCATCAGGCCGAGTAGCTGCTGAGTGGCGGGCAGTTCAAGGAACTCGCCAAAACTGGTGGCCTGGAGCTTTCCGACGTAGACAAATCGTGTCTCGTCAGTCACTTCGGCGCTGAAGTCACCGTCGAAGTCCAAGAAGTTCCGGTTCAGCGACCCGCCCTCACGGCTTTCGTCCCGCGTGCCTTCGTCCAGATCGCGCGAGCCCACCTGAGCTTGCTCCTCCTCGCTCAGGTCGCCGCCGGACACGAACAGCATGCGCAGCAGCGTGGTGTTGATACGAGGCACGATCTGCCAGAGTGTGTCGCCGTTGATCCCGAGGGCCGAGCCGAATTGGGCCACCATCGGGTTCTTGCCCAAGGACTTCGAGGCCATCAGGATCAGGCGGTAGAACTGGACTCCAGTTCGGGCGATGCCCTCGGCTTTGACCTCGTCCCGGTAGTGAGCCGCCAATTCGAGCCGTATGGTCGCCCCACGCGCCATCTCGGTCACGAGGACCGAGACGAGGAGGACGCCCGCGATGACCATCAGGAGGGCGATGCCACTACGAGAGCGGCGACGCACCCGTGGCATCGGCCCGACGCCGCGGGGACGGGTCAAGCTGTACCAGGCTGAGCGAATCATCGCAACACCGCCGACCCGGAGCCACCACCCGACGATGGAGAACCCCCGCCCACGCCCGAATTTCCGCCCCCGGATGTCGCCCCGCCGGCGCCACCCGCCGCAGCCGCCGTCAAGAGGGCCTCGGGGCCCATCACCGACTTGCTGTGTTCGATCTTGACGCGCGTGACGAAGGGGACGTCGATCGATCGCCGCTCGTCGTCGGGGTCGCGGCCAATGAGGATGAGGTTGATCTCGACCGCGCGGGGCAACATGTAGGGCGTATCGACCCCACGGCTGTCCCAACTTTCTACCCATTCCCCCGAGCGTCCGTCGAGGTACTTCAGGTCGAAGCTCCGCACGTTGTAGGCGAGCGGGTGGATCGCCCCGTCCTCGTCCGGCTTGTCGTCGATGCGCTGGGATTCCCGGTGGTAAAGGACAAATCCCTTGCCACGTTCCGCAGGCGCGCGTTCGGCCCAGACGGTGACCTCCGCCTGGTCGGATTCGCGCGTGTTCAGGTACATCCGCTCATGGGCCAATGACGCGAAGATCACCTGGTCGGGGCTCTCGTCGGTCCCCACAAACACCGTTTGGTAGGTCAGCGCAGCGTCGCGATTCGGAGTCAGGTAGGCCAATTGAAGGTCGCGCTTGAGCCGCGCGATGGCCACGCGTGCGCCGCGGATGACCTCGTCGCGCCCCTGCAGAACCTCCTCCATCTCGGCCGCATTGCGAAGCGCCTCGAACACCACGGCGCTCATGACCACGAGCACCGATATGGCGACCAGCACCTCGACGAGCGTCATTCCCCGGCGAGCGCGCCTCATGGGACGCCCTGGTCGAGCACTTTCGCGCCCATCGGATTGATGACGTGCGTCGTCACCACAATCTCGTTTCCGGCCTCTTCGGCGTCCTCCTGGTCCTTTCCAAACCAGACGCGAACGCGCACTTCTCGGATGTAGGGCGCGAGGACCTGCGAAATCGCCTCGCCCGACAGACCCATCGCCGACAGCCCGGCCATCGGGTCGTTTCCCCCGCCCAAGTCGACGGGCGCGTCCCCGTTGCCGTAGGTGTCGGAACTGTCGAATTGCTGCGCCGCTTCGGCCAGGTCACCCGCCATCGCGAGGTCGACTTCCGCGATGCTGTAGTACCAATGGAATTCTTCGAGAGTGTCGCCGAAGGCCGCCTGGACGACGTCGTCCCCGAACTCGTCGAACTCCCCTTCCTCCTCGATGTCGCCCGTTGGGAAACCCTCGGTCGCGACCCGCTCGATCGCCTCGCCCATGACCATCTCGGCAAGGTCGGCCATCATGATCTGGCGTTCCGCCTCTTCGGTCATCAACGCGGAGTCCGCCTGCGTCTCCACCATGAGGCCAAGCGACACGACAAGAATGCCGAGGGCCATCATGACCTCCAGCAACGTGAAGCCGCGTCGTTGGGCCCGGGTCAATTCGGAAGCTCCGGCGCCCGGTCCGGGACCTCTTGGAACAGATCCTCGAGCGGAACGATCTCGCCAATCAGGTCGACTTCGCCCGATAGCGGCGCGATGCGAATCGTGTAGCCATCTTCGGGCCGTTCCTCGTGGCCGATCCACAACACGGTCTCCTCCACCGTTCCGTTGGAAAACACGTGGCTGTACACTTTGAGAATGCCGTCGTCCGGGTCGAGCGGGTCGCGCTCCGCGTCGGGTTTCGGGTCCTCACCCGAGGGAACCACCGGTTCTTCCCACGCGGGAGTCCAGGCCTGGAGAAACACCATCCCATCCGGCAGGTGAAACTCCTGTTTGAGGCCACCTGCCAATTGCTCAAACGGCTTGCGTGTGTGTTGCCACGCCTTGCGTTCCTCCTCGTCCATGTTGGAGAGGCGCTCCGCCATTTGGCGCTCCCACATCTCCCGGTCCTCTTGCGACGCGTGGATCAACATGCCGGGCTCACCCGACTCCACGACCCAAGCACCTTTGTTGAGGTGATACACGACGCGAAAGGACACGTTCTGCATGACGGCTTCGTCCCGCAGGCGGTCGTAGAGAAAGGCGAGGTTTCTCGCCGTCGCCCGCTCTTGCATCGAAAGCAGGTTTCCCAAGCTGCCGATGAGCACGCCCCCGAGCAGCATGACGAGCGCGATCACGACCATGACCTCAATGAGGGTCATGGCTCGCCGGCTACGCCGGCGCGCGATCGCGCCGCGGTAAATCACGAATCCGACCACTTGATGTCTTCGTTCGTTCCCGTTCCGCCTTCGGTGCCGTCCGCACCGTAGCTGATGAGGTCGAACTTCTTGCCGTTCGCGCCGGGCGTCCGCAGGATGAACGCGTTGTTCCACGCGTCAAGAGGCTCCGGCTCGTCGGGGAAGACCTCGGCAAGGTCCGCGGGCAGCTTCTTCTTGCGAAGGTAGTAGATCTCGACCTTCTGCGCGACGCGGGTCATCGTCACGCGGGTGACGTCGGACTGCGCCGTCTGGAAGGAGTTGTAGACGCCAAAGGCCAGCGCCCCCATCAGCGTGATCACGATGGCGATGACCACCATGATCTCGACCAGCGTCATGCCGCGGCGATTGCGGCGACGATTGAGTGCCTGTGGTTTCATCTCGGATCCTCCTAAATTTACCGAATCATCTGACTGAGTTGGGTCATCGGCAGCAACAGCCCAAGCGCGACGAGGAACACGATGCCGCCCATGATCATGATCATCAACGGCGCAAGCAGGGACGTGATGGCGCCGATGGACGCCTCGACCTGCTCCTCGTAGGAGTCCGCGACGACCGTGAGCATCTTCTCGAGCTCGCCCGTGCGCTCGCCGATAGCGATCATGTGCGTGACGAGCGGCGGGAACTCGCCGGACGCCTTGAGCGGCGCCGCGACGCTCTGCCCCTCCTGGATATTGACGGCGGCTTCGCGGATCGCTTTGGCGATCACTTTGTTGCCAACGGTCCCTTCGACGATCGCAAGCGCGCCAAGGATGGGAACGCCGCTGAGCAGGAGCGTGGAAAGCGTGCGGCAGAAGCGCGCAACCGCGATGAGCCTGTTGAGGTGGCCGACGATGGGGGCCCGCAGCTTGAAACCGTCGAAGCGGAAGCGCCCGCCTTCGGTCGCGACCCACCTGCGGAAGCCGAGCGTCCCGAGGCCAAGGAAGATGGGGATGACCCACCACCAACCCGTGAACAGATCGCCGAGGAAAAACACCACCTTCGTGATGAGTGGCAGGGTTTCCTCGCCGCCCATCGACGCAAACATCCCGCGTACGCGCGGGATCACGAAGTTGAACAAACCGAGCAGGATCATCGACCCCATGATCGTCATCAACAACGGATACGCGAGCGCCGACCGCACCTGCCCCTGCAAGCGGACGCGAGAGTCGATGAATTTGGCGAGCCGCACGAGAACCGCCGACAATGCACCGGACTTCTCGCCAGCCCGGACCATCTGGACGTAGAGTTCGTCGAACACGTGGGGGTGGACGGCCATGGCGTCCGCCAGAGGCATGCCCTCGTTGACGCGTTCCTTGATTTGGCTGAGGACGACCTTGAGCTTCTCCTTGTCGGCCTGGTCGACGAGCGCAGACAGCCCGTCGGCAATCGGCACGTGGGCGCCGATGAGGGTCGACAACTGGGTCGTGAGTGTGCTCACGTCGCGCGTGGTGATGAACTGCAGGTAGCGTTTGAAGTCGATTTCGACGTTGAGACCCGTGCCCCGCGTGGCGCGGGCCACCTGCTCACGGATGTCGGTGACGAACACCCCGGTCCGGCGAAGGCGCGCCCGTGCCGCCTTGCTCGACTCGGCGTCGACCACGCCCCGCGTGGCCTTCCCCGCGCCGTCCAGACCCGAGTATTCGTAGACCGGCATGGCTAGCCTGCGCCTCCGTCTTCAGTCGTCACGCGGACGATTTCGTCGAAAGAGGTCATGCCGGCAAGCACCTTAGTCACGCCGTCGTCGCGCAAGGTGCGCATGCCTTCAGCCATGGCCGCGGCCTTGATCGTACCGGCGTCGTTGTTGGCCATCACGAGACGTTTGACGGTTTCCGTGGCCGGCAAGAACTCGTAAATGCCGCTTCGGCCTTCGTAGCCGATCAGGTTGCACTCGGCGCAACCCACGGCCCGCCAGACCTCCCCTGGCACCTCTGCGCGGGTGAGGCCAAGGTCCGCCAATTCCTCGTTGGACGGCGTGTAGGGCTCCTTGCAATGCGGGCACAGGCGGCGAACAAGGCGCTGGGCCACGACGCCGAGCAGCGAGCTCGCGACCAGGAAGGGCTCGACGCCCATCTCGACGAGGCGCGCGAAGGCGCCCGACGCGTCATTCGTGTGGATCGTCGAGAACACGAGGTGACCTGTCAGCGAGGCTTGGACGGCATTCTCTGCGGTCTCGCGGTCACGGATTTCGCCAACGAGGATGACGTCGGGGTCCTGACGCAAGAAGGCGCGCAGCGCGCTGGCGAATGTGAGCTGAATCTTGGGATTGACCTGCACCTGGCCGATACCCTGAATCTCGTATTCGACCGGGTCTTCGATCGTGAGGATGTTGATGTCCGGCGCATTGATTTCCGACACCGCGGAATACAAAGTCGTCGACTTTCCCGAGCCGGTGGGACCGGACACGAGCAGGATGCCGTGAGGGCGCTGAATGAGCCTGCGGAAGGTCGTAAGAATCTCGCCGCCCATCCCGATGCGGTCGAGGCTGAACACCGAGCCCTTCTCCAGAATACGCATGACGACGCGTTCGCCGTGGCGAACCGGAACCGTCGAGACGCGCAGGTCGATCTCACGACCGCCCATCTTCCTCCGAATACGGCCGTCTTGGGGCAAACGCTTTTCGGCGATGTTGAGACCGGCCATGATCTTCACGCGCGCAACGATCGTGTTCTTGAATTTCACGCTCGGCCGCAAGGACTCCTTGAGCACGCCGTCGATGCGATAGCGGACGATGAGGTCCTTTTCGTAGGGCTCCACGTGGATGTCGCTCGCCCGCTCCTTGATGGCTTGGGCGAGCATCGCGTTGACGAACCGGATGATCGGCGCCTGGTTCGGGTCGTCGAGCAATTCCGCATTTTCAAGGTTGAGGTCGGCCGCGTCCTCGACGGCGTCGTCGGCCTCCGCAAGCACGCTCTGTGCCGACTGGCTCGCCTTGTCGTAGGCGGCGTTCGTCGCGGCATCGAGCACGTTGGCGGGCACGAGCGCGATTCGAACGGGCTTGCTGTGCAGGACGCGCAGGTCGTCGAGTGCCGCCATTCCGGCGATGTCAGCGATGCCTACGACGAGTTCCCCGTCCACCACGTACAGCGGCAGAACGCCGTGATCGCGGGCATGCTGGAGCGGAAAGCTCCGGACGAGGTCCGGGTCGAGGTTGTCGTGATCGATGGCCTCCAACACCGGGAGCCCGGACAGGCGCGACAACGCCGACGCCAACGCCGCAGGGTTGACGTCGTCCGCCTTGAGGACGGCCTGGCGCAGCGGAATACCCTGCTTCTCGGCGAGCGCACGCGCCTTGTTCCAAGCCGCATCCGCAACACCCTGATCGCGAAGGGCCTGTGCGACGTCGACGCGACGGATCGGCATCTCAGGGCTCCTCGTCCGGCAGGTCTTCCAAATCGTCGGGAGGAAGCTCGCCGGCGCCCGCACCCGGGTCCCCGCTTCGGGAATCCTCGAGGGCATCCTCGATGGCCGCGCGAGTCTCGTCCGAGATTTCCTCTCCGTCGACCGTCAGGTCGGCCGGGACCTCGACTGGGCCGCGGAACATCGAAGGTTGGTCCACCTGATTCATCGAGAACTGAAGCAGGCGGCTCATCTCTTCCATGTACTGGGCGCGCGACTTGCCGTAGAACCGGCGAAGGAACTCGAGTCGCTGCGCCTCTTTCACGCGCATGATCTCCATGATGTCCTGCTCATCGTCGATGATGTGCGGCGTGAGGAAGATCATGAGGTTCGTCTTGCGGGCCGTCGTCCGGCTGCCGCGGAACAGCGCTCCGATGATGGGGATGTCGCCAAGCACCGGGACCTTCGTCTCGACGTCGGTCTCCGTGCTGCCGACCAAGCCTCCGAGGACGACGGTCTGGTTGTCCTTGACCAGCGCGTGGGTCTCCAATTCACGCTTCGACGTGATGGGGCCTGACTGCTGAATGTTCAGGCCCTGGTCGTCCTCCTCAACCTCGGCGACCTCCAGCTTGAGCTCGAGCGTCACATAGTTGGACGAGTTCACCCGCGGCGTGAGCTCGAGCGTGATGGCGACGTCTTCGCGCTGGAAGCTGATGACGGGCTGACCCAGGTTGTTGAGGCCGGCCGTCGTCGGGAACGGAATCTTGCGGCCGACGACGATCTTGGCCTCTTCGTTGTCCAGTGTCATCAGATTGGGGTTGCTGATGATGTTGACCGCACTCGAGGTCTTGAGCGCGTTGAGGACGACGCCGAAGGCGGGAACCGGCAAAATGGTCCCGTCGCTGAGCGGGACGTCGACCGTGGGACCGAAGACGCCGACGGCCGCGCCGGACAGCAAGTCCTGCGTCAGGCCCAACGACTGGGCGTTGAATTGCCCGCCGATGATGCCTGTGGAGTCCTTGCTCGGCTGGGCCGGCAAGTGAGCGGCGAGACCCAATTCGAGCGAGTCGTCCGAAGAGAGTTCCAAGATGACGGCGTCGACGAAGACCTGCTTCCGCACGACGTCCAGTTTCTTGATGACGGAATCGACGACCCGAAAGTCCTCCTGGCTGGCGATGATGACGAGCGAGTTCGTGGCTTCGTCCGCCGCGATGCGCATCCCCGAGTCGAAGGCCGCAATAGCGGATGACTCGCCGTCCGAATCGGATGCCGTCGGCGTCGTCGGCCGGGCGGGCGTCGCTGGGGCGGCGGGCGACGAGGGGGTGCGCCGGTCGCTGCGGCGGCCCGAGGAACGCTCCTGGCTGAGTTCCTGCAGAACCTGGCTGACTTCTTCGGCCTTGGCATGCTCGAGGTAAACGACGTGGATTTGAGCCCGACTCGCGGGGTCGACGTCGACATCCAGCTCCGCGACCAGCTGTTTGACGGCCTGGTGTCCCTGCTCGTTGGCGAGAACGATCAGGCTGTTCGTGCGCTCGTCGTCGATGACCTGGTTGATGTACTTCGTCTCGCCGGCCACATTGCCGTCGCTCCCGGCCTCCGAGGTCGTAGCGGCGGTTTCCCGGCCCGTCCGCGTGGGGCGCCGAGAGGAGGTCCGCGAAGACGACGACGCCGACGAAGGCGACGATGACCGGGAGGACGCGGACGCCGAATCCTGAACGCCGTAAAGCTCTTCGATGATCCGCTTCATTTCGGCAGCTTCGGCGAATTTGAGCGGAATGATGGTCAACGTCGCCTTGGGGGCCGCAACGTCGAGTTCCTTGAGGATGTCGTAGACTCGGCGCAGGTTGTGCGCAGAGTCCGTGATGATCAACGTGTTCGTCGGCCCGTAGGCGTTGACATTCGCCTCCGGCGGCACGAGCGAGGAAACGACCTTGCTCACGTCGTTGACGCTGACATTTTCGAGCTGGATGAGTTGCGTGACGATGCGGTCAGAACCGCTCGGCGGCGAGCCCTTGTTCACCGGCACAGCGGCGCGAGTGGCGTCGCCGGTCTTGACGACCTTCGCGGTTCCGTCGCGCTCGTAGACGGTGTAGCCACTGACCTGCATCGCCGACAGGAAAGCCTCCCAAGCCGCATTCGTGCTCACGGGATGGTGGCTGAGAATGGTGACTTTCTTGCCCTGCAGATCCTTGACGTCGCCCAGAATGAAATTCCGGCGCGTAATGCGAGCGAAGTAGAGGACGAGGTCGTAGAGCGAGACGTCCGGGAAGTCCAACGTGACTTCCTTGGCCCCCGTCAAGGCCGGCGGCAGGTCCACCGGCGTGACAGTGACCGTCCCGTCTGGCCCCGTCACAGTGGTCACGCCGCCCACAGCGCCCGGAACATCCGGTCGGCCGGGCGTTGCGGTCGACGTCGGCGAAGCCGGAGTCGGATTGGCCGCCCCCGCCGAACTCGGCGAAGTCGACGACGGCGTCGACGTCGTCGTGGTCGACGGGTTCTGCGCCCATGCCGGCGCCGTGGCCACCAGGAGGGCGAGGAGGGGGAAGATCGTGGATCGATTCACCGTTTTTCTCGGCTGCACAGGGTGCTACTGGATGTTGTAGGTGAGGTTCGTCTTTTCGCCGCGGCGCGTGACTTCGAACTGGAATTGCGCCGCCGAGGACATCGACGAATAGGCGTTCATCGCGGACTGAACCGAATTGAGCGGCTGCCCGTTGACCGTATGGATGACGTCGCCGTTTTGGATTCCCAGCTGCTCGGCGATCGAGTTCCGTCGGATGGCCGTCAGACGGTAGCCGTCAAAGCTGCCGTCGGGTCCGCGGTGAAGCAGGCCGCGACCCAGGCCCGACAGCTTCTCAAGGTCCGAGATGTACTTGTTGAACGTGTCCCGGGAAATCGTGAACTCCGTGTCCGACACCTTGCTGATGCCTTCCTCGGGGCCCTCAGCAGGCGTACCGCTCGGCGTCGACGCCTTTGGCATCTGGCTATCGCCGAGTTCGAGCACCTCTTCGGAGCCATCGCCCCGCCGGATCGTCACCTTCTTTGCCTCGATTCGGATGACCTCGGCGTCGTGCACCTTGTCACCCAAGCCATAGCCGCGCGACGACGACGTGCCTTCGTCGAGGATGAGGGCCGACGAGAAGGCTGACGGAACCGCCACGATCGTCCCGAGCAATTTCACCCGGAGGTCCGTGACGATGGGCCCGCCGCCGTCGCCCGACTTCGGCTGCCAGGCGAGTGCGGCGACCGGGTCGAATGCGTTGTTCCTGAGGATGGACTCCAACATGCCCTTGAGCGGCTTCGCGACCGCTGCCGGAGCAGGCCGCGCCGCAGGCTCCTCATCGCCTTCCTTGGCGATTTGGAGCTCCTCAAGTGCTTCCTCGGGAGTCAGGAAGTGCGCGGCGACGCGGTTGATGCCGTAGCCACCCCCGAAGCCGAGGACCGCCAGGACCGCCGCCACGATGCCGATGCGCTTCAACGCCCCTCCGCGCCGTGACCGCCCTCATGCAAGAATCGGTCCAGGCCCTAAGCTACGGTTGTACCTTGTGAGTTAGGTCGAGCCTGGACAACTTGTCAAGGCGCATTGGCGGGTCCAGAACCGTCGGACAACCTGTCAGCCGCGTCTTCGACAATCGCTACGACTTCCGTCCAGCGGGTCGAGTGGGGCGCCGAAGGCTCCCACTTGGCCATCGCCAATGCCAACGCGTCACCCTGGTATGCAGCCCAATGGCGGATGAGCGAGGCGTTCATCCCCACCGTGTCGCGTAGCAGGCGAAGCGCCGCCGCCTCCGACCACGGCAGGTGCGCCCGCCATTCGCTCCAGAACGTCCAACCGCGCTCGGGGTGGGCCAGCAGAATCCGGTCGAGGGCATCGGTCGGATCGACGCTCGGCCCAGGTTGGAGGCGGTCCGCACACCAGGCCAAGGTCGACGCGGCGGCTCGCCCCGGCGGACCGGGGCGCGACACGCTCCGAAGGGCCCGCTCCCAGGCGTCCTCTGCGGGCACGCGGCCGTCGCGCACGGCAACGCTGAGGCTAGACAAAGCGGCGCGCTCGATCCCAGGTCGGTCGCCCTCGAATGCGACCATCCGGGCGGTCGCTTCGGCCACGGCACCCGGCGCCCGGACGTCGCGAAGCCGAGACGCGAGCGCTCGGCGTACGCGAGGGTCCACGTCGGTCGCCAAACGCGACAGGACGTCGGCGGGAATCAAGTCGGGCGCCGCGGCCACCAGTGGATCCGAAACTGTGCGCCGCCAATACGGCACGAGCCCGTCGATTGTCGCCCGACGGACCAGCGGGTCAGGATGTTCCGTCAGGCGAAGCAACGCGCTCAGAGTGCCGGGACTCAGAGGCGGCGGCTCGTCCCCACCGCCGCCCACGAACACGTCCCTCACGAGGTCGACGGTGGCACCGGAGGCGAGCGCCACGAGGGGCGTCGACACCGTGGCGTCAGTTGCCAAGACGAATGCGATGAGTGTCTCGCCTGGCGACGCCGTGTCGGGCCCAAACCACGCGTAGGCGGGGTCGCCCATCCAACGGAAGGTCACCGGGCCGCGCGCCGGGCATGACAGTGTGGCTGGACCGGCGACACATTGGCCTGCAGCCCCGTCGGCCACGATGGAACCGAGATCGCCCGCCGAGCGCAACACGCCGACGTGGAGGTGGACGTCGCCCGCGAGCGCGGTGGCCAACGACAACGCCAACAGGGTCACGCGGCCACGTATGTCGCAGGGGGCCGAATGCGCCGCCACGTTCGGCGCCAGTTGTCGCAGACCAGCCCGCGGACCTCATCCGCGCTCCAGCCGCGCCTCAACAGGGCCGCCGTCAGTCGCGGCCAATGGTCGGCGCCGTGCAGGCCATGAACGGGCAGGATGAAGCCGTCGAAATCGCTGCCCAATGCGACAACCTGAGCGCCACCGGCCTGTCGAAGCGCCTCGACATGGTCGGCGACAACTTCGGGGCCCGGGCACGGCCACCGAGCAAGGAAGGGTCCGTGGAGCATGACGCCTACGACGCCGCCACGATCGGCGATGGCTCTCACCTGCGCCCTGGTGACGTTCCGCCAGTGGGGACGAACGTCAGACGCCCCCGTGTGGGTCACGACCACCGGCAGGTGCAGAGGCACCTCGCGCAAGGCGTCATCGAAGGTCCGCGGGGAGGCGTGGGCGAGGTCAACGGCGATTTGGTTGCGTACGAGCGCGTCGACCAAACGGCACCCCATTTCCGTCAGGCCCCCGGACCCGCCGCCCGGTGCCGAGGACGCCCCGATCGGTCCGCGCGTCAGGTGAACGAGCGTCACCCGGGTGAGCCAGCGCCCGATGGGGCCGTCGAGCGCACCAAGGCCGGCCTCAAACGCATGTCCCCCCTGAACCGTGGGCATGAGCGCGAGCGAGGCATCGTCTGACAAAGCGCTTTCGACGCTCGCCCAGCGCACGCCATCCGTCGCGTCGACCTGCGCTCGCGCGAATCGAAAGGCCGCTTCCAACGCCGACCACCGACGTTCGCCTTGCCCGAAGGGGGACGGGGTCCAATCGTAGCCTACCGCACCCACGCCCGCGGCGCGCAATCGGGGCCAATCCACGTGGCCAAAAAAGGGACGGGGCCATCGGGAATCGCCGCGGTCCTGCGCGGGGTTCAATCCCAACCATCGTCGTCCCAACTCGGGAATCACATGCAAGTCCACGAGCCCGGCACACAATTCCACCGCCTCGATCGGAACCGAGAGACGGCGGGCGCGCGCCGCGAGATCAGCCAAGTTGCGCGTCTCGAGCGCGCTGGACCATGGTCCGCATCAACTTGCGCAGGCCCTCGGCCACGGCCGCGTCTTCGCCATTCCACACGAGGGCCTCCGCCGCAGCCTCCAGCGTCGAAACGTGAAATCGGTCCGGTTCCCGACGCATCCGGCCATAGATCGATGGCTCGGACGGTGTGAGGCCGAGACGCGGGAGCTTGGTGAGCCACGGATTGCGCCACCACAGGCTCTTCGCTCCACGCCAGGTGCCGTCCAACAGGATGAGCCCGTCGACCGGCGCCTGTGCGACCTTGCCCCCCTTCCCCGGGAACACGACGGCCCAGCGCGCAGGCGTCGCGTCGCCTCCCGCCGCCGCGCGCAGGTTGGGCCACGAAAGCCCTGGCACGCAGCGCGCGGAGATGCTGGCCGCCAGCAAGCCTGCGGTACCCAGGGTCACGTCCCTCTCGGCGGGATGTTGCAACACGACCACCTGCGTCCGAATCGCCATGGGCACCGTGCGGTCGCAGACACAAATCGCCGTCGGCCGCCTGCACGCCTCACAGTCGTTCACGGGCACCTCAGCGCACGCCGTAGCCGGCGGCTGGCCGAATGGCCGCGGCCGGCTACAGGCGCCCGGGAGTTGTCATGGGACCTTTGGCCGTCGCCTTCGCCCTTTCAACCGCCGAGGCGGCTCCTTCGACCAGGGATCTGGCCATCGCTGCCGTGGACCTCGAGTTCCACCGCTCGGGGCGCTCTGCGCTGCCAGATGACCTCGCGGCCCGCTTTCAGATCCTCTGTGACGCCGGTTGGAGCCCCGCTTGCACCCGCGCCACCTGGGTGATCTCCGGAGTGCCCGACCTCGACACGGCTTCGGCGATCATGGAGCCGGCCTGTGCCTCAGGCGACCCCGTCGCTTGCACGGTCATCGGTTGGGCCCTGTCCGAGGCCGACGTCGCGACGGATGAGGACCTCAAACTTGCGGCGCGGCACTTCAAGGCGTCGTGTGACGCCAAGGTGGCCCCCGCCTGCCTCGCTTGGTCCCAGGCCCTTTTTCACGGGCGAGGCGTCGAGGCGTCCGTGCCATCGGCCGTGACTCGCCTCCAAGAGGGGTGCCGCAACGGATGGGCCGCCTCGTGCGGCGCCGTCGGTGCGCTGCAGGAAGCAGGCGCCCCGGGGATCCCTTTGAGTCTGCCCAACGCCACGCGCACCTTTCAACAGGCGTGCGACAAGGGGCACTTGCCATCCTGTATGGACTGGGCCCGCATCACGGGTACCGCCTGGACCACGGACGTGGCCTGGGAGTACTACGGTGGCCTTTGCGACCTCGGCAGTGCCGACGCCTGCACGACCCTCGCGAACGGCGTGCAAGGCGGACAGTGGCAGGCCGGCGCCGCCGACCCCCTGTCGATCCTGCAGCGCGGCTGTTCGCTGCAAACCGGCAAAGCGTGCGCGGCCGCCGCTCGCATGGCCAGCGTGCGCGCGGAACGCGACGACACCGCAGTCGCTTCTTGGGTGTCTCGCGGCTGCGCGTTGGGCGACCTGACGTCGTGCGCGATGGAGGTCGATGCGACCCTCGCCGCCGGCCGCCCCATCGACGAGATCGCCTTCGAGCGCTCCTGCCGGCTCGGCCAACACGTCGAGGCGTGCGCCGCCCTGGGCCTCGCCCTGTTGGGCGACTCCGAAGGTCGCCGAGACGCTCGGCTCGCCCGCTCGATGCTCACGGACGCCTGCCCCGAAGGTGAGCCCTCGGGCGTGGGATGCGACGCACTCGCGACGATCTACCGAGACGGCGTCGGCGTCCAGCGCGACCGCACCCTGGCCGTTCGCTACTACGACCGCGCCTGCAACGAGGGCGTGGCGACCGCGTGTTGGAATCGCGGCACCCTCCTGCTCGAGGGAGTCGGCGTCAAACGCGACGACGTCGCCGCGCTCGGCGACCTCGAGGCCGCCTGCCAGGGCGGCCTTGCTCGCGGGTGTATGGACGCGGCCGCCCTCCTTGAGCGCGGCACCACCGACATCGCCAAGGACGTAGGTCGCGCGTCTCGCCTCTACACGGCGGCCTGTCAGGGAGGCGACGCCATGGGATGCCTCGGCGCCGGCCGCATACTTGAGACGACGGCCCAGCCCGACTTTGCGGCTGCGCGCACCGCCTACGCGGCAGCGATCGCGGCAGGCAACGTCGAAAGCCACCGGCACCTCGCTCGCCTTCTCTGGGAGGGCCTAGGGGGAAAGCGCGACAAGGGCGCGGCCCGCGAACACACCGCCAATGCCTGCCAGGCGGGAGATCTGCTGAGCTGCAAGGGCCCAGCAGCCCTCTAGCTTAGACCGTGCGCCTCATCGTCGCCGAAAAGCCCTCCGTGGGCCGAGATCTCGCCCGCGCCGTCGGGGCCTCCCAACGCGGCGATGGCTGCCTGGACGGCGACGGGGTCCGAGTGACGTGGTGCATCGGCCACTTGCTCGAATTCGAGGAACCCGCCGCCTACGACCCGCGCTGGAAACGTTGGTCGCTCGACGCCTTGCCCATCGTGCCGACGGCCTTCCGAACCCGTCCTCGTTCTGAAGGCCGCGATCAGCTGACGGCCGTGGTCCGCCACCTGCGCGACAAGCGCGTCCGGGAGGTGGTCAACGCCACGGACGCGGGCCGCGAGGGCGAACTGATTTTCTGGCTCGTCTACGAACACGCCGGCATCGACAAACCTGTCCGCCGCCTTTGGACGAGCAGCCTCACCCCCGATGCATTGGCGGATGCCCTCGCGCGCTTGCGGCCCACATCCGCCACCGCCCCGCTTCCGACTGCAGCGCGCGCACGGGCGGAAGCCGACTGGCTCGTCGGAATGAACGCGACGCGGGCATTGACCGCGCGCCTGGGCGAACTGGCGACCGTCGGACGCGTGCAGACGCCAACGTTGGCCCTCATCGCGGCCCGCGACCGCGCGATCGCGGACTTCGTTCCCCAAACCTACTGGACCGTTCAGGCGCGCTTTGGAACCGGCGCCGGCCCGATCGCTGCGACTTGGTTCGCCCGCGACTCCGCCCCGGAGCCCGACGACGATCGCAACGCCCCCGCGGAGCAGGCTCCCCCGGCCGAACGAATCTCCCACCACGGTGTCGCCGAAGCCTTGGCTGGCGCCGTGTCCGGACGCCCTGCCACGGTGCGAAGCGCGCAGCGAAAGACGGTGCGTGAACCGCCGCCCGAAGCCTACGACCTCACTTCGCTCCAACGGGCCGCGAACAGCCGATATGGCCTACCCGCGCCTCGGACGCTCGAGATCGCCCAGGCGCTCTACGAGCGACACAAGCTCATCACGTACCCGCGAACGGACGCCCGCCGCATCACGCCCAATGAGGTCTCCCTCCTGCCGGGAATCCTGCGAGGGCTGGCGGGCCTCCCCGTCTACCGCCCTACTGCAGAGGCCCTGCTGGCCGCCCCGCTCCGGCTCGATCGACGCTTCGTCGACGCTTCGGAGGTCGGTGACCACCATGCGATCCTGCCAACGGGGCGGACGCCCGACGCAGAACGTTTGGCTCCCGACGAGAAGCGCGTCTATGACTTGATCGCCCGACGCCTCCTGGCCGTGCTCAGCCCCGATGCCGTCTTCGATGTTGCGCTCATCGTGCTGGAGGTCGACGCACCCGACGCGCCACTGCCGCCCCTGTTCCGGGCCCGAGGCCGGATCGCTCGCATCGCGGGATGGCGCGCTGTCGACCCGCCGGGACGAAGCGCCACCGAGCGGGAACTCCCCATGGTGCACGTGGGCGACCCCGCAAAGGTCGACGCCTCTCAAGTCGAGGAAGGGACCACGCGCCCGCCTCGGCCCCACAACGACGCGAGCCTGTTGCGAGCGATGGAGACGGCTGGGCGCGAGTTGGACGACGACGCGCTGCGGCGCGCCATGCGCGGCGCGGGCCTCGGAACGCCAGCCACCCGTGCCGCCATTTTGCAGACACTCCTGGACCGATCCTACGTGCGCCGGGACGGGCGCGCCCTTCACGCCACCGACGCAGGACGAAGGCTGCTCGACGCCAACCCCGTCCCCGAACTCGCCAATGCCGAACTCACCGCGCGATGGGAGGGACGCCTCTTCGAACTCGCCGAGGGCAAAGGCGACGCCGGGCGGTTCCACGACGACGTCGTCGCCAATGTGACGTCCATCGTGGAGGCCATCCGCCAAGCTGCCGTGACCCCAGCCCCCGCGGACGTGTCCGCCCAAGCCATCGGCAGCTGCCCAGGTTGCGGTACCCCCGTGCGGGCGGACCGATTCGCATGGGTTTGCGACAGCCGCGCCAGCTGCGGCTTCCGCGTCCCGAAGACGATGGCGCGTCGCAAGGTGTCGGACCGCCTCGTCCGCTCGCTCGTCACCCATGGCCGTACGCCGATCGTCCAAGGCTGGAGAAGCAAGGCAGGCAAGCCTTTCGCCGCGGGCCTCCATTGGGACAAGGCGGCCAACAAAGTCGGCTTCGTCTTCGAAGACCAAGGGCCGCGCGTCGGAGGCGCCTGTCCTGCCTGCGAAATCGGAAGGATCATCGCCGGTAAATCGTCGCTTGGCTGCGACCGATGGCGAGAGGGATGCGCCTGGCGAGGCCCCGCGATGCCCGCGCCGACTCGCAGGGCTAGGAGGCCCACATGAACGCGGTCATCGTCGTCGACCACCCCGCCGTCCAGGACCGTCTCACGACGCTGCGCCGGCGCGAAACCCCCCCGGCCGTCTTCCGGGCGACGCTGCGCGAGATCGCTCGTTTCCTCGCCTACGAGGCCACGCGGACCCTGCCGATTCGGTCGGTGCCCATCGAAACGCCGATGGCCCCCATGGACGCGCCGGTCTTTGCCGAGCCGCCCCCGATCGTGCTGAGCATCTTGCGCGCCGGGAACGGCCTGCTCGACGGCGTCCTCGACGTGATTCCCCACGCGTCCGGGGCCTTCCTCGGCCTCGCCCGGGACCACGTCACGCTCCAGCCGATCGAGTATTGCTGGAAGGTGCCAGAACAGGTCGCCGGTCGGCCCGTCTTCGTCGTCGATCCGATGCTCGCGACCGGAAACTCCGCCGTCGCCGCCATCGAACGCATCCGCGCGCTGGGTCCGTCTTCGGTCACCCTGATCGCGCTCGTGGCGGCGCCCCCGGGCGTGGCCCGCGTCCACGAAGTGCATCCCGACGTCCCGATCGTGGTAGCCGCCGTCGATCCCATCCTCGATCACCGTGGCTACATCGTCCCGGGCCTTGGTGACGCCGGCGACCGCATCTGGGCCACCTGAGCGACCCCTGCGATACGCGTCGCTTCCGGAGGCGCCATGGAAGGGTACGAACGCTTCAATGGGGGATGGAGCCGACGCGTCGAGCACGGCCCCCTCGCCGTTCCGCGCCGGGAGATCCCTCTGACGACCGGGGCAAGTGTCCACGTCTACGACACGTCGGGGCCAACGGCCGGCCAGGATGGCCGACTGCCGACGCCGCGCGCCTCGGCCATCGCGGGACGTGAGGGCGACCGCAACGTCAGCCAGATGCACTACGCCCGGCGAGGCCTCATCACCTGGGAAATGGCCTACGCCGCCGAACGCGAGGGGATGAGCCCCGACTTCGTTCGCTCAGAGATTGCCTCCGGGCGCGCCATTCTTCCCGCAAATCGGCGACACCCCGAGGTGGAGCCGATGCTGATCGGCCGACGCTTTTTGGTGAAGGTGAACGCCAACATCGGAAACTCACGCCTGAGCAGCGGGCTCGACGCCGAAGTCGAAAAACTGCGTTGGTCGCTCCGCTGGGGCGCGGACACCGTGATGGACTTGAGCACGGGCGACGACCTGCGGGCGACCCGGGAGGCCATCCTGCGCGCCAGCCCCGTCCCGATCGGGACCGTGCCTATCTACGAGGCGTTGGAGCGGGTGAAGGGCCGCATCGAGAAGCTCGACATCAACGTCTTCATGGATGTCCTCGAGGAGCAGGCCGACCAGGGCGTCGACTACTTCCCGAGTCACGCGGGCGTCCGCCTCGCTCACGTTCCGCTCACGGTCGATCGCGTCACAGGAATTGTCAGCCGCGGCGGCAGCATCCTCGCTCGGTGGTGCCTGCTCAAACACCGCGAGAACTTCCTTTACGAACACTTCGACCGAATCGTCTCGCTCATGCAGCGCTACGACGTCAGCTTCAGCCTGGGCGACGGCCTGCGCCCTGGCAGTATCGCCGATGCGAACGACGCCGCCCAATTTGCGGAATTGGACACGCTCGGCGAGCTGACGAAGGTCGCCTGGCAAGGCGACGTCCAGGTGATGATCGAGGGTCCAGGGCACGTGCCGATGCACCTCATCCAAGAAAATATGGACCGCCAGCTCAAGGTGTGCCACGAGGCGCCTTTCTACACTTTGGGGCCCTTAACCACCGACATCGCTCCCGGATACGACCACATTACATCTGCAATTGGCGCTGCCATGATCGGCTGGTTTGGCACCGCAATGCTTTGC
>SXOB01000009.1 GCA_005776945.1 Pseudomonadota bacterium
TCAGCCGCCAGCTTTGGTGGGGGCATCGCATTCCGGCATGGACGTGCCAAGGCTGCAGCGAGATCCTGGTCGCCCGCGAAACGCCGTCAGTCTGTACCAAATGTGGGGGCGCCGACCTCGTTCAGGACCCCGACGTTCTCGACACGTGGTTCTCGTCCGCGCTGTGGCCATTCAGCGTCTTCGGTTGGCCCGAAAAAACGGCGGACCTGGCGCGTTGGTACCCGACGAGCGTGTTGGTCACCGGCTTCGACATCATCTTCTTTTGGGTCGCCCGGATGATGTTCGCTGGCCAGCACCTGACGGGAACCGTGCCCTTCCGCGACGTCTTCATCCACGCGCTCGTCCGGGACGAACACGGCGAGAAAATGAGCAAGACGAAGGGCAACGTGGTCGACCCCCTGTCGGTCATCGACACGGTTGGCGCCGACGCGTTCCGCTTCACGCTGACGGCGCTCTCCGCCCAAGGCCGGGACGTGTTGTGGAACCCCCAGCGGGTCGAAAGCAGTTCGCGCTTCGTCACCAAGCTCTGGCAGGCCACGCGGTTCATTCGCATGAACCTCGAGGACTACGACCCGGCCGCGCCCCGGGTCGACGGTCCGTACGAACGGTGGATTCGCGTTCGCCTCGGGGCGGCCGTCCGCCGCGTCCGCGCGGCGCTGGATGGCTACCGTTTCAACGACGTGGCCTCCGAGATCCACGCCGTCGCCTGGGGCGAGTTCTGCGATTGGTCGATCGAGTTCAGCAAGGCTGGATTGTACGACGAAGCGCTTCCCGTCGAACGCCGCCGAGCGATTCAGCATGCCCTGCTGAATTCGATGTCGACCCTCGTTCGGCTGTTGCATCCCATCATGCCCTTCCTCTCCGAAGAGATCTGGCACGCGTTGCCAGGATCGGTGGGTTTCGTCGCGCAAGCGTCGTACCCGAAGCCCGAGGAGTTCGGGGAGGACGACGGTGTGCTCGACGAAATCGCGCGCCTGCAAGAGGCCGTGATCGAGGTTCGCCGCATTCGGGCTGAGATGGAGATCTCGCCGCGGCGTCCCCTGACACTTCAGACATCCGACGGCGCGTTGCTCGCTCTGTTGACGGCCCATGGGCCGTTCCTGACCGACAACGCCGCCATCACGGCGATGGGCACCGACGCGGGGGCCGGCCCCGGTGTCGCCACCGGCGTCGTTCGCGGGATCGAATTCGCCATACCGCTCGCCGGCGTCGTGGACTTCCAAGCCGAGGTCGATCGGCTCGACAAGGCGTTGGTCAAAGTGCTCAAAGACGTCGCTGGCTTGGAGGCGAGGCTCGCCTCCGCGGGCTTCGTCGACTCCGCACCCCCCCATGTCGTGGAGGAGTTCCGTCAGAAGTTGGCGGCCGCATCGTCGAGGCGGGACTTGCTGGCAGCGAGCCGGGCGCGGCTCGCCGCGGCCCTCGCGTGAACCCCGTCGCCTTTATCGACGCGGCGCTCGACGAGGACATGCCGTCTGGCGACGCGACCAGCCTGGCGACGCTCGAGGCCGCTTGGCGCGGAGAGGGCAGGGTTCTCGCCAAAGAGGACCTCGTCATCAGCGGCTCCGACCTGGCGACGCTCGCCCTGGAAAGGGCCGCACTGCGTGTGGGCGGCGATGTGCAGGTCGCCTTGCACGTCGAGGACGGTACGCGAGTGGCGGCGGGGACGGTCGTTGCGAACGTCCGCGGATCCTTCGCCGCCCTCCTTGCGGGTGAACGCCTTGCGCTCAACGTGTGGATGCACCTTTCCGGCGTAGCCACGCAGACCGCGAAACACGTTGCGGCCGCTGGCCCTCACGGCCCAAGTGTGCTGGACACACGGAAGACCACCCCGCTGCACCGGCCGTGGGAGAAGCGGGCCGTCCTTCACGGCGGCGGGCGCAACCACCGAACGAATCTGTCGGACGGCATCCTCATCAAGGACAACCACGTCGACGCCGTCGGCGACCTCGGCGAGGCCGTCCGCCGCGCGCGCCAACGCGCCCACCACCTCCTGCGCATCGAGGTGGAGGTGCGGCGCCTCGAGGAAGTCGACGTCGCTTTGGAAGCGGGTGCTGACGCCCTTCTGCTCGACAACTTCTCCAACGAGGAGTTGGCCGTGGCGGTCGCGCGAGCCCGCGCCATCCAACCCGGTGTCTACCTGGAGGCGTCCGGTGGGATGACCGCGGAGCGAATCGCCTCTCTCCGCTCCATCGGCCTCGACGCCATCAGCGTAGGGGGCCTGATCCACCAGGCGCGTTGGGTCGACCTGTCGATGAAGGTCGCGCGGCTCCGGTAGCTCGCCGCCTCCACCCAAGGGGCAGGGCGAGGAGCCCGATGGCGGCGCCGCCTTCGTCGCATCCCCCCGCTGGGGCCGGGGGCGGATGTTCCGGTTTGACGACGGTGAGGGTGGTCTCCGCCGACCACGGGCCGGGGCCCCAGGGATCGATGGCGCGGACCTTCCAGGTGACGACGTCTCCGACCTCCAGGTAGTCGTCGAGGTCGACCCAGCCGTCGGTCGTCTGCAGCTTGTTCTTGTCCGAGGCCTCCCACCACCACGAGACTTCGTGCGTCAGGACGTCGCCGTCGGGGTCCACTGCGGGTTCCCAGGCGATCACGGCCCGACCTTTGGGCGTGGTTTCCACGACGCGCAACGGTACTGGCGCCAGCGGCTCCGTGTTGGCCACCGCTGCGACAGCCGCGCCGGCGTCGACACGTCCACACCCGTAGTAGGGACTCCGGCCATCGACGGACCACAAGCCGCCGATGAGGTCGTTCTTGGTGGCCGTGAGGCACAGGTATTCACGGGCGTCGGCCGCAGTGAGCCGTGGATTCGCGGAGAACATGAGCGCCATGACGCCAGCGACGACGGGCGTCGCTGCCGACGTGCCATTAAAGTAGTCGGCGAAGGCGTCGTCACCGTCGTAGCTGCCGTACCCTCCCGGGGTCATGTCGGTCGTCAGCAGCCCGGTCGGCGCCGCAATGTCGACGGCGTCGCCGAAGGAACTGTAGCCGGCGCGGACATCCCACGGCTCCACTGCAGCTACGACCACCGCGCGCTCGTCCGCCAACATGGCGTCGTTGTCGATGTCGCATGCGCTGTTTCCAGCGGCGAAGACGACGGCTGCGCCAAGCCCTCCTCGCCCTTGCTCTTCGGCGTAGGCGTACATGTCGTCGAACAGCGAGTAGTCGGGGATGACGGGGCAGCCGTAGGACCAGCCCCAGCTGTTGGACAACACAGTGGCGCCCTCGTCGACGCTGTCCGAGAAGCCCACGTACAAATCGTCGAGGCTCGTGTAGCCTCCGATCAAATGCACCGCGAGAACCTCGGCTTCCCACGCGACCCCGGCCACGCCAAACCCGTTGTTGCCGAGGCCCGCAGCGACGCCGGCGCACGCCGTGCCGTGGGGGCCACTGTCGTCGGGACTCGGCCAGGATTCTCGGTCCCCATCGATGAGATCGATGCCAGATCGGACGTTGAGGTCCGGGTGGTCGAGTTGAACGCCCGAATCGAGGACGGCGATGGTCTGCCCGGCCCCGGACGCATGGGCCCATGCCGCCGTTGCGTTGATGTCGACGCCGAGCACCCCGCCGTGCTGGAGGGTGTTCTCGATGTGCCACATGTCGGCCACGAACGGGTCCGAGGGCAGGACGTCGAGCCTGAGATCGGCGATCAAGTTGGGGATGGCCCACGAGACACCCGGCTGGCCGTGCAACCAGCGCGCGAAGGCGAGGTCGTCGACGTCGGCGTCGAGTCGGATGAGGACAACGTGGCCCTTGCGGCGGAGGACCTCCGCGACGTCCGGCATCGTCGCCAGCGAATCCGGGTCGGAGACGGAGGCAAGCACGTCGCCAGTCCGCCCAAGCACACCATCCAAGGCCGAAAGCGAGACCCGTTCAACGCTACCGTTGACGTAGAAGGTGTCGTCCGCGAGGTCCATGCCGGCTTCTATCGGCGGACGACCCAAGGCGTCTGGATATGTGGAGACATGATCGTGATGTGGCTTGCCTGTGGTGACGTCGATCCCACGGTTTGGGTGCCTCCTGGCTGTGGCGATGGGGTCCTCGACGCCGACGAAGCGTGCGACGACGGGCCGGCAAACAGCGACATCCGGCCCGACGCGTGTCGGACCCATTGCCAGCTTCCGACCTGCGGAGATGGTGCGACGGATGCAGGGGAGGGATGCGACGACGGCGGTCATGTCGGGGCCGACGGTTGCGACCCGGACTGCCTCACCGAGACCGGCGCCCTGGAGGTGGAGCCCAACGACGATTCGGGCTCCGCCAATGCCCCGTCCACCGTTTGGCACGCGACCCTTCCCGAAGGAGACGTCGATTGCGTGCACGTCGACGTCCCCGCCTGTGGGGCGGTACACGTCGTCGAATCCGGTCGCTGCGAACCCGGCCTTGCGCTGACACTCCTGAACCCCCTCGGCATGGTCCGAGCGTCGGGAGGCATCGGCCCTGACGGGTGCGTCGTCATCGACCCTGCAGACGAACCGGGAGCGCGATGGATCGATGCCGGTCTCTGGTCGGTCTGTGCGACCTCCGTCACGGGCGCCGAGGTTGCGGGCACCACGCTGACGTTCTCGACCCCGGACCCCGTCGCCGAGGACCTCCCTGTCAACGGGGGCGACATCGACGCCGATGGCACATCGGATGTGTGCGACGCCGACCGAGACGGCGATGGCCTCGACAACGACGCGGACAACTGCCCCGACACGTCGAATGGCCCGAATACGCCACCCTCGACGTTGACGTCATCGGGCACCATACGAAGCTGGCTTACCCTCGGCCCCTTTACGGATGTGGTGTCACCGGACGTCTGCCTCCCGTCCGCCGTGCCGTACGCGGGAGAGCCAGGGCCGTGGGACTACGCCGTCGGCGACGTCAGCTCGGGCGTCCCATGGAGCCTCGCCATTTTGGCGGGCGACACCCTCGACTTTTTGCCGGCCTACGGCTGGGTGGGGGCCCCTCGCGAAGCGTACGCCCTTGTGACGCTGACCTCGCCCCGCGACGTCGAGGCCACATTGTCCTACGGGGTGGACGACGGCTCGCGCATCTGGTTCGATGGCGAGGAACTGGGGACCGTCTCGTCGTGTCAGGGCGTCAACGCCGACCAGTTCCAGCAACCGCTTTCGATCGCCGAAGGGGATCACACGCTCGTCATGAAGGTCCACGACGCGGGCGGCGGCTGGGGTCTCACGGCGCGGCTGCTTGACGAGGCCGGGGCCCCGATCGTCGACATCGTGCTGACTCCTGGGCCCGCAGGTTGGGTGGCGGACCAGACGGACGGCGACAGCGATGGGCTGGGGGACGTTTGCGACCCGACGCCCTGACGGCGTGGTGGCACGAGGCGGAACGATTTTCCGCTCAGATGGCGGCGGAGGGCCTTCCAGATCCGCGCGTGCTGGCTGAGACTGGCTCGACCAACGACGATGCCATGGCGCTCGGTCGTGCCGGCGCCCCAGAGGGAACCGTCGTCTTGGCGGCGGCCCAATCCGGAGGCCGGGGCCGGCTCGGCCGGGCGTGGGCGACGGTTCCGGGTGCACTCGCGATGTCGATCGTCCTCCGACCAAAGGAAGCGGTGACGCGATGGCCGTTGCGGCTGCTTGGTGGCGCCGTTGACCTTGCGACCGCGTGGGGGCCGGCGTGGCACGTCAAGTGGCCAAACGACGTCGTGGCCGCGGACGGCCGCAAGGTCTCGGGCCTGCTTGCGGAGGCCGACACGGCAGCGGGAGTGCTTGTCGTCGGTGTCGGCGTCAACGTCGGTCGGCCGCCCGACCTTCCGACGGCAGCGTCGTTGGGGCGCGACGACCTTGGTGCCGTGGCTTGGGACGTCGCACGCGCGTTCCTGCGCCCACAGCCCGATGCCCTGGCTCGATTCACCAAGCGGATGCTCGGGATGGGGCGGCGCGTGACGGTCGGGGACTGGGCCGGAACGGTCGTTGGGCTCGCGGACGACGGCGGCCTACGTCTGGAAACCGACACGGGTCCACGCGTCGTGCACGCCGGCGACGTGGCCCTCGTGAGCGAAGCCCGGTAGGGGCGGGTCGGAGGCCGCGTGCTGGCCGCGATCCCTTACTTTCGAGCCGAGGTGATCGACCTCGACATTCCGGGGGTCGGGCACGTGCCGATCGACCCCTGGGCGACGTTGGTCTGCATCGGTTTCCTCGTCGGCCTCGAAATGGCGAGGACGCGCGCCATTCGCCTCCGCCTGGACGTTCGCGACGTGGTCGATGGGGCCGTCTTCATCGTCGGAATGGGCTTCCTGGTCGCACACTTTTTCACGGTCTGGTTCTACTTTCCAGAACGGATGTGGGTCGACGGGCAATGGTCGCTCGTTGCGACGTTGAGCGCGATGGCGCGCGTCTGGCAGGGCTTTGCGTCCACGGGAGGCTTCGTCGGGGCCGTCCTAGGCGCCGTGCTCTTCTACCGCTGGATTCGCCCACGGGACGCATGGCGGCACGCCGACGTCATCACGTACGGCTTTCCCGTCGGCTGGATCTTCGGGCGTATTGGCTGTGGCATCGTCCACGACCACATCGGCGCTCCGACGAATTGGCCCATCGGCATGGACTTTGGCGTCGACGGCGTGCGCCACGAGTTGGGGCTCTACGAGGCGGCACTGACCGTCCCGATCGCCATCGCCTTCCATGTCCTCGGCAAGAAGGACCAACCGCCGGGGACCTTTCTGGCGCTGTTTGGGATGGCATACGCGCCCATCCGCTTCTTCCTCGACTTCCTCCGCAACGTCGACCTCGAGAACCAGGACCTGCGCTACTTCGGTCTCACACCGGCCCAATACGGCATGCTTGCGATGTTCGTCGCCGCGGCCGTGTTGTGGAGGCGCGTCCGGACGAAGCCGTTTGAGCCGCTTCCGTTGGACGGGACGTGACCCCCGAGGAGGACGTCCGCGAGACATGGGGCGGCTGGGCCCGGACGGGTTGTGCCGCCGTCGCCATCGTGGCCACGCCCATCGGCGTCGTGTTGACGCTGTCCATCCTGTCGTCCGCAGGCGCAGAAGGGGTGCCCGTCGGCGTTCTGGACCTGTTTATTGCAATGGGTGTGGCCGGAGTGCTCGCGCTGTCGCTGATCGCGGCCCTTGCGCCGTTCGCGGTCGCCGCCGTTTGGGTGGGTCGCCATGTGGCCCGGCGCCGTGCCATGGCGTTCCTTGAGGCCGCCGAGGTCGACGTGGGCGCCGCGACCGTCGCCGTCGATCACTCCGCCGAAAAGACGCGACCGTCGGAGACGTTTCCGACGCCCCAGTAGACGAACACGCGACGGCCGGGGCGGCCGAGATCGTCCACATTCACCGTTCCGTCCGCCTGGGTGGGCACCTGCTTGGCCCAGGTCAGGGACGGGTCCAGGGACAACGCCCTGCGTTGCACCGACACGGGGATGACGGCCGCTTCGCGCGCGCCGGGCCGACGGTGACCAAGAAGCCGCCAATGGACGCCGTCGGAAAGTCGGTCGAGGACGATGCGCATGCCCACAGCATTCGACTCGACCTCGTCGACGACCAACCAAGCGTCCGCGCCGCGCGCGAGGTCTTCCGTGGAAGCGAGGAGGCTCGTGATGACTTGCGTCGCGACCCTCCTTGGCGCCAATGCGTCGACGTCGGGACCCACCACCATCGGCGATTGGCGCAGCAGGCCAAACAGGACGACGGCCGCGGCGGCCATCGGAACGGACCGATCGAGGCCCGCTGCGCGTGACAGGTTGACGAGGCCGATTCCCGCGACCCAGAGCAGGACGGGCGACCACGTTGCGCCCAGGGCGACCGCCGTCGAAGGGCTCAGGCCGGCCGTAGCCACCGTCGCCAGAAACGCCGCCGCGAAGGAACCCCACAGCGGGCGCACAACGGGGTCCCGGACGCCCTTCCACAATGCCGGGCTCAAGAGTAAGGCCACACCTAGGGCAGGTGCGATGGGGTCGTCGCCCCCCGGCCGACTCAAGGCGAGCGCCGCTGTGACGACCCGCGTTGCGCCGTCCAGCGACCCGAATGGGAGCCCGTCCATCGCGCCGACGCCGAGACTGACGACGAGCGCGAGTGCGTAGGGGCGCCCTTGGTGCCGACCCAATGTCCCTGCGGCGAACACAAGCAGGGGGATGGCGACGTCGTGGCTGAACGCGGCGAGAAAGCCTGCGACGACCGCGATCCTTGGGTGCCGGTTGTGGGCCATCGCGACAGCCCCCACCATGGCGACCGCGACATTCCAGCCGCGCAGCCACTCCCAAAGCGCCGCGCGCTCGGAGAAGGGAAAGGCGGCCATCGCCAGCGGCGCCAGCGCGACCATCCAACGAGGCAAAGACACGGCGGAGGCGACCGCAGCTGCCGCCCACATCGCCCCCACATAGGCGCCAAGGTCGATGAGCCGTTGACCGCGGACGTCGGCCCCGCCGAACCAAGCCAAGGCTTCAGGGACCCATCGTGCGACGAGGCCCGTCGATGAGGGGCGGGACGCCGCCCAACCGTCCCAAACGCTCGATCCGTAGGGGACCAAGTCCAGCGTGTCGCGGTAAGGCCACGCGACCGCGAGGCTGACCCCGATCACGACGGCGATGGCGGCGCCTCGTGGCATGCCGGACGGGCGTAACGGATGGTTCACGCTTGGGCGGCGGGCTGCCGGCGCGCAGTCGGCTAAGGGCGGGCCTGGAGGGACGATGCGCGGACCTTTGCTGGCGGTCCACTTGCTCAGCGTCATGACGCTGTTCGGCACGGCGCTCATGACGGATTCGACCATCGCCGCGATTCGGCGCAACGCCGCTGACGCCCCCGCGCTCAGCCGCCAGCTGCACGCTCGGAACCTACCGGTCGAACGTGCCGCGGCCTGGATCGCACTGGCCACCGGCATTGCCATGGTCGGCATCAATCCCGGGTTGATGGCGACGGGCCCGTGGATTCACGGAAAGCTTGGCTGCGGCCTGCTCGCGATTGTTCTACTTCTCGCTTCTCGCGCTGCCTGGGGCCCGGAGGGTCCGGCGCGTTGGGCTGCCCCTGTGCGCGGATTCGGGATGTTGTTGGCGGTGGGCGCGGTGGTGTGCGCCACCGTGTTGCGTTGAGGCGGCGCGATGTGGTGGCTGTTTGTGGGGTTGGGCTGTCGTGGGATTCAAGGCGAGTTTGTCGTGGTCCTGGAGTCAGCGACATTTCCCGACGAGGTCTGCCCAGAGAGTGACTGGGGCTCCGACGAGTCCGAACCGGACGCGAGCATCCGCATCGAGACGGTGTGGGACGGCAGAACATGGAGCAGCTCGGTCGCCGAAAAGGGCGCTGAACCCGTTTGGGGCGAGCCGATCTTCGATGGCGTCGCTTTTTCGTCGAAGGACCTGATGGAGGAGGGGCTCCTCGTCACGCCCGTCGAGAACGACACGATCAATGGCGACGTGTTCGGCACACCCTTGGAGGGCGAGGTCTACGTTCTTGATCCTGAAGAGGTCCGGGCACGAGAGTTCGACGTCGTCCCCGGATGTGTCGACGTCATCTTCAGCATGGAACGCTAGCAGGCTACTTGCCGCGATCGACCGCCAGGTAGCTGGTCCCGCCCCCCCGCCAGACGAGCAGCAAGATCACGTCTTCGCGCGTACCCTTCAGGGCAGCCAAGAACGCTTCGGGGTCCGGCACACTCGTGCGCTGGACCTCCAAGACGATGTCGCCGGCCCGGAGCCCTGCGCGCTCGGCCGGCCCGCCAGGGGACACCCCGAGGATGGCCACACCTTCGATGCCGTCGTCGACCCCGATCCGGGCGCGGACATCGGAGGTCAAACGGCCAAGGTGCACCCCGATCTTGCCGCCCGCCTCCGGCGCCTCGGCCGGAACCCTGTCAGACGCAGCCGCAACCGGCGCGTCTCGGGCCTCCAGCTTGCCTTTGAGTACCGTTTCCTTGCCACCCCTGAGCACGGCGAGCGTGAACGACTCCCCAGGGTCCGCCGCCGCGACGAGGTTTCGCAGGTGATTCGCGTCGTTCAGCGCCGTGTCATTGAAGCGAGTAGCGATGTCGCCCCGCCGCACGCCAGCGCGCGCCGCAGGGCTGTCTTCTTGGACGTCGTTGAGGATGACCCCGCGCGTCTCCCCGAGGTCGAAGGCCTTTTGGAGCCCAGGATCCAAGTTCTGGATGCCGACGCCCAACCAGCCGCGGGACACAGCGCCGTCTTCGATCAGCTCGTCGACAATGGAGCGGACCATATTGGCTGGGATCGCGAAGCCGACGCCCATCGAGCCACCCGACCGACTGAAGATGGCTGTGTTGACCCCAACGAGTTCCCCTCGGACATTGACGAGCGCGCCACCGCTGTTGCCGGGGTTGATGGCCGCGTCAGTTTGGATGAAGTCCTCGTAGGACACGATGTCGAGGTCCGCGCGACCCTTGGCGGAGACGATGCCAAGCGTGACCGTCTCGCCAATCCCAAACGGATTGCCCACAGCGAGGACGGGTTCACCGAGCCGCAACGTGTCGCTGTTTCCGAAAGGGAGCGGGGCCAGATCGTCGGGCGGGTTCTCGATGCGGAGCACCGCGAGGTCGGTCGCCTCGTCGGAGCCCACGACATGGGCGAGGACAATTCGATTTTCGTCGAGGACGACCCGGATGGCGGTGGCGCCGTCGATCACGTGGTGGTTGGTGACAATGGTGCCGTTGCGGTCGATGATCACGCCGCTGCCAGCCCCCTTGATCTTGGGAGTGGGGCCATCGCGGTACGGGCGAAGCAGAAAGGCGTCGAGCTCGTCCATGTCGGACCGAGCAAGCGTCTTGTCGATTTGCAGAGACACGACGGACGCTACGGCTTGCTCGGCGGCGTCAGGGAGCGACGCCAAGAAGTCTCTGGCAGGTAGCGGCGCGGCCGCAGGGCTGGGGGGTGATGCGTCGACCACAGGAACTGTCGTGGCGCAGGCCAACAGCACGAACATGGAGCCTCCGAACCGTTCCTACTCGCGACTGGGAGACGGAGGAAGAGAGCGTGACGCTCGTTGACGACTCCCGACCGGTGAGTGCGGACCCTTTCGATGGGTGATCCACGCTGGAGGCGCTTCGGGCAACGCAAGATCTGCTCGGACATACACGTCCACGTACCGGTCTTCGTGTTGGTGGACGCGGCCGATGTACGCGTAAGGGACCGTAAGCAGCTGGCCTGCGACGCGGTCATTGCCGTACCGACTCCCTGGCGCGTCCACCCGCTGGACCGTCTGGGCAAGAACTTCAGGATTGGTGGGGACGACAGCGGGCGTGAAGGACGCGCCGCCTGGGTGGAGGCGCGTCAACGCATCCTCATGGAGTTCCACGACGGCCACACTGGGGCCGACGCTCCAAGCGAGCACGCCCGCGTCGCGCGTCCACAATCGGCTGCCAGGCGGCAGGTGTTCCGCGAGCCACTCGCCCGAGCGCGCGAGGTCGTTGGGGAGGACGACGGAGTGTCGCGCGTCGTAGCGGCGTAGCGCCTGCCCCGGAGGCGCCACCGCCCACAGCAACGGCAAGAGCGTAACGAAAGCAGCCCAACGCGGCGCCAGCGCCCCGAAGACCGGCACGCCGAGAACGAGGAGGGGAAGGTAGAGGCGTCCTGCCGGCATCCACTCCATCACGGACAGCGTCGGCAGGGCCAGCCCGACAGCCCCCAGTCCAAGCAGCCGCGTGCGGGGGTGAAACAGCCCGAGAAGGGCGACCGCAAACAGGGCCGTCCACCAGGCGACCTCCCAAGGTCCCATGAGGTTCGCCGTGACCCTCCATCGGTCGAGCAAAGGGTCGATGGTTTTGGCGACGAAGGTGTTGGGGACCCAGGTGCCATAGGTGGCAAGGCGCCAGACCCCAATCGCGGCGGGAAGGGCACAGGCGCTCGCCGCAGCGCGCCATCGACGCCGGCGGAGCGCATCCAGCGCGACGAGCCCGGCGAGCACGACGCCCTCAGGCCGGAGGGTCGCGGCGAGGCCAGCTCGAAACGCCGTTGAGCCCGGCCTGATCAATGCGGTTGCACCCCAGGCGAGGGCCGCAGCGTACGCTGCGGACTCGAGTCCGTTCGTGGCGGAGATGGCGAGGTGCGGATCGAAGCACAAGGCCGCCATGACGCAACCCGACCGGATGCGACAGCCCGTCAATTGCCAGGTGAGCGAGGTCGCTGCGAAGATGGCTGCAAGGCCGGAGGCTGCGCCCGCCCAGGGCAAAAACGTCGGGAGGTCGACCTGGAAGGCCGAGGCCACGGCCAACATCACGACCCAAGCCGGATTCGTGAAACCCTCGACCGCAGGGCCGTCGGTGCTGAACGTTGGCCCGAGACCGGCGGCGATGTGTTCGGCGTACCGCGCCGAGATCCAGGCATCGTCGACGCTGGACGACCACGTCAGGTGGACCTGGGCGGCCCACAGACCCAGCAGGCACGCTGCAACGGCATGGGTCCGGGTCATGGCACCCGTTAGTCGAGCGAGCCCAGGAGGCGCCATGGAACTGCGCGGATTCGACGAGGGCATCACGCTCGATCGGTTCCTGTTGGACACGCTGCGCGACCACCCGGGTTCGTCAGGCGACTTCGTCCAACTCGTCCAAGCCATCGCGCTGGCCGGCAAGCTGATCAGCGCGCGCGTCAATCGCGCCGGATTGGCCGGGCTGCTTGGTGCGACAGGCGAGGTCAATGTTCAAGGAGAGTTCGTCCAGAAGCTCGACCGCTACGCGGACGACACCTTCATCCGAGCGCTCGAGCACGGCGGGCACACCGCGATGATCGTGAGCGAGGAGGCGGAAGACCCCGTCATCGTCGGCCCTCCGTGGCACTCTGGCCGCTATGTCGTCACGGTGGATCCACTCGATGGGTCGTCCAACATCGACTGCAACGCCACGATCGGCACGATTTTCGGCATCTTCCGACGCAAGTCGGAAGAGGGTACCCCTGCGGTTCTCGGGGACGTCCTCCGAACGGGACGCGACCTCGTTGCCGCGGGCACGATCGTCTACGGGTCTGGGACGATGCTCGTTCTAGGAACGGACGCCGGCGTCCACGGCTTCACGTTGGACCCGTCCGTGGGTGAGTTCTTTCTCAGCCATCCCCACATTCGGACGCCAAGTGCACGCACGTACTCGTGCAACGAAGCCTACAGCGACGCGTGGCAGGCCGGCCTTCGTTCTTGGCTCTCGGATTGCAAGGGTTCCGGCTGGTCATCTCGCTACATCGGGAGCCTCGTCGCCGACTTTCACCGCAACTTGCTCAAGGGCGGCTTGTTCGTTTACCCGGCGACGGCCAAAGCGTCAGCGGGCAAACTCCGCCTCCTGTACGAGGCGTTCCCGCTGGCCTTCCTCGCCGAAAAGGCCGGCGGCTCGGCAACGGATGGGAGGGCGCCGATTCTCGATCGCATCCCCAACTCCCTTCACGAGCGTGTGCCCCTCGTGATCGGCTCGGCGGACGCCGTGGCGGAGTTGACGGCGAGAATGGCCGCGGACCTGCCCTTCGGTGGTCCGCGATGAAGCCTGATCGTTTCGCGGAGCCTGGAGCCCGGCCCGTCGATCCCCCAAGCCGAACGTGCCGCATCACGGCCATCGAACTGCACCTTGAACTCGACTTCGCGACCGGCGGCTTCGCCGGGTCGGCCCGGCTCCACCTCGCGGCTCTTCCCAGCTTCCAAGGGCGGTGGGGCTTCGACCTGCGCGACATGGACGAGGTGGCGATCACAGCCGGCGGCGTAGCGCTCCAGGCCATTCCGGTTGAGCGCGGCTTCGCCTTTGATGGCCAATTACCGGACGTCGTCGCCGTGCATTGGCGCTGTGCTCGCCCGGTCCGCGGCCTGTACTTCACCGGCCCGCGACCTTGGTGCCCAGACCGCCCTCAGATGGCGTGGACCCAATGCCAGGACGAGGACGCGCACGCCATCTTTCCGTGCCACGACCAGCCCGGCTGTCGCGTGCCCATCACGTTGACGGTCGGCGCGCCGGCCCACCTTCGCGTGCTCAGCAACGGCGCGGTCATGGACGCCACTCGACAAGGCGACCGCGCCATCACCCGCTTTGCGCCCACCGAGCCGTTGCCGGTCTACTTGTTCTCCGTGGTGGTGGGCGACTTCGTCGAACACCCCGCTTTCCACGGCGATCTTCCGGTACGGACCTACCTAGGTCGTCACCACCAGGGCGACGTCGGACTCGCGACGGGCCGCACGCCGGAGATGATCGCTTTCATCGAGGGCCTCACAGGCCAGCCCTACCCATGGCGTGCCTACGATCAAGTCATCGTCGACGACTTCGTTTTCGGCGGCATGGAGAACACGGGCATCTCGACGATGACGGATTTGCTCCTCGTCGACGCGCTCGCGGTGCCAGACTGGCCGCCCGACGCTCTGGTCGTCCACGAGTTGGCGCACCAGTGGTTTGGCGACCTTGTGACCTGTGTGAGTTGGGACCAGGGTTGGCTCAACGAGTCCTGGGCGACGATCATTGAGTCCTTCTGGTGGCGCGCGACGCGGCCCGCGGACGAGGCGACGTGGTACCGCTACGAGACGGCTCGCGCCTACTTCGACGACGCCGCTGGTCGGTACATCCGAGCCATCGACGACGCGCGTTTCCGCAATCCGATCGACGTCTTCGACACGCACCTGTACCAGAAGGGCGGCATCGTGTTGTGGACCCTCATGATCCACATCGGAGAATCCGCCTTTTGGTCGGGTGTACGCCGCTACCTGGCCGTTCATCGTCACGGCAGTGTCCATACCCGCGACTTCCAGGCGGCGCTGGAGGAGGAGACCGGGTTGTCGCTTGGTCGCTTCTTCCGCACCTGGATCTCCCGTCGGGGACACCCGACGGTGGACGTGACCGTCGCACTTGAGAAGCTCGGCGTGGCCATCACGTTTCGGCAGACCCACGAAGGTGACGAGGCGCACCCGTTCTCCATGCCCATCGAGGTCGTGACCGATGGCATCACGACGCGTCGCCTCGTCGCGGTTGACGGCGATGTTGTGATGACGTTCATCCCGACGACGAGTCCGGTCACGGCGGTCCGGGTCGACCCTGGTTTCAACGTGCTCGCCCACGTCTCCCTCAAGGGGCCCGAGGCGCTGTGGATCACGGGTCTCCGCGATGCTTGCCCCGTCTTCGCCCTGCGTTGCGCCGAGGCGCTCCTGAACGTCGACAGCCCCCTTGGGCACCGCGCCGTCGAAGGCGCCGCTACGTCAGCAGCCCTGCCGGCCCTCCGTGGGTCGCTTTACGACGCGCTTGGTCGCCGCGGGGGTCCCCAGGTTCGCGACGTCCTCGTGGCGGCCGCCGCGCACGAAACGGCGCCCGCAGCGTTGAAAGGGCTCGCCAGAGCACTTGGTCGCTTCCGCGAGCCGGAAGCGGCGTCCGCCCTCTTGGACCTGGCCGCGCGAGTCGACCTTGGCAGTTGGGGGGCGCGAGCGGCGGTCCTGACGGCTCTGGGCGCCACGCGCGACCTACGGGCGACGCCCGTGCTCATCGCCGCGCTCGAGACTCCCTCCTGGGCAGAGTCCATACGTCGAGGCGCGCTCATGGGGCTTGGCAACCTCGGAGACCCCGCGCACAAGGACTTGCTTTGGCAGTGGCTCGGCGAGGACCGTCCCGACAGGCTGCGGTCGGCGGCCGCCATGGCCTTGGGGACGTGGTCGATCGCCCAGCCCGAGCATCGACGCGACTTCGCCGAGCGGCTTGGACGCGCGCTGGCCGGCGCCCCGTTCCGTGTGGCCCTTGGCGTCGTCGAAGGCCTTGCCCTCGTGGGTCATCCCGCGGGTCTGCCGGCGCTCACGAGCGCCCATGCCTCCCACAGCGACGGTCGGATTCAGCGGATGGCGTTCGAAGCGATGCGCAGGATTCGAGAGGCCAACGACGACCCGAACACCGGCGTGCGCGAGCGTTTGGACGCGCTCAGCGCCGCCGCGGACCGCCTCCGCGACCGCCTTGTCCGCGTGGAGGCGTTGGCCGGCTCGCCGTGACGCGGCGTTCGGTGCGTTCAAACCACGTCACCGTCTCCACGTGGTGGGTGCCCGGAAAGAAGTCGTACAGCGTCCGCGCCACGGCCCGGTAGCCCTCGGCGACGGCGATGGCGGCGTCTCGGGCGCCAGACGCGGGGTGGCAGGCGATGGCCACGACGCGGCGAGGTCGGTTGCGTAGGGCACGGCGCAACACGTCACCGGCGCCTTTGCGGGGGGGGTCGATCACCAAGGCGTCAAAGGGCACCCGAGATGGGTCGAACCGTTCGGCATCCAGTGCGAGCACCGACAAGGGGAGCCCTGCCGCGTTGGCCCGCAAAGCCTCGGCACTTGGCCCCGGACGTTCGACGGCGGTCACGCGAATGCCGCGGCGGGCCAGCGGCACGCTGAAGTTGCCGATTCCAGCGTAGAGGTCGAGCGCCGCTTCGCAGCCGTCGAGCCACGCGACGACGTCGGCGACGAGCTGAGCATTGAGCTCAAGGTGGACCTGGGTGAACGCGGTAGGCCCCCACGCCATTGTGGCATCGCCCTGCGCGACGTCACCCCGCCGGCCCACCCGGTCGACGACGCCGGCCCACGCAACGGACGCTGCCGGAACGGGGACCGGATCGCCGTCGACGCGAAGCACCACGCGGTGGCCGTCAGAGCGAACCTCGATCTGGCTCTCTCCGTCGCCCCAGGAGGACGCGAGGGGCCGAAGCGCCCTCAGGGCAGCGTCCACCTCGGGGCGGGCCGCGATGCAGGAGGTGACCTCGGCCAACTCGTGGCTGCGGCGTCCGTGAAAGCCGAGCCTGGAGCCCTGGCGCGAAAGCGTGATCCGGGCGCGTGTCTCGCGGGGTTGAGGCGATGGAACCCAGCGCGTGGGTACTTCGTCGCGAAACGCCCGGGCGACCATGCCCTGAAGAGCGTCTGCCCGAACGGCCCCGTCGAGCCCGTCCAGGTCGCAGCCCCCACACCGGTCTGACCATTCGCACAGTGGAGCCAACCGCGCAGGGGAGGGCACGACGACACGAAAGGCGCCGCCAACCTCTTCCACTTCATCGCCCGGCCAGCCCGCTGGAACGGCAACGCGGCGGCCATGAACGACCGCCGAACCCGTGCCATCGGGCGAAAGGCCGTCGACGCGCCCCCTCTCCGCGAGGGGGCGGTCGTCGGATTCCAACATCAAGCTGCGCGGCGGCGGCGGAGCGCGAGCAAGCCCACGGCGAGCCAGAGGGGAGAGGCCCCTGTGGACTGGCAACCGCACGTTCCGACGCCGTCGTAACCCTCGGCGAAGGCCTCCTCTTCGAGGCAGTCCTCGTCGATGTCGCCGTCGCAATCGTTGTCGATGTCGTCGAGGCAGTCTTCGGCGCGTTCGGGGTTGACCCACCCGTTCTCGTCGTCACAGTCGCCGGCGTCCACGGTCCAGCCGTCAGCATCGAGGTCATCGGTGCCTTCGTCGATCTGGCCATCACAATCGTCGTCCTCGCCGTTGGGAAGCTCGGGCGCCCCGGGGTGGACGGTGTCATCCTCGTCGTTGCAGTCGCCGTCTTGCTCGGTCAGGCCGTCTCCGTCGTCGTCGACGACGTCCGTACCTTCATCGAGCAAGCCGTCGCAGTCGTCGTCGACGCCGTTGCCGGCCTCGTCGGCACCCGGGAAGACCGTTTCGTCGTTGTCGTTGCAGTCCCCGTCGTCCTCGCTGAAGCCGTCGCCATCGTCGTCGAACGCGTCGCTGCCTTCGTCGATGAGGCCGTCACAGTCGTTGTCGAGGCCGTCGAGCAGCTCCGGCGCTCCGTCGTGGACGGTCGGGTCATCGGGGTCGCAATCGACCGCGTCGCCCCACCCGTCTCCATCGTTGTCGGGAGTGCCGTCGTCGACCACGCCGTCGCAGTCTTCGTCGATGCCGCTGTCCGGCACTTCGAAGGCGCCCGGGTGGATGTCGGGATTCGTGTCGACGCAATCGCCAGGGGTCGTGCCGTCCGTGCAGGCGGGGCCTTCACAGTAGCCGTCGCCATCGTCGTCGTAGCACTCGGTGGTCTCGTCGATGATGCCGTCGCAGTCATCATCTTTGTTGTTGCAGACTTCGTCCGCGCCCGGGTGGATGGCCGGATCGGCGTCATCGCAGTCGCCCCCGGCGCCGCTGACGCCGTCACCGTCGGCGTCAGCCATGTCGGTGCCTTCGTCGACGAGGCCGTCACAGTCGTCGTCGACGCCGTTGGCCACTTCGCTGAGGCCAGGGGCGATTTCGGAGTCGCTGTCGTAGCAGTCACCCTCACAGGTGCTGACGCCGTCTCCGTCCATGTCGAAGGGGTTCATCCACGGGTCGCCGTCGTCGCAGTCGTCGCAGGTGAAGGCGCCGTCGCCGTCAAAATCGGCTTCGTCGGCCAACTCGGGGCAGGCGTCGCAGTCGTCGTCGACGCCGTCGCCGTCCGTGTCGATCGGCGTCGCGATGCAGTCGTCGCAGTCGTCGGGCCGGCCGTCGACGTCAGAGTCGTTGGCGTCGTCGAATCCTTCGCAGGCGTCGCAATCGTCGGGAACCGTATCGAGGTCCGTGTCGACGAGGTCGTCGCCACCTTCGCAGACGTCGCAGGGGTCGGCGACGCCGTCGCTGTCTGCGTCCGCGGAACCGCCGTCGCAGTCGTCGCAGTCGTCCGGAATGCCGTCGAGGTCGTCGTCGAAGCGGTCGTCGCCGCCGTCGCAGACGTCGCAGTCGTCCGGCACGCCGTCGAGGTCGGACTCGACATTGTCGTTGCCACCTTCGCAGACGTCGCAATGGTCGGGAACGCCGTCGGCATCCGACTCGACGCGGTCATCGCCACCCGGGCAGATGTCGCAGTCATCGCCCGAACCATCGCCGTCGCTGTCGGCCTGGCTGTCGCGGCAGTCGATGGGCGCGCCGCCGATGACGTGGTCGGTGAGCAGGTCGGCGTCGATCGCCGTGACAGCGCCATCACCGTCCAAGTCGCCGCCCCACAGCTGGCACTCGGAGGGGACGACGATGCCCGTTGCGAGTTTGGTCGCCAGGGTCGTGACGTCGGACACGTCTACGTCGCCGTCGAGATCGACGTCGCCGCATGGGGTGTCACAACCTGAGCCGGGGCAGATGTCGCAAGCGTCGCCGACGCCGTCGCCATCGCCGTCCGCTTGACCCGGGTCGGCCATCGTCGGGCAGACGTCGCAGGCGTCGCCGACCAGGTCTCCATCGCCGTCCCCTTGGTCGTCGGCCAGACCGCGACACAGGTCGCAGGCGTCGCCGGCGCCGTCGAGGTCGTCGTCGGCTTGGTCGTTGGCAACGCTGGCGCAGTTGTCGCAGCCGTCGGAAACCGTGTCGCCGTCGTCATCGACCATGTCGTCGAAGCCGGGGCAGACGTCGCACGCGTTGGCGACGCCGTCGCTATCGTCGTCCGTCAGATCGCCGACGCAGTCGTCGCAGCCGTTGGGAACCAGATCGCCGTCGTCGTCCTGACGGTCGTCGAAGCCGGGACAAACGTCGCATGCATCGCCCACCGCATCGAAGTCTTCGTCCGCCTGGTCGTTGTTCAGCCCAACGCAGTTGTCGCAGCCGTCAGCGAACGTGTCGACGTCGTCGTCGAGGAAGTCGTCGGAGCCGGGGCAGGCGTCGCAGACGTTGCCGTTGCCGTCGAGGTCGTCGTCGGCCTGGTCGGCATTGGCGTCGTCAGCGCAGTTGTCGCAGGCGTCTGGCGCGCTGTCGCCATCGACGTCCGCACGGTCGTCAAAACCGACGCAGCGGTCGCAGGCATCGCCCACGCCGTCCACGTCGCCGTCCTCCTGGCCAGGATCTGCGTCGAGCGGGCAGACGTCGCAGCCGTCGGCCACCCCGTCGGTGTCCGCGTCGAGACCATCGTCATGTCCGACACACGCGTCGCAGCCGTCGGCCACGCCGTCGGCGTCGGTATCGTCGAGGTCATCCGAACCCGGGCAGCTGTCGCACACGTCGCCGACAGTGTCGGCATCCATGTCGGCCTGGTCCGCATTGGCGTCGTCGGCACAGTTGTCGCAGTCGTCGGGCGCCACATCGCCATCCCGATCGAGGAAGTCATCGGAGCCGGGGCAAAGGTCGCAGGCATCGCCGTTGCCGTCGAAGTCGGCATCTTCCTGATCAGGGTCCGCATCCAGCGGGCACAGATCGCAGGCGTCGGGCACGAGGTCGAGGTCGCCATCGGCGAGGTCGTCGCCGCCGGGACAAACGTCGCATGCGTTGCCGACGAGATCGCCGTCGTCATCCTTCTGGCTCGGGTTGGCGTTGAGAGGGCAGTTGTCGCAGCCATCGGGGTGGCCGTCGCCGTCGTCGTCGAGCGAGTCGTCGGCCTCGGGGCAGACGTCGCAGACGTCGCCCACACCGTCGATGTCCGCGTCGGCCTGGTCGGCGTTCACGTCGTCCGGGCAGTTGTCGCAGTCGTCGGGAACGAAGTCCAGGTCGTCGTCATCGACATCGTCGAAGCCCGGGCACGCGTCGCAGGCATCGCCAACTCCGTCTAGGTCGTCGTCTTCTTGGCCGGGGTCCGCGATGTCGGGACAGATGTCGCAGCCGTCGGCCACGGCGTCGCCGTCGGCGTCGGCGAGGTCGTCGAATCCGTTGCAGGTGTCACAGACGTTGCCGACACCGTCGACGTCGACGTCGACTTGGGAGGGATTCGGGTCGTCGGGACAGTTGTCGCAGGCGTCGGGGTCGGCATCGCCGTCCACATCCGCCAGGTCATCTTCACCGGGGCAGATGTCGCAAGCGTCGCCAACGGTGTCGAAGTCCGAGTCCTCTTGGCCAGGGTCCGCGACGTCGGGGCAGACATCGCAACCGTCGGCCACGGCGTCGCCGTCGCCATCGTCGCCATCATCAAAGCCGGGGCAGGCATCGCACGGGTCGCCCACGCCATCGAAGTCGTCGTCGGCTTGGTCCGGGTTGAAGTCGAGGGCGCAGTTGTCGCAGCCATCGGCGACCATGTCGCTGTCATCGTCCTCGTTGTCGTCGTGGCCAGGACAGGAGTCGCACACATCGCCGACGCCATCGACGTCCCCGTCTGTCTGGGTCGGATTCGAGTCGACTGGGCAATTGTCGCAGGCCGTAGGGGCGCCGTCTCCGTCGCCGTCCTCGCGGTCATCCTCTCCGGGACAAGCGTCGCAGACGTCGCCGACCGTGTCGGCGTCGCTGTCAGTCTGGTCGAAGTTGGCGTCCGAAAGGCAATTGTCGCACGAGTTCGGCACGAGGTCGAGATCGGTGTCCCCGAGGTCGAAGCTGCGGTCGTCGCAGTCTCCGCCACCACAGGTGCCTTCGCTGTCGACGAAGCCGTCGAGGTCATCATCACAGCAGGTTGGCTCGTCCCAACAGTCGGAGTCCTCGCAGTCGGTCTTGGCATCGAGGTCGTTGTCGAGCCCGTCGTCGCAGATCTCCGTGCAGGCCGGATCGCCTGCGCAGTCGGCATCGGCGCAGTCTTTGCGGCCGTCGAAGTCGTCGTCGATTCCGTTGGTGCAGTCTTCTCCGCAGGCAGGATCGCCGAAGCAGTCGCCGTCGGCGCAGTCCTTGAGGCCATCGAAGTCGTTGTCGATGCCGTCGTCGCAGACCTCGATGCATGTCGGATCGCCGAAGCAATCGGGGTCCGCGCAGTCCTTGAGCCCGTCGAAGTCGTCGTCGATGCCGTTGCCGCAGACCTCGGAACAGGCCGGATCCGTCGAGCAATCCAGCGTGTCGTCGCAGTCGATGAAGCCGTCGAAATCGTTGTCGAGGCCGTCGTCGCAGTCTTCGGCGCAGACGGGGTCGCCGGTGCAGTCGCCGTCGACGCAGTCAATGTCACCGTCGCAGTCGTTGTCGATGACGTCGTCACAGACTTCGCTCGCGTCGGGGTTGACCAACGGGTCGGTGTCGTCACAGTCGCCACCGACAAGGGTCCAGCCGTCGAGGTCCTTGTCCGTGTCGGTGACGTAGAGCAGGCTGTTCGTCAGGATCTCGACGCCGTCGGTCCCCGTGTCCCAGAAGTCGCCGCGCGCGCCCGCACTTGGCGGGTAGAAGTTGAGGCCGACCACGATACCGGCGCCCGAAGGCACATGCTCGACGATGAGGGCCGCGCCGTTGCTCCAGTTCGCGATCAGGGAGGCGCCAGCTTGCTTGCTGGCCGGGTTGCCATGGTAGCTGCTGGACCCACCGTTGAAGGTGACGACGGGACCAAAGAGGCCGGCGCCCGTCAGAATCGGGTGTGCTGCGTCGATGGGGACGATGTTGAGCTTCGTCCCGGAGGTGTTGTTTCCGTAGGTGATCGGGTTGTAGTTTCCCGTGAGGAAGCGACCCTGTAGCGACCAACCGTTGACGTTCGTGAAGGTCGCGCTGACGACGCCGCCGCCGGCGTCGATGTAGTCAGCGACGTTGTTCCCCATCAGCGTCGTGTTCGCGTAGGTGTAGTCGGTGTACAAAAGCACGCCGTCGAAGGTGAGCAGCGTGGCCAAGCTCGGCGTCACGGATCGGCCGTCGATTTCCGTGATCGACGCGAACGCACCCGTCGCGTTGAGCTTGTTGAACGTGTCGTACTGGTACGATGAGGCGTGCACAATGGCGATGTCCTGACCAAACGACGCGGTCGAGAGCCAAGCGAACAGGACCATAGGGTTCCCCCGAAGGGGCACGATACACCAACTTCCCGGTAGGGGTCTAGAGGTGATCGCTCGCGACGGTCGAATCGTTGATGCTCCGACGGTCACGGTGGCGGTTTGTACGCGGAATCGCCCCGGGAAGGCGGTCGACGTCCTCCGCCCGTTGGATGGCTGCGATGTGCAACGAGTCGTCGTCGATCAATCCGATCGACCGGAGCCTGCCCCCCGAGCCTTCGACGGCGTCTGGGTTTACGACGGCCCAAGGGGCCTATGCGAGGGCCGCAACGTGGCCCTTCGGCGTTCGACCTCCGATGTGATTTGGTTCGTGGACGATGATGTCCACCTGTCTCCGGCTTGTCTGTCGGCCCTGCGTAGGGTCTATGGGGACGCATCGGTGGGGGCCGCAGTGGGACGCATCGTGGAACGGGTGGCGCTCCCCAACACGCGCCGCGTCGACGCCCGGTTCGGCTTCGACGGCCGCATGCGGGTCCGACTGGACGGGTGGACGCCGGGAACCGCAAGTACGGTCAAGGGTGCCAATATGAGCTTCCGCCGGGCGGCGCTTGCCGCCGCCGGAGGCTTCGATCCCGCCTTCGACGGTACGGCCTTCGCCGAGGACGCCGATGCCAGCGCTCGCGTCGCATCCATGGGCTGGCGCATTGCTTTCGTACCTGGGGCCAGCGTCGTGCACGACAGCGCGCCGGCCGGGGGCGTTCGACGGCCGCTGCCGGATGCCGAACGCGACCGTATGCGGTTGACGGGTCGGTGGTGGGCGCGGCATCGTCCCGCTTGGGCAGCGATTCCAGCGGCCGCTGGGCTGACGGTGACGGCGTTGGCTCGTCCGCGCGGAGAGGCGATCGGGCGCATTCCAGAGCGACTCGGTGCGTTTTGGGCCGGCCTGAAGGCGGATGGCTGATGCGGCTGGCCTTGGTCGGCGTCGCGCTTGGCGCGCTCGGTGGAGCCTCTTTCCTTGGCATCGAACTCGGGGTCCTCTTCCTTGGAGGCATGCCCGTTCCGGCGGACTACGCGCTCTTCGTCGAGGGGCTGACGTACTTGATCCTCGGCGGGACGGCTGGCGGCTTTCTTGGCGCCATGGGACTCGAGGGGATTCGGTGGGCAACCGCCGCCACGATCAGTCTGGCGGCATGGCTCGCGGTTCCGATCGCCGCGACCTCAGGCGGGGAGGGCGTCCAACCGATCCTTGGGCTCCTCGTTCTTGCCGTCGGCGGAGCCGTGGCCATTTTGGCTGGTCGCATTCGGCCCCTGGCGCCCCAACTCCTGCGCGGCGCTTTGGTCGGCAGCTTCACAGCAATGGCCCTCGGGGTGCCCGTCAACCAGCATCTGCTGGCTCACCCTGCCGACGCGCTCTCGCTGACGGTTGATCTGCTCGTTGCGGCCGTCGCCCTCGTCGCGGGAAGCCTCGCCGCAATTCGACGAGGGGAGGGGGCTCCGTGGGTGTCGTTGGGCCTTCTCGGGGCGCTTGGCTGGGCGGCCGTCGCGGCGTTCCTCCTCATTCCTCCAACGACTTGGCCGCGCGCGACCGGTTCGGATCGCTCACTCGTCCTCATCGTCGTCTCTGGGCTGCGAGCCGATCACCTGGGGGCCTTTGGCTACCCGCATCCGACGACGCCAAACATCGATCGCGCCGGCGGGTTGCGGTTTTCGGACGTGCAGTCGACCGCGCCGTGGACGATTCCGGCCTTCGGGACCCTGATGACCGGGAAGCTGCCCTACGACCACGGCGCGGGCCTGAACACCGGGGTGGAGAACGGCCTTGGGCCGCTGCGGTCGAAATCGCCCACGCTCGCGAGAATGTTGCGCGACGAAGGGTACGTCACCGCAGCCGTGACCGGCGACCCTACGCTCCACCAGTTCGGCTTTGACGCCGGATTCGACCTGTGGCGTGGTGGGACCGATGCCGGCGCGATGCCTGCCTGGATCCGCCCTTGGACCATTGTCGCTGGCGATCCGCTGTTGTGGCCGCTTCGACTGCCGGCGCCTCTTGTGACTGAACAAGCCATTGACTACGTCCGCGGGCAGCGCCGATCGGGGTGGTTCCTGCTGGTGCACTACGTCGACGCTGCCGGGCCCTTCATGTTCGACGCCCGCGCGGAGCGCGCCGTCGGCGCCGCGCGTCGCCACTGGAACACAGACGCCTACGACGCAGCACTTCGCCGCGTCGACTCCGAGATCGGCAAGCTGCTCGCCGAGTTGCCATCGGGCACCCGGGTGGCCATTGTCGGAGACCGGGGCGTCGAGCTCGACGAGGAGCGCGGTGCCTCGGATCTCTGGCACTCGGGTCACACCATGCACCAGGAGCTTCTTCGCGTACCGCTCATCTTGCTTGGCGCAGGGTCCGGAACGGTATCAAGGCCGACATCGTCGCTCGAAATCCTCCCGACGTTGTTGGCCTGGGTCGGTGTTCGGCCAGCGGTGCCTCTGGACGCGGACCCGGTGCCCGAGCTGGGCGGCCGCCAGCGCGACACGCAGCTCGTGAGCCAATCGATCCGCGTCGGCGCGGAACAGCAGTCGATTCGGGTCGGCCGGTGGAAGTTGATCCGAGACTGGCGGAAGAACCAGCGGCTCTACGACCTCGAAGCCGACCCCAACGAGGTGAAACCGCTTGGCGCCGAGGGGGACGTTGTAGAACGCGAGCTGTCGGGACGGCTACCCGCGGAGGGCTGGGGCGCACGTCACCGCGTGGCCGAATCGCCGGCCATCCGTATGGGCGATTTCCTCGTCGGGCGCTGGCGTCGAACGCCCTTCGGGGCTCGAACGCAGACACCTTGACGCCGGGTCATTCAACCGGGATGCGGTGTTCCAAAGGGCCAGAGGTCACGACCAAATCGATGGCGCCTTCGGGACGAGGACCAACGGCCTGGACCCAGAAGTGATGGACGCCTCCGACCGGCAGGAGGACCGCGTCTTCCGCAACGACCAGCGCGTCCTCCGGGTCAACGGAGAGCGCGACAATGGCATCCGCGTCGCCGATGTTCGCCACGTCCAAAGGGGCGCCTTCGCCGGCGACCCACGGTTCGAGCTTCCACCGTTCCGGCAAGTCCAGCAAAGGGACACCGACGGCGACGCCGTGCGCGCACCCGACCAGGATCCACATGAGGCGGTCCTACCCCATTCGTGCGATTTCTGTTGTCCGATAAGACATATTATGTAAAGTGCTGGCCCCATGACTGCGGGATAGCCAACGAGCCCGAGGTGCGGTGTGACCGAGGCCGATCGGCTCAACGCGTTGCTGGAGCGCGAGGCACCGGCTGTCGCTCGCTGCCTGTCCCCGTTGGGGCGCGCCGCAGCGTTCCCGAAAGGCATCACCTGGATGGGTGAACAGGCCCGCGGTTGTGCAGTCGACGCGACCCTGGGTCAAACCACAGACGGTTCAGGCCGTCCGATTCCAGTTCCGGTCATCCAAGCCGGGCTCGTCGACACGGACCCCGCGATCAGCTTTCTCTACGGTCCGGTTCAAGGCCCGCTCGGCGTACGGCAGGCCTGGCTTGAACGCCAACGCCGCCATGCCGGCAACCCGACGTCGACCGTCGCCACGCCGTGTGCCACCCATGGGTTGACGCACTCGTTGTCGGTCGTCTCCAGCCTGTTCGCCGACCCCGATACGACCGTGCTCGTCCCCGACCCGGCCTGGGACAGCTACGGCCTCATCTTCGGCATGCACGCCGGCGCCCGGATGCGGCCCTGGTCGACCCATCGGAACGGCCGCTTCGATATCGGTGGCCTGTCGGACGCTTTGGCCCAAACGCCTGGCAAGGCCATTCTGATCTTGAACTTCCCGGCCAACCCCTCGGGGTACACGCCGTCGCTGGCTGAAACAGCGGCGATCGTGGAACGGGTCGCAGCGCACCCTGGGCCGCTCGTCGTCGTGACGGACGACGCGTACCAGGGCTGGATCTACGCCCCCGGCCGCATGCGCCGTTCGATCTATTGGGACCTCGTTGAGCGCCTCGATCCGACCCGCGCGTTCGCCATCAAGGTCGACGGCGCCACGAAGGAACTCGTGTTCTTTGCCAGCCGCGTGGGCTTCGTGACGCCGGGGCTTGGCGGCGAAGCCGCGGAAGCGCTGGAGTCCAAGATCAAGATGGTCCTGCGAGGAACCGTCGGGAGTCCGTCGGGGCCAGCTCTGGCGCTGATCGCCCGGGCGCTCGCAGACGCCGAGGGCACAGACCGCGCCTTTGCGCAGCGCGTGGCCATCCTCGGCGAACGTTGGGCCGCGCTCAAGGAAGGCCTTGGGCGCCTGGAGGACCGCGCCGACGTCTGGGAATTCAACAGCGCGTTCTTTGCTCTGCTCCACCTTCGGGGAGCGGACGCCGAGGCGACCCGGGCGCGCCTGCTTCGGGACCAAGGCGTAGGGACGATCGCCTTCGCGGGCCACGGAGCTCTTCGGATCGCCTTTTGCGCGATCCATCGGGATGCGATCGGCGACCTTTGTGATCGCCTGGCCCGCGGACTTACGTAGAGGCTGGCGGGAAACGGAGGCACCTTGTTGGCGCTCGTACTGGCGGCGTGTGGTTCGGGTTCCGATGGCTCGTCATCGTCGACGGCCGTAAGCGACGCTCCCGCGGCGGACGTGCGCGAATGGCAGTCGGCCGACGGGCTTCGTTGCGTTGGCTACACGCCGACGCCGGATCCGATCCCGTTCGACGCCTTGTTCTCCCTTGAATGGACGGTCGATGACTGCCAGGGCGGAGCCCTGGAGGATGCGGAATGGGTCGTTGACGCGCAGATGCCTGACCATTCGCATGGAATGACGGTCACGCCCGTGTCTCAACCTGCGGGTGATGGCGCATGGGTCACGGAGGGGCTGCTTTTTCATATGGAAGGTTGGTGGAGGCTCACCGCTGAAGGTGGAGGCCAAGTGGCGGAGTTCGACATCACATGCTGCTCCTAGTTTTGGGTTGTGGCGGATCCGACTCCGAGGACAACTCCGTCGACTTGCCCTTCTCCGTTCAATTCGGCGGCGCCCCGTTGGAGTGCGGTGTCGATGTTTCCGCCGGGTCACCGGCTGCGCCGGTTTCCGTGTCCAACCTCCGCTTCTTCGTCCACGACGTCTTCGTGAGTTCGGGAACGTCGGTCGCGCGGGTCGTCCTTTCGCCCGACGGCGTCTTTCAAAGTGAGAGCCTCGCGCTCATGGACATGACCGGCGAAAACTGTACGGGTGCGCAACACACTACGTTGTCCGGGACGGTCGGGTTGTCGGGTCCCTACGACGGCCTGCACTTCACCGTGGGCGTTCCGACCGCGCAGAATCACCTCGACGCCGCCGAGGCCGAGCCACCGCTCGACGACCCCCGCACCTGGTGGGGCTGGCGTATGGGCTACGTCCACCTTCGCGCCGACTTCTCCAGTGGAACGCACGCGTCATGGGGGGCCCACTACGGCGCCGCAGACTGTGAAGGGACGGGAGCCACGGCCACCTGCCTCGAGGAGAACCTGGTCGAGGTCGACCTCGCCCTTGACCCCGCGAACGGCGTCCTCGTCGATCTCGACGCGCTGACCGCGGCCATCGACTTCAACGCCCCGCTCGACGAAGCCACCAACCCAGACGCGGGTTGTTTCGGTACGGCCGACGATCCGGATTGCCTCGCTCTGACGCAGGCGCTCGAATCGGACGACACGCCGGTGTTCACGACGCCGTAGGACTCGAACCTACGGAATCACGGACGCGCCCGTGATGTAGTCCAACTCGGGGAATTGGCGCACGAGGTAGGCGTTGCCCTCGACCTGGATGCGACCCTGGGAAGGTCCCCTGCCCCCAGGCGCACCTTCGCCGTAGCCCTTGTAGAGCTTGTCCACGACGTCCATGCCTTCGACCACCTCACCAAATGGCGCGAAGCCCATGGGGTCGAGTTTGGTGTTGTCGACGAAGTTGATGAACATCTGCGTCGTTCGCGTATTGGGGCCCGCGGTCGCGAAGCTGATGCGGCCGCGCGTGTTGTGTTGCAAGACCGCGTCGTCGACGAGGTTCGCATCCCGCCATGCGGCATTGACCTCGGGATGACCAGACAAGCCGAACTGGACCATGAACCGGTCGACGACGCGGAAGAAGCGGGCGTCGTTGAAGAAGCCGATCTGAACGAGGTTGAAGAAGCGGTCCGCCCCGTTCGGCGCCCACTTGCGGTGAACCTGAATGACGAAGGGCCCTTCGTTCGTGTCAAACCGGACCTTGAAGGAGTCAGGCGCCGTAGCCGTGGCCAGGCTTGGGTTGGTGAGCGCGGGCGAGGCGTCCGCCGCGAGGCCCGGGACGGCCGGCGCCGCGGGAGGCGCAGCTGGCGCTGGCGCGGAAGCGGGCGCGGGCGGCGGTTCCGCGACCACGGAAGCGACGGGCTGTTCGCCACAAGCAAGAAACAAGGAAAGCAAAAGGGCGGCCATGGTTGCTCCGGGGGCCCGTCTACCTCGCTTCCCGGCCGTCGTCAGTCGCGCCAAAGTCCGCCGGGCGGTGGGGTTGCTGCGAACGCTGGCGACGCCGTCCTGGAGCGGGTGAGCGCCGCCGCGAGTTGGTCGGTGAGGCCCAAGTGTTGTAGAACGAGCGACCGAATCGAGGCTTGGCGGAAGGCGGAGCCCACCGGGTCATTGCTCTCGAAGTAGTGCAGGAATGTCCTGCGATCGAATGTGACGGCGACCACTTCCGTCCGGCTGACCACACTGACCGTCGACGGCCCAGCGGCGACGATCGATGCATCGCCAAAGGCCTCTCCAGCTTCGTAGGATGCGAGCGTGATTGCCCTCCCGCCGTCCTTCCAAAGCCAGCACTCCGCGCGCCCTGACACCAGAACGAAGATTCGGTCGGCCTCGATGCCCTGGGCGAGCATCGTCTCCTCGGGGCCGAACTGGACGACGTCGGCACCCGCAGCCATGAGTTGGAGGAGTGCGGGTTCGATCCAGCTGTAGGAACGTGCCGACGCCAGCGCCACATGCCTGTCGATGGCGGGCGGAAGCCGATCCGGCGGTGCCTTCAACCAATGCTGCCACCAGGAGGGCTGCGGCGGGCGCAGCGACGCGGCACTTCCCTCCAGATGTTCGCCGATCGTCGACTGCGCGAGGCGGGTGCGGTCCGCGAGTCGCCGATGCACGGCCCGCTCGATCGCAAACACGACCGGATTTCCGACCCCGCACAAGAACGCGAGCGCCTCCGGTGTGAGCGCGTAGAGGCCGACCGCGCTGGTCGCCACGGCCGTCGTCTGCCGCGGAAGCCGGGCGAAGACCTCGATTTCGCCCAAAAGATCGCGAGGCCCTGCGGTGGAGATTCGCATGGGGCCACGTCGAACCTCGGCCGCACCCGTCACGAGGAAGGCCAACGTCGTGTCCATCTCCCCCTCAAGGAAGATGGCCTCCCCGGGCGCGACATCGATCCAGCGCAGTGCGTCCGTCGCCTCCCGCGTGTCGTGGGGGGACAAGCCAGCAAATACCGGCGGTAGGGCTGCACTCACGGGTTGAGCTTACACCACACCGGGCGGCGGGGGTCAAGCCCCCCAGGCTGAAAGGTCTAAGTCCGGAAATACGTCGTCTCGGTCCGAGGCCAACGACGCTGAGCGCTCTTGAATGGGATCGACGGGGCGGCCTGCTGCGCGGTCTGCGACGCGGTTGGCCAACTCGTCGAACCGCGCCGCATGGTCCGAAATGCGCCGGATGCCGTAGTCCACGGCGCCTCCCGTGCTGATCACGAATGGCCAGTCGCTGGCTGAGAGCAAGAGCAACTCCCGCCCCGCCGCCCGGAGGGCCGATGCGACCGCGCCATCGGACCGCCAAGGCATTGCGTGCCAAAGATGCTGGAATCGGTCCTCGGCTCGGCCAAGCAGGTCCCAGTAGAATCGCGTGTCGTCCCGGGCCCACACCCGATGATCGCCTCCAGCGCCCCAGCTACCCTCCGGGAGTTCTACGACTGGGGCCGCAGGGCCCGAGTCGAGGACGTCTTCGAGCGTGGACGCGCAGACGTCGTCCACTTGCGCCAACTCTCGACTCAAGCACTCAAGGAAGGTGGGTCCCTCTGACCACCAATGACCGAACAGCTCGGCGTCGAAGGGCGCGGTGACGACGCCGTCGCGCCCGGTGCGCTCGCGGTAGGCCCACAGCTCACTCCGGACGACGCCTGCGAAGTGGCGCGCGTGTTCGGCCGCGCGGAGCGTCGCCACGCCCGGCTCATACGGCGCCTTGGCTGACAGGTCCGAACCGGACGCCGTGACCCGCCAGTACCGGAGGCCATCGACCTCGTGCCTCGCGTGGAATTCGAGGTAGGCCGGGTCGCCTGGGTAGCCCACGCGGCCCGACCAAACCGGCTCGGACGTGGCCGCTGACCGCGCGAAGACGGTGAGTGGCAGCGGTTCTCCGCGCTCGGACACCCGGTGGACGGTCAGTGGATCGCGCCATCCCCGCTGGTGGTCCCAGGTGGTCTGTTCCCAAGGGACCGGAATCGGGCGCGCTCCTTCCCACAGGAATTCCGATCGGGCGCCCGCCAAGGTCGGTCCATCAATGACGAATCCCTCCACTCCCTCGTTGACCCACAAACGGCCAACGCCCTCGCGCCAGCGAGGATTGAGGCTCTGGCCCGCAAGAGGGACGAACGGACCCGGCGGGCGGTAGGCACACTCAGGGAGCCAGACCGCTCGGGGACGGCGACCGAAGTGGCGTGTGGACGTCGCGAGGCCGACGCGGATGGAGGCACGAGCCGTCGCATCTTGGACGACCAAAGGCTGGTAGGTGTGGGTCGCATTGCTGCCGAGGATCGCAATGTGACCGTCGCTCTGGGCCTCCGCCAAAGCTCCCACGATGTTGCCATCAAGCGCGGCCCATTGGGCCAATGTGCCGTCACAGGCAGCCGCAGCCCGCAACGCCAACTTCGCAAGGTACGCTTCGCCCTTGCGCTCGAACTCGCTGGCGTCGCGCTTGGCTCGATCGCGCCGTTCGGTCAGGAAAGCGGGAAAGCCGCGCCGAAAGGTAGGGTGCGCCAGTTGCTCACACAGTACCGGCGTCATGCCCACGCTGAACGCCGGGCGCACGCCGTCGCGAACCAGGCGCTCAATCACGCCGAGTAGCGGCAGGTAGGTCTCATCGGCCGCCTCGTAGAGCCAATGTTCACCATGCGGCCATCGCCCGTGGTGCAGCACCCACGGCAGATGCCCATGCAATACGAGGCAGAAGCGCCCGGCCACGTCAGGCCAGCCGCCGGCTCAGCGACACCTGAGCCTCCCGGGGCACAGCGACGCCGGCCGCGGCGCACGCAGCGGACAAACGCGCGCGTAAGCGCGTCATGAAGTCTTCGAAAAACGGTGTGTCATGGTCCTCGCCCGCCCACCACGTATGGTCGGAGGCGAGCGCCGCATCCATGTGGCCCATTGCCTCATCCCCTGCCCCTTCAATGGCGTCGCGCACCGCGCGAAGGGCTGTCCACACGACGCGGTCGTCGACATGGCCGTACCAAACGGACAGGTCGCCGCGAATCCAGGAGCCGGTATGAAGGTGGGTCACCTCCCCCACCATTCCGGCTGCGACGCGCTCGTCGAAGGTGTCCAACTGGCCGGCGAATCGCTCCCGAAGGGCATCGCGAAGTCCGGCGCCAGCGTCGTCGTACCCTTCCCACGGGTTTTCCCCGTCGAGCGCGACGACGTCATGCCCGGCGTGCATGCGCGCGACCAAGCCATCGATCGCGTCGGAGGGCGACAGCCGGACCGCATCAAAGGACAGCCAGTTGCTCGCGCCCTGATTGCGGAAGAAGCCGGCGACCCCGCCCGGAGCGGCGGCCGGGCGCCCAAAGGCCGTGCCGGCAAACCGACTCTTGGCGGCGACCTCCCCACAAGACACCCACCATTTGAAGCCCGCGGCGCCGATCAGCTCGCTCGCCTCCGGTGAGATGGCCCCTTCCGACGGCCAACAACCTCGCACGTCACGCCCCATCGCGTTCGACGCCGTGGCACGGCCGCGTACCAAGGCGCGCAACGCGTCTTCGGGCCGGCGGTACCCAACGTCCGGGACATCGGGCAGCGCCCTGCGGGCCGACGCCGTGTCGATCAACAATGGCAGGATCGGGTGGTCGTGGGGGCTGGCGGCGAGGCCCACGCCGGTCGCTCCCAGTTGGGCCATTCGCCCCACGAGGTGTTTCAAGAGGCGTTTCTGGGCGCCGACGACCCAGGTTTGGGCGCGGTCGTCGTACGGAGGCTCCCCGATCCGGTCCACCTCTGGCTCCAATCGCCTTGCCGCCCGCCCCATCCAACCGAGCGCCGCCCCCACGGCCAGGTCGCGGACGTCCCGGCCGCCGAGAACTTCACCCGCGTCGGCCCGTGCCCGAAGGGCAGAGACGGACCGCGTCAGCGATGGCGGCCCCATCGCGGCGAAGCGGGTCAACTCCCTACGCTCGATGGGCGTCCAACTGTCCCATGGACGGGACAAAAGGTCGAGTTGGGGGTCCGAACCGCCGGATGCGTAGTGGACGAGTTGATCGATCAGGGCGCCAGACACATTGAGTGTCCAGCGCACATCACCGTCTAGCGTCTCCTCCACCAAGTCCAAGTAGCCACGGACTGCGTGGTGGCGCGTCCACGGCAACTGCGGGACCCCAGTGAAGGGATCCCGCACGTCCGGCTGGTGAAGGTGCCAGAGGAGGGCGAGACGCCCAGGTGGCTTCGTCAGGGAAGGATGTACAGCGTGCGCGTCGACAGGACGAGCGCGTCGTCAGCCATTAGCTTGAGAAGCACCTCGGACGCTCCCGGCGTCCCCCCGTCCACGATCGATCCGTCAATGGTGAGCGTGAAGGTGACCGGCGTTCCCGCCTTGATGTCGTAGTAAGCGTCAGGTTCGATGTCCAAAATCAGGCCGTACGGGTCCGTTCCCGCCTCGATCTCGAGGCTGACCTTGTCGAACCAAGCGCTGTCTGCGAGCGCGAGGATGGCATCGACGATGGTCTCGCGGAACTCATCGCTGTCGCCCGAACTCCACTCCACGACGGCCGGCTCATCGACGCCGTTGTGATCGAGGTCGGCCATCGAGCCCGTGACGATGGCCACTTCTTGGAGCTGACCGAATTGGCTGGTGCCCTCGCCGCAGTTGGCGCAGACGCCGATCATCTTTCCGTTGAGCGCCGAGATACCGAGGAAGACATCGTAGAACGACGCGTCCTGCAGACATCCACCTGGCGTCGGGTAGCCAGCCTCGGGGTCGCGCATCGGCGCGTCCGTGGCGATGATCTGGATCGGGAACGTCTCCTCGCGGAAGCCGAAGCCGCCAAGCGTGCCAGTGCCAGGGGTATTCGGGTTGTTCGTGCCGTTGACGAAGCCGCCGAAGGCGTCGAGCGGGTGCTCGGTGAACGGCTTGACGTCCTCGTCAGCGTCGTACTTGCCGTCGCAGTCCATGTCCCAGCCTTCGCCCGTGGCACCCTGGTAGAGGGCCTCCATCGAAGACTCTTCCCAGTCGTTGCCGTTGTGGATGTCCACTTCGTTGGCGAGCGCGCCCGCGACGAGAGCCAGGTCGTCCGTCTGCTGTTGGTGCAGGTCGAACGCCTTGTCCGGCGGCGAACCGTAGCCGCAGCACGGGTAGTCGTCGTGCGTGGCCACACCGAAGGTGATGTCGGGGATTTCGGCCGCGACGAGGGCCGCGATGCCGCCGAACTCTTCGGCCATGGCGTCGGCGGTCGAGGACATCGAGCAGGTGGTGTCAATGATGAAGGCGATGTCCGCGATCTTGTAATCGACCTCGAATTCGAGCTCGTAGGTCATGACGCCGTCGCACTCGGCGCCGTCTTGGCCGACGCCGTAGATTTCGCCGGTCTTCGTGCCGGTCGGGTCGTCCGACTCCGCCGAGAGCGAACCCGGGTAGGCGATCTCCTCGGTCGGGAGGAAGGCCACGTCGATCGGCCAGGCCTCGCCGGGCTCGAGCACGAGCGGCAGCGGCGGCATGACGTCGATGGTGTAGTTGTCTCCGAGGAGGTTGACCTCCGAGACGGTCACAGCGCCTGTCCCGACGCTCTCGAGAAGGATCGTGGTCGACTCTTCACAATTCGGAGGCATGGCGCCGAACTCGGTGTAGTCCGGGGTCACCCGCAGCGCGGGCAACGCCCAAGTGCCCAAGACGTTGACGTCGACGGAGCTGTGGTTGGCGTCCGAGCCCGTGACGGTGAAGACACCGGTCTCATCGAGATTCTCAGGCGAGTAGCTGACTTGAACCTCGATGCTGCCCTCAGGCTGGAGCGTCGCCGGGAAGTCGCCAGAGAGGCGTGTAAACGACGTGGAGCCCGCATACGTCACGTCGTAGACGTCCAACGGGTCCGTCCCGATGTTGGTGATGCGGAAGGCGAGCTCTGACGATTCGCCCTTGGGAAGCGCACCAAAGTCCAAGAGGACCGGATCGACTTCCATGATCGGGTTCACGATCGGCGGCGGCTCTTCGTCGACGACGACGTCGAAGTCGCTGGGGTCGCAACCCGCGAGCACGGCTCCGATCAAGCAAGGAAAGGTTCTCATCCCGCACTCCTGCGTCTGGTGGCGCTGTATTCCCGCACCCACGTCAAGCCTACATCCAAAATGGGCCTTCTCGACAAGAAACGATCGAATGCGGCGTGGTTTGGCCTTTCATCCGGGTGACGCTGCGGGCTAGCAGTCGCAGTGGACCTCGTCTGGCGACACTGCCCAGAACCGCATGAATCGGCGATCACGGCCTGCGTCTGGGACCCGGCTTCAGGTGCGCGCGCGAGCGCTGACAGCAGCGGGCTGGTGGCGGTCACCGCCCCAGGGGAGGCCGCACCCGGCCGGATATTCCGCGCAGACGGGCCTGTTCAGGGCGCGTTGGCCATCTCCGAAGGTGGCGCATGGGTCGCCGTGGGCACGGCCACTGGCAGCATGACGGTGTTCCGCACAGACGACGGTGCTCGCGTCTTCGAAGAGCGACGAACCGGTCCTGCAGGCGCCGGACGCGCCATGCAAGGCCTCGCGTTTGGGGCGCGAGGCGCCCGTCTCGCGGCGACGTCCGTCGACGGCGGGCTGCGTACCTGGGACCTGCCGAGCGGGCGTCGGGTGGGCTCGTTTGCGGGCTTCCGGCCCAACGCGGTGGCGTGGCTCAACGACGGTCAGCGAGTCGCCGCCATCGGAACCGACGGACGTTTGCGGATCGTCGACGTGGAATCGGCGAGAATGGTGGAGCACGCGGTGCTCGATGGGGGCGCTGAACGTATCCTCGTCCTCCCCGACGGGGACATCGTCGCGCTGGGGCTTCGTGGCGTGGCGCGCCTGCCGGCACAAGGCAAGGCTGCCGTCGCGTCGTTTGACTCCAAGGGCACCAGCGGGTCCGTCCAGATCCTCGTGAGTCCTGACGCTTCCCAGCTGGCCGCCGTGACAGGTCGGAGCGTTCACGTCTTTGACCTGCCGATGCTTCGACCCGCCGGTAGTCGCCGCCACCAGGTGGCCGATCCGACGGCGGCGATCTGGGACCAGCGGGGCATGTGCATCGCCGGCGGCCAGGGGCAACTTCGGCCCATCGGTCAGCGCCCTGGTTGGGGCCCCGTGGTTCAGCTGTGCGCTGCCGACGACGTTCGAGTCGCATTCCACGGCAACATCGCGGCCCTGTGGCGGGGGGAGCGCCGAGAGAGGATCGTGGACGTCGGAGCCGTCCCGAGCTTGTGCAGTGTTGATCGCACGGGGCGCATCCTCGCCTTCCTTCCTCGGGACGGCGGTCCCGTTCGGGTCGTCGACCTGGATCGGGGCGCGGTGCTGTTCGACGGCCACGCCGACACCCAAGGGGCTGTGCGCATCGACGTGGCCCCCAATCGCGTCGCGGTCCTCCGGCGGGGCGGGGGCGTTCGGTGGTGGGACCTCGCCAACAATCTCGAATTCGAATTGGGGTGGCCCGTTGGGTTCTCGCTGAGCGGGTCGGGCGCCTGGCTGGCGGGCATCACGCCCGCCGGTGGCGTCCGCATTCTCGATGCGGCGTCTGGCCGAGAAGCCACGTTGGCGCCCTCGGTCCCTTCCGGCTTCCGTCTGGCCCACGTGGGCTTCGTGTCCCGCAATCCCGCTCTGGTAGGCATCGATGAGTCGGGATTGCTCCTCCACTGGGACTTCGAGGAGTCCACGCGAAATGGACTGCCCGCGCGCCCGAGGGAACTTGTCCAACTCAGTGGGATCGTCGTCGAGCGCGTCGGCGGCCTGACGTCTGGCAGCCACGTCTGGGTGCGGTTTCGCGAAGGGCGCGGCAACGGCGTCGTCTTCGTCACCACGCCAACGGGGCAGGTGTCGCACGAGTTGCGCGGCATCCCCGACCCGATGGCGATCGACGGGGACCACGGACCTGTGGTCGTCCCAGGCCCTGGCGCCGCCATCGTCGACCTCTCCCCGTCCGGCGACGCGCTGCTCGTTCGCCGGTCTGTCGCCGGACAGGGCTGGTTCACATTCGACGAGGACGGCATCCGCGTCCAAGGGAACTGAGGCGTGGGCAAGCGAACGAGGTCCCGCGTGGGGACTGCGAAGGCAGCGCCGGTGTCCGCGTTTCCGTGGATTCGATGGCTCTCGGCGCTGGTCTTCGGCGTCACGCTTGGCACCGGCGCTTTTCTCGCAGACGGCGTCCGGCGCGCCGAAACGATCGTTGCCCGTTGGCTCGCGGCGCCGCCTCGGGACCCGCTCGGCGCGGTCTGGTCGGCGCCTGCGCCCTGGGTCGTGGGCCGAGAGGTAGATGCGAGCGCCATCGTCGAGGACCTTGTCGCGTCAGGCTTCGACCGTGGGACGGCGGACGGCATGCCCGCGACGGGCCCATCCGTCCGCTACGACGGCGCACGACTTGACGTGGATCCTGGCGATGGCCATGCCGTGACTGTTCAAGTCGCCGACGGGCGCGTGATCGCCGTGTCGCCCCCCGGCGCTGCCCTGCCGCCGATCCTGCTGGCAAGGACCGGGGACCCAGATCGTCAGCGCGCTCCCCTACCCCCCGACCGAGCTGGGCGCTGGGTCGTCCAGGCGCTCCTCGCCTCCGAAGACGTCCGCTTTCGACGGCATGGCGGCGTCGATCCTCTCGGCATCGCTCGCGCAATCGGCATCATGGCGAGCGGCGGGAACGTCCAGGGGGGAAGCACGCTGAGCCAGCAGCTCGCGAAAAACCTGTTCGTCGGTCCCGATCGCAGCGTCACGCGCAAAGTTCGTGAGGCCCTCTACGCGATCGCGCTCGAACGAACGTTGGACAAGGACGCCATCCTTGGGCTCTACCTTGGCGAGGTGTACCTTGGCTCCGCGGGGGGCCGACCCCTCTTTGGCGTCGACGCAGCGGCGCGTGCCTGGTTTGGAGTGGACGCGGCCGACCTCAGTCCGGCCCAGGCGGCGACCCTGGTCGGAACGATCCCATCTCCGGCCGTCTGGTCCCCCTGGGTCGACCCGGCCGCCGCCAAGGAGCGACGCGACGTCGTCCTCCGTCGCATGCGGAGCGTCGGCGCCCTCGATGACGGCGCTCTGGCCACTGCCCTTGCCGAACCGCTTCGCCTCGCGCCGCAGTCGCCAAGCCGTATGCGTCGCGCACCTTACGCCGTAGCCGCCGTGCTCGACGACGTCCGCGACAGGGTGGGCGCCGAAGCGCTTGAGCGCGGCGGCCTCGATGTGGACACGACCATCGATCCGCTTCTGCAGGGCGTTGTGGAGCGAGCTGTGGCCAGCGGGATGTCGGCGCTCATCGCGTCGAATCCAGAGGTGGCCGACGCCCAAGCCGCCGCTGTCGTGCTGGATGCGCGGACGGGGGATGTCCGCGCCTTGGTCGGCGGGCGGTCGTGGTCGGCCTCTCCCTTCGATCGGGCCGTGAAGGGTCAGCGACAGCCCGGCAGCGCTGTCAAGCCCTTCGCCGTCTTGTTGGCGCTGTCGAACGGGGCCGCATCGCCGTCGACCTCCGTGGACGACGCGCCCATCGAAGTGGACGGCTGGCACCCTGGCAACGCCGACGGGCGATTCGCTGGCACGATGACGTTGCGAAGGGCCCTCGAACGCTCGCGCAACCCGCCCTTCGTCGGGCTCGCAGGCCAACTCGGTCGCAACGCGCTGCGAGACCTGCTTCGCTCCGCGGGTTTGACCGGCGCCTCCTCCCGACCGTCGACCGTCCTCGGGGCCTTTGAGACGACGCCCTTGGCCCTCGCTGCTGCTTCGACGGCCTGGCGCGACGGAATCGCGCGCGCTCCGCGGATGCTCCTGAGGGTCCGTCGCGGCGACGACGCCCTCGCGGAGGTGCCGGTGTCGTCCGTTGCCATCGCGTCCAAAGCGGCGGGTGCGACGCTGACCCACATGCTCCAAGGCGTCGTGGCGCGCGGGACCGCGGCCGCCTCGGGCCCGTGGCCGGAGCCGGTCCCGGCCGGGAAGACCGGGACAACCACTGGCGGCCGCGATGCGTGGATGGTCGGCGCCAGCCCGGATCTCACGGTGGCCGTCTGGGTCGGACGCGACGTCGGCGAGTTGGGGCTCTCTGGTGCGACCGCTGCCTTGCCCATCTGGGGGGCCATTCTTCGCGCCGCTGGGCCTCCGACGTCGCGCTTCGTGGATCCAGGCCCCACCCACGCGATCTGCCCGCTGACCGGCCTCCTGCCTGGCCCCGGGTGCCCCCCGCCCGCTTCAGAATTGGGCTCGGCTGATGGCGTTGCGACCTGCGGAGGCCACGCGGCGGAGGACCCAGGTTAGCGCGCGCGGCCGGAGGCACCCTTGGACGCCGCACGTCATCGCCTTTGTGCCAACACCATCAAGGGCTTGGCCATGGACGCTGTCCAAGCCGCCAATTCAGGTCATCCAGGGATGCCGATGGGCATGGCCGACGCCGCCACCGTCCTTTGGACCCGCTTCCTCAAGCACGATCCCGCCGACCCCAATTGGCCGGACCGCGATCGCTTCGTATTGAGCGCCGGCCATGGCTCGATGTTGCTCTACAGCCTGCTTCACCTGTCCGGCTACGATCTGTCCCTGGACGACTTGCGTCAATTCCGCCAGCTTGGCAGCCGCACACCTGGGCACCCCGAAGTGGGTCACACCGCGGGCGTCGAGACGACCACCGGTCCGTTGGGCCAAGGCTTCGCCAACGGCGTGGGCATGGCCATGGCGGAGCGGATGTTGCGCGAGACGTTCGGATCCGAACTGTGCGACCACTTCATCTACGGGATCGTGTCGGACGGCGACCTCATGGAGGGGATCGCAACCGAAGCCGCGAGCCTCGCTGGCCACCTTGGACTCGGGCGGATCGTCTACCTTTACGACGACAACCACATCAGCATCGACGGCCCCACGGAGTTGTCGTTCACCGAAGACGTCGCGGCCAAGTTCGTCGCGATGGGCTGGCACGTACAGAAGGTGGATGGCCACGACCCGGAGGCCGTCGCTACGGCCATCGCAGCTGCGCGCGCGGAAGCGGGGCGCCCCTCGCTCATCGCTGCCCGAACCGTCATTGGCCATGGCTCTCCGTCGTACCAGGGCACAGCCCGGACGCATGGTGAAGCGCTCGGCGCCGACGAAGTCCGCCGCACCAAAGTAGCGTTGGGTCTCGACCCCGACGTCACCTTTGCCGTGCCGAAGGATGCCTTGGACGCGTTCCGTGAAGGCGCCGGCCCCGCAGACCACGCCGCTTGGCGGCAACGACTGTCGTCAAGCGCGAAGCGCGACGAGTGGCTCGCCTGGACGCAACCAGACTGGGTCCGCACGCTCTCGAGTGCCTCGTGGCCTCGATTCGAAGGCAAAGTCGCGACGCGCAAAGCCTTCGCCGCCTGCCTGAAGGCGGTGTCCGCGGTCGCCCCATGGCTCGTTGGCGGCTCCGCCGATCTTACGGGCAGCAACGGCGTCGCCATCGGTGCGACCGCCCTGACGCCTGATCGCTTCGCCGGCGCACGTTCCGTTCATTGGGGCGTCCGCGAGCACGCGATGGGCGGGGCGTGCAACGGCATCGCGCTCCACGGCGGAGTTCGCCCTTACTGCGCCACGTTCCTCGTGTTTCACGACTACCACCGGCCGTCCGTCCGCCTTTCCGCGCTGATGGGGCAACCGGTCCTGTGGATCTACAGCCACGACAGCGTCTTCCTCGGCGAAGATGGTCCGACGCACCAACCGATCGAGACCCTCCTCGCCCTTCGCGCCATTCCAGGCATGGTCGTCTGGCGTCCTGCCGACGCCAACGAGACGGCCGCGAGCCTTCGCGCCTCGCTGCTCCACACGACAGGTCCGTCGGCTGTCGTGCTCACGCGCCAAGACCTGCCGGTCCTTCCCGGGGCCGACGGCATCGATCTTTCCGCCGGGGCTTGGCTCGTTCGCGACGTCCTTGCCCCGTCCGCCGTCCTCGTCGCCACCGGTTCGGAGGTGTCAGCCGCGCTGGCCGCCGCCGACCTCCTGCAGGCTTCGGACGTGCGCGTTCGCGTCGTCTCCATGCCCTCGCGCGAGCGCTTCCTCGCGGCCGATGCCGCAACGCGCAACGCTCTCCTCCCGGTCAACCTTCCCCGTGTGACGATCGAGGCCGCGACGACCAAGGGCTGGGAGTGCGTGGCCGGCGACGGAGGCCTTCGCATCGGCATCGACCGCTTCGGCGCTTCCGCGCCGGCGGCTCAACTCGCGGAGCTCTTCGGACTCACCCCCGCTGCCATCGCGGATCGGGTCCGTGGATGGCTCCAGGCCTGACGCCAATCGGCGTCAGTAGGCGCGGGCGAACAGGGCGACGGCGTAGGCGGGCTTGCCCGTGACGGGACAGATCGTGCCCGGCGGCAACGGTGCCGCGTCGCTCGGGAAGCAGCGCAGCGTGGCCTTGGTGCGCTCGCGGATGGCGTCCTCGTCCGTTCCGTCGCCACCCCAAGGGATGCGCACGAAGTGGCCGTCGACCGCGGCGTCGAACGCGGCCACATCCGCAACCTCGACCGTAGCGGCGTCTCGGCGGGCCCGCGCCCGCTCCAACAGGGTTCGCTGGAAGGTCTCAAGGACGGTTCCGACCTGGTCCGCGAGGCCGTCCAGCGGCAACGTGAACTTGTCCGATGCGATGCGCGTGCGCGCCATGGCGGTGCCGGCCGCGAGGTCGCGCTGACCAATCTCGAGGCGGAGCGGCACGCCTTTGCGCTCCCACTCGAAGTACTTGGCGCCGGGCCGGAGGTGGTCGCGGTCATCGACGTGGACGCGGAAGCGGCCTTTGAGCGTCGCGCCAATCTCGTGGCAACGCGCGACGACCTCGGCCCGCGACTCGTCCTTGTAGACGGGGACGATGACGACCTGAATCGGCGCCACGGTCGGCGGCAAGACGAGGCCCGCATCGTCGCTATGTGTCATCACGACCGCCCCGACGAGCCGCGTGCTGACTCCCCAGCTTGTCGCCCACACGTGGTCTCGGCCGCCATCGGCGGTCTGGAAGGTCACGTCGAAGGCGCGGGCGAAGTTCTGGCCGAGGAAGTGGCTCGTGCCGGCCTGCAGGGCCCAGCCATTCTGCATCATCGCTTCAATCGTGTACGTCTCCTCAGCGCCGGCAAAGCGCTCGCGTTCCGACTTGCGGCCGACGATGGCAGGAATCGCGAGGACCTCCTCCGCAAAGGAGGCGTAGACACCGATCATCTTGAGCGTCTCGCCCATCGCCTCGTCGGCCGTGGCGTGCGCCGTATGGCCTTCTTGCCACAGGAACTCTGCCGTTCGCAAGAACGGCCGCGTCTTCATTTCCCATCGGACGACGTTGGCCCATTGGTTGATGAGGATCGGCAGGTCGCGCCACGACGAGATCCAACGCCCATACATGTGCCAGATGATGGTCTCGGACGTCGGCCGCACGATGAGCGGCTCTTCCAGCTCGCTACCAGGATCGGGCTCGACCCCCATGACGCCGTCGGCGCCCTCCACAGCGCGAAGTCGGTGGTGCGTGACGACTGCGCACTCCTTGGCGAAGCCTTCGACGTGCTGCGCCTCCTTCGAAAGGAAAGACATCGGGATGAACAGCGGGAAGTAGGCGTTGACGTGACCCGTTTCCTTGAACCGACGGTCGAGGTCCGATTGGATGCGCTCCCAGATGGCGTAGCCATGGGGCTTGAGCACCTTGCACCCGCGAACGGGTGAGTCGTCGACGAGGTCCGCTGCGGCGATCACCGTCAGGTACCAGTCCGAGTAGTCCTTTTCGCGCGGAGTGATCGAGCTCTCGGCCGCCATGCTTGCTCCCACCAGCGCGCCTATCGCGGGCGTCCCGGCCGGCGAGCGGGGTATCCGGGGGGCGTGATGCCTCAGCCCACTCTGCAGATCGGCGACCTCCCGCGTGTCAACGAGATCAGTCTCGTGCTCGCACGCAACGGGTTCGGCCACCTGCTGGATCGCGTGGGCCTCACTGCGCCCCCGGCAGCTGCCCAGGCCGAGGTACCAAGCGGCTCATTCGCTCGGCGCCTCCGCCTCGTGTTGGTCGAGTTGGGGCCGACCTTTGTCAAGCTTGGCCAGGTGCTCGCGCTTCGGCCCGACATCTTGCCACAGGACGTCCTTGCCGAATTTGAGACGCTCCACGACCGCGTTCCGGCGATGGACGTCGACGACGTCCGCGCGCTGGTCGAGCAGGAGATCGGCGCGGCCGTCGCGACCGTCTTCCAGCACATTGATCCAGAGCCATTGGGCGCCGCATCCATTGCGCAGGTCCATCGTGCTGTCCTGCTCGACGGCACCGAGGTCGCCGTCAAGATCCAGCGCCGTGGGATCGAACGGCGCATCCGAGGCGACATCCACATCCTTTACGCGCTCGCGCAGCTCATCGAGGGGCGCCTCGCGGTCCCTGGGCTGATGACGCCGTCGGCCATCGTTCGGGAATTCGACGTCGCCATCTCTCGCGAGCTCGACTTCACCGAGGAAGCCCGCAACGCCGAGCATATGGGCCGCGTTCTGGCAGGACTGCACGGGGTGAAGGTCCCGCGCGTCTACCCCGAGCGGTCCACGCGCCGAATGCTGGTCTTGCAACGCATTCATGGCCGCCCGCTCAGGGAGGTGTTGCCAACACTCGACCGCGAGCAGGCGTCGACGTTGGCCCACACCATCATGGAAGCGACCTGGCGCCAGACCTTCGAGTCAGGCCTCTTCCACGGCGACCCCCATCCCGGAAATCTGTTCGTCGATGAGGATGGTCAACTGGTCTACCTGGACTTCGGCCTCGTAGGGCAGCTCACGCGCGGCATGCAGGACACGCTCGTCGAAGTGTTCACGAGCATGGTTTTTCGCGACGCCGAGGCGCTTGCCATGGCTGTGTACCGGGCGGGAGCCGCGAACGGCCGCATCGACATGCGCGCCTTCGTGGCCGAACTCGAGCGAAAGATGGTGCAATACCATGGGGCGAGCCTCGACCAACTCGCCAGCCCGACGACCTTCGTCGACGTCGTGCAGCTCTGCACGCGCTTCCAAATCGCGCTTCCGCCAGAGTATGCGATTCTCAGCCGCGCCATCACCCTGGTGGAGGGCGAAGTGCGGGCGCTGATGCCCGATGTCGACATCGTGGCGGAAGTGAAGCCGTACGCGCAACGGCTTGTGCAACGCCGTCTGGAGCCCGATCGCGTGGCTCAGGACCTCACGCGACTGGCGCTGCAGGCCCAAGGCGCCCTTCGCGATGTGCCCACCCAGTTCACGCAGTTCCTGATGGACCTGGAGGCCGGCCGCATCACGGTGGTCACCCGCGACCCCGACGCCAAGGCGATGCGCGAGGAGATCCGAGCCGCAGTGCTGCGCCTGTCGCTCGCCTTCCTTGCGAGCACCGTGACGCTTGGCTCGTTGTTGTTGCTCGCAGCCTGGAGTCCGGCTCCCTACGAAGTCCCCGTCTTCGGCCTTGGAGCCGTCCTCGCGCTCGGGTTGGGCCTTGGCCTCTTCGGGGCGTTGGGCCTGCACGTGTTCTTTGCGGGCTTCTTGGACCTGTCGGCGTGGCGGCGTAGGTTCATGACACTCCTGCGCTTCTTTTCGTGGCGACGCACCTGAGACAACGCCGGGCACGACGCGCACGAATGTGGTAGGCTCCATGTCCGGGGAGGCGCCCCGGTCCGCGTCGAGGTGTCGCCCGTGTCCAGCCGGAAGCTCGAATATGGTCGAGGGGACGCGATCGCAGAACGCTACGAGGTCATCGACCTCCTGGATGAGAGCCCGCTTGGCATCTCCTACCGTTGCAAGCACCTCAAAACGGGCAACTATGTCCGGTTGCAACTCCTCCGACCGCGAACCGCCGGTCCGGATCAGAAAGACGAGATTCTCGCTGTTTACAAGCGCGCCAAGGAGATCAACCACGCCAACCTCATCCGAATCGGAGAGTTGGGCGAGGCCGACGGCGTTGCGTTCTACACGATGGAGGACTTCGAGGGGACAACCCTGAGGGAGTACCTCACCCAGGCCCGCCTTGAGAATCGTCCCCTCGACCTCAAGGAAGCCGCTCAAATCGCGATCGGCGTCCTGGAAGGCGTCGCGGCGGCCAACGATGCGGGCGTCGTGTTCCGGGCGCTTCGTCCCGAGTATGTCCTTGTCAACATTCGGCAAGCAGGTCCCCGACGCCAGAACTCGGTCGCCCAAATCAAGCTCGTCGGTGCCGCCTTCTGGGACCTCGTGCCCGGTGCACTACTGGCGGAAGACGAGTTTGGTCGGGGTGAAGCCCAGTACCTCGCACCCGAACTCAAGGGCTTTGAGCCCGTCGCAACACCTCGGTCCGACGTCTACTCGGCCGCGGTGATGTTCTATGAGATGCTCGTGGGTGCTGCGCCTGTCGGCACCTTCCAGTTGCCTCGCACGCGTCGTCCTGAGCTTCCGGTCCACGTCGACGGCATCGCAGAACTTGCGCTCGCGACTGCACCCGAAGATCGGTATCCGACGGCCCATGACCTCGTTGTGGACCTGCAACGTACGTTCTCGGAAACAGCCGACGGCGACGCCTCTACGGGCGGACGCCTCAGCCCGATCGCGATGGGCCTAGGCCTCGCGTTGGTCGTTCTCGTAGCTGTGATCGTCTTCAACCTGCGGCCCGACCCGGCCGCCCAGGCCGAAGCGTTGGACAGTCAAGCCCGCGCCACCGCCGCGGCAGGGCTCACACTCCCCTCACCCGAAGAATTCAAGGCCGTGCTGGCCCGCCACCCAAGGAACATGGTGTACGTGCCCGCTGGACCGTTCGTGAAGGGGCGGCTGCACGGCGAATCCCGTGAGTTGACGCGCGAAGGCGAGCCGCTGGCTGAGTTGGTCAACGTGCCCGGCTTCCTCATCGACGCCTTCGAGTTTCCGAACCTCCGGGGCGAGGTTCCCCGAATCCAGGTCACGCGTGCCGAGGCCGCAGGCCTTTGTCAGGCAGAGGGCAAGCGCCTGTGCACCTCCGACGAATGGGAAAAGGCCTGCAAAGGTCCGAAGAACCTCAACTACGCCTACGGCGACACCTACGACGAAGAGTTCTGTGGCCCCGGCCTCGAGGCGGCCTACGCCGCCGGTGGCCGCCCAGACTGCAAGTCGGGCTACGGCGTGCTGGACCTGTCTGGCAACTTCGGCGAGTGGACCTCCACTCAGGTGCCCGGCAAGGACCGCTACATCGTCAAAGGTGGCCTGAAAGCGAATCCGGAGCGCGGTACGCGTTGCGCACAGGCCACAGACCTCTCGGCTGGTTTGGCCGACGCCACGACGACGTTCCGATGCTGCCGCGACGCCGACGCGGCGCCCGTCCCGCCGGCGGCGCCTCCCGCGGCGCCCGCGCCCTGAGTTAGCGGCGCCTTTCGGGGGCGCCGTGACGACCTACCGCGAAGCGGGTGTGGACATCGATGCTGGCGACGCGTTGGTCGATCGCATCGCACCCTTGGCTGCGCGTACGCGGACGCCGGGCGTTGTGGCGGGAGTTGGCGGTTTTGCCGGCCTGTTCTCGTTGCTTGGCCGCTACCGGGACCCCTTGCTCGTCAGCGGCACGGACGGGGTGGGAACGAAGTTGTTGCTCGCCCAGGCTGTGGGTCGTCACACGACGATCGGGATCGACTTGGTCGCGATGTGCGTCAACGACGTCATCACGTGCGGCGCCGACCCCCTCTTCTTCCTCGACTACTTCGCGACCGGTCGGCTCGACGTGGACGCCGCCGAGCAGGTGATCTCCGGAATCGCGGCGGGCTGTACGGAAGCGGGTTGTGCCCTCCTCGGCGGCGAGACCGCCGAGATGCCTGGCATGTACGCGCCAGGCCACTACGACCTCGCGGGATTCTGCGTCGGCGCTGTCGAGCGTTCGGAGTTGCTCGATGGGAGCCGCGTCCGAGCGGGAGATCGCGTCGTCGGCGTGCCAAGCAGCGGTGTCCACAGCAACGGCTACAGCCTCGTCAGGCGGGTCGTCGCCCTGTCGGGACTCCCCTGGAACGCCGAGCCTGCGGGCCTTGACGGACCACTCGACGAGGTGCTCCTTCGACCGACGGTCCTGTACCCGCGGGCCATGGCGACCGCGCGGGCCCACGGCGTCAAGGCAGCCGCTCACATCACGGGGGGAGGGCTCGAAGGCAACCTGCCGCGCGTCCTGCCAAGTGGCGTGGGCGCACATTTGGTCCGCTCGAGTTGGCCCGTCCCCCCGGTGTTCACTTGGCTTCAACGGACGGGGGATGTCCCGCAGGCCGACTTGTGGCTCACGTTCAACATGGGCATCGGTTTTTGCGCAGTGTTCGAGGCCGACGCGGCGGAGTCCGCGGCGACCGCCATGGGCGGCCACGTGATCGGCGAAATCGTGCCTGGCGACGGCGTCCACTTCACGTGAGGCGCGTCCCCGTTGGCGTGTTGGCGAGCGGCACGGGCTCCAATCTGGGGGCGTTGCTTTCGGCGGCGGCGACGGCGGAATTCCCCGCTGAGATCGTCGTCGTTGGATCCGACCGCCCCATGGCGCCTGCCCTCGATCGGGCGCGCGCGGCAGGCGTACCCACCTTTGCTCACCGAGCCCGCGATTTCTCCGATCGACCCTCATTTGACGCCGCGATGGCCGCCGGGCTGAAGCAACACGGCGCCGAGTGGGTCGTCCTCGCCGGGTACATGCGGCTCGTCTCGTCCGCGTTCCTTGGCGCCTTCCCGGACCGCGTCGTCAATGTCCACCCCGCCCTCCTGCCGTCCTTTCCGGGGACCCATGCGCAGCGCCAGGCGTTCGACGCGGGCGTGAAGGTCAGCGGAGTCACCGTCCACCTGGTGGACGAAGGAATGGACACCGGACCCATCCTCGCACAGGCCGCCGTGCCGGTCTTGGACGACGACGATGCCGACCGCCTCGCTGCTCGGATCCTCAAGGCCGAGCACCAACTGCTGCCGGTCACGCTGGCGCGGGCAGTGACTGAGCCTTGGCGCCGAGACGGACGGCGCATCCTCTGGGGCTGACGCGGCGACGTCGCCGATGTCACAGCGACCAACGGGAGAGCGCCGCGAGAACCGGTCGCTCGTCGATGTCCACGAATCCATCGTCGAACGCAGCAGCCTCGGTTCGCCCCAAGGACCCGCGCTCATAGGGGGTCAGGTCAGCAAATGCGCGGCGAAGGCCTGGGAGAATCGCGAGAAAGCTCTCCCAGGGCAAATCGCCGAGCGCGTCCCGGAGGGCATCCAACGGGCGGGCATCGGCCAATAGCGAACCTCGTGCACCCGCCAACCACGCCGCCACGAAGTGACCCAAAGCGTCAGGACCCGCGAAGGCGACGCGGCGCACGACATGCGCGGCGGATGCACCTTCCGTTTGACCCAACGATGCCAGCGCGCCAAGGCAGGCGCCTCTCGCCGCAGGCGCGGTGGAGTCGTCCTCCACCAAGCGCTTTGCGGCAGCACACAGGTCTCGTCGATCGAGTCCGGGTCGTTCCTTGGCGAGCCGGACCAACTCCCGCAGGACGCGCGGCCAATCGGCGGCATCCCCCGCAGCCGCGGAAGGCGCCACGGCCGCCACCGCGCGTTGCCAGCAACGCAGCCCCACGTCGAGGACGCCCGGGTGGCCCACAGCGCGCCCGCCAAGTGGCGTGTCGTGATGCCATAGGAGCGCGACAGACGTTTCGGCCCGGAGCCCTGCGCGAGGTGGTTTTCAACCTGGCGGAGTGCAGCGTCGAGGAGGTCGGGCAAGTCCGCCTGGACGATGTCCGCGAACGCCGCCCGTGCTTGTTCGAGGTCGCCTGCATCGCGAATGCGGCGGGCCCCGACGGCCATGGCGACGTCTTCCATGGTCTCGCCGAAGTCTGACGCGCCTTCGAGCGCCATCGGCAACTCCTCACCCGCACACCAAGGCCATCGCTCGGTGAGTCGGGGCCCGCGCGGGCGGCCGCCCAGGGAGCCCGGTTCCACACTGAACACCGGGAGCTCGATGAGCGCACATCGATGGAGCCAGGCGCTCCGCTCGCGGTGTTCTGGACGCCGCAAGACCTCACAGACGACGGTGCTGGCCCTCCCATCCAGCGGCAGGTGATGGCGCCGACATCCGCTGTGGAAGTTCTCGCTGAGCGGGGTCGGCGGTGACGCGGCCTCGACGTGGCCTCGCTCGGTTCCAACGAACGCCCTCTTGAGTACCGCCCGGATCGGGTCGCGGGGTCGCCCGTGGGCGACGACTTCGGTGAGGACGTCGAGCAATTCCTCGCCGCTGGGGGACGGCCGGCCCTGCAGCCGCGCGAGTTCGGTGGCGACGGATCCAGCGTCAACGCCGCCAACTCGCCCGCGAACCGCACTTCGGCCGGCGCGCGCACGACGTCCACGGTCCCTCCCTCACCCGGCTATCGTCTGGGCCGAAGACCGGGCGCGTTACCCGCCGCGGGCTCGGGGGAAGAATGGCCTGGACGCTTCTGCTGGTTTGGGCTTGCCGGACACGTCCACCAGAGGCCGTGGAGGTCAGCCCGGCGCCCGCTGCCGTTGCAGACGTCGTCGAGGTCGCGGACGTCGCCGAGGTCCCCGCCGCCGAACTTGCGGCCGTCGAACCGCCCACCGCGCCTGCGGCCGAAGTCGTAGTTGAACCCACGGCGCCCACCCCAACGCCGCCGACGGGGGTGGCCGCTGGCGCCCCCTGTTTGACGTCGGCCGAATGCGCAAGCGGCGTCTGCGAAGGTCAGGGCTGCGCGGACGACGCGCCCGGAGCCTGCGCACCGCTGATGCGCGGATGCACTCGGGACCTCAGACCCTACTGTGGGTGCGACGGAGCGACGTTCATGTCGAGCGGGTCGTGCCCCGGCCGGCGATTCTCGGCCCGGGGCACATGCCCTTGAACGGACTTCAGAGCGTCGCGTAGAGCCGACGTAGCTTCTCGACTTCGCGGCCGAAGTGGGCCCTCAGGACGCAGAAGCCTTCGAGGTTCTTGTTGGCCCGTACGACGAGCGCAAGGAACTCTTCGCTGTTCCGCAGATGGTCGAGGCCGGCCTGTTCGCCGCGCACGAGGAAGAACCCGTTGAGCCGGCCACCGTGAGCGCCAAGCACAACGGGCTCAAAGGACTGGATTCGCCCCGCAGCGTGCTGGGCACGTAGCCACGTCACCATCTCGTTGAACATCTCTTCGGCGACGGCTTCGCGCCCCGACGCCACCCGATCCCAGCCGACCAACATCCCCGCGTCACCCATGCGCCCCCCGTGGTGGTGGGGCCCTATTGTGAACGGGTTCCGCGCGACGGCAGCTCGTCACTTGAGGCGGAGCGAAAAGTCCTTGTTGTCGTGGCTGCATGTGCCCTCGACGAATTCGTCTGACGTGGCCGTTCCAACACACGTTTCCCAGTACCCGGTATCGCCGGCCAACGTGACCTGGTCGCCCACGACGAAGCCCCCAGTCGGCACGTCGCCCATGACCATACTCCAATTCGAGAGTACGAATTCGCAGGTGACAGCGTCCATCTCGAGCCGGACATCCATGGGCATGCCGAAGGCGGGGCCGTCGACAACCCATTTGCCGGTCGCCAAGACGGGGTCGCAAAGCGGATCGCCACCTGTGCCGCCGGTGCCCCCTGTGCCGCCGGTGCCCCCTGAGCCGCCGGTGCCCCCTGAGCCGCCGGTGCCCCCTGAGCCGCCGCTACCCCCTGAGCCGCCGCTACCCCCGCCGGTGCCGCCGCTGCCCCCGCCGGTGCCACCGGTGCCGTCCGTTACATCATCGGTCGTGTCCGGCGTGTCGGATGCGTCGGTCGCTCCTCCATCGTCTGCACAGCCTAGGACGGTCAGAGCTAGGCTCAAGCTCGTCAACATGGTTCCTCCGGCCGGGTCTAATATCAGAAGCGCACCGAGCGCGGCAAGTCGTTGACACTCGACCGACATAGGAATCCCGACTGGCTCGACCTCGCCAAGTGGCCCTGGCCACCCCGGTGGGTCGACGTCGGAGATGGCTCGCTGCACACCATCGACGTTGGGCAGGGCCCCATCGTACTCCTCGTCCATGGAACGCCGACGTCGGGCTACGACTACAGACACCTCGTGGCGGACCTGTCGCGCGACCATCGCGTCATCGTGCCTGACCACCTCGGCTTCGGCTTCTCCGACCGGCCAAGGGCAGCCGACTACCGGCCTGAAGCCCACGCGCGACGCCTGGAGGCATTCGTCGACGCCATGGCCCTCGACCGTTTCGCCCTCGTCGTCCACGACTTTGGCGGGCCCATCGGCCTGCCGCTCGCGATGTCGGGCCGTGCCGTGCGGGTGGCATTGCTCAATACGTTTTTCTGGCCGATTGCGGACGAACCCATGGTCGGGATGGGGGCGCTCCTGCTCGGAAGCGCGTTCGGGCGATGGCTATACGAGCGGTTCAACTTCTCCATTGACGTGCTCGCCGCTTCCGCCTGGGGCACGCGTTCACCTCGAAGCCCCGAACTTTGGGAGCACCACCGCCGGTTGTTCCAGGAGCCGTCGGACCGCGGCCTCGTGCTGCACGCGCTCGCCGCATCCATGCGCGGCAGCCGAGCCCACTTCGAAAGCCTATGGCAGCAGCGGCGCAGCTTGGACGCCATGCCTATGGCGCTGATTTGGGGCATGGCTGATCATGCGTTCCGCCCCGACCACCTCGACAAGGTCGCGGCCGAGTTCCCTCGTGCCGCGGTGACGCGGATCGAGGGCGCCGGGCATTGGCCACACGAGGAAGCGCCCGCCGAGGTTCTCGCGGCCCTTCGGAAGTGGCTCCACGCGGTCGATTGATGCCCCCTCGCGACGCAAGCGCCCGGTCCGCTCGTGCCAGGGCGCCCGTGCATGGGGGCGCACGGCTCGTATGGCCATTTCGTAGGATTCGGCTAGCTTCCTCGTGATGTGGACCCTCGCAGTTCTCGCGGCAATCGGCTGCGGAACCAACGAACCGACCGATGTTTCGGAGGTACCCACGCCAACGGACGTGGCGCCGCCTCCAATGTCCACAGGGACAGCCCCGGCGGAGACGGACACTTGGCGCCCCACCGATACCGCCCCCCCAACGACTCCTCCGACGGATTCTGCGACCGATCCGCCGACGGCTCCTCCCACGGACACGGGCGAGGCTCCCCCTCCCGACGTCGACGCCGATGGCTTCGCCGAGGACCTGGACTGCAACGATGCCGATCCCCTCATCCACCCAGCCGCGGTGGAGGTTTGCGACGACGCGGATGTCGACGAAAACTGCAATGGGGTGGCGGACGGCGCGGACCCCACGGTGGACCCGTCCACCTTCATCCCTTGGTACGTCGACGGAGATGGGGACGGCTTCGGGGTCGAAGAACGTGCCGACTGCCGCGACGCCGGTGAGGGCGCGGACGAAGGTGGCGACTGCAACGACGCATCGGCCTCCGTTTCGCCCGGCGTCAAAGAGATCTGTGACGACGCCAATACGGACGAAGATTGCGACGGCAAGATCGACGACCTGGATGACACGACACTCGCCTCGTCGCGCACCCCCTGGTACGCAGACGTCGACGACGATGGCTTCGGTATCGGAACGGCGTTCATGGCCTGCGACTCTGTGACGCGCGTTGGCAATGACGACGACTGCGACGACGCGAATGCCAACATCTACCCGTTGGCGCCAGAGCTCTGCGACGGGCTTGGCCTCGACGAGGATTGTGACGACTTGGTCGATACCGACGACCCCGACCTGGACCCGGCTGACCTCATCGAGGCCATCGTCGACGGAGATGGCGACGGTTTCGGTGGCACTGATACCGTGTTCGGTTGCCTGATCGGTCCGCCCCCCGGCGACTGCGACGACGCCGAACCCGCGGTCTACCCAGGCGCCGCTGACGTGCCCTGCAACGGCCTGGACGACGCATGTACGGGGTGGGACAGCGACGTCCAAGTCCCCTTGGACGTTCCCACGATCGGCGAAGCCGTGGCCTCGTTGACGGCCGATGGGCTGTTCGTCTGTGTCGACGCTGGCCTCTACAACGAACCGGGCCCGATCCTGGTCGATCGCGAGGGAACGACGGTCGCGTCCATGCTCGGATCGGCCTCGACCGAGCTTTGGGCGCTCGACGGCACGCAACCGCTATGGATTGTGAGTGCCTCGAATACGACCGTGGAGGGCTTCTCCTTGGCCGGCAGCCGCCCCGCCGACGGCGCCGCATTCCGGGTCATCGACGCTGCCAACGTCACCGTGAGTGACGTCGCCGGCAACGACCTCGGCAATGCCTTGGCCACCGGCGGTGCCCTGTCGGCGTCGTTTGCAACAGACTTGCTGGTCGTGAACAGCACCTTTCGCGACGGCGAGGCCTGGCAGGGTGCCGGAGCCTACGTCACGGGCAGTTCAGGGGTGACCTTCCGAAACGTCACCTTTGCAGCCAACGTGGCGGTGGGGATCGCCGGCGGGCTGATCTGTCATGGCTGCGACGGCCTCGTCCTCGACGAAGTCGCGTTCGAGGGCAATCACGCCGGCGCCGTCGGCGCGCTCTGGGTCACTCAAAGCGCGCCGTTTGCGGCCACAGGCGTGAAGAGTGCGGCCAACTCAGCGGACTCGGCGTCCGGTTCCTGGTGGTTCGAGTCCGTCAACGATGCGCTCGTCGTCGACGCCACGTTCGACGACGACCTTGGTGACGAAGCCGGCGCTGTGGTTTGGCTCGCCAGTGAAGACGTCGAAATTCAGCGCACCACGTTCGTCGGTTGCGAGGGAAACACGGCTGGGGCGCTGCTGACCAGCGGCCTGACGGGCCTCAGCCTGTCAGAAAGCAGTTTCACCGATTGCCGAAGCGCAGGCTTTTACGGTGCGATGGCGACCCTTGGGGACGGCGACGTCGCCTTGGATCAGGTGGTTTTCGAGGGCAACGCCGGAGTCTACGGCGGCGGGCTCTCCGCGGTGGATGTGAACGGGCTGGCACTCGACCAGGCGACGTTCACGGGCAACAACGCCGTCGACGGAGGGGGCCTCTACGCGGACGATGTCGTTGGCCTTTCCGATCTCAACAGCCTCTTCGATGGGAATGAGGCGGAGTCTGAAGGCGGGGCCATACGCGTCGAAGACTCGACCGGTGCCGAGTGGACGGGAACCACCGTCGTAGGCAACACAGCGGACGTCGGCGGAGGAATGGCCTGCGTCGAGTCGGATGGCTGGGTCGAGGTCGGCGCGACCGTCGAGGGCAACCTCCCCGACCAGCGGACGTGTTCCTCCTGCGACAGTGGATGTGTCGCTGAGTAGAACGGGCGACCGCGGTCCCCAAGAGCAAGGATAGCGGGCAGCGTCTGGAGGCGCAGAATGCGACGTCGGCATTTCTTGGGAGGGGCGCTTGCATGGCCACTTGTGGCCACATCGGCCAAGGCCGCTGAGCCGGCCGTCTTGCGCATGGCGACCGTCGCACCGGATGGGACCCCGTGGGCTGCGGGCCTCGTCAGCTTCAAAGCGGAGGCGGAACGACTGACGGGAGGGCGCGTCTCCGTTCGCCCGTTCCTCGGCGGTGTCCTTGGAGACGAGAACGAGACCGTCCTGCAGACTCAACGAGGCCAGATTCAGGGCGTCGGCGCCTCCACCGGCGCCCTCGCCACCGTGGTGCCCGAGCTGAATGTCCTCGAACTGCCCTACCTCTTTCGCACGGCGGCCGAGGCCGACCACATCCTCGACAAGGTCATTCTCGCCGACCTCGAAGCCGCCTTCCGGGCCCGGGGGCTCGTGCTCGGATTCTGGTCCGAGAACGGGTACCGCTCGTTCGGAACCCGCTTTGGTGCGATCCGGGGCCCAGCCGATTTGGCGGGTCATAAGATGCGCAGCCAGGAGAGCCAGGTGCATCTGGCGATGTACCGAGCCTTCGGTGCAAGCCCGGTTCCCATCCCGGTAACGGAGGTGCTGACGTCGATGCAGAACGGCGTCATCGACGGCTACGACAACACGCCCCTCTACGCGATGGCGGCGCAGTGGACGACGGTCACGAAGACCTACAGCCTTACCAACCACATCTACCAACCGGCAGCCATCGCATTCAACAAGGCCTGGTTCGACGGCCTCTCTGCTGCCGATCAGACGGCGCTGCTCACGGTCAGAAGCGGACTCATGTTGACGATGCGCAAGGAAATCCGGGCCCTGCATCCTCTCCTCGTCCAGAACCTCACGGAGTTGGACGTGGCCGTGTACCAGCCCACGCCGGCCGAGTTGGCGACCTTCGAAGCGCCCGCAAAGGCGGCGCGCGACGGCTACTTGGCCAAGGCCAGCGCGGGCGAAAAGGCGCTTTACGCCAAGATCGCAGCCGGCCTCGCCGCGCTGCGGAAGGGGCCATGAAGCGCCTCGACGACGCGATCTACCGCTTTGAGCGGGCCGCGGTCGCCGCCATCCTGTTGGCCATGGGCGCCTTCGTCTTTTTGGACGTCGTGCACCGCCTCGCGACCCGTCAGGGCGGCTACTTCGCGTCTCCCGTCCGAGCTGGTTTGACCGCGGCGCTCGTGGTCGCCTTGGCTCAACGTTCGCGGGGGCGCACACCCTGGCCCGCTGCTCTCGCGGCCGGCGCCTTCGTCACAATCGGCCTCAAGGTCTTCGTCGTCGCAATTCCCAACGGCCTGGTATGGAGCCAAACGGCGGCCTTGTCGCTGACGCTCTGGCTAGGCATGTTTGGCGCCTCGCTCGCCGCCCACGACCGACGTCACCTCGCGCTCGACATTGGCACCCAAATCTGGCCCAAAGCCTGGGTTGGGCGCGTCACGGCCGTGGGTCACGTCGCCACCGCGGCCTTTTGCGTGTTGTTGGCGGGCTTGGGCCTCAGGTCGATGGCCGCTCATCACGCCCTTTGGGTCGCGACGGACGGTGCGGGCGGCAATCTTGCGGGTCTTGCCATCCCGATGTGGTTCCCCGCGGCAGCCCTCCCGTACGGCGCCACGGTCTTGGCGCTTCGTTTTGCTTCGGAGGGCTGGCAGACCTGGCACGGCACCCTGCCCGCAGGGGTCGAGGATCCCCTTCATCACCTTGGCCTTGCCGGGCGAGATGGGGAGGCGCCGTGACAGACATGGTCGCCGTGGTCGCCTTGTTGCTGACCCTTGCCCTGGTGGGCAGCCGACTCTTCGTCGTGGTGGGGGTCGCCACTGCGGCCTGTTTCCTGACGTTCACCGACTACACCGACGCGGCGCTACAACTCGATCGCATCGTGACGAAGGTCGAGTCGCTGACGGGCAAGAACGTCTTCTTGTCCATCCCCTTCTTCGTTGCGGCGGGCGCTGTGTTGACGCGGGGCGGCGTGGCTCGCCGCCTGACCGACCTTGCGCGCGAGGCGACGGCGTGGTTGCCAGGTGGACTTGCGATTGCATCGATCGCGGCTTGCATCGTGTTTGCCGCCATCAGCGGTTCGTCGCCGGTGACGCTCGTGGCCGTGGGCTCCGTCATGGTGCCAGCGCTCATCGCGTCCGGCTACCCGCCACGGTTCGCCGTTGGACTCGTCTGCGCCGCAGGCAGCCTGGGTTGCATGATCCCGCCGGCCATCTCGATGCTCGTGTACGCGATCAGCGTGCAAGGGACCGCCGCCGTGGAGCCTGCCGACCTCTTCCTCGCCGGTCTCATTCCTGCGCTCGGTATCGCCGGGCTCCTCGCGGTCTATGCGGCCTTTGTCGGAAGCCGCGTGCCTGGCTCACGCCGCCCCATCGACATGGCGCGGCTATGGACAGCCTTCCGGGAAGCCGCTTGGGCCCTGACTCTGCCTGCCCTCGTCTTGGGTGGCATCTACGGCGGCGCGTTTACGCCCACCGAGGCGGGCGCCGTAGCCTTTGTCGCCTCGCTGGTGTTGGCGACATGGGTGTACGGCGACGTCGGCCCCTCCGACATCCCGGCGCTCTTGGCTGAGGCGGCGACGCTGATCGGGAGCCTCATTCTGCTGGTCGTGCTCGCCTTTGGACTCAACGACTTCCTGGCGGAGATCGACGCGCCCGCTCGCCTTCAGACGTGGGTGACGGACGCCAACCTGTCGTCTTGGCAGTTCATGCTGCTCGTCAACGGCGTGCTGATCGTGCTCGGTGCGCTGATGGACAGCATGTCGGCGACGCTCGTCTTCGCGCCGATCTTCGCCCCCGTCGCGATCGAGGCCTATGGCATCGACCCGCTCCACTTTGGCGTCGTCTTCGTGGTCAACATGGAGATCGGCTACATCGCGCCACCTGTGGCCACGAATCTCTTCGTCGCCGCCGCGATCTTCCGCATGCCCTTTGGCGAAGTGGCCAAGGCGATCCTCCCGACGTTGGGCATTGTGACGGCCGCGCTTGTCGTGCTGATCTACGTCCCGACGTTGTCGCTCGGCCTCGTCAACTGGCGCGACGGCGAGCCGATCGTTGCGGACTTCCCGTGGGAGCGCCCCGCGCCGGAAGCGCCCGCCCCTGCGCCGACCGGCAAGCGGCCCCTCACACTGCAAGAACTCATGGAATCGGCACGTCGCAACGCCGCAGAACCCTCGCCGCCGACCCCTCCACCTGAGTAGGTGCCCAGCCGGAGGGCCGATGGGCCGCATCTTCGAGACCCGCAAGGCGACCATGTTCGCCCGTTGGGACAAGATGGCGAAGATGTTCACGCGTATCGCGAAGGACATCACCATCGCCGTCAAGAACGGGGGACCCAACTCCGACAGCAACCCTGCCCTTCGGCGAGCCGTCCAGAATGCGCGCGCCGCGAACATGCCAAAGGACAAGGTCGAGACTGCGATCAAGCGGGCAAGCGGGCAAACGGACCTGGTCTATGAGGAACTGCTCTACGAGGGCTACGCCCCCCATGGCGTCGCCTTGATGATCGAGACGGCCACGGACAATCCGACGCGCACGGTGGGCAACCTCCGCGCCATCTTCAACAAGTTTGGCGGCAACCTCGGCGCCACCGGTTCCGTGTCGTTCGGGTTCTCCCGGATGGGCGTGTTCAAGTTGTCGCCTCAGGGCGTCGACGAGGAGGCACTGGAGTTGGACCTCATCGACGCCGGCCTCGAGGAGCTTGGCGAGACCACGGGCGAAAAGGGAGACCGCCAGATCGTCGTCCGCTGTGGGTTCCAGGACTTCGGGCACCTGCAGGCGGCCATCGAAGCTCGCGGCCTGACGGTCCTTTCCGCGGAGAGCGCCTACGTGCCCTCCAACCTCGTAGAACTTGCTGACGCGCAAGCCGAAGAGGTCCTCGCTGTCGCCGATCGGCTGGAACAAGACGACGACGTTCAGCGGGTCTTCCACAACCTCGCGTGAACTCAGGACGGGCCCGGGCGCCCCGTTAAACGCGCCCCCGAGGTGGGCATGGGTCTGGGAACACAACGCCGCCGACGCATCGCGGACTTGCTGGCAACCCCGGTGGCCGGAGAACTGGCCGAGGCGACGGGCTGGGTGCGCACCAGCCGTTTCTCCAAGAACGTGGCCTTCGTCCATCTTGGCGACGGCAGCACGCCAAGGACGCTGCAGGTCATCCTCGAAGCTGGCGATGCCGAACGTCTGGCGGCGCGCCTCGGCATCGGCGCGGCGGTCCGCGTCGTCGGCCGCTGGCAGGAGAGCCCCGGGGCGAAACAGCCCTTTGAGCTCGTCGCAGAGAGCGTCGACGTCGTAGGCGACAGCGACCCTGCGACCTATCCACTGCAGAAAAAGCAGACGAGTCTGGAGCATCTGCGAACCATCGCGCACCTGCGCTCTCGCTCGAACACCCATCAGGCCATCGTCCGAGTGCGCAACGCGCTGTGCGACGAGATTCACCGCTTTTTCCAGGGCCACGGCTTCGTGTGGATCCACACACCCATCTTGGCGACCACCGACTGCGAAGGCGCCGGCGAGCTCTTCCACGTGTCGGCCGGCGACCGGCCCGAAGGCTTCTTCGGCACGCCCGCCTACCTGACGGTGTCAGGCCAGCTGCAGGTCGAGTGCTTCGCCCAGTCCCACACCGACGTTTACACATTCGGCCCCACATTTCGCGCCGAAAACAGTCAAACGCCCCGCCACGCGGCCGAATTCTGGATGATCGAACCTGAAATTGCGTTCGCGACGTTGGACGATGTCATCGCGCTGGCCGAGGAGTTCGTGCGCACCGTCGCCACGCGCGTGCTGGAGCGATGTGCGGAGGACTTCACCTTCTTCGACACGTTCCTCGCACCCGGGCACGTCACCGCGGTGCGTTCCGCCTTGCAGGCGCCCTTCGCGCGAATCACCTACGCAGAGGCGGTCGACATTCTCGTCGCGTCGAAGCGGACCTTTGAGTTTCCCGTGGGCTGGGGCGAGTCGCTCCAATCCGAACACGAACGGTACCTCGCGGAGGAACACTTCCGGCGTCCTGTCTTTGTCACCAACTACCCCCGCGAGCAGAAGGCCTTCTACATGCGGGTGGACGCCGACGGGCGGACGGTGGCGGCCACGGACCTCCTTGTCCCTGGCGTCGGCGAAATCATCGGCGGCAGCCAGCGCGAGGAGCGTGAGGCGGAACTCCGCCACCAACTCGCGCTGCGCGGAATGGAGGAGGCGCCGCTGTGGTGGTACCTCGAGCTACGGCGCTGGGGATCCACGCCTCACGGCGGCTTCGGCCTTGGCCTGGAGCGCATGCTCATGTGGCTGACGGGCGTTTCCAACATTCGCGACGCCATCCCCTTCCCTCGCACCCCCGGCCAAGCCGCCTTCTGAGAGACTCCTATGGCTCACCAGTACATTTACCAGATGCAGGGACTGCGAAAGGTCCTTGGCGACGGAACCGAGATTCTCAAGGGAATCTGGCTGTCCTTTTATCCGGGCGCAAAAATCGGTGTCATTGGCGCCAACGGCGCGGGTAAGTCAACGGTCCTCAAGGTCATGGCCGGCGTCGATACGGACGTGCTCGGCTCGACCTGGATCGATCCCACGGTGCGGGTCGGGTACCTTTCGCAGGAACCTTCCCTGGACCCCACCCGCGACGTCCGGGGCAACATCGAGTTGGGCGTCGCCGATACGCGCGCGCTGCTCGACCGTTTCGAGGCCGTCGGAAACCGGATGGGCGAGGACATCACCGACGACGAGATGGACGCCCTGCTGACCGAACAAGCGGAGCTTCAGGACAAGATCGACGCCGCAGGCGCCTGGGAACTCGACCGGACCGTGGAAGTCGCCATGGATGCGCTTCGGGTTCCTCCTGGCGACCAGGACGTCTCGACGTTGTCCGGGGGGGAACGTCGCCGAGTTGCGCTAGCGCAGCTCCTGCTCAGCCGTCCGGACATGTTGCTCCTCGACGAGCCCACCAACCACCTCGA